>DATCMB010000004.1 GCA_036563615.1 Candidatus Binatia bacterium
GGCCTCGTCGGTCGGGCAAAGCCCTCCCTCCTCGCAGCAATTTCGCCCCCGTGCGGTGCTCGGTGACCGCGCTGCGCGCGTTCACCTGCGCTCCTCCGATGGGCCTCGTCGGTCGGGCAAAGCCCTCCCTCCTCGCTGTCGCCCTTGGGCTCGACGGGTGCACTGCGCGCGCTGCGCGTGCAGTGGACTCCGCCGGTTGGGCGAAGCCTCCGATGGACCGCGGACCGGCGTCAAGCACCGGGACCTTGCGTCCTCGGCCGGGAGTGGAGCGGAGAGGGTGGGATTTGAACCCACGGTGCCCTTTTGGGGCACACACGATTTCGAGTCGTGCGCCTTCAACCGGACTCGGCCACCTCTCCCCCGGACCGCGCACGTCTAACCTTCGTCGGCTGCAGCCGCAACCGGCGCGGCCGACGTGGCGCGCCGAGCGGACCTCGGACGACGTGCGGCGAAGAAGTCGCGCAGCAGCTTCGCCGAGCGCTCGGCGAGGACGCCGCCGGTGACCGCGACGCGGTGGTTGAACGCGGCGACGTCGCTGAGATCGACGACCGAGCCGGCCGCCCCGCCCTTCGGATCGGCCGCGCCGTACACGATCCGCTCGACGCGCGCGTGCAGCGCGGCACCGAGACACATCGCGCACGGCTCGACCGTCGCGTAGAGCACGGCTCCCGGCAGACGGTACGCGCCGACCGCACGCGCGGCGGCGCGCAGGGCGAGGACCTCGGCGTGCGCCGTCGGGTCGCACAGCGTGATCGGCGCGTTGTGGGCGCGCGCGAGCTCGCGCCCCTCGAGCACCACCACGGCGCCGACCGGCACCTCGTCCGCGTCCGAGGCACGTCGCGCCTCGTCGAGGGCGATCTCCATCCACGCTTCGTCGTCGGCGGCGGCCATGGCGGGATCCTCGACGAGGCATGCCTCCGCCGCAAGTGACCTCCGACGGCGATTCCACCACGTCCGTGACAACGGGCATCTGGCGCGCAAACCCGCACGGTGCTAGCGAAAAACGACAACGCGTACCGGGACGGTACGCCTGAAGGAGGCCCATCCGAGGGGCACTGACGAGCGCGCGTGCGCGCCGTCGCGGACCCCAAACGGGGGCGGAGATCGAAGATGCCGAGCCTGCCCGAGCCCAAGACGCCCGAGAGACATCCTCTCGCCGGGACCACCATGACCGGCGCGGACATGATCGTCCAGGTACTCGCGGACGAGGGCGTAAACACGGTATTCGGCTACAGCGGCGGAGCGATCCTCCCGACCTACGACGCGATCTTCCGGCACAACGCGAGCCGGCCGAAGGACGAGGAGATCCGCCTCATCGTCCCCGCCACCGAGCAGGGTGCGGGCTTCATGGCGGCGGGCTACGCGCGCGCGAGCGGCAAGGTCGGCGTGTTCATCGTCACCTCGGGTCCCGGCGCGACCAACTCGGTGACGCCGATCCGCGACTGCCACGCCGACTCGGTGCCGGTCGTTCTGATCTGCGGTCAGGTGCCGCGCGCCGCGATGGGCACCGACGCGTTCCAGGAAGCGCCGGTGTTCAACATCATGTCGGCCTGCGCGAAGCACGTCTTCCTGGTCACCGACGAGACCAAGATCGAGGCGACGGTGCGCACGGCGTTCGAGCTCGCGCGCAGCGGCCGCCCCGGTCCGGTCGTCATCGACGTCCCGCGTGACGTGCAGCTCAGCCAGGGCACGTTCCGCGGCTCCGGCCTGCTCCACCTGCGCGGCTACGACGAGCGGCAGCGCCTGCTGCGTCGCGCGACGCTCCCCGAGAGCCTGGCGAAGGACTTCTACAGGCTGCTCGGCGAGAGCGAGCGCCCGCTGATCTATGCGGGCGGCGGCGTCATCAACGCCGAGGCCGCCGCCGAGCTGCGCGCCTTCGCGCAGCGCTTCCGCATCCCGGTCGTGACGACGCTGCTCGGCATCGGCGCGATCGACACCAAGGACGAGCTGTCGCTGCACATGCTCGGCATGCACGGCACGGCCTACGCGAACTACGCGGTCGAGGACTGCGACTTCCTGTTCGCCGTCGGCGCGCGCTTCGACGACCGCGTCGCCGGCAAGGTCAAGGAGTTCGCGCCGAACGCGAAGATCGCGCACCTCGACATCGACGCGTCCGAGATCGGCAAGGTGAAGGGCGTCGACTGGGCGTACGTCTGCGATGCGAAGCGCGGGCTCGCGCAGCTGACGCGCGCGGGCAAGAACTTCCGCAAGGACTTCTCGCGCTGGTTCGCCTACGTCGACGGGCTGCGCAAGGCGCATCCGCTGAACTACAACCGCGAGTCGCCGCAGATTCAGTCCGAAGAGGTGCTCTCGCTCCTCAACGAGATCACCGGCGGCGAGGCGATCGTCGCGACCGGCGTCGGCCAGCACCAGATGTGGGCGGCGCAGTACCTCGACTTCCGCCACCCGCGGCACTTCCTGACCTCGGGCAGCATGGGCACGATGGGCTTCGGCCTGCCGGCCGCGATCGGCGCCCAGCTCGCGAACCCGGGCAAGCTGGTGATCGACGTCGACGGCGACGGCTCGATCCGCATGAACCTCGGCGAGCTCGAGACCCTCACCACCTACGACATCCCGGTGAAGGTCCTGCTGCTGAACAACTACGGCGACGGCATGGTCCGCCAGTGGCAGGACCTGTTCTACGCCAACCGCTACTCGGGCTCCGACAAGACGCTGCACAAGAAGGACTTCGTGCGCGCTGCGGAGGCGGACGGCTTCGGCTTCGCCCGTCGCGTGACCAAGCGCGAGGATCTGCGCAAGGCGCTCGAGGAGTTCGTCTCCTTCGACGGCCCCGCGTTCCTCGAGGTCATCACCGACCAGACGGCGCACGTCTACCCGATGATCGGTCCGGGCATGGGCTACAAGGACATGATCACCGGCAAGTACATCACGCCGCGCACGAAGAAGGACGTCGTCGTCGATCCGAACGCCGGCTTCTGACGGACGCAAACGCCGGGCTCTGACCCCGGCTTGACGCCAGCCACGAATCGCGCGGGCCACGCGGCACGAAATTTCTACCGCGTGGCCAACGTGGTAGCCTGCCACGCATGGACATCGCTCCGCAGCGTGACGTGGACCCACCCGAGACCGACGCGTGGCTCAAGTCCTTCGCGCAGGTCATTCGTGGCGAGGGCGAGGACCGCGCGCGGCTGCTGCTCTCGCGGATGATCGAGTACGGCCAGCGGCACGGCATCATCACGCCGTTCACCGCCAACACGCCGTACGTCAACACGATCCCGCTCGACGAGCAGCCGGTCTACCCCGGCGACCGCGACCTCGAGCGGCGCATCAAGAACCAGATCCGCTGGAACGCGATGGCGATGGTCGTCCGCGCCAACCGGCACTCGGGCGGCATCGGCGGACACATCTCGACCTACGCGTCGCTCTCGACGCTGCTCGAGGTCGGCTTCAACCACTTCTTCCGCGCCCACACCGAGGACGGGCCGGGCGACTTCGTCTACCTGCAGGGTCACTCGGCGCCCGGCGTCTACGCGCGCGCGTTTCTCGAGGGACGCATCTCGCTGCGCCAGCTCGACAACTTCCGCCGTGAGCTCGCCCCCGGCGGCGGACTCAGCTCCTACCCGCACCCCTGGCTGATGCCGGACTTCTGGGAGTTCCCGACCGTCTCGATGGGGCTCTCGGCGATCTGCTCGATCTACCAGGCGCGCTTCAACCGCTACCTGCACGCGCGCGGCCTCGCCGACACCTCGCGCAGCCGCGTGTGGGCGTTCCTCGGCGACGGCGAGATGGACGAGCCCGAGAGCATGGGCGCGATCACCCTCGCCTCCCGCGAGCGGCTCGACAACCTGATCTGGGTCGTCAACTGCAACCTGCAGCGCCTCGACGGTCCGGTGCGCGGCAACGGCAAGATCATCCAGGAGCTCGAGGCCGCGTTCCGCGGCGCCGGCTGGAACGTCATCAAGGTCATCTGGGGCGACGACTGGGATCCGCTGCTCGAGCGCGACGAGACCGGCCTGCTCGTGCGCCGCATGGGCGAGGTGCCCGACGGTCAATACCAGAAGTACAGCGTCTCGTCGGGCGACTACATCCGCAAGGACTTCTTCGGGAAGTACCCCGAGCTGCTGAAGCTCGTCGAGAACGTCACCGACGCGAAGCTGCAGCGCATGCGCCGCGGCGGCCACGACCCGGAGAAGGTCTACGCCGCCTACGCCCGGGCCGTGGAGTACAACGGCGCGCCCACCGTGGTCCTCGCCAAGACCATCAAGGGCTACGGCCTCGGCGCCGCCGGCGAAGGCCGCAACTTCAGCCATCAAGCAAAGAAGCTCAAGGGCACCGAGCTGCGCGACTTCCGCGACCGCCTCGGCATCCCGATCAGCGACCGGGACCTCGAGGAGGTGCCCTTCTACCGCCCGGCCGACGACACCGAGGAGATCCGCTACCTGCAGGAGCGTCGCGCGGCGCTCGGCGGCCCGGTGCCGAGGCGCATCGTGCGCGCGCACCCGCTGCCGAAGGTGCCGCGCGAGATCTTCGACGAGTTCCGCACCGAGGCGAGCGGTCGCGACGTCGCGACCACGCAGGTCACGGTCGCGATGCTGCGCCGGTTGATGAGCGATCCGACGATCGGCCGGCTCGTCGTGCCGATCGTGCCGGACGAGGCGCGCACGTTCGGCATGGACGCGCTGTTCCGCAAGTTCGGCATCTACTCGTCGCAGGGACAGATCTACGAGCCGGTCGACTCCGACGTCGTCGCCTTCTACCGCGAAGCCCAGGACGGGCAGCTCCTCGAGGAGGGCATCACCGAGGCGGGCTCGATGGCGTCGTTCGTCGCGGCGGCGACCGCCTACGCCGCGCACGGCGTCAACACCATCCCGTTCTTCTTCTTCTACTCGATGTTCGGCTTCCAGCGGATCGGCGACCTGATCTGGCTGAACGCCGACGCCCGCGGAAGGGGCTTCCTGATCGGCGCGACGGCCGGCCGCACGACGCTCGCCGGCGAAGGCCTGCAGCACCAGGACGGCCACAGCCACGTGCTCGCGAGCTCGGTGCCGACGGTCCGGGCCTACGACCCGGCCTACGCCTACGAGATCGCGGTCATCGTCGAGGACGGCATCCGACGGATGTACGTCGACGGCGAGGACATCTTCTACTACTTGACGGTCTACAACGAGGCGTACGAGCAGCTGCCGATGCCGGAAGGCGTCGAGGAAGGCATCCTGCGGGGCCTCTACAAGCTGCGACCGGCGAGCGTCGACGCGCCGCTGCGCGTGCACCTCTTCGGCAGCGGCTCGATCCTACCCGAGGCGCTGCGCGCGCAGGAGCTGCTCGCCGCGCGCGGCGTCGCCGCCGACGTCTGGAGCGTCACCAGCTACAACGAGCTGCGCCGCGACGCGCTCGCGGTCGAGCGCTGGAACATGCTGCACCCGCTCGAGACGCCGCGCGTCCCCTACGTTCGTCAGGTGCTCGAAGCCGAGCCGTGGCCGGTCATCGCGGTGAGCGACTACGTCAAGACGCTGCCGCTGACCCTCACGCCGTACGTGCCGGACGGTCTGCACGCGCTCGGCACCGACGGCTTCGGCCGCAGCGACGCGCGCGAGGATCTGCGGCGCTTCTTCGAGGTCGACGCGGAGTCGATCTGCGTCGCCGCCCTGCACGAGCTCGCGCGGCGCGAGGAGATCGAGCCGCAGCGCGTGCAGGACGCGATCGTCGAGTTCGGCATCGACCCGGAGAAGCCCGACCCCGCCGTGTCGTGAGCGGCGGCGAGAGAGGAGCGCGATGCTGAAGCTGGTCTTCTGCCTGACGCGGCTGCCGCACCTCACCCGCGAGGAGTTCCAGCGCTACTGGCGCGAGACGCACGCGCCGCTCGTCCGGCGTCACGCCGAGACGCTGCGCATCCAGCGCTACGTGCAGCTGCACTCCCTGCCGGCGTCCGACCCGCTGAACGAGGCGCTGCGCGCGTCGCGCGGCGGCCCCGAGGGCTACGACGGCATCGCCGAGCTGTGGTGGCGCAGCGCCGAGGACCTCGCCGCCGCGACGGCCACCGAAGAAGGTCGCGCCGCCTCGCTCGAGCTGCTCGAGGACGAGAAGCGCTTCATCGACCTCGCGCGCTCGCCGCTCTGGCTCGCGCACGAGAACGAGGTCATCCGGCAGCGCTGAGGGATCCGACGGCGCCGCGCGCGGGGACGGCGCTCACCAGCCGTCCCAGTGCGTCACCTTGCTCACCGGCAGGCGCTTCGCGGGCTTGAAGTCCGTGCCCTTGAAGTACGCGACCGGCAGCAGCGCGACCTGCGTGACGTGGTCCGGGATGCCGAGGAGCTGCGCCGCTTCCTTCTCGTGCAGCAGGTGGATCGTGGTCCACGCGCTGCCGATGCCGCGGCTGCGCAGCGCGAGCATCAGCGACCACACCGCCGGCAGGATCGAGCCGTAGGTCGAGGCCTGGGCGAACACGCCCATGTTCTCCACGCGTCCGCCGATGCACGGGATGATCATCACCGGCGCTTCGTGGAAGTGATCCGTCAAGTACTGCGCGGAATCGACGATGCGCGGCAGCTGCTGCGTGCGCGGATCGTCCTCCGCCATCGGCGGGCGCTCGAGCTTGAGGTAGAACTCCCAGCCCTTGCGGTAGAGGTCCGCGAGCGCCTGCCGCTTCGCCGCGTCGGTCACCACGACGAAGTGCCAGTCCTGCATGTTGCCGCCGGTCGGCGCCTGCAGCGCGATCTCGATGCAGCGCTCGATCACCGAGCGCTCGACCGGGCGCGAGAAGTCGAGGCGCTTGCGCACCGAGCGCGTGGTGGTCAGCAGACGATCGGTCGAGGCCAGATCCACGATACGATCCTCGTCAGGAGATGCCCGCGTAGCTCATCACGAGGTGCGCGAGCGTCGGCTCGGAGCCGGGGTTCTCGTAGCTGTGCGCCACGTCGGCGCGGAAGAACAGCGTGTCGCCCGCCTTCAAGCGCGCCTCGGAGTCGCCCGAGCGCACGACGAGCTCGCCGCGGATGACCGTGAGGTGCTCGAAGGTGTCGCGCGCGTGCGCCTCCGCCGCCTCGAAGCAGCCTGGCTCGAGCGTGAGCTCGTAGACCTCGGGCGCACGCGGATCGCCCTCGAGGAACAGCACGCGCGAGCGGAAGCGATTGTCCGCCGACGCGATCACGCGGCCGCGGTCGTGACGCTGCACGCGGAAGTCGGGATCGCCGACGTTCGAGAACATCGTGTTCGCGAGCAGCTTGCCGAACGGGACCTCGAGCGCGGTCGCGAGGTGCCAGACGGCGCGCAGGCTCGGCACCGCCTGCCCCGCTTCGAGCGCCTGCAGCAGGTCGGTCCGGATGCCGCTGCGCGCGGCCATCGTCTCGAGGTCGATGCCGCGCTCGCTGCGCAGCGCCGCGACGTTGGCACCGACCGCGCGACCCATCTCGCGTCCTTCGGGGCTGTCCGGGCCGCTCAGCGAGTCCTCACGCTCGGCGCGGACCTCGTCGAGGACGGCGTCGTCGAGAGACGCCCCGGACAGCGGCACGACCTTCGACGACATGCAGGTCAAAGAAGCAATTCTTCACGGCCCTTGCAACGCGGAGCGCCTCGCGACCCGTCCGACGCGCCAGAGCGCGAGCGCCGGCACGAGCGCGATCAGCATCGCGACGGTGTAGACGCGCCACACCTCGGTGTAGCCACCGAGGGCGTCGAACATCGCCGCCGAGAAGTGGTTCCCGGCGATCGTGCCGGCCATGCAGAACACCATGGCGACGCCCATCAAGCGGCCGATCTGCACCGCGCCGAAGAGCTCGTTCAGCACCAGCGCGAGCAGCGCGACCGCGCTCGCGTTCATCACACCATAGACGACGGCCCAGCCGTAGTAGGTCGTGGTCCCGACCGGCAGCCACAGCACCACCGACGTCGCGGCGAGCCCGGCGACGGTCAGGACGAGCGCCGTGCGCGCCGACCAGCGCTCGGTGAACCAGCCGCACGCGACCGAGCCGAAGGCGCCGACCATCGTGCTCAGACCGTAGATCCAGGCCGCGACCTCCGGGCTGCGCCCGAGGTCGCGCTGGAAGGCCGGGAAGTGGATGCCGACCGAGGTGATGAAGGCGTAGACCAGCACGTAGGTCACGATCAGCAGCCAGAGCGCCGGCGTCGACCACGGCAGGTCGCGCAGCCGCGCGCCGTCCGACGCGGGTCGTCGCGCGCCCGCCGCCCGCTCGGCAGGCCGGTCGGAGCCGCCCTGCCCGGCCCGCGCGCTGCGCGTCTGGCCGCCGCCCTCGTCGGCGCGCAGCACGAGGTAGATCAGCGCGCCGAGCGTCAAGTATCCGGCGCCGAGCGCGCTCAGCGCGCCGCGCCAGCCGACCTCGACGAGCAGCGCCGCCGTGGTGACGTGCACGCCGCTCGTGATCAGGTTGTCGCCGCCGTTGAGCACGCCGATCGCGACGCCGCGTCGGCGCTGGAACATGCGCAGCACGAGCGCCGAGCCGGCAACGGATCCGATGCACGCCTGCCCGGGTCCGATCAGCAGGCTGATCAGGTAGAGCTCGCCGAGCGACTGCACGGACGCGAACGCCAGCGTGCCGAGGCCCATCGCGAGCGCGCCCAGGGCCAGCACGACGCGCGCGCCGAAGCGGTCGACGAGCTGTCCCGCGAAGGGTGCGACCGCCATCAGCAGAACCATCCGGAAGTTCATCGCGGTCGCGTACTGCGTGCGCGTCCAGCCGAGGTCGTCGGTGATCGGCTTCAAGAGCGGCGACATGCCGAGCGACAGCGCCGAGTGCGCGCTGACGGCGAGCACGCCGACGGCGAGTGCGAGCCACGCGCGCCACGACTCGCCGAGGAAGCCGGGCGACGGTGGCGTGGACGCAACGGTGCTCTGCGGCTTCGCGGACAAGGCCGTCCCGTCTACGTCCGCGACCGTTCGCACGCAAACGGCACCACGCAGATGCGGGTTTGCACTGCGCGTGGCCGTTTGGTGATTTCACCCGGGAGCGGGCACATGCGGGAGATCGTCAGCGGCGTGTCCACGTGGTCACGGCTCTCGGAGCCGCACGGCTACGATTTCAACGGCTACCTGGTCCACGACGCGAGCGGCAACCTCTGCATCGACCCGGTCGCCCTCGAGCCGGACGACGCCGCCGAGATTACGCGCCGCGGCGTACGGCACATCCTGCTCACCAACCGCAACCACGTCCGCGCCGCGAACGACGTGCGCCGCGCGACCGGCGCGCGCACCGCAATCCATCCCGACGACGCCGCGTACGCGCGCAGCCAGGGCGCGGAGATCGACGACGAGCTGCACGCCGGCATGCGCTTCGGGCCGCTCGTGGTCGTCGCTGTACCCGGCAAGTCGCCCGGCGAGGTCGCGCTGCACTGGCCGGAGCGGCGCATCCTGTTCGTCGGCGACGCGGTGATCGGCAACCCGCCGGGGCACTGCTCGCTGCTGCGCGACAAGGTGATGGACGACCCGCAGCGGCTGCGGCGCAGCGTCGAGACGCTGCTCGCACTCGATTTCGACACCCTGCTCGTCGGCGACGGCACCCCGATTCTCACGGGCGCGCACGAGCGTCTCGCAGAGCTCGTCGCGACCTTCCCGCCCCGCTGACGCAACGCATCGCTGGAGGAGCCATGGCGATCGATTTCACTCTGTCCCCCGAGCTCGAGCAGCTCCGGCTGCGCGTGCGCGACTTCATCGAGCGCGTCGTCAAGCCGGGCGAAGCGAAGATCGGCAACCGCGACGACATCGAGCGCGCGGAGTACATCAAGATCCTGCTCGGCATGCGCGAGGAGGCGAAGGCCGCCGGCCTCTGGCTGCCGCACATGCCCAAGGAATGGGGCGGCATGGGGCTCGGCCACGTGCAGCTCGCGATGGTGCAGGCCGAAGCCGCGAAGAGCTCGTACGGCCCCTGGGTGCTGAACTGTCAGGCGCCCGACGAGGGCAACATGCACACGCTGCTGCATTGGGGCACGGACGAGCAGAAGGAGAAGTACCTGCGCCCGCTCTGCGAGGGCCGGGTGATGAGCTGCTTCGCGATGACCGAGCCCGAGGTCGCGGGCTCCGACCCGACGCTCATCCAGACCCGCGCCGTGCGCGAGGGCGACTACTGGGTGATCAACGGGCACAAGTGGTTCATCTCGAACGCGCGCCGCGCGAGCTTCGCGATCCTGATCGCGCGCACCGAGGAAAACCCCGATCCGCCGCAGGCGGGCAACACCGCCTTCATCGTCGACATCCCGTCGGAGGGCTGGACGCGCGTGCGCGAGGTCGAGACCATGCACGGCGCGACCGGGCACTCCGAGATCCTCATCGAGAACCTGCGCGTCCCGGCGAAGAACATCCTCGGCGGACGCGGCCAGGGGCATCGCCTCGGCCAGTACCGCCTGGGTCCTGCGCGGCTCGCGCACTGCATGCGCTGGATCGCGCAGGCGGAGATGGCGCTCGACATGATGGTCGACCGCTCGCTGAACCGCTTCGCGCACGGCTCGCTGCTCGCCGACAAGCAAGGAATTCAGTGGATGATCGCCGACTCCACCATGGAGCTCTACCAGGCGAAGCTCATGGTGCTGCACGCGGCGTACAAGATCGATCGCGGCGAGGACTTCGTCTCCGAGGTGTCGATGGCGAAGCACTTCGTCGCCAACGCGCTGAACCGCATCATCGACCGCGCGATCCAGGTGCACGGCGCGCTCGGCTACTCGACCGACACCCCGCTCGCCCACATGTACCAGCACGCGCGCTGGGCACGCTTCGCGGACGGCGCCGACGAGGTGCACCAGATGCGCATCGCGCAGCGAACCATCGCCGCCTACAAGAAGGACAAGAGCACGCGCGCGGCGACCGGCAATCTGCCGATCTGACCACCGGAGAGGACGACGTGAGCACCACCATCGAGCCGTACCCCCTCGAGGAGATCAATCTGTCGACGCCCGAGTTCTGGGCGGCGCCGTGGGAGCGGCGTGAGGCCGCGTTCGCGACGCTGCGCCGCGAGCGTCCGATCGCCTTCTTCGAGGAGCCCGAGATCCCGTTCGTGCCGAAGGGTCGCGGCTACTGGGCGATCACCAAGCACCACGACATCCTCGAGATCAGCCGACGTCCCGAGGTCTTCTGCTCGGGTCAGGGCGCGACGTCGATCCCCGACATGCCGCCCGAGATGAACGAGTTCTTCGGCTCGATGATCAACCTCGACGACCCGCGCCACCAGCGCCTGCGCGGCATCGTGTCGCGGCGCTTCACGCCGCGCATGGTGCAGGCGGTGATGGACGACGTCGAGCGCGTGACGCAGCAGGTGCTCGACCGCGTCATCGACAAGGGCGAGGCCGAGTTCGTCAGCGAGATCGCCGCGCCGATGCCGCTCATCATCATCTGCAACATGATGGGCATTCCGGAGAGCCAGCATCAGCTGGTCTTCGAGAAGTCGAACATCATCCTCTCGGGCGGCGACCCGGAGTACGTCCCCCCCGGCTCGAACCCGATCCAGGTCTTCATGGAGGCGGGCGCGGCGCTCGCGGAGCTGCTGCGCGATCTCGCGCAGCACCGCGTCAAGCACCCGGGCGAGGACCTGACCTCGGCGCTGGTCAACACCTCGATCGACGGCGAGCGCCTCTCCGACGACGAGATCGCGTCCTTCTTCATCCTGCTCGCGGTCGCGGGCAACGAGACCACGCGCACCGCGATCAGCCACGGCTTCGTCGCGCTCGAGCGCAATCCCGACCAGGCGCGCATCTGGCGCGAGAACTTCGACGCCGTGGCGCCGACGGCGGTCGAGGAGATCGTGCGCTGGGCGTCGCCGGTGATCTTCATGCGTCGCACGGTGACGCAGCCGGTCGAGCTCTCCGGGCAGAAGCTCGACACCGGCGACAAGGTGATCCTGTACTACGCGTCGGCGAACCGGGACGAGGACGTGTTCGAGGATCCCTTCCGCTTCGACGTGCGCCGCAACCCGAACCCGCACGTCGGCTTCGGCGGGCCCGGTCCGCACTTCTGCCTCGGCGCGCACCTCGCGCGCCGCGAGATCACGATCATGTTCCGCGAGCTGTTCCGCCGCCTGCCGGACATCCACAGCACCGGCGCTCCGGAGCAGCTCCTGTCCGCGTTCATCAACGGCATCAAGCGCCTGCCGGTCGCGTTCACGCCGGGCGGCGCACGCGCAGCATAGAGGTACCCCGCTCCATGTCCGCACCATCCATCGCCGAAGTTCATGCGATGCTGACCGCGCCGGGCGCTCCGTTCGAGATGGAGGAGCGCACGATCCGCGGCATTCCCACCCGCGTCTGGAAGAACGCTCCGCCCTCGCTGCCCGCGATCCTCGCGGGGACGAAGGCGCACGGCGACAAGACGCTGTTCGTCTACGAGGACGAGCGCTGGACGTACGACCGCCACTTCCGCACGGTCGCGCACGTCGCGCACCTGCTGCGCTCGCGCTTCGGGATCGAGAAGGGCGACCGCGTCGCGATCGCGATGCGCAACTTCCCGGAGTGGAGCGTCGCCTTCTGGGCCGCGTCGGCGGCGGGCGCGATCGTCGTGCCGCTCAACGCCTGGTGGACCGGCCCCGAGCTCGCCTACGGGCTCCGCGACTCGGGCTCCAAGGTGCTGTTCGCCGACGCCGAGCGCCTCGACCGCCTCGAGAGCGAGCTACCGTCGCTCCCGGGGCTGCAGGTCGTCGTGGTGCGCGACGAGCGCGCGACGCCGCCCGGCGGCGCGCTGCACTTCGCGGACGTGATCGGTGAGGTGCCGGCGAACGTCGAGCTCCCCGAGGTCGCGATCGACCCCGACGACGACGCGACCATCTTCTACACGTCGGGCACGACCGGCTTTCCGAAGGGCGTGCTCGGCACCCACCGCAACATCTGCGGCAACCTGCTGAGCCTCGCCTTCGTCGTGACCCGCGGCGCGCTGCGCAGCGGCACGCCGCAGCAGCCGTCGGAGCCGGGCGCGCAGAGTGTGCACCTCGTCTCGGTGCCGTTCTTCCACGCGACCGGCTGCCACTCGATCCTGGTCGCCAACCTCGCCGCAGGGAACCGCCTCGTGCTGATGCACAAGTGGGACGCGGGCCGCGCGCTCGAGCTCATCGAGCGCGAGCGGGTGACCAACTTCGGCGGCGTGCCGGCGATGGTCTGGCAGGTGATCGAGCACCCGGACTTCGGCAAGCGCGACCTCTCGAGCCTGCGCGGCATCGGCTACGGCGGCGCGCCGGCGGCGCCCGAGCTCGTGCGCAAGATCGACGAGCTCTTCCCCGGCCGCACGCCGAGCAACGGCTACGGCCTCACCGAGACCTCGTCGGTGACGACGATGAACGTCGGCGTCGACTACCTGCGCCACCCCGACAGCGTCGGCGTGCCGATCCCGGTGTGCGACGTGAAGGTCGTCGACCCGGAGGGACGCGAGCTGCCGATCGGCGAGGTCGGCGAGCTGTGGATCAAGGGTCCGAACGTCGTGCGCGGCTACTTCAACAAGCCCGAGGAGACCGCGGCGTCGTTCAGCGACGGCTGGCTGCACACCGGCGACCTCGCGCGCCTCGACGAGGAGGGCTTCGTCTACCTCGTCGATCGCGCGAAGGACCTGCTGATCCGCGGCGGCGAGAACATCTCGTCGTACGAGGTCGAGTCCGCGCTCTACGAGCACCCCGCGGTCACCGACGCCGCGGTGATCGGCATCCCGCACGACGTCCTCGGCGAGGAGGTCGGCGCGGTGGTGCACACGGCGCCGGGCGCGGTCGTCACCGAGGAGGAGCTCAAGCAGCACGTCGCGCAGCGGCTCGCGGCGTTCAAGGTTCCCGTCAAGATCTGGTTCTACCCGGATCCGCTACCGCGCAATCCGGCGGGCAAGATCCTGAAGCGCGAGCTGAAGCAGCAGCTGCTGCAGTCCTAGAGCGAGCGACGAGCGCCCGGCGTTCAGTGCGCCGGGCGCTCGTGCGCACCGCGCGTCAGCCGCCGCTCCCCACCGACGGCAGCGGCATGAAGACCACCGAGCCGTCGGGCATGATCGTCAGGTCGATGCCGACCACGCGGCACTCGGTGATGCCGAGCGTGCTCGTCTGGTAGACGCAGATCGAGCGCTCCTCCGGCAGTCCCGAGTTCGCCAGCAGCGACGGCGACGAGAAGTCGATCCCGGCGCTCTCGGCGTCGAGCTTCGAGCCCTTCGGCAACGGCACGGACTCCGTCCCGTTCTCGAGCCGCTCGTAGATCACCACCGAGCCCTCGATCATCGCCGCGTAGAGGATCCGCGCGACGAGGCCGGTCGCGATGTTCCGCCTGTAGACCTCGGCGACGCCCTGCTGACCGACGCGCAGCCCGCCGCGCAGCGCGTAGGAGAACATCTGGCGCCACGTCGACGATAGCGCGCGCGGCGCGTACTCGAGCAGCTCCGACCAGAACGCCTCCTCGGCGGCGAGCTCCGCCACCGCGGCGCGCACCGCCGCACGCGCCAGGATCAGCTCGACGCCCGCGCCGATCGTCACCACCGTGAGAATCGCCGCGCCCGCCGTGAACGCGATCTCGAGCGGGTCGCCGTGGCCGCCCGCGCCGAGCTGGATGCTGGTCTCCTTGCCGGCGCCGACCAGAGACTGGCGCAGGCTCCAGCGATCGTCGGGCGGATCGACGAGCACGAAGTGCTGGTGGCTCAGCACCTGCTGCGACTCGTCCGTCAGCACGAGGTCGAAGCCGCGCCGCGAGGTCGCGAGCTTGCAGCCGTCGAAGAGCGACGCGGAGGTCTCGCCGACGAAGAGCGCTCGCGCGGCCTTCTCGCCGACGACCGCCGGTGCGAGGCTCGCGTGCGCGTCGCGCATCGGCTGCGTCGGAACCGCGGCGAAGTCCGTGACGCCGGTCGCCGCCTTGAACGACTCGAGGAAGCCGCGATAGCCGGCGCTCGACACCGCGTCGTTCCGATAGTGCTCGAAGTACTCGGCGATGCGGCTGTCCGTTGGTGCGTCGTCGTACCAGCACTCGCTGTCGCCCGGCGAGAAGCTGACGGTCGCGGTGTACGGCGAGAGGTTGGTGAACTGGACGACCGTGTCGATGCCGGCAAACGCCGGCGTCGCGAACGTGAAGGTCGCCACCACGAGCATGCTGGTCGCGGCGAGCCGCCGCGGAACTCTTCCGACGGTGATCATCGGCGCACCTCCGCGACGAACGCGACGCCGCTCGGATGGAGGAAGAGATCGCCCGCAGCGCCCGCCGCGCAGTCGGTGACGCGACCGTCGTCGTGCACCGTGCAGGTCGCGACGGTGTGCGTGTGGGCGTTGCTCACGTAGAGCACCGAGCCGTTGACCGCGACGTCGAGCGGCCACGCGAGCGCTTCCGGATGCGCCGACTTGACGCACCCGTCGAGGCTCCCCTGCGCGCCGATGCGGCACACCGTGATCGAGTCGTCGACGACGTTCGTCACGAAGAGCCGGCCGTCGGCGATCGTGAGCCCGGTCGGCCGGGCGAGCGTGCCGCCGGCGTCCGACGTCGTGCAGCCGCCGAGCGCGCCGGCGCTCGCGACGCAGACCTCGATCGTGCTCGCCGCCTGGTTGGCGACGAAGACGAGGCCGTCCTGCGCGGCGAGCCCGAGCGGGTTCGCGAACGTACCCGCGGGCAGCGCGCGACGACAGTTCCGCGGCGTGCCGCCAGCCGCGAGATCGCACGCGACGACCGCGCCGTCGCCGCCCGAAGCGTAGAGCACGGCGTCTGCGACGATCACGCCCATCGGCGCGACCAGCGCGCCGCCCTGCTCCGCCGTCTCGCAGTCCGTGATCCCGCCGCGGTCGTCGACGGTGCAGACGAGCACGCCGTGGTCGGCGAGGTCGGTGAGATAGGCGCGGCCCGACACCACCTCGATGCTGCCGGGAGCGTCGAGGCTCTCGACCTGCACGAGCCGGCAGGTGTCGATCGAGCCGTCGCCGAGGACGTTGCAG
Organism: Candidatus Binatia bacterium; assembly: GCA_036563615.1. Taxonomy (NCBI): domain Bacteria; phylum Candidatus Binatota; class Binatia (SeqCode); species Binatia bacterium. Next base: position 15,825 of record DATCMB010000004.1, read on the forward strand.
GTCACGACGGAATCGTCGCCGTTGCTGACGACCAGGTGTCCCTTGCCAGCGCTCGCGGCGACCGAGGTGGAGCTTGCGCCGCCCCCGCCGCAGCCGCCGACCGCGAGAGCCGCGGCGGCTGCGCACAGCGACGCCCAGCGCGCGACCCGTCGCCGCACCCAATGCTTCGCGAGAGGAGCCATTGAGCCAGGTTTTCGACCGTCGCCATGCTCGACTTGAGACGCGGGCCGCGCGCGCGGCTTGCGGCCTCGTCGGCGAGCGCCCGCCGTGCGCATTCGTCCGGCAACGCGCACGGCCGACGTCCACAGACGTCAGAGAGCGCGGGCGCCGCTCAGTGGAAGAAGTGCCCGGCGTTGACGTCGAGCGCCTGCCCGGTCACCGCGCGCGACAGATCGGAAGCGAAGAACAGCACGGCGCCCGAGATCTCCTCCGAATCCGGGATCTTGTGCAGCGCCGTCTGGCTCGCGACGCTCTCGTAGATCGCTTCCGGCGTCGTCCCCTGCTGCTGCGCGAGCAGCTTGAAGTAGCCCTGCAAGGCCGGTCCCCAGATGTAGCCCGGCACCACCGAGTTGACGCGGATCTTGTAGCGCCCGAGCTCCTTCGCGAGCACCTGCGCCGCGGTCATCAGCGCGCCCTTCGACGCCGCGTAGCCGCCGTGGGTCGGCTCGATGATGCGCATCGACATCGAGTTGATGAACACGATCGAGCCGCCGCCCTGCTCCTTCATCGCCGGCACCACGGCCTGCGTGAGCTGCAGCGAGCCGAACACGTTGACGTCGAACACCTGCCGCCAGCCGGCGAGGTCCTCGTCCTCGAAGCGCTTGAAGCTCGGCCCCTTGAAGGCGTTGTTGACCAGCACGTCGATGCGGCCGAACTCGTCGAGCGCCGCCTTGGCGAGACGCGCGCAGTCCTCGGGCTTGGCGATGTCGGTCGGGACGCACAGCGCACGGCGTCCGAGCGCGCGCACCTCGGCGGCGACCGCCTCGAGCCGCTCCGGGCTGCGCGCCGCGAGCACGAGGTCCGCGCCCTCGCGCGCGAAGGTGAGCGAGATGTCGCGCCCCATCCCGGGGCCGATGCCGGAGACGATGGCGATGCGGTTCTCGAGCAGCATGCTGTGACCCCCCTCCTCGTCTCGCCGCGTGCGCTACGCGTCGAGCAGCGGCCCGACCTCGGCGCCGAAGCGCTCGATCTGCTCGATCAGCTCGTCGCACGAGCGGGAGCGGAAGCGGACGCCGAGGTGATGGACGCCGATGTCCTTGAGGCCGCGCAGGTGCGCCGCGATCTCCTCCGCGGAGCCGGTGCGCGCGTTCGGCCCGACGTCGAACCTGGGCTCGCCGAGGTAGAGCCACTCGCTCATCGTGCCGATCTCGATCGGCGCGTCGCCGAGCTTCTTCCGCCGGTGCTCGCGGATGGTCGCGATCGCCTGCGGCAGCTCGGCGCGCGGCGTGCCCTGCGGCAGCCAGCCGTCGCCGCGCTCGCCCGCACGCCGCAGCGCCGCGGGCGTCGAGCCGCCGACCCAGATCGGCGGGCGCGGCTTCTGCACGGGACGCGGGGCGAGGCCGAGGTCCGCGAAGCGCCAGGTCTTCCCCGCGTGCGACGGGAACTCGTCGAGGAACGCTTGCTTGACGGCGTCGATCGCCTCGTCGAGCAGCTTGCCGCGGCGCCCGAAGTCGACGCCGAGCGCCGCGAACTCGCCCTCGAGATGCCCGGCGCCGACGCCGAGGATGACGCGTCCGCCGGAGAGCGCGTCGAGCGTCGCGAACGCCTTCGCGGTCTGCAGCGGGTGACGGTACGGCAGCACGTAGACGTGCGACAGTAGACGCACGCGGGTCGTCGCCGCGGCGAGAAAGCCGAGCGTCGCGACCGTGTCGTACCAGGTGGTGCGCATCGCGGCGGCGCGCTCGCGCGGCACGCAGACGTGGTCGCACACCGCGACGTAGAAGAAGCCGCTGCGATCGCAGGCCTGGGCGATGCGTCGCAGCTCGTCGGCGCCCGCGGACTCCTCCCAGGGTGCTGCGAAGATCGTGCTCTGCGCCTGGATCGGGAGCTGCATCCCGTAGACCAGGCGGCCCGGCGGGACGATCTGCACGACGTCGGCGGGCTGCGGCATCGCTCGGTGGTACTCGCACGACGCGCGGGGTGTCAACGCGCGCGCCGTTCGACGCGCGCGCTCCGACGTCGCGCGCGTCGAGACGCGCGAGAGTCGCGCACGCGCGACGCGTCTCGCTGCTGGACTCCCGCCCCACGCTCCGCCAAAAGGGCCGCGATGGACTTCGCGCTCACCGCCAGCGAGCTGCGCTTTCGCGACGAGCTGCGCGCCTGGCTCGAGAACAACCCACCGCCCGAGCCGGCGATCCTCGACCGTCCCGGCTGCTCGAGCGAGCACCCCGGCGCCGAGGCGATGCTGGCCTGGGCGCGCATGCTCGCGAGCGGCCGCTGGCTCGGCCTCGCGTGGCCGAAGGAGTACGGCGGACGCGGCCTCGGCCTCGTCGAGCAGATGATCTTCTACGACGAGACCGCGCCGCTCGAGCCGCCGCAGCTCGGCCAGATGGTGAGCCTCGGCGTCGTCGGTCCGACGCTGCTGCGCTACGGCTCGGAGGCGCAGAAGCGCCGCTTCCTGCCGCGCATCCTCTCCGTCGAGGACGTCTGGTGCCTCGGCTTCTCGGAGCCGGGCTCGGGCTCCGACCTCGCGTCGCTGCGCACGCTCGCGATCGAGGACGGCGACCGCTTCATCCTCTCGGGCTCGAAGATCTGGACCAGCCACGCGCCGATGGCGCAGTGGTGCCTGGTGCTCGCGCGCACCGATCCGCAGTCGCGCCGCCACCACGGTCTCGGCGTCTTCCTGCTCGACATGTCGCTGCCCGGCGTCGAGATCCGTCCGATCCACAACCTGGTCGGCGAGCCGCACTTCGCGCAGGTGTTCTTGAACGAGGTCCCGGTGCCGCGCGACTGCCTGGTCGGCGCGCCTGGCGACGGCTGGACGATCGTCAACGGCGCGCTCGCCGCGGAGCGCGATCTCTGGGTCTTCGAGATGTCGGGCGAGCTGCGCACCGCGCTGCGCCGCGCGCTGCGCTACGCCCGGCAGGTGACGGACGGCGAGCGGCCCGGACACGTCACGCCGGCGCACCGTCAAGCACTCGCGCAGTGCTGGATCGAGCTCGAGATCCTGCGGCTCTCGGGTCTGCGCAGCGTCACCGCCACGCTGCGCGGCAACGGCAACCCGCTCGACGCCTCGCGCCACAAGGTCTTCGGCAGCGAGCTCGCGCAGCGCATCGCGGGTCTCGCGCTCGAGCTGCAGGGTCCGTTCGGCCAGCTCGCCGGCCACGAGCGCTACTCGCCCGACCGCGGCATCGCCGCCCACTGGTACGCGACGCGACGCTCGTCGACGCTGATCTCCGGCACCTCGGAGGTGCAGCGCAACATCCTCGCGCAGCGCGTGCTCGGCCTGCCGCGCACGTGAACGCGGAGCCGTGAGAACGGAGCAATGATGCTGTTCCTCGATCACCTCGCCCGCAACCGCCGCGAGCGCGGCGACCATCCCTACCTCGTGCACGAGGGACGCAGCGTCACCTTCGAGGAGTTCGACCGCCTGACGAACCGCGCGGCGCACGCGCTGCGCGCGCTCGGCGTCGAGAAGGGCGACCGCGTGACGCTCGCGCTCGGCAACTCGATCGAGTGGCTGGTCGCGGCGTTCGGCGCGCTGAAGGCGGGCGGCATCCTGAATCCGGTGAACCCGCAGCTCGGCACGCGCGAGCTGTCGTACGTGATCGGGCACGCCGAGCCGCGTGTGCTGCTGACCGCGGCGGGCGCGACCGGCAACGTGACCTCCCCCGAGACCAAGCTCCCCGCGACGACGCGCCTCGCCTCCTTCGGAGAGGTGGCTGGTGCGGAGCGCTTCGACACCCTGCTCGACGCGAGCAGCGACGACGAGGTTCCGGTGCGCCTCGAGTCCGGCGACGGCTCGACGCTGCTCTACACCTCGGGCACCACCGGCAATCCGAAAGGCGTGCTCTTCACGCACGACCGCACCGGCGGCTCGAGCGAGTTCTTCGTCTCCGGCATGCGGCTCGGCGCGGACGACGTCATCCTGGCGGTCGGTCCGCTGTTCCACGGCAATGCTTGGTCGGGCGCGGCGACCGCGCAGCAGGCGGGCTGCACGTTCGCGTTTCCGCGCGCGTTCTCCGCGTCCGAGTTCTGGCCGCTCGCGCACGCGACCGGCGCGACCGCGTTCTTCACCCTCGGCACCATCCTCGCGATCCTGCTCGCGCAGGAGCCGAGCGAGCTCGAGCGCACGAGCAAGATCCGCGTCGTCCTCGGTCTCGGCAGCGCGCCGATCCGCGACCGCGTGAAGGAGCGCTTCCGCATCCCGCACGTGATCGAGTGCTTCGGCTCGACCGACGCCGGCGTCGTGACGCTCGAGCCGCTCGACGCGGCGCCGCGGCCGGGCTCCGCCGGCCCGCCGGTTCCCGGCGTCAAGCTGCACATCCTCGACGACGACGGCCGCGAGCTCGGCCCGCGCCAGACCGGCGAGATCGCGGTCGAGTCGCCCTACCGCATGGCCTGCTACTTCCGCGACGAGGAGCAGACGCGGCGCGCGCTGCGCGGCGACTGGTTCTTGAGCGGCGACCTCGGCTACCTCGACGAGGACGGCTGGCTGTACTTCGTCGACCGCAAGCGCGACGTCATCCGTCGCGGCGGCGAGAACATCTCCTCGGTGCTGGTCGAGAAGGTGCTGCGCGAGCACCCGCAGGTCGCGGAGGTCGCGGTGGTCGGCGTCCACCATCCGGTGCTCGGCCAGGAGGTGAAGGCGTTCATCGTGCCGCGCGGCGAGGTGAGCACGGACGACCTGCGCGCCTTCGCCGCGGCGCGCCTCGCGAAGTTCCAGGTGCCGACGCAGTGGGAGTTCCGCGACTCGCTGCCGAAGACCCCGACCCAGCGGGTCGAGAAGTACAAGCTGCGCGGCGAGGCGCCGGGCGGCGGGCGTCTGCTGGGTTGACGGGGGCGTTCGTCGCGCTCGCATCGGCAGTCGCTACAGCACCTGGTCGAGGCAACTTTAGCGGCGGCCCGACAGAGCCGATGCACCGCCACGTGACCCGAGCCCGCACGAGCTGCTGTTTTGGTGCACAGCGCGGATGTGCTAGCGGCTCGCGAAGCTTTACGAGGTACGCGGGATGGGGAGCGGACGGGGGAAATACGCGCAGCGATCGACGAGCACGCTCTGGGTGCTGCTGACGCTGCTTGCGGTCGGCGCCGCCGGCTGCCAGAACGCCACGCCCCCCGCGACGCCGACGCCCGAGGTGCTGGTCGCACCCGTCGTGCAACGCGACGTACCGCTCTACCGGGAATGGGTCGGGACCATCGTCGGCTATGTCAATGCTGAAATTCGCCCGAAGGTCCAGGGCTACCTGCTGAGCCAGCACTACCAGAACGGCTCGGTCGTCAAGGAGGGACAGCTCCTCTTCCAGATCGACCCACGGCAGTTCCAGGCCGCGCTCGACCAGGCGAAGGGCGCGCTGCTCAGCGCGCAGGCGATCCTCAAGAAGACCGAGCTCGACGTCGCGCGCTACAAGCCGCTCGCCGCCCAGGGCGCCGTCAGCCAGCAAGAGCTCGACGACGCGATTCAGCAGAACGAGGCGAACAAGGCCGCCGTCTTCCAGGCGCAAGCGAACCTCGAGCAGGCCAGGCTCAACCTCGAGTGGACCCGGGTGACCTCGCCGATCGACGGCATCGCGGGCATCAACCAGGCCCAGATCGGCGACCTCGTCGGTCCGAACGACGTGCTCACCGTCGTGTCCACGGTCGACCCGATCAAGGTGCAGTTCCCGATCAGCGAGCAGGAGTACCTGTCGGTCGCGCAGCGGATCAACCGAACCTCGGAGAGCGGACACCCGAATCCCGACGCGCCGACGATCCAGCTGATCCTCGCCGACGGCAGCACGTACGCGCACGAGGGCCGGTTCTACGCCGTCAATCGCCAGGTCGACGAGCGTACCGGCACGCTGCTCGTGCAAGCGCTCTTCCCGAATCCGGACAACATCCTGCGTCCTGGCGGCTACGCGAAGGCCCGCGCCGCGACGGACGTCGAGAAGAACGCGCTCGTCATCCCGCAGCGCGCGGTGGTGGACGTCCAGGGCACCTTCAAGGTCTACGTCGTCAAGGACAACAAGGTGGAGGTGCGCGACGTCGTCCCCGGTCCGCGCACCGGCAGCGACTGGGTCATCACCAAGGGACTCGAGGCCGGCGAGCAGGTGGTCGTCGAGGGCGTGCAGAAGATCCGCGACGGCATCACCGTCGTCGCGAAGGCCGCTCCCCCGCAGGACGCGCCGGGAATCTACCCGACGCCGACGCCGGCCTCCGACGCCGCGCAGGCCCGCTCCGCGAGCTGAACGATGGCGGCCTTCTTCGTCCGCCGCCCGATCGTCGCCATGGTGATCTCGATCATCATGGTGATCGTCGGCGCGGTCGCCATGGTGCAGCTGCCGGTCGCGCAGTTCCCGGACATCGCTCCGCCCGAGGTGCAGCTGTCGGCGACGTACACCGGCGCCGACGCGCTGACCATGGAGAGCGCGGTCGCAGCACCGATCGAGCAGCAGATGAGCGGCGTCGACGGCTCGATCTACATGTACTCGATCAACGCCAACAACGGCACCACCACGCTGCGCGTCGACTTCGAGGTCGGGACCGACATCAACACCGACCAGATCCTCGCGCAGATGCGCTACGGGCAGGCGCAGTCGCAGCTCCCGATGCAGGTGCAGCAGTACGGCGTCACGATCAAGCAGTCGACGACCGCGCCGCTCGCGCTGTTCTCGCTGTACTCTCCGAACGGAACGTACGACGCGCTGTTCCTGTCGAACTACGCGTACATCAACATCAACGACCCGATGACGCGCGTCGAGGGCGTCGGCCAGGTGCAGATCTTCGGCGCCGGCCAGTACGCGATGCGGCTCTGGGTCAAGCCCGACACGCTCGCCAAGCTCGGCATCACCGTCACCGAGATCATCAACGCGATCCAGCAGCAGAACACGGTGAACCCGGCGGGCTCGGTGGGCGCGGAGCCCGTGCCGCCGGGACAGGAGTTCACCTACTCGGTGCGCGCACAGGGCCGCCTCGAGACGCCGCACGACTTCGAGAACGTGATCGTGCGCGCGAACGAGGACGGCTCGATGATCCGCGTGCGCGACGTCGCGCGCGTCGAGCTCGGCGCGCAGAGCTACAACACCAAGGGCCGCCTCAACGGCAAGCCCGCCGCGATCGTCGCGATCTACCAGCTCGCCGGCTCGAACGCGATCGACACCATGCGGCGCGCGACCGCGCTGATGGAGGAGCTCAAGCAGCGCTTCCCGGCGGACCTCGACTACGTCGTCTCGCTCGACACGACGCTCGCCGTCACCGAGGGCATCGAGGAGATCGTCCACACGCTGTTCGAGGCGCTGGTCCTCGTCATCCTCGTGGTGTTCGTCTTCCTGCAGGGCTTCCGGGCGACGCTGATCCCGCTGCTCGCGGTGCCGGTGTCGCTGGTCGGCACGTTCGCGATCTTCCCGCTGCTCGGCTTCTCGATCAACACGCTGTCGCTCTTCGGGCTCGTGCTCGCGATCGGTCTCGTGGTCGACGACGCGATCGTCGTCGTCGAGGCCGTCGAGCACAACATCGAGCAGGGGCTCTCGCCGCGCGAGGCGACGCTCAAGGCGATGCGCGAGGTGTCGGCGCCGGTCGTCGCGATCGCGCTGATCCTGGTCGCGGTGTTCGTCCCGACGGCGTTCATCCCGGGCATCACCGGCCGCCTCTACCAGCAGTTCGCGGTGACGATCGCGGTGTCGGTCGTGTTCTCCGCCTTCAACGCGCTGACGCTGAGCCCGGCGCTGTCGGCGCTGCTGCTGCGGCCGAAGCGCGAGACGCGCGGCCCGCTCGGCGTCTTCTTCCGCTGGTTCAACCGCGTCTTCACGCGCGTCACCGACGGCTACGTCGCGTGGTGCCACCACCTCATCAGGCACCCGTCGCTCGGCCTCGGGCTGCTCGCGGTGCTCACGGTGATCGCGCTCTACCTCGGCTCGCGCATCCCGACGGGCTTCGTGCCCGAAGAGGACCAGGGCTACTTCTACCTCAACGTCCAGCTCCCCGAGGCCGCGTCGCTGCAGCGCACCGACGAGGTCACGCGGGAGATCGAGGCGATCCTCGCCGAGACGCCGGGCGTGCAGACCTACAACACGGTGGTCGGCTTCAGCCTGCTGAGCAGCACGCCGATCACGTACACCGGCTTCTTCTTCGTCACGCTCGAGCCGTGGGCGAAGCGCGACGAGCACGGGCTCACGGCGAACGTCATCATGCAGCGTCTGAACGCGCGCCTGCGCGAGCTGCCCGAAGCGATCGCCTTCGCGTTCCCGCCGCCGGCGATCCCCGGCGTCGGCACGTCGGGCGGGGTGACCTTCATGCTCGAGGACCGCTCCGGCGGCACGATCGAATTCCTCGCCGAGAACACCAAGAAGTTCATCGCCGCGGCGAGCAAGCGGCCGGAGTTCGCGATGGTGTCGACCACCTTCGTGCCGGCGGTGCCGCAGATCTTCGCCGACGTGAACCGCGAGAAGGCGCTCAAGCAGGGCGTGGCGCTGAGCGACGTCTACCAGACGTTGCAGGCCTACCTCGGCGGCGTCTTCGTCAATTACTTCAATCGCTTCGGACGCGTCTGGCAGGTGTACGTGCAGGCCGAGGGCGCCTACCGCACCAACACCCAGGACATGGGCCGGTTCTACGTCCGCAACAGCGCGGGCGAGATGGTGCCCCTCGACGCCATCGTCGAGACGAGAGACTACTACGGGCCCGAGTTCACCATCCGCTTCAACGAGCACCGCGCCGCGCAGATCAACGCCTCGCTGCGGCCGGGCGTCAGCTCGGCCCAGGGCATGAAGGCGCTCGAAGAGGTGTTCGCCGAGACCATGCCGCGCGAGATGGGCTACGAGTACATGGGCATGTCCTTCCAGGAGAAGGTCGCGGCCGAAGGCGTGTCGCCGACGGTGATCTTCGGCTTCTCCCTGCTGATGGTGTTCCTGATTCTGGCCGCGCAGTACGAGAGCTGGTCCCTGCCCTTCAGCGTGCTGCTCGGCATCCCGATCGCGGTGTTCGGCGCGTTCCTGGGCCTCTTCGTGCGCGAGATGGTGAACAACGTCTACGCGCAGATCGGCCTCGTCATGCTGATCGGCCTCACCGCGAAGAACGCGATCCTGATCGTCGAGTTCGCGAAGGCCGAGTACGAGAGCGGCAAGCCGCTGGTCGAGGCCGCGCTGACCGGCGCGCGGCTGCGCCTGCGTCCGATCCTGATGACCGCGTTCGCGTTCATCCTCGGCGTCGTGCCGCTGGTGCGCGCGCAGGGCGCCGGCGCGGTGTCGCGCCAGATCATGGGCACGGTGGTGATGAGCGGCATGCTCGCCGCTTCGGTGATCGCGATCTTCATCGTGCCGCTGTCGTTCTACGTCGTCGAGAAGCTCGCCGGCGGCGGTGGCGAGCACGCCGAGACCGCGCCGCCCGCCGAGCCGGCGCTCGCGACGAAGCGCTCGGGGGCGGCGGAGTGAGCGCGCGACGGCTTCGCCCCCGGCGCGCGAGCCGCCTGCGCGCGACGCTGGCCTGCGCCGCGCTCGCCCTGCTCGCCACGACGCTCGTCGGTTGTCCGGTGGGACCGAACTACGTGCGTCCCGACGCGCAGCCGCCGACCGAGTTCTACGGCCAGCTCACGCCGCCCGAGGCCGAGTCGCTCGCCGACCTGCCGTGGTGGGAGGTGTTCTCCGATCCCGTGCTGCAGCGGCTCGTCACCGAGGCGGTGCAGAACAACTACGACCTCCGCACGGCGATCGCGCGCGTCGAGCAAGCCGAGGCGCTGGTCGGCGTCGCGCGCGCGCCGCTCTTCCCGCAGATCGGCTACCAGGGTCAGGCGTCGCGCCAGCGGCAGCTCGTCATTCCCGGCGTGCCGAGCCGGACGTTCAACGCCTTCCTCGGCGCCTTCGACCTCGCGTGGGAGATCGACGTCTGGGGTCGCATCCGCCGCGCGACCGAGGCCGCGCAGGCCGAGCTGCTCGCGACCGAGGAGTTCCGGCGCGGCGTGCTCTTGACGCTGGTCGCGAGCGTCGCGCAGGCGTACTTCGAGCTGCTCGAGCTCGACCGCGAGCTCGAGATCGCGCGTCAGACGACCGAGTCGTTCCGCGAGACCCTCGAGCTCTTCACGCGACGCTACCAGGGCGGCGTCGGCTCGAAGCTGCAGACCGAGCGCGCCGCCGCGGCGCTCTACGAGACCGAGGCCAGCATCCCGACGCTCGAAGCGCAGATCGTCGCCAAGGAGAACCAGATCAACGTCCTGCTCGGGCGCAACCCGGGCCCGATCCCGCGCGGCGCCTCGCTCACCGAGCAGGTGACGCCGCCCACGACGCCACCGGGCCTGCCGGCCGACCTGCTCGAGCGGCGTCCGGACGTGCGTCAAGCCGAGGCCGTCATCCAGAGCGCCAATGCGCAGGTCGGCGTCGCGGTCGCGAACTTCTTCCCGCGCATCGGGCTCACGAGCCTCTACGGCGGGCAGAGCACCGAGCTCGAGGACGTGGTCAAGGGCTCGGCCAACATCTGGAACATCGTCGGCTCGATCTCGGGGCCGATCTTCACCGGCGGCCAGCTCCTCGAGCAGTACTACGCGCAGGTCGCGCAGTGGGAGCAGGCGAAGCTGCAGTGGGAGCAGACGCTGCTCACGGCGTTCGCCGAGGTGTCGAGCACGCTCGTCCTGCAGCAGAAGCTCGCGGAGATCCGCGAGGCGCAAGCGAAGGCCGTGCGCGCCTACGAGGAGTCCGTCCGCCTGTCGCTGCTGCGCTACAACCAGGGGCTCGCGAACTACTACGAGGTGCTCGAGGCGCAGCAGCTCCTGTTCCCGGCGCAGCTCGACCTCGCGCGCACGCAGCGTGACCAGCTCCTCGCGGTCGTCGACCTCTACCGCGCGCTCGGTGGCGGCTGGCAGCTGCCCGACGACGCGTGGATCGGCCCCGTGCAGGACGTGAGCGCCGCGCAGCCTTGATTTGCAGGCGGTTTGGTGAACGAAGAGACGCGACTGGACGTCGGCCGCGACTCGACGTCCGTGATGGAGGCAAGGAGGTGCTGGATGCGTAGGCTCTGGGCGATCTGCGCGGCGACGACGCTGCTCTCGGCGAGCGCAGCCCTCGCGGTCACCACCGAGGATTTCCTCATCGCCAATACGCAGGACGTGATCGACGTCTGCACGACACCGGAGAGCGATCCGCTGCACGGCCCGGCGATGGGCTTCTGCCACGGCTACCTGGTCGGCGCCTACCAGTACCACGTGGCACTGCACGGCGGTCCGAAGGCGAAGCCGGTCGTCTGCCTGCCCCAGCCGACGCCGACGCGCGCGCAGGCGATCGACGGCTTCATCACCTGGGCGAAGGCGCATCCGGAGTACGCGAACGAGAGACCCGTCGAGGCCCTCGTCAAGTATCTCGTCGAGACCTACCCGTGCCCGCAGGCGACGCCGGCAGCGAACTGAGCGCGGAGGAAGCGATGAAGAGGCTCGTTGGAATTCTCGGGATGGTGGTGCTCCTGGCGACGGCCGGATGCTCGAACATGAGCACGACGCAGCAGCGCACGCTGAGCGGCGGCGCGATCGGCGCCGCGAGCGGCGCGGTGATCGGCGCGATCGCCGGCAACGCGGGCCTCGGCGCCGCGGCCGGCGCCGGCGCGGGTCTGCTCGGCGGCTACCTCTACGACGCGTACGAGAAGTCGCAGGAAGCGCAGTACCAGAAGGGTTACGCGGCCGGTTACCAGAAGGGCGCCGCGCGCTAGCGCGTCGGAGCGGCGGGAGGAGCACCATGGGGATCTTTCATCGCGCGCCGTCGCGGCTTCTCGCGACGCTCGTGCTGCTGTCCGTCGTCGCGGGATGCTCCACCCCGCCGCCACGGCCCACCGCGCCGCAGGCGCCGACCGCGCCCGAGCTGCGCGTCGGCGTGACGCTCGACACGCCGCCGTTCGCCATGCAGCAGGGCACGCAGATGGTCGGCATCGAAGTCGACTTCGCGATGAAGATCGCGGCCGCGATGCGCCGCCCGCTGCGGGTCGTCGCGCTCGAGTGGAACGAGCTGATCCCCGCGCTCGCGAACGGCCAGATCGACATCATCATGTCCGGCATGACGATCACGCGGCTGCGCTCGCTGCGCGTCGCGTTCAGCCAGCCGTACATGGACTCCGGGATGTCCGTGCTGCTGCGCGCGAGCCTCGCCGAGAGCTACCCGACGCCGCAGTCCGTGCTCGCGAGCTCGCTGCGCATCGGCGTCACGCGCGGCACGACCGGCGAGACCTACATCCGCGAGAACTACCGCACCGGCCAGGTCTTCGCGTACGTGAGCAACCGCGACGCGATCGCCGACCTGGTCGCAGGCCGCGTCGACGCGTTCGTCAGCGACGCGCCGGTGGTCGCGTGGTTCGCGGCCGAGAACGAAGGCGACGTGGTGCCGCGCCTGCGTCCGTTCCTCACCCGGGAGCAGATCGGCTGGGGCTTCCGACCGCAGGACGAGGCGCTGCGCGCGCAGGTCGACGATCTGCTCGCGGGCTGGAAGGCCGACGGCACGGTGACGAACGTCATCCAGCGCTGGCTGCCGATGTGGCAGGCGCGCTGACGGAGCACGCCGCGCGCGGCGTCAGCGCGCTCGGCGACACCGGGTCGTTTCGATAGCCCGGCTTCGTTCGGCGACGCCGGCGCGGGGCCTCGGTCGCGCGCTCAGCGGCGGTTGCGCGCCGCCCACGCCGAGCAGAGCTCGCCGTCGATCGCCGCGTCGTCCCACTTCTCGTGCAGCTCGACCTGCACCGAGCCCGTGTGCCCGAGGTCTTGCTTGACGATGCGCGTGAGCCCCTCGAGCACCTTGGCGAAGTGCTCCGGCGGACGGCGGATCCAGCTCACCTGCACGATCACCGGTAGCGAGCTCTCGAGGCCGTCGCGGAACAGCACCGCGTCGCGCAGGAAGACGTAAACCGACTGGCGCGGCGTGCCGAGCTCGCGCTCGAAGAGCTCGGAGGCGAGACGGCTGAACGTCCTGCCCTGCTCGCGGTCGAGCCCCGTCACCCAGAGGTTCGGCATGCGTCTCCCTCGCCGGCCGGTTTCCTCGACCGTCGCGGGAAACGCAAGCCCGCCTCGAACGCTCGCTAGCGCCGGACGCCGTGCACCAGCAGCCAGCGCCACGCCTGGCGGATCGCGCCCGCCGAGCGATCGGCCTCGAACAAGTCCACCCAGGCGCGGTGCAGCTCCTCGCGACGCTCCGGGTCGAGCGACGCCGCGAGCGTGCGCGTCGGACCGTAGGCCTCGACGAAGAGCTCCCACATCGCCTCGCCGGACTCCGCGACCACCGTCAGCACGCGCTCCTCGAAGTCGAGCGCGAAGCTCTCGCCGAGCAGCTTTTCGACGTAGTCGCCGCGTCCCCAGTCGAAGGTGTTGCCGGCGCCCGGCGGCGGCGCCGGCGCGAACGGGCGCATCACCGCGAACATGCGCGCGACGACGCTGTCGGGCGTCCAGCACGCGAGGCCGAGCCGTCCGCCCTTGCGGCACACGCGCGCGAGCTCGCGCGCGACCGCGCCGTGATCCGGCGCGAACTGCGTGCCGATCGCCGAGCAGACGACGTCGAAGCTCGCCGACGGCGCCGACAGCGCTTCCGCGTCGCCGACCTCGAAGCGCGCCATGACGCCTTGCCACACGGCCTTGCTCTTCGCCTTCTCGATCAGCGCCGGCGACAGGTCGATGCCGGTCACGTCGGCGCCGGCCATCGCGGCGCGCAGCGCGACCGCGCCCGTCCCGGTCGCGACGTCGAGCCAGCGCTCGCCCGGACGCGGCTCGAGCCGCGCGAGCAGCACGTCGTGCACGCCGCGCGTCAGCTCGACGATCGGCTCGTAGGGACCCGCGCCCCACATCACGCTCTGACGAGCCTTCAACTCTGCGAACGCCATCTTCGCCTCCTGATTCCCGATGAGACGCAGCGAACGCCCCGCTTTGTTGCGCGGGTGCGCGGCGCCTGCGTTGCACGCGCTTCCCGTGTAGGCTCCGGCGCATGTTCGCAGGCAAGACCCTGATCCCGGGACCACACGGCCAGCTCGAGGCGATCTACCGCCCAACGCGCGACGACGCCGAGCGCGTGGCGCTCGTCCTCCACCCGCACCCGCTCTACGGCGGCACGATGCACAACCCGGTCGTGTTCCACTGCGCGCGGGCGCTCCACGAGGCGGGTTTCGAGACGCTGCGCTTCAACTTTCCGGGCGTCGGCGAGAGCACGGGCGCGCACGGCTACGGCGTCGGCGAGGTCGACGACACGCGCGCCGCGCTCGACTTCCTGCTCGAGCGCCAGCCTGCGGCGCGCGAGGTGGTGGTCGCCGGCTTCTCGTTCGGCGCCGCCGTCGGGACGCGCTTCGGCTGCGCCGACCCGCGCGTGCACCGCCTGATCGCGATCGCGATGCCGGTCACGCACTACGACGTCGGCTACCTCGCCTCGTGCGCGAAGCCGAAGCTCTTCGTGCACGGCGACCGCGACGACGTGGCGCCGCTCGCGGCGCTCGAGAGCTTTCTCACGCAGCAGAGCGTGCCCGCGGCCGAGCTGCACGTCGTGCAGGGCACCGGCCACTTCTTCGAGGACCGGCTCGACGAGCTCCGCAACGCCGTCAAGCGCTTCGTCGGGAGCTGAGCCGGCGTCGCCGCTCAGGACGCGGCGGCCTTGCGCGGCTCGCTCGCGTCGCTTTGCGTGCGGTCCGTCTCGGTCGCGCGCAGGTGCTCGCTGTAGACGACGAACAGGAAGCGCTCGACGCCGTCGATCGCGAGCGCGCTGCGCAGCGAGGGGAAGAGCTCGAACGCGTGCTGCGCGCCGGGGATCTCGGCGTACACCACGTGGTTGTGCGACGCCTCGCGCAGCGCCGCGTAGAAGTGCCGCGCCTCGCCGACCGGCACCAGCGAGTCGCAGTCGCCGTGCACGAGGAAGAACGGCGGCGCCTGTGGCCCGATGCGGTAGAGCGGCGACGCCTGCTCGTAGAGCTCGCGCGCCTCGCTGAGGCGCTTCTTCATCACCCAGCGCGAGAGCAGGCCCGAGAGCCCGTCGTGCGCGTAGACGCCGTTGCGGTTGGTGAAGTCGTAGACGCCGTAGAACGACACGCAGCCCTGCACCGTGGTGTCGACGTCCTCGAAGCCGGGCTGGAACTCGGGCGCGTTCGGGGTGAGCGCGGCGAGCGACGCCAGGTGCCCGCCGGCCGAGCCGCCGGTCACCACGATGAAGTTCGGGTCGGCGCCGTACTCGAGCGCGTGCTCCTTGAGCCAGCGGATTGCGCGCTTGACGTCGACGATGTGGTCCGGGAACGTCGCGCGCGGGCTCAGGCGGTAGTCGATGCTCGCGCACAGCCAGCCGTGCGACGCCATGCGCAGCATCAGCGGGATGCCCTGCTCGTTCTTGCTGCCGAGGATCCAGGCTCCGCCGTGGATCTGCAGCAGGATCGGCCGCAGCCGGCGCGGCTCGGGCTGCGCTTCGCCTCCCGGGCCCGGCGGCGCCTGGCGCGGACGGTAGAGGTCGAGCAGCAGCGGCCGCTTGCCGTTCTCCGCGTACGGGATGTTGCGCAGGCGCTCGACGCGCGGGTCGCGCATCGGGAACGGCAGCAGGATCTCGCGCCAGTCGATGCCGTTCGAGAGCTGCTCCGCGAACTCCGGCAGGATGCGCTCGCGGTAGTTCTCGCCGAGGCCGCGGCGCAGCGCCTGCTCGACCACCTCCTCGGCCTGCGTCGCGCGGCGGTAGAGCAGCGCGAGCGCGGCCCACGACGCAATCGAGATCGCGAGCCCGAGCCGTCCGGGCCACTCGGCGAGCGCGCCGAGATGGATGAACACGCAGGTCGCCAGGACCTGCCAGGCGATGTGGTGCAGCGCGAGCTCGACCGTCAGCCAGCCCGCGAAGAAGCTGATCACCGAGCGCCGCCGATGCTTGAGCATCGGGTTGTACGCGTTGAACGTGAACCAGGCGCCGATCAGGCTGACGACGAGAAACGCGACAGGGATCGTCACGACGCGGCCTCCTCCTCGACGGCGCGCGAGGCGACGAAGAAGCGTCCCTGGGCGCGCGTCAGCTCCTCCTGCGTCTCCGCGAGCGCGATGCTGCCGCTGATGAAGAAGCTGCGGTCGCGCCGCTCGGTGATGCGCCCGCGGATGACGAGTGGCTTGCCGGTCGGAACGGTACGCAGGTAGCGCACCGTCAGCTCGCCGGTCACCACACCCGTCCCCTCCTTGGCGAACGCCGTCATGCACATCGCCTCGTCGAGCAGCGTCGCCTGGATGCCGCCGTGCACGACGCCCGGCGCGCCCGCGAGCACCTCGGGCGCGGTGTATTCGACCTCGACGCCGTCCTCGGTCTCGTAGAACTCGAGGTGCAGGCCGGACGGATTGGCGGACCCGCAGCCGAAGCAGGTGCCGCTGCGGTCCTCGTCGAAACGGATCGGGCGTCGCATGGGATTTCGGCGGGTGAGCGGAGGGTACCGGTCGTGTGCGGACGCGACAACCAGGCGCGACGCGCGCGCGAGCCCGTCAGGTACGGCTTCCGCGCGCGTCACCTGCGACCGTCGCTTCCGTCAGGTGGAGCGGGGTCAGGCACGGCGAGCGCGTGCGGCGGCGCGCAGCGCGGCGATCGCGAGCACGGCGAGAAACGGCACCAGCGAGCGGTTCGTGCCGCGCCCGAACGGCAGGTACGACAAGAAGAAAATCGCCCACAGGTACCAGCCGCCGATCAGGTGCAGCCGCCGCCAGCGCCTGGGGCCGAGCCACGCCGCCGTGACGTCGAACGAGGTCGCCGTCATGGCGGCGAGGAAGACGTACGCGAGCCCGCCGAAGACCAGCGTCGGCGTCGGGATGCCGAAGTCCGGCACGACGCGCGCGAGCCAGACCACCGCGCCCAGGTGCAGCGCGTGCGACACCGCGAACGAGACGCCGAGGTAGCGACGGTTGACCAGCAGGAAGCGCGCTACGGTCGACGGCCAGAGCCACGCCAGCGACGACGCCGCGAAGGCCGCGCCGAACAGCGCGAGCGAGGTCCTGGCGCTCACCCGGACCAGCATGCGGACGCCGTCCTCGCCGGTGCCCTCGAGCGCGAGGATCGCGCCGAAGAGCAGCACGAGCGCGAGTGCGCACCACGCGACCAGCGGCCAGCCGACGCGCAGCGCGCCGGCCGAGGTCGCGGTCTCGTCGCGCGCGGAGAGCGGCTGCGTCGTCACGACGCGACCAGAGCAGGATCGGACGCCGCCGTCCAGCCCGAATCACGTCGGGCGATTCTACGGCCGACGTGCGAGGAACAGGTACTCCTCGCACGGCTCCTCGACGCCGTCCGGGCAGCGCTTTTCGAGCTCCTCGCGCAGCGCGGCGAGAAACGCCGCGTGGTGCGGTCCCGCCAGGCGGCGCAGGAGCTCCGTCGTCGCCACGTAGCCGTGGAACTCCTCCGGCGTGTAGCGCAGGACGCACGGCAGGACGCGCGGCGGATCCGGCTCGAGCGCGCTGCCGGCGAACGGCTCGGGCGGATGCGTGACGTAGACCTCCTCGGGCAGGCGCGGCCCGAAGCGCCCGAGCACCTCGCGGATCAGCCGCGGCGTCTCGGCGTCGCGCGCCGGGTAGCGCCAGAACAGCGCCACGCGTCCGCCGGGTCGAAGCACGCGCGTCATCTCCTCGAGCGCCGGACGCGGCGAGAACCAGTGGAACGCAGTGCCGCAGGTGACGAGCACGACGCTCCCGGCCGCGAGCGGCAGCGCCTCGGCGCGCGCCCGCACGAGCGGCACGCGTCCCCCGAGCAAGCGCGACGCCTCGGCGAGCATCGGCGCCGAGAAGTCCGCGCCGACGACGCGGAAGCCGCGCGCCGCGAGCCGCGTCGCGACCGCGCCCGGTCCGCAGCCGAGGTCGAGTGCGCGCCGCCCGGCGCCGTCGCCGGTCTGCGCGAAGATCGCCTCGTAGAGGGCGTCCGAGTAGTCGCGCCGGTAGCGGGCGTACGTCTTTGCTTGACGACGGAAGTCGACCGGCTCGTCGTCGCGCGCGAGCACGAGCTCGACGGGACGCGGCGCCCCCTCCGCGGCCTCTTCGGCACCCGGTCGACGCGGCGTGGTCATCCTGCCAGACAAGCGTTCGCGGCGGTGCTCGTCAACGTCGACGCCGACGCCGGCACGCCGACGCTCTGCATCCGGCACACTCCGTCTCCTCCGTTGACCCCGTTCGCGAACGGCACTAGCGTCGACCTTGGATCCGCCGCGTCGCGCGGAATCTTCGGGGGGAAACGACGATGGAAGCAGCGCTGCAGCTCGAACCGGCGGTGCAGGAATTCGTTCGCGCACCGTTCCGCAAGATGCTGATCGACGGCAAGTGGGTCGAATCGGCTTCCGGCAAGACGTTCGACACCGTGAACCCCGCGACCGGCGAGGTACTCGCGCGCGTCGCCGAGGGGGACAAGGAGGACGTCGATCGCGCCGTGCGCGCCGCGCGTCGCGCCTTCGAGGCCGGCTGGGGGCAGAGCAAGCCGGCCGAGCGCAGCCGCCTCCTCTGGCGGGTCGCGGAGTTGATCGAGAAGAACGCGCGCGAGCTCGCGCAGCTCGAGACGCTCGACAACGGCAAGTCGATCAACGAGAGCCTGAACGTCGACATCCCCGCCGCGGCCGGCACGTTCCGCTACTACGCAGGCTGGGTCGACAAGGTCTACGGCCAGACGATCCCGTCCGATCCCTCGTTCTTCAACTTCACGCTGCGCGAGCCGGTCGGCGTCTGCGGGCAGATCATCCCGTGGAACTTCCCGCTGCTGATGGCGGCCTGGAAGCTCGGTCCTGCCCTCGCCTGCGGCAACACGGTCGTGCTGAAGCCCGCCGAGCAGACGCCGCTCACCGCGCTGCGCCTCGGCGAGCTCCTGCAAGAAGCCGGCATGCCGGACGGCGTGGTCAACATCGTGCCGGGCTTCGGCCCGACCGCGGGCGGCGCGCTCGTCAAGCATCCGGGCGTCGACAAGATCGCCTTCACCGGCTCGACCGAGGTCGGCAAGGAGATCCACCGCGAGACCGCGAACACGCTGAAGCGCGTCTCGCTCGAGCTCGGCGGCAAGTCGCCGAACATCGTGTTCGCCGACGCCGACGTCGAGGCCGCGGTGAAGGGCGCGCTGATGGGCGTGTTCTTCAACCAGGGCCAGGTGTGCTGCGCGGGCACGCGGCTCTTCGTCGAGCAGAAGATGCACGACGAGTTCGCGCAGGAGCTCGCCAAGTACGCGGGCAGCATGCAGCAGGGCCCGGGGCTCGATCCGAAGACGCAGATCGGACCGCTGGTCAGCGAGGAGCAGCTCCAGCGCGTCACCGGCTACCTCGAGATCGGCAAGAAGGAAGGTGCGAAGCCGCTCGTCGGCGGCGAGCGCGCGACCGGAAGCGGCCTCGAGAAGGGCTACTTCGTCAAGCCGACGGTCTTCACCGGCGTCAAGAACGACATGCGCATCGCGCAGGAAGAGATCTTCGGCCCGGTCGTCTCGGTGATCCCCTTCGAGGACGAGAACGACGCCGTCCTGCAGGGCAACAACACCTTCTACGGGCTCGCCGCCGGCGTCTGGACGCGCGACGTGTCCAAGGCGCACCGCGTGGCGCGCGCGCTGCGCGCCGGCACGGTGTGGGTCAACTGCTACAACGTGTTCGAGCCGTCCGCGCCGTTCGGCGGCTACAAGCAGAGCGGCTACGGACGCGAGCTCGGCAGCTACTCGATCGACCTCTACACGCAGGTCAAGACCGTCTGGATGCGAATTTGAAGAAGCACTCTCCCGGTTTCGAAAAGCTCTGCGACGACGCGCGCTCGCGGATCCAGGAGATCGACGTGCACACCGCCGCGCGCGAGGCGAAGACGCCCGGCGTGCTGCTCGTCGACGTGCGCGAGGAGAGCGAGTGGGCCGCGGGCCACGCGCAAGGCGCGATCCATCTCTCCAAGGGCATCATCGAGCGCGACATCGAGGCGCGCGTCCCCGACAAGGGAACGCGCCTGCTCCTCTACTGCGGCGGCGGCTACCGCTCGGCGCTCGCCGCCGACAACCTGCAGCGCATGGGCTACACCAACGTCGCCTCGGTGGCCGGCGGCTGGCGCGCCTGGAACGAAGCCGGTCTGCCGACCGAGAAGCCCGGCGCGGGGGAGTCGTCGGGCCGCTGATGGTCCGCGGCAGCGGCGGATGATTCGCGTCGCCGAGGCGGCGTGGCTGCTCGAGCTCGGCTCGAGCGCAGCCGTGGTCCGCGCGCACCGCGCCCTGCTCGCGACGCCACGGGCAGGACTGCGCGAGCTCGTGCCCGGCGCCGGCACGCTGCTCGTCGTGCTCGACGACGACACCGGCGATGATGACGACGTGCGCGCGCTCCTCGAGCGCAGCGAGGCCGAGGCGCGCGCCGAGCGCGCCGCGCAGGCTGAGTTCGCGTCACGCGTGCACGAGGTCGCGGTGCGCTACGACGGCGAGGATCTCGCCGACGTCGCGCGCCACGCGGGGCTCTCGGTCGACGAGGTGATCGCGCGCCACACCGCGGCCGAGTACCGCGTCGCCTTCGTCGGCTTCCAGCCGGGCTTCGCCTACCTCGCCGGTCTGCCGCGCGAGCTGCACGTGCCGCGACGCGCGACGCCGCGCCCGCGCGTGCCGCAGGGCAGCGTCGCGATCGGCGGCGAGTGGACCGGCATCTACCCGTCCCCGACGCCGGGCGGCTGGCACATCCTCGGCTCGACCGACGTCGGCCTGTTCGATCCCACCGCCGAGCCGCCCGCCCTGCTGCAGCCCGGCGACCGGGTCCGCTTCGTGGCGCGTTGATGGCGCGGCAGCTCCTCGTCACCAGCCCGGGACCGCGCACCACCGTCGAGGACCTCGGGCGACGCATGGTCGCCCGGCACGGCGTTCCGGCCGGCGGCGCGTTCGACGCGCTGTCGCTCATCGCGGCGAATCGACTCGTCGGCAACCGCGACGACGACGCCGGCCTCGAAGCGACGCTCGGCGGTCCGACGCTGGAGAACACGGGCGACGAGCCCGTCGACGTGGCACTCGTCGGAGCGGACTGCGGCGCGACCATCGTCGGCTCCGCCGGCACGCGACCCGCGCCGACGGGACGCGCGCACCGCCTCGCGCCAGGCGAGTCGCTGCGCATGGGCTTCGCGCGCGACGGCGCGCGTGTGTGGATCGCGCTCGCCGGTGGCGTCGCCGTACCGCCCGTCCTGGGCTCGCGCTCGACGTGCCTCGCCGCCGGCTTCGGCGGCCTCGACGGCCGTCCGCTGCGCCGTGGCGACCTGCTGCCGCTCGGCGCGCCGCGCGGCGACGCGCTCGGCGCGACCTGGTCCGAGCCGGCGCCGACGCCGCCGGTCACGCTGCGCGTCCTGCCGGGTCCGCAGCTCGCGCTCTTTCCGAAGGGCGCGCTCGAGACTTTGTGCTCGACGCCGTGGACCGTGCGCAACGAGTCCGACCGCACCGGCATCCGCCTCGCCCCCGCGGACGGGGCGAACGTCGAGGCGCTGCGCGGCGCCGCGGGCATCGCGCCCGAGGGCACGACGCTCGGCGCCATCCAGGTGCCGCCCGACGGCGGCCCGATCGTCCTCGGCCCCGACCGCCCGGTGACCGGCGGCTACGCCAAGCCCGCGGTGGTGATCGCCGCCGACGTCCGGCTGCTCGCGCGGCTGCGTCCGGGCGACGCGGTCCGCTTCGTGCGCACGACGTTCGACGAGGCGCTCGCCGCGCTGCGCGCGCGCCGGGCGCTGCTCGAGGGGCTCCGCGCATGAGCGAGCTGCCAGGACGTCGCCGCGCGCGCATCGACCTCAACGCGGACGTCGGCGAGGGCTACGCGGACGCCGAGGTGATGCCGTTCGTCACCTCGGCGAACGTCGCCTGCGGCGCGCACGCCGGCGACGCCGCCACCATGCGCGCGACCGTGCTGCTCGCGCGCGCGCACGGCGTCGCGGTCGGCGCGCATCCCGGCTTCCCGGATCGCGCGGGCTTCGGCCGCACGATCACGACGCGCTCGCCCGAAGAGATCGAGCGGCTCGTCGTCGAGCAGGTCGAGCGCCTCGCCGCGATCGCGGCGCGTCAAGGCGTCACGCTCGCGCACGTCAAGCCGCACGGGGCGCTCTACAACCTCGCCGCCGTCGACGACGAGGTCGCCGACGCGGTCGCGCGCGCGACCGCGCGCGTTCTGCCCGGCACCCGTCTCTTCGGCCTCGCGGGCTCGCGCGGGCTCGAGCGAGCCCGCGCCGCAGGGCTCGTCGCGGTCGCCGAGGCCTTCGCCGACCGCGCCTACCTCGAGGACGGTACGCTCGCCCCGCGCACGCTCCCCGGCGCGGTGATCGAGGACCCGCGGCGCACGGCCGAGCGCGCGGTGCGCCTCGCGTGCGAGGGCCGCATCGAGACGCTCGACGGCGACGAGCTCGCGCTCGAGGCCGACACCCTCTGCCTGCACGGCGACACGCCCGGCGCCGGCGCGACCGCGCGCGCCGTGCACGCCGCCCTGCGCGACGCCGGCGTGCAGCTCGTCGCGCCCGAGTGACGCGCTCCGCACGGCGCGCGTGGCAAAATGCCCCGGCGCCGCTGCAACACCTCGATCTCGCGCGAAAAACGGCTTGACCGCCGCGCACCGGCAAGGAACAAAGTTCAGCACCGTACCGCTAGCCAACGACGCCCTCCGCGCGTCGCTCACCGAAAGGACTTCCATGCTTCGCCCTGTGATTTTTTGCTCGACCCTCGCCCTGCTCCTCTCCGTGGCGGACGCTCAGGCAACGCCCAAGAAGCAATGGCCCTGTCCGGACCCGCCGCCGCTGTGCAACGGCGTGCCGGCGACGATCTGCGGCACCAACGCGAGCGAGACCATCCTCGGCACCGCAGGCCCCGACGTGATCGTCGCGGGCGGCGGCAACGACATCGTCCGCGGCCGCGGCGGCGACGACATCATCTGCGGCGGCCCGGGCAAGGATCAGCTGTACGGCCAGAACGGCAACGACGTCCTGATCGGCGACGGCGGCCAGGACGAGCTGTACGGCGGCACCGGCAACGACGTGCTGATCGGCGGCGCCGGTCGCGATTCGCTCTACGGCGGTGCCGGCAACGACATCCTCCGGGGCAAGGCCGGCAAGGATTTCTGCGACGGCGGCAACGGCAAGGCGGACGTCGCCAAGACCTGCGAGACGGTCCACCGCGTCCCGTAACCCTTCTGTCTGCGTCTCGCGGGCGCGCGGCGTCGGCCGCGCGTCCAGCGGCGCGGCCGACTGCGCCGACCCGCGCGCTGCTGCGTGACGCCGCGCCTCCACGGCCGCGGCCGCAGCGCTGCGCGGATCGCCGTCGACGCTACGGCGTCGACGGCGTCGCCTGGGTCGCCTCGGTGAGGTGGATCGATAAGGTGCCGCGGCGTCCCTCGACCAGCAGGCGCACCGGCGCCGGCAGCGCGCCCGGCAGCGGCGGCATCAGCCACGCCGTCACGGCGGTCACGTCGTCGCGCTCCTCGTCGTCCTTCGGCTTCCAGAAGCCGGCGATCGGCTCGAGGCGCGAGCGACACTGGCGCGCGCGCCCGGCGTAGCGATCGTAGCTCGACGGCTCGAGCTCGGTCTCGCCGAGGTCCTCGTAGACGATGTCGTAGCGCCGCAGGCCGTCGTAGACGCGACGCACGCCGGCGCAGCCCTCGCCGCGCGCGAGCTGCTGCGTGAGCGCGGCGATCTCGGTCAGCGGATCGATCGTGCCGACGCGCATCTCGGGCGGCACCTCGTCGCGCACGTAGTCGTCGCCGAGCACGGCGAGGTCGAACGGCGTCACGCTGCCGACCGGCTGGCCGTCCTCGTCGTAGCGCAGGCTCACCTGCTGCACGGTCTCGCGGAACTCGCTGTGGCTGTTGAAGAAGTCGGGCTTGAGCTGCGCGCCGTGGATGCGTCCGTGCACCTCGGAGCGGTAGGTCCAGGGGAACAGGAAGCCGATCGGGCCGACCGTCTCCATGCGCGACTCGAGGTTGTAGACGTCGCGCTCGACGCGGGCGCGCGACGCGATGCGGATCAGCCGCAGCACCGAGTAGTAGACGTCGTAGACCAGCTCCATGCCGGTCGGGCGCGCGGCCTCGATGCTCGCCGCGGCTGGCGAGGTCGCCGCCGCGCTGGCAAGATCCACGGCTGCGATCCCCAGCACGAGCGCTCCGGCGACGGCACCGCCGCGCCACCTCCACCCACGGGTGATGCTCACGCTGAAGAGCATTCCCGGCGGCGCGGCGACGAGCAAGCGGGGTCGCGCATGCGTGGCGGCCCGCATCGCGGAAGCGACCGCGGCGCCGCGGTTCAGGCGCAACGCGAGCGGCGTGCTCGAGCGCGCGCGCCGCGGCTCAGCGCGACGGGCAGAGATCCGCGGCGAGGACGAAGAGCTCCGCGCCTCCTGGACGGCGCTCGCCGAGCAGCACCACGCGCTGCTCGGCACGCGCGCCCGCGAGGCGCGCGAGCACGTCGCGCGCTCCCTGCAGGGTGAGCTTCGCTGGGGCCGGCGGGGGCTCGGCCGTCGTCTCCTCGCTGACCAGCGCGAAGACCCGCCACTCGCTCGCCTGGAACGCGCGCTCGCGTCCCTGCACCGTGATCGCGATCGGCTGCGCCTTCTCCTCGCCGACGGGCGCGTCCGCGAAGTGCCCGACGACGCGCACCAGCTCGCGCGAGGTGACGCGCGACGGCTTGTGCGCCGCGGCCTCGCCCGCGACCAGCGCGAGCGCGAGGACGAGCAGCGCCGCCGCGTGGTGCCGCACGCGTCGCACGTCAGTGCCCGTGCACGTCGAAGCCGCGCGTCGCGGCCTCGCGCACCTCGCTCACCGGGTGCTCGGTGCGGATGCGCCTGAGCAGCGGATCGTCTTCGGGCACGCCCGAGGCGCGCAGCAGCGTGAGCGCGTAGCGCTGCAGCTCGGCGGGCGCGTCGAACGTCAGGCGTGCGAACGACTCCGCGGCGGCCCGCCCACCGATCTGGAAGATCGCGCGTCCGGCCGCCTGGCGAACGTCCCAGCCCGGCGCGGAGAACGCGCGCTCGAGGATCGGCAGGGCGTCCGGCGAGCCGGTCGACGCGAGCGCGTCGATCACCTGCTTGCGCACCTCGGGATCGGGATCGTCGGTGGCGAGACGTCCGGCGCGCTCGATCGCGTCGCGCCCGCCGCGTGCGAGCAGCTCGCGCGCGGCCGCGGCGCGCTGGTCCGGGTTCGCGCTGCCGAGCTCGCGCGCGATCTGCTTCTCGTCGGGCGCGGCGCCGAGGCGACGCAGCGCGCTCCACGCGGCCGCGGTCACCGTCGAGTCGTCCGAGCGCAGCGACGCGATCGGACCGACCATGTCCTCGAGGCCGAGCGTCGCGATCTGGTCGAGCAGGCGCACGCGGATCCGCACCGGCAGGTCGTCGCGCGCCACGGCGGCGGCGAGCCGGCTGCGCTCGCCATCGGCGAGCGGCTCGAGGTCGGGCAGCGTCGCGAGCGCCGCGACGCCGTCCTCGACCACGGCCGGATGGCGCGCGGCGATCTCGTCGAACGCGAGCGCGCGCTCGGCCGCACGGCGCTTCTCGAGGTCGCGCTCCGGCTCGCGGCTCGCGGCGGCGATCCGCTCGACGATGGCGCCCGCCTCGCGCGCCGCCACCTCGTCCTCCGACGCCAGCACCGCCTCGCGTCCCGACGCCTGCAGGTACTCGCCCGGCGGCAGCACGTCGCGCAGGTACGACGTCCGCGCGGCCGGGTTGAGGAACGCGACCACGTGCCGACCGCGCTCGAACACCGGCGGCACCGACGGCAAGCTGCGCAGCTCGACCACGCGCAGCGTCCCGTCGCCCTCCTCGCCCTTGATCGTGCTGGCGACCGAGAGCTCGGCGACCGCGACGCGGCCGCTGTCGTGCTCGACGACGTCGGCGACCCGCGCGACCACCACCGTGCGGGCGCCGCGCAGCAGCGACTGCAGCCGCGGCGGCGTGCTCTCGCTGCGCGGCGCGCCGAGCGCGCTGCCCACGGTCAGCGCCGCGAGCAGGCACGCGGCCGCGAGCAGCGTCGTCCGTGCGGTGCGCGTCATGGCGTGAGCTGCACCCCCGGCGGCGTCCAGCCACCGCCGTCGACGTCGACGAACAGCGGGTTGGTGAACGCCATCGCGAGCAGGCCGTTCTCGCCCAGGTTGCCGTCCATCAGGTCGGCGAGCGTCGCGTTGCCCGACGACCGCAGGTCGTTCGGGATCACCGGGAAGAGCGGCCGCGACACGCCGTCCGTGCCGCGCACGACGGCGAGGATCCACGCGTCCTGCGTGAGCCCGGTGAGGCTCAGCGTGGCGGTGGCCTCGAGGCGCTGCGCGGTCGGGATCGCGGGCACGACGTTGACCGTCGACACCGTGAAGTCGACGCCCGCCTCGAGCACGTAGTCGGGCGTGACGGTGTACGACGCGACGTCGACCAGCCCCACCCCCGACTGACGCTGCTCCACCGAGCGCGTGGTCGCGGAGTTGACGTAGATCTCGATGCGGTCGAACTCGGCCCACACCGGGCTCTGGATCTCGAGCGTCACGTCGACCGCGCCGTCGGTGGTGCGGATCATCGTCGGCAGGCCGAGCTCGAGCCCGCCCAGCTCGCCGGTCGACGCGGCATACGCGGTGAAGCGGACGAACGGCGCGTTGCTGCCGAAGGCGCGGCCGTCGTTGACGTTGCCCGACAGCGTCTCGGCGATGTGCCGGAGCTGGCCCGGATCGTCGGTCGGCGACGCGACGTACGTCCGCGGCGAGCCGGACTGCCCGCTGATGCGCTTGTGCGTGTCGGAGTTCGCGACGCCGGTGCCGATGATCCCCTGGTTCAGCAGGTTGATCCAGTCGCCGAGGTTGCGGCCATAGAAGCTCTCGAAGACCTGCGCACGGCCGGACTCGATCCAGATCTCGAGCGCGTCGAAAGTGTCGGTGAAGTAGTTGGTCACCGACGGATCGAGGCGGCGCACCGAGCCCGGCACCATCGACTGCGGCGGCTCCATGCCGGTGTCGATGGCGAGGCCGGAGTTCCCCTCGAGACCGAAGAAGCTGTGGATGTGGTTGATGTGGACGGTGTCCGGACCCGGGTCCGCGTGCGCCGCGGCGATGATCTCCGCCGGCGTCAAGCTATAATTCCCGTACTGCGGGAAGTCCTGGCCCGGAGGCGCCGCCCCGCCGTGGTCGACCGAGCCGCCGTTCACGAGCGACGGGTCGATGGTCATCGGCCAGGCGTTGAAGTGGCCGTAGTCGAAGGTCGTGATCTCGCCCGCCGGCGCGACCGAGATCAGGTCCGAGACGCCGAGCGCCGCGATCGTCGGCTCGAAGTCCTGGCGCGACTCGTGGTCGGACGGCGTGAAGAAGTCCACGCCCTCGGCGAGCATCGACACCACGCGCTCGATCTTGGTCACCTTGCCGTCCGGGCTGTCGATCGAGTGCACGTGGAAGTCGGCCGAGATGAAGCCCGACGAGTCGATGACGCGCGCGATCTGCAGCGTCTCGGAGGTGGTCGAGGACGCGACCACGTTCACGATCGCGCTCGAGATCGAGTACTCCGGACCGTGCGAGGCGACGATCTGGTAGGTGCCCGGCTCGAGCGCGAGCGGGCCCGAGTCGCCGTCCGGGCCGACGAACGCGACCTGCGTGAGGCCGAACGGCAGGCCGTCCTCGCCGACGTCGCGGAACACGCCGGTGCGGTTGTTGATCAGCCCGAGGATGCTCTGGGTGTTGACGAAGTTCGGGCTCGGGTCGAAGCCCACCACCGAGACCTTCGCCGCGATCGGATCGCCGTTCTCGTCGATCACGTTGACGTGCAGCGTGCCGGTCGCCGGCAGCGCGAGGTCGACCGTCGAGGTCTGGTACGGCACGACGGTCACCGGATTCTGCGCCGGCGAGCTGCCGCCGCCCTGGTAGGGCCAGCCGTCGAGCGCGGCGACGACGTTGTAGTTGCCCGGCGGCACCGTCAGCGAGTAGCGCCCGAGCTCGTCGGTCACGGCCTGCGTGACCACGTTGCGCGTGAGCGGCGCGCCGAGCGCGAGCCCCGGACCTTCCGCCGGGTTGCCGAGCACCGACACGCGGACGCCCGCCATGGGCGAGCCGCCCGCGAGCACCGTGCCCTCGATCGTGCCGGTGGCGATGTACTGGAACTCGTTGCGCGCGTCGAAGATCGACGACACGGAGCCGTCGCCGACGACGAAGTAGCGCGTGAAGGTGATGCTGTCGCCCGGGTTGCCGAGCGCCGCGAGCGGGAAGTTCTGCCCCGCGACGCCGATCAGCGCGAACACCGTCTCGATGCCGAGCAGCGGCACCGTGACGCCCGCGGTCGAGAACGACGACGAGCCCGGCACGTCGTGCACATAGCCGTAGGACACGCCCGTCCCTTCGCCGAAGCCGCCGTAGGCGATGACGTTGCACGGGTTCGTGGCGTTCACCGGGCAGCTCGCGGCGACGAGCGGCTCACCGAAGCCGTAGCCCGGCTGGAACGTCTCGATCTGGCCCGAGCCGCCGATGTACTCGCCGAAGAAGATGTTGAACCCCGAGCCGCTGACGTTCTGCACCGTCGTGTCGACGCGCACCCAGTTGCGCCCCGGCTCGAGCACGTAGTCGGTGACGATCTCGACCGGCAGGTCCGTGTCGTTGGCGCTCACCGGGAACGGGAAGCCGAAGTCCGCCACGACCGAGCTCGGGTTGACGAAGTCGAGCAGGTCGTCGACGCCGGTCGCGCGCAGGATCGCCGGCTGACCGTTGCTGCCGTCGTTGATGATCGTGAGGTCCGTGTAGTGCGCGGTGTTCTCGATGTTGATCGCCGTCGCCCACTCCTCGAAGTTGTCGCGGTCCGGATCGCCCGGCGTGCGCACCAGGTCGGCGTCGATGATCTGGCCGCCGAACTGGCCGACGTTGAGGAGGTTGCGCTGCGGGCTCTGCACGACGACGCGGATCTTGTCGTTCGCGAGCAGGTAGTCGCCGACGCGGCAGCGGCTGAGCGGACCCTTGACGCACTCGGAGTCGTCCGTGATTTGCTTGACGATCGCGGCGCCGCCGGGACCGCGGCCGTACTCCGCGACCAGCAGACGGTCGACGCCGTCGTCGTGGCTCCCGAGCAGGCAGCCGACGAGCTGGTTGCTGGTCGTCACGCCGGTGCACGGCGTCGCGAAGGCCATCGACGCGACGGTCGCGTCGGAGCACTTGGCGGCGATCTTCGCCGCCGCGGCGGCGCGCACCTTGGCGAGCTGCGCGTTCGTCTGCGCGTCGCAGTCGGTGTCGGCGGGCAGCTTGCCCTTCGCGACCTTGTCCTTGCACTGCCGCAGCAGGTCGTGCTTGCGGAACGCGAAGCGCTCGGCCTGCACGGCCGCCGTCTTCTGACACTCGCGCTGCGCGCCGTTCACCGCGCCCATCGCGTCGAACAGCGTGTCGATGAGACGCAGCGCCTGCTCCTCGTGCACCTCGACCTGACAGGAGGCGAGCTCCCCGACGCTCGTGCTGCCGTAGCAGGCGTCACCGAACACGAGCCCCGTCACCACCGGGTCGGTGCAGCGGCGCGCGATCGCGGGCGCGACGCGGCTTCGTGCGCGCGAGATCGCATTCGCCGTCCGCGACTCGATCGTGCAGTCCGCGCCCGGCGGCAGCGCGCCGCGCGCGATCCGGTCCTTGCACTTGCGCAGCGCGCGCGAGACGGAACGGAAGAAGGTGCGCCCCTGCTTCGCGACCTCGCTCTGGCAAGCCTGCTGTGGCTTGTCGAGCACGGCGTCGGCCGGCGCGGCGAGCAACAGGGAGAGCGCAACCAGGAGGACGGGGGTGAACGAGGCTCGACGGGAGCTGAGGATCGGCATCTCGGGGTGTCCTTCTGTAGGCCGCCGCGCGGGTGCGCGTCGGTCACGGGATGGTCATCGAGGTGTAACGAGGGCGTCACCCTTTCCAATCCGGCACGTCGCTGTCAAGCAGGTGCGACAGCACCAGCTGTGATAGGACGGCCGAAGGGAGCGTTGGGAATGACGAAGGAGCCACGTGCGGGAGGCGGTCTCTCCGCCCTGCGCTACACGCTCGCCAAGGCGCGCGAGGCGGGCGGCGTCGTGCGCCTGACGCGACGCCTCGCGGCGCACAACGCGTGCAAGACGTGCGCGGTCGGCATGGGCGGTCAGCGCGGCGGCATGCGCAACGAGGCCGGCAGCTTCCCCGAGGTGTGCAAGAAGTCGGTGCAGGCGCAGGCGGCCGACATGCAGCCGCCGATCGACGAGGCGTTCTTCGCGACCCGCACGGTCGCCGACCTCGAGCGCATGACGGGACGCGAGCTCGAGCACGCCGGGCGGCTCGGCTTCCCCGTGCTCTGGCGTGCGGGAGAGCAGCACTACCGCCGCTGCACCTGGGACGAAGCCTACCGCATCGCCGCCGACGCGATGCGCGCCGCCCCGCCCGAGCGAACGTTCTTCTACTCTTCGGGCCGCAGCAGCAACGAGGCGGCGTTCCTGCTGCAGTGCGTGGCGCGCGTCTTCGGCACGAACAACGTCAACAACTGCTCGTACTACTGCCACCAGGCGTCGGGCGTCGCCCTGCAGCGCGCGATCGGCACCGGCACCGCGACCATCGGCCTCGACGACCTCGACCGCGCCGACCTCGCCGTCGTGATCGGCGCGAACCCCGCGTCGAACCACCCGCGCCTGATCACCAAGCTGATCGAGCTGCGCCGCCGCCGCGGCAAGGTGATCGTGATCAACCCGCTGCGCGAGCTCGGTCTGGTGCGCTTTCGCGTGCCGTCGGACTGGCGCAGCATGCTGTTCGGCTCGGAGGTCTCGGACCTCTACCTGCAGCCGCACGTCGGCAGCGACATCGCCCTGCTGAAGCTCCTGCTGAAGGACGTCGTCGAGCGCGGTCAGGCCGACGTCGAGTTCCTCGCGGGTCACGTCGAGGGCTGGGACGCCGTCGACGCGGACGTGCGCGCGACCTCGCGCGAGGCGTTGCTCGCAGCGTGCGGCGTACCGGACGAGCAGGTGCGCGCCGCGGTCGACGCGCTCGTCGCGTCGCGCGCGACGGTGTTCGCGTGGGCGATGGGCATCACGCAGCACGCGCACGGCGTCGACAACGTGCAGGCGATCGTGAACCTGGCGCTCGCGCGCGGCATGCTCGGACGCCCGGGCGCGGGGCTGCTGCCGATCCGCGGCCACAGCAACGTGCAGGGCGTGGGCTCGGTCGGCGTGAGCCCGCGCTTGAAGGACGAGTTCGTGCGCCATCTCGAGGAGCTCTACGGCATCACCGTGCCGCGCTCGGAGGGCATGCACACGCTCGCCTCCGTCGAGGCCGCCGCGCGCGGCGAGATCGACTTCGCGCTGCTGCTCGGCGGCAACCTGTTCGCTGCGTCGCCCGACCGCGCGTTCACCGGCGCCGCGCTGCAGCGGATCGGCACGACGGTCTACGTCACCACCAAGCTCAACGAGGGCCACGTGCACGGCCGCGGCCGCACGTGCCTTCTCCTGCCGGCGCTGGCACGCGACGAGGAGCGCCAGTGCACGACGCAGGAGAGCATGTTCAACTACGTGCGCGTCTCCGACGGCGGCGCCGAGCCGGCGTCGAGCGAGATGCGCTCCGAGGTCGAGATCATCGCGACGCTCGCCGGCATGGCGCTGCCGCAGGGACCGATCGACTTCGGAAGCCTTCGCGACCACGATGCGATCCGCGCCGCGATCGCGCGCGTCGTGCCGGGCTACGAGAGGGTCGCCGAGGTCGAGCGCTCGCGCGCGGAGTTCGAGATCCCGGGACGCCGTCTGCGCTCGCCGTCGTTCGCGACGCCGACCGGCAAGGCGCGCGCCGCCGTCACGCCGGTGCCCGACTTCCCGCTGCGCGACGGCGAGCTGCGCCTCATGACCCTGCGCTCCGAGGGACAGTTCAACACCGTGGTCTACGAGGACGAGGACCTCTACCGCGGCAACGAGCGACGCGACGTGGTGATGATGAACGAGGACGACGCGCGCGCTCGCGGGCTCGTCCGCAACCAGCGCGTGCGCGTGCACAACGCGACCGGCTCGCTCGAGGCGCTGGTGCGCTTCGCGCCGCTGCCGCCGGGCAACATGGCGATGTACTACCCGGAGGCGAACGTGCTGATCCCGCGCACCATCGACCCGGCGTCGGCGACGCCGGTGTTCAAGTCGGTCGCCGCGGCCGTGACGCCGCTGTAAGCCGCCGCCGCGACCGCTTCACGACCGCGCCCTTCGCGCTCGCGCCGCGCGCCGAGGCGTTCGTCGCAGGCCCGCCCTTCACCAGCGCGCGCTCCGAGAGACCGCGTCCTCCGCGCCGCGCTCAGCGCTCCGGCGGCGCGAGGTCCTCGACCTGCGCGCCGGCGTTGGCCGCGGCGAGGTCGGAGAGCCCGACCCCGAGCACCTCGCGGAACGTCCGGTCGGCGGCGAGGATCGCCTCGGTGCGCTCGCGCGCGCGGGCGATGGACTCGGGATCGTCCGGATCGACGCTCTCGCGCTCGCCGTCGCGCGCCGCGCGGCGCACGCTCACGGGAAGCCGAGCGCGGTGAACCGCCACAGGAACTCGCAGTCGACGATGCCGAGCACCGTCTTGTCGATGCCGATGTCGTAGAGCCGCTTGATGTCGGGGATCGCGACCACCTGCACCGTCGCGCCCTTCGGCAGCGCGTTGAACAGCTCGAGCAGGCCGGCGATGACGTCGTTCGCGAACTCCTCGTCGGTCGGGATGTCCTCGATCGAGTCGCGGCAGACGTCGTTGCCGCCGAGCAGCACCGTCGCGTAGGTGATGCCGCGCCAGCGTGCTTGACGCGCCTGATCGACCAGGCTGCGCACGCGCGCGCCGTTGCGCGCGACGACGATGTTGCGCCGTCCCGAGTCGCCGAAGTTCGCCGAGATGCGCTGGTTGTGCGACTTGACGTTCGGCAGGTTGAGCAGGCGCTCGAGGAAGCCGCGGTAGCCGCTCGACCAGCTCTGGCTCAGGTTGTCGGCCGGCAGCGTGGCGTCGAACGCGCGCGTGATCGAGTCGCCGATCGCGAGCATCCGCGTCGGCGGACGCTGCCCCGGCTGCAGGGACTGCGCATGCGCGGTCGCGCTCGCGACGGCGACGCAGGCCAGAATCGTGATCGAAGCAAGCTTTGCTCTCATGTGCGGCTCCTGGGCCATGTTGTGCGGCGCCGCCCGGGGGTGCAAGTCTCATTCCCCGGCACGGCAGCTGCGATGTCGCAGCGACGGAGGTTCGGGTGGAGACCTGGGAGCTGATCGCACGCGAGGAGATCCGCGAGCTGGTCGCGGCCTACGCGCACCTCGCCGACGGCGGCCGCTTCGACGAGCTGGTCGCGCTGTTCGCCGACGACGCCGTGCTAAAAGCCGGCGATGCGGACGAAGTCCGCGGCCGCGCCGCGCTGCGCGCCTTCTTCACCGGCACCGGATCGAACTTGCGCGAGAAGACGCAGGCCGCGCTGATCCGCCACCACGTCTCGAACCTGCGCATCGAGGTCGACGGCCCCGACGCCGCGCGCGGGACCAGCTACTTCTTCGTCGTCACCGAGCGCGGCCCCGACCACTGGGGCCGCTACCGCGACGAGTACGTCCGCCGCGACGGGCGCTGGCTGTTCCGCTACCGGCGCGCGCGGCTCGACGGCTTCGCGCCGGATTCGTGGACGGCGCGCCGCCGCGCGCGCGAGACCTGAGCCGGAGCGTCGCGGCAGAACGACCGACCCATTCCTCGCCATTACAGTCTTGCGTCGACCACGCCATTCGATGTAATACAGATTCGTGGCGCCGACGCCGAAGAGCCTGATCCTCGACCTGCTGTCGAGCGTGAAGGACGGCCGCGCCCTGCCCGTCCGCGCGCTGATCGCGGCGGCGGCGGTGTTCGGCATCAGCGAGAACGCGCTGCGGGTCGCGCTCGCGCGGCTGCGCGCCGCCGGCCTGGTGACGAGCGACGCCACCGGATCCTACCGTCTCGGCGCGCGCGCCGAAGCGGTCAACCGGCAGACGACCTCGTGGCGGACCGCCGAGCGTCAAGTACGTCCGTGGAACGGCGACGACTGGATCGCCGTGTTTCGCGGCAGCGCCGCGCAGGGCGCGCCCGGCGCACGCTCGGCGCGCGCGCGCGGCGAGCGCGCCCTCGCCTTCCTCGGCTTCCGCGAGCTGCGCCCCGGGCTCGCCGTCCGGCCGGACAACCTCGTCGGCGGCGTCGCGGGGGTGCGCGAGCGCCTCTTCGAGCTCGGGCTCGAGCCCGGCGCCGAGGTCGTCGGCCTGCACGCGCTCGCGCCGGAGACCGCGCGTCGCGCCGCCACGCTGTGGGACACGGCGAGCCTGCGCCTCGCCTACCGGCGCACGATCGTCGAGCTCGAGCGCAGCGAGCGCCGCCTGCCGACGCTGCCGCGCGACGAGGCGATGCGCGAGTCGTTCCTGCTCGGCGGGCGCGCCATCCGCCAGATCGTCTTCGACCCGCGGCTGCCCGATCCGCTCGTGCCGAGCGAGGAGCGGCGCGCGCTGGTCGACACCATGCTCCGCTACGACCTCGCCGGACGGAAGTGCTGGTCGAGCTTCATGCGCGAGATGGGCGCCGTGCCCGACGCGACGCCCGCGCACCTCCGGTTCGGCGGCAGCGGCTCGCCCTCGGGCGAAGCGCGCGCCGAGGTCCCTTGACGTTACTTGACGCCATGCGAGGAGACGCCATGCAACGGACCGCCACCGACCTGCAGTCGAGCGAACCGCAATCGCGCGTGCCGCAGTCGAGCGAGCGCCCGCCGCGCTGGCTCGATGCGCTGAGCCGCGAGGAGATCCAGGACCTCGTCAAGCACCGCGACCTGCGCTCCTGGGGCTCGATCGCGCTCAACTGGGGCCTGGTCTTCGCGTCGATGGCGCTGGTCGCCTACTGGCCGAACCCGTTGACCGTGATCGTCGCGCTGTTCGTCATCGGCTCGCGCCAGCTCGGGTTCGCGATCCTGATGCACGACGCCGCGCACCGCGCGCTGTTCTCGAACCGCAAGCTCAACGACTGGGCCGGCAACTGGCTCTGCGCCTACCCGGTGTGGACCGACCTCGAGCCCTACCGGCCGTACCACCTGCGGCACCACGCCAAGAACTACACCGTCGAGGACCCGGACCTCGGCCTGGTGACGCCGTTTCCGGTGACGCGCGCGAGCCTCAAGCGCAAGATCATCCGCGACCTCACCGGGCAGACCGGCTGGAAGCGCGTCAAGGCGACGCTGCGCCGCGACCTCGGCCTCTCGAAGGGCAACCAGGCGCGCACCTTCGGCGGCGTCAAGAACCTGCGCGGCGTCGCGGTCACGAACGCCGTGCTCTTCGGGATCCTCTGGCTCGCCGGCCACCCGTGGCTCTACCTGCTGTGGGTCGTCGCCTGGATGACGACCTTCCAGCTCGTGACGCGCATCCGCGCGATCGCCGAGCACGCGCTCGCGCCCGACCCGGCCGATCCGCTGCGCAACACGCGCACGACGCTCGCGTCGTGGTGGGAGCGGCTCCTGATCGCGCCGAACTACGTCAACTACCACCTCGAGCACCACCTGCTGATGACGGTCCCGCACTACAACCTGCCGCGCCTGCACCGCATGCTGCGCGACCGCGGCGTGCTCGACGGCGCCTGGATCGCGCGCGGCTACTTCGGCGTGCTGCGCGAGGCCTCCTCGAAGCCGGCGTGACGCTGCGGGCGCTGCTCTGCGTGGGCGCCGGCGGTTTCTGCGGCGCGATCACGCGCTACCTGCTGTCGATGTGGATCGACGGGCAGCTCGGCTCGGCGTTCCCGTGGGCGACGCTGGCGATCAACGCGACCGGCAGCTTCGCGCTCGGCGCGCTCTACGGCGCGATCGCGAGCCTCGGCCTGCCGCCGGAGGTGCGCCTCCTGCTCGGCGTCGGCTTCCTCGGCGGCTACACGACGTTCTCGACGTTCAGCGTCGAGACGGTGACGCTCTTCGAGCGTGACGCGATCGGCGCCGGGCTCGCGTACGTCGCCGCGAGCGTCGCGCTGTCGGTGCTCGGCGCCGTGCTCGGGCTCGCGCTCGGGCGCTCGCTCTGAGTCCGAGCGCCCGAGCGTCGCAGGCGTGAGGCGTCAGGACTTGCCGGCGTAGCGCGCGCGCGCGCCGAGCTCCTCCTCGATCCGCAGCAGCTGGTTGTACTTGGCGACGCGCTCCGAGCGCGCCGGCGCGCCGGTCTTGATCTTGCCCGCGCCGGTCGCGACCGCGAGGTCGGCGATGAAGGTGTCCTCGGTCTCGCCCGAGCGGTGCGACACCATGCGCGCGTAGCCCGCGCGCCGCGCGACGGCCATGGTCTCGAGCGTCTCGCTGAGCGAGCCGACCTGGTTGAGCTTGACCAGGATCGCGTTCGCGACCTTGCGCTCGATGCCCTGCTCGAGGCGCGCCTTCTGGGTGACGAAGAGGTCGTCGCCGACGAGCAGGATCTTCTTGCCGAGGCGCTCGGTGAGCTTCACCCAGCCGTCCCAGTCGTCCTCGGCGAGCCCGTCCTCGATCGACACGATCGGGTACTTCGCGCACCACTCTTCCCAGAGCGCGATCATCTCGTCGCTCGACTTCGACTCGCCCGTGGTGCGCGACAGCGAGTACTTGCCGTTCTCGTAGAGCTCGGTGGTCGCCGGATCGAGCGCCAGCACGACGTCCTCGCCCGGACGGTAGCCCGCCTTCTCGATCGCGCGCACCAGCAGCTCGGGTGCCTCCTCGTTGCGCGCCAGCGCCGGCGCGAAGCCGCCCTCGTCGCCGACGTTCACCGACAGCCCGCGCTCGTGCAGGATCTCCTTGAGCGCGTGGTAGCACTCGCTGCCCGCGCGCAGCGCGTCGGCGAAGGTCGGCAGACCGGTCGGCGCGAGCATGAACTCCTGGAAGTCGACGCCGCCGACCGCGTGCTGGCCGCCGTTCAGGACGTTCATGTACGGGACGGGCAGCAGCGTCGCGTCGTCGCCGGCGAGACCGCCGAGCCAGCGGTAGAGCGGCACGCCCTCCGCGGCGGCCGCCGCGCGCGCGGTCGCCATCGACACCGCGAGGATGGCGTTGGCGCCGAGCGTCCGCTTGAGCGGGTCGCCATCGGCCTTGAGCAGCGCCTGGTCGACCTGCGCCTGCTCGCGCGCGTCGAGCCCGACGACCGCCTTGGCGAGCGGGCCGCGGACGTTCGCCACCGCCTTCGTCACACCGGCGCCGCGGTAGCGCTTCTTGTCGCCATCGCGCAGCTCGAGCGCCTCGTGCGCGCCGGTCGAGGCGCCGCTCGGGACGGCGGCGCGGCCGACGACGCCGCCCTCGAGGCGGACCTCGGCCTCGACGGTCGGCTTGCCGCGCGAGTCGAGGATCTCGCGCGCCGAGACGGCGGCGATGGTGGTTGCGACGGCCATGACGGGAATCCCTCCTGAACGTTTGCAGGCGACGGCACGAACGCCGGCGCCGGGCCTCGGGGCCCGTCGTTCTTTACGACCCAGACCTGCGGCAGTCGAGCGTGCGCCGACGCGGTCGGTCAGGCGTCGTGCGCCGGCTCCGCCGCCGGGTCGATCGCCTCGACGTCCTGCGCCGCGGTCGGGGGAACGGATGCGACCGGCGCGAAGCGCAGCAGCACCCGGTCGCCGAAGCGCGCAATCTCCTCGGCACCGCCGCCGAGCAGCGCGTCCGCCTCGGCCACCGGGACGAGGCCCGCGCGCGGCAGGCTGTCGGGATCGCGCAGCAGACGGCTCAGCTCCTCCTCCTGATAGATCCGGATGGGACGGCCGCCGTAGAAGATCAGCGTCGGGTTCTCCCGGGTCGCGCCGATGAAGGGCTCCTCGCCCAGCGCGAGCGCGATGCGCGCCCCGAGGTCGCGGAAGGGCACGAACTGCAGCTCCTCGTCGATCACCGTGCGCCGCGCCGTGCCGGTCAGCGCGAGCGAGTGCAGCGCGACGAGGCCGAGCCCCGCGAGCGCCACCGAGCGCACCGCCGTCCACGAGCGCGCGGCGCCGCGCGCCGCGGCGAGCCCGCCCGCGACCGCGAGCATCGGCAGCGCCGGCAGCGGGTACCACGGCAGCTTGGTCTGCATCGACATCGACGCCGCGACGACCAGCGCCGCGAAGCACAGCCAGGGCAGGATCCCCGGACGCAGCTCGGCGTCGACCGACGCGCGCAGCACGGCCGCGAGCGCCACGACCGGCACCCACACGCCGCCGTTCCAGCGCATCACCCAGAGCGGGTACCACCACGGCGCGCCGTCGCCGTGGATCGGCCGCAGCGCCCGCTCGATGAGCTCGAAGCCGACGTGCGAGGCGAGGAACTCCGTGCCGCCGATCCAGAGCTGCACCGCGTACCAGGGGGCCGCGACCAGCGTCGCGACCGCCATCATCCACGCGCAGTCGGCGCGGCGCGTGCGGTCGAGCGGTGCGGCGAGCAGCAGCGCGACGGGCGCGATCAAGCCGGCCGCGCCCTTGGCGAGGATCCCGAGCCCGATCGCGACGCCCGCCTCGATCCGCGCGCGCCGCGTGCCCGGGTTCGCGGTCGCGCGCCAGAGCGCGATCGCGGAGAACAGGATGACGAGCGAGTCCGTGCAGGCGCGACGTCCGCCGCGCTCGAGGAAGAGCGTCGAGCCGAGGAGCAGCGCCGCGGCGAGCAGACCCGCCACGGGTCCGCTGCGCGTCGCGACCACGGCGGCGACGACGCCGACCGTCGCCACGCCGGCGAGCGCCGACGGCAGCCGCGCCGCCGCCTCGCTCACGCCGAACACCTCGTAGGACGCGGCGATCGCCCAGAAGAGGAGCGGCGGCTTGCGGTTGTACGCCTCGCCGTTCCACGTGAGCCGCCAGGCGTCGTGCTCGCGCACGCCGCGCGCGACCTCCGCGTAGATCCCCTCGTCCCAGTCGACGAGCGGCGTGTGGCCGAGACCGGGCAGCAGCACGCAGGTCGCGGCGAGCACCGCGACCAGCACCACGACGCGCGTCCCGCGAGCGCTGCTCACCCGCGTGCCACGCGCGTCAAGAGCCACGGTCGCCACGTCTCGCTCCTCTAACGGAGCCGCGCGCGCGAGCAAGACCTACGATCCTTCGCTTCGCGTTTGACGCGCGCGACGCGCGCGCCGAGGTGCGCCGCGAGGCGTGGCAATTCGCCACGCGTGGCAGGACGCCTCGCGCCCGATGTGCGCATCGTCGCCACGGGCGACGTCGCACGCCACGTCGATGCTCGCTCTTCGTGCGGTTGCCTGCCGCGCGCGCAGCCTGCTTTCGCGGCACGTCGGCTGCATGGGCGACGCCGCGGCTGCAGACAAAAAAGCGGCAATCCCGATCCTGCTCTCCGAGAACACCCGATGCCGACTCTCCTCCTCGATGCTCGCTTTTCACGAGTTGCCCTCGTCGCGCTGGCGGCGGCGCTCGCGCTGTTCGCGACGGACCCCGAGATCTCGGGTGCGAGCGCTGCCGCCGAGCCCCGGCGCCTGGTCATCGCGCCGCAGCCGGCGAGCGGTCCGCTGCGCGCGATGGTCGGCAAGAGCCTCAAGCTGACCGCCCGCCTCGAGCTCGCGAACGGCAAGGCAGTTGCGCTCGACGAGCACGTCGCCTGGAACTCGTCCGACCCGACGATCCTGCGCGTCGGCGACGGCCGCAACGGCGATCCGCCGGGCCTCGTCACCCCGCTGCGCCCCGGGGTCGCGGGGGTGTCGGTGATCTACCCGCCGATCGGGCGCTCCGCGAAGCACCCCTTGCCCTACCAGGTTCAGACCCCGCTCGGCGACGCCGTCACGATCGTCGTCGCGGAGCGATGAGCGGCCCCCGCCAGCGCACTCGACAGCGGCGCCCCCACGACCGATGATGCTTGGGCGGCCCGATGAAGCTCGCTCGAAAGCTCATCTTCGCGCTGGTGGTCGGAATCTTCGCCGTCATGGCGTGCAACGCGTACCTACGATTGCGCAGCCAGATGGAGTTCTTCGAGGCCGACACCGAGCGTGACCTGCGTGCGGCGGCGCGCGCGCTGGCGTCCGGCATCGAAGCGCTGTGGCGCGACGACGGCGAAGAGCGCGCCCAGCGCTTCGTCGAGGAAGTCAACCTGCTGCGCGAGGAGATCGACCTGCGCTGGATCTGGCTCGACCAGCGCCGTCCGCGCGAGCTGCCGCCGGGTCTCTCGCCCGAGGACGTCAAGACCTTGCTGCGCGGGGACGTGGTGACGTTCGTCCGCTACGAGGACGACGGACAGCGCCGCTACATGTACTGGCCGTTGCTCATCGGCGGACGCCCGCCCGCCGCGCTCGAGCTGTCCGAGTCGCTGGTGCGCGAGGAGAGCTTCATCCGCGCGAGCCAGATCACGATCCTGCTGACCGCGCTCGGCGTGTCGCTGGTCTGCGGGCTGATCGCGACCGTGATCGGCGTGCTCTTCGTCGGTCGCCCGATGCGCCTGCTGAGCGAGAAGGCTCGTCGCGTCGGCGCGGGCGACCTCTCCGGCCCGCTCATCCTGCGCCAGCGCGACGAGATCGGCGAGCTCGCCGAGGAGATCAACGCGATGTGCGAGCGCCTCGCCGAGGCGCAGCGCGAGACCGCGCGCGAGACCGAGGCGCGCATCCAGGCGATCGAGCAGCTGCGCCACGTCGACCGCCTGCGCACGGTCGGCCAGCTCGCGTCGGGCGTCGCGCACGAGCTCGGCACGCCGCTCAACGTGGTCTCGGGTCACGCGCGGATGATCCGCAGCGGCGAGCTGTCGCCGGCCGAGACCGCGGCGAGCGCCGACGTGATCGTCGAGCAGACGAAGCGCATGACGACGATCATCCGCCAGCTCCTCGACTTCTCGCGCCGCACCGGACCGAAGCTCGACGACGCCGACCTCGGCGACATCGTCGCGAGCACGCTCGCCATGCTCGGACCGCTCGCCGAGAAGCGCGGGGTGACCCTGCAGGTCGCGGAAGCTCCGGAAGCGGCTCCCGTGCGCGCCGACCGCAACCAGCTTCAGCAGGCGATCACCAACCTCGTGGTCAACGCGATCCAGGCGACGCCCCAGGGCGGCACGGTGTCGCTCGCGATCACCCGTCGTCCGGCGGCGCAGGCGGCCGGGCAAGCGGACGTCGAGACCAACGGCGAGGATCTCATCGAGCTCACGGTGGTCGACGCCGGGCCCGGGATCGCGCCCGAGCACCTGCCGCACGTCTTCGAGCCCTTCTTCACCACCAAGGACGTCGGCGAGGGGACCGGCTTGGGTCTCGCCGTCGCCTACGGCATCGTGCGCGAGCACGGCGGCTGGATCGAGGTATCGAGCGAGCTCGGGCACGGCGCGCGCTTCTCCATCGTCTTACCCCCGGCCTCGCCGCCTCGGCCGGCCGAACGAAAAGCAGTGGCATGACCGGACGCATTCTCATCGTCGACGACGACCGCCGCATGTGCGAGCTGCTCGAAGCCGGGCTTCGCAAGAAGGGCTTCGACGTCATCACGCGCCAGTCGGCGAGCGAGGCCTTCGACTGCATCGGCCTCGCCGACATCGAGACCGTGGTCACCGACCTCAACATGCGGGGCATGAACGGCCTCGAGTTCTGCGAGCGCGTGGTCGGGAGCTTCCCCGACGTGCCGGTGATCGTGATCACGGCGTTCG
The DNA here is from genome assembly GCA_036563615.1 of Candidatus Binatia bacterium. Taxonomy (NCBI): domain Bacteria; phylum Candidatus Binatota; class Binatia (SeqCode); species Binatia bacterium. The sequence goes on from DATCMB010000004.1 coordinate 57,317, forward strand.
GCAGCCTCGAGACCGCGGTCGCCGCGATCCGCGTCGGCGCCTACGACTTCCTCACCAAGCCTTTCGAGATCGACGAGCTGCTGTTCGCGCTCGACCGCGCCGTGCAGCACAAGCGGCTGCGCGACGAGGTCAAGCGCCTGCGTCGCGAGGTGCGCGAGGATCGTCCGGACGACGAGCTGCTCGGCGTCAGCGAGGCGATGCGCAAGCTGCGCGACATGATCGGACGCATCGCCGACTCCGACGCGACCGTGCTGATCACCGGCGAGAGCGGCACCGGCAAGGAGCTCGTGGCGCGCGCGCTGCACCGCCGCGGACGCCGCAGCCGCGGTCCGTTCGTCGCGATCAACTGCGCCGCGATGCCGGAGACGCTGCTCGAGAGCGAGCTCTTCGGTCACGCGCGCGGCGCCTTCACCGACGCGCGCTCGGCGCGCAATGGGCTGTTCGTGCAGGCGAACGGCGGCACGCTGTTCCTCGACGAGATCGGCGACCTGCCGCTCGGACTGCAGCCCAAGCTGCTGCGCGCGCTGCAGGAGCGCGTCGTGCGTCCGCTCGGCAGCGACACCGAGGTGTCGTTCGACGCGCGCGTGATCGCGGCGAGCAACCGCGACCTCGCGTCCGCCGTCGACGAAGGACGCTTCCGCGAGGATCTGTTCTTCCGCATCAACGTCATCCACCTCGACCTGCCGCCGCTGCGCGCCCGCGCCGGCGACGTCCTGCTGCTCGCGCAGGAGTTCATCCGACGCGTCTGCGAGCGCTCGGGACACCCGGTGACCGGCCTGTCGCCGCAGGCGGCCGAGAAGCTGCTCGCCTACCCGTGGCCGGGCAACGTGCGCGAGCTGCAGAACTGCATCGAGCGCGCGGTGACGCTCGCCCGCTACGACCAGATCATGGTCGACGACCTGCCGGACAAGATCCGCTCGTACCGCCGCTCGCACGTGCTGATCGCGAGCGACGACCCCTCCGAGCTCGTGCCGATGGAGGAGGTCGAGCGGCGCTACATCCTGCGCGTGATGGAGGCGGTCGCGGGCAACAAGACGCTCGCGGCGCGCATCCTGGGCCTCGACCGCAAGACGCTCTACCGCAAGCTCGAGCGCTACGGCGAGAGCCAGCCGGCGTCCGGGTCTTCCGCGTAGCGCGCCCGGCTCCGTAGCGCGTTCGTCACACGCAGAGCGCGGCGCGGCGTGGCGCGGTGCGCTCGCTGCGCGCACGCCCGCTCGACCGCCCTCCCCGTGGCAAAGCGCCACGCCGTGGCGTGCCGTTCCGCCACGTGGGGAACGATGCCCCACGCGCGGCGCACGATGCTTCACGGTTGCAGCCAGCCGCCCGCGCCGTGCGCGCGTGCGACGGCGTACGCGCGGCCGCGCACGAGGAAGCGACGCAGCGACGCGGAAATCCGCGACGGAACGGGATCTGCTCCGCGCGCGCGGCACCATGGCCCACGCAATCTCGCTCCTGCTCGTGCTGCTGTTGTGCGCCCGCGCGAGCGACGCGGCGGCGGTCGCGGTCACGCTCGATCCCGGGTTCGGGGACGGCGGCGCCGTCACCATCCCCGGGCTGCCCGGAGGTCACACCGACGAGCTGTTCGCGGTGACCGTCGACCCCGTGGGGAGGATCGTCGCCGCCGGCTACTCGAGCGGCGGCAACCAGCAGCCGACGGTCGTGCGCCTGCTCGCCGACGGCTCGCTCGACCCGACCTTCGGCGACGGCGGCGTGGTCAGGATCCCCGTCGGCGTGCGCGCCCGCGCGCAGGCGCTCGCGCTGCAGCCCAACGGACGCATCGTGGTCGCCGGCTTCGGCGTGCTGTTCCCGGGCGGCATGGAGCAGTTCGTCGCCCTGCGCCTGCTCGAGAACGGGACGCTCGACCCGAGCTTCGGCGCGGGCGGCCTCGCGGCGACCGCGTTCGGCACGCGCGACGCGCGCGCCCTCGCCGTCTCGCTCGACGACCAAGGCCGCGTCGTTCTCGCCGGCTGGGCGCGCAACAGCGCCAACCGCGACGTCGCGCTGGTCCGCTACGACGCGAGCGGCGCGCCCGACCCGACCTTCGGCGAGGGCGGTCAGCTGAGGTTCGGGGTCGGTAGCGGCAACGACGAGGCGACCGCGGTCGCGCACGACGACGACGGGCGCATCGTCTTCGCCGGCTACGCGGCGGACGGCAGCACGTACGACTTCCTGGTCGGTCGACGGCTCGCGAGCGGCGCGCCCGACGAGAGCTTCGCCGGCAGCGGCGTCGTCCGCATCTCGACCACCGACGGCGTCGAGCAAGCGAACGCGCTCGTCCTGCAGCCGGACGGCAAGATCCTGCTCGCGGGCGAGAGCCGCGTCGACGGGCGCTACCGTCTCGCGGCCGCGCGCGTCGACGCGGACGGCGCGCTCGACACGAGCTTCTCCGGCGGCTTCGTCACGACGTCCTTCGGCGAGCTCGCCGAGGGCAAGGCGGTCGCCGCCGCGTCGCACGGCCGCTTCGTGATCGCCGGACGCGCGCGGCTGCCGGGCGGCGTGCTGCGCTGGGTCGTGGCGCGCTACCTCGCGAACGGCGCGCTCGATCCGACGTTCGGCGACGGCGGGGTCGCGCTGATCGAGGTCGGCAACCGGAGCGACGAGGGCTACGCGGTCGCGCTCGACGACGACGGCCGCATCGTGCTGGCCGGCGCGACGCGCAACGGCAACGACACCGATCTCGGACTGGTGCGGCTCGTGGTCGAGACCTGCGGCGACGGCGTCCTCGACGCGGGCGAGACCTGCGACACGGGCGGCATCGACGCCGGCTGCTGCACGAGCGCCTGCACGGTCGCCCCGGCGGGGACGGTGTGCCGCCCGGCGGCGGACGCCTGCGACTTCGCCGAGGTGTGCGACGGCGTCTCGCCGGAGTGCGGTCCCGACGACGGCCTCCCCGACGCCGACGACGACGGCGTCTGCGACGACGAGGACATCTGCCCGCTCGACCACGACCCGGAGCAAGAGGACCTCGACGACGACACGATCGGCGACGCCTGCGATCCGTGCGTCGGCGGCGTGCCGCTCGAGCGCACGACCATCCGCTTCCGCGGCCTGCAGACGCCGCCCGGCGACGACCACGTCAGGATCACGGGGATGATCACGCTCCCCGAGGACGTCGCGCTCGCGCCGCACGTCCACGGCGTGCGGCTGCTGCTGCACGCCGCCGACGGCAGCGTGCTGTTCGACGTCCGGGTCCCGCCGGGAGAGTTCGACCGGAAGACCGGCGTCGGCTGGAAGGTCCTGAGCAGGGGGCGGACGCACCGCTTCCGCAGCAAGGCGCCGCTCGAGGGTGTCGTCCGCCACGTCAGGCTCGTGCGCACGGCGAAGCACGGTCGCTACCAGTTCACGGTGGTCGGCGGCGGGCTCGACCTGAGCTCGCTGCCGCTGTTCGGCAACCTGCAGCTGACGGTCGTGCTCGACCCGAGCGCGACCGGGCGCTGCGGCGAGCTGCTCTTCGCCGGCCCGGAGCACGCCTGCGAGACGAGCGAGGATCAGGGCTCCGTGCTCTGTAGGTGACGCGGTCGTCCGCTCGGCGGCGTGCGCGTCCCGACGGTCGCGGGCGCACGCGCACCTGCGCCGGGACCTCCGTCTACCGCAGTGCGCGCTCCGCAGCTGCGCATTCGAGAGACACCGCTTTTTCTATGTTGTCCACCGTGCAACGGGCGTGGTAGCTCAGTGCGTCTTTCATCTCCGCATGAGGACGTGATCACCACAGCTGGTTCCATCCGTGCACGGTGCGAACACCTTCCTTCCAACGCCCTGATCTTTCTTCTGGACTGGTTTCCGGCGGGTGCGTCGCCTCTGCTGGTCGGTAGCGCCGAGAACGAACGTAGCCCGGAGGTGTCCCCGTGAAGTCGATGTTGTCGCTGGCCGCTGTCGTGACGGTGGCTCTGCTCGCAGCCCAGCCGGCTGCCGCCACCGTTCCCGCCGACCTGTGTACGGGCAATCCGTGCACGGTGACCGGCGCGAAGACGATCGATTCGGGCGCCGCGCTCGACTTCGGCAACGTCGACCTGGTGTTCGCATCGAACGCGGTCGTCAACGTCGAGGTGGTCTCGATCGACGCGCGCTCGATCACCATGCAGGCGGGCGCGCGCATCGTCGGCGGCGCCGACTCGTCGGTATCGCTCACCGCGACCGGCGGCGACATCCAGCTCCTCGGCAGCGGCTCGAACCGCTCGCGGATCGACCTGCGTGCGAACCAGGCGGGATCGATCTTCCTCCTCGCCTCGGGCAACGTTCAGATCGACGGCGTGCTCGACACCTCGGCCTCGGGCGCCGACGCGATCGGCGGTGACGTTTCGATCGAGGCCGGCGGCGCGATCACGATCAACCAGCCGATCAACGCCGGCGCCACGGGCAACTTCTCCGCGGGCGGCGGCATCGACCTCACGGCGCTCGGCAGCATCACCGTGGCCGGCGCGCTGACCACCTCCGGCGCGAGCTCGGGCGGCGGCTCGATCTCGATCGACTCCGCGAACGGGAACGTCAACCTGTCGGCCGCGATCAACGCGAGCGGCGGCTCCGGCGGCGCCGGCGGCTCGATCGACATCTTCGCCGGCGGCGACATCGTCGTCAGCGCCGCGATCACGGGTCAGGGCTCGTCGGGCTTCGACTTCGGAACGATCTGCGACTTCGGCTCGGACGTGACCATGGACGCCGGCGGCTCGGTGACGGTCGGCGCGACGATCAACGCGAGCGGCGGCACCTTCTGCGGCGGCGGCGTCATCGACATCACGGCCGGCGTCGATTTCACGCAGCTCGCGGGCGGGAGCATCATCGCGCGCGGCTCGGGCGCAAGCGCCGAGAACGGCTTCGGCACCGGCGGCTTCGTCGACATCAAAGCAGGACGTCACGCGACGCTGCGCACGATCGATCTCAGCGCTCCCGGCGACGGCGGCTTCATCTCCGTGCTGGCGCTCGGCGACATGTCGGTGCTCGACGTGCTCGACGTCGAGGCGACCGGGACCAACGTCGGCGCGGGCGCGGGCAACGGCGGCACCGTCAGCCTGCAGGCTTGCAACGTCACCGTCGGGCCGAGCGGCTTCCTCGACGCGCGCGGCGCGGCCGGCACGGGCGTGAACGAGATCAAGGTCGGCGGCCTGGCCACGGTCCAGGGCCAGATGCGCGCGCCGGTGAACCGGATCGTGCACCGCGGCCTCGCGCCGGTGATCACCGGCACGGTGGTTCCGGCGGCGACCATCACCGTCGATCCGAACCTGCCCGACTGCGTCGAGCTCGCGGCCTGCGGCAACGGCCAGCTCGACGAGAACGAGGCGTGCGACGACGGCAACAACGAGTCGTGCGACGGCTGCAGCGCCGACTGCACGCGCATCGACGCGGTCTGCGGCGACGGCCTGCGCGAGTGCAGCGAGGCCTGCGACGACGGCAACACCATCCCCGGCGACGGCTGCGAGGCGAACTGCACGCTGCCGCCGACCGAGGGTGTCCTGCTGCCCGGCGCGACGCTCGCGACCGCCGGCTGCATGGCCGAGTGGAAGCTCGCCTTCGCGAACCCGGCGATCAATCCGAAGACGCAGTTCCCGTCGAACACGCAGACCTGCACCGACGGCGATCCGGGCTGCGACCTCGACGGCACGCGCGACGGCGTCTGCACGTTCGACGCGCGGCTGTGCATCCGGGTTCCGGACGACCGGATCCCCACCTGCTCGCCGGATCCGATCGAGTACATCAACATCAAGCAGCCGCAGCTTCCGGGCGGCTCGAACCCGCTCGACCAGCACAACGCGCAGGTGCTCGCGAACGCGCTGAAGGCGCTCGGCGGCCAGGTGCGCTCCGGCAGCACGATCCTGCAGAGCGGCCCGCCGCTCACCGGCACGGACGTCTGCACCGAGACGATGAACTTCAAGGTCAAGCATCCGCCGAGCGGCATCGGGCGGCGCGCCTTCAACGTGCTCGCGAAGGACACGAGCGGCCGCACGATGAGCAGCAACCTCGTCCGTCTGTGGTGCGCGCCGAACACCAGCGTGTGCGGCAACGGCATCCTCGAGCCCAGCGAGCAGTGCGACGACGGCAACACCGCGTCGTGCGACGGCTGCACGTCGACCTGCCGCATCGAGGCGTGCGGCAACGGCGTCCTCGAGTGCGGCGAGCAGTGCGACGACGGGCCGCTCAACGGCACGCCGAACAGCCGCTGCAGCGCGACCTGCACCGAGCTGCCGCCCGAGCTGCGCATCCCCGGCGGCGGCGCGAAGCCGCTCGACTGCGCGCTCGAGTGGGCGATGGAGCTCGACAACGTCGCGACCAACGCCAAGGGCGTGCCGAAGCCGCAGCAGGTCTGCACCGACAACGACCCGACCTGCGACTTCGACCCGACGCCCGGCAACTGCCGCTTCCGCCTGTGGGCGTGTCTCGGCGGCGACGACGCGCGTCTCGGCTGCTCGGCGGCGCAGGTGTCGAGCGCGGCGGTGAAGGCGCCCGGTCCCGCGGCGAAGAAGCCCGAGGACATCGCAGCGCGCGCTGCGCTGCAGGGCGCCGTCGAGAGCTTCACCTTCCCGGCGGGTCCGGGCGAGGTGTGCAGCGACGGCTTCACGATCGACGTCCCGGCCGGCAAGCGCAAGGTGACGCTGCGCCTCGAGGCGCGCCTCGCGTCGGGCAAGAAGGACATCGACCCACTCGGGCTCAAGTGCCTGCCCGCCAAGTGACGGGCTGAAAACGACAGCGGCCGGCGGCGCATCGCGTGACGCGCCGCCGGCCGCTGCCAGCTCTCGCCCTCGCCTTGTTCTGATCTCGACGGGCGCCAGCGCGGGCCGCGCGGACGGGCGCCCGTCAGCGATCGTTCACGGATCCTCTACAGGCCGAGCATCTTGGCCATGTACTGGATCATCACCTCGTCGGCGCCGCCGCCGATGCTGATCAGGCGCGCGTCGACGAACGCGCGTCCGGCCGCGCTCTCGGTCATGTAGCCGAAGCCGCCGTGCAGCTGGATGCACTCGTCGGCGACCGCCCGCGCCGTGCGTCCGACGAGCAGCTTCGCCATCGAGATCTCGAGCGTCGCGTCCTCGCCGCGCATGCGCTTTCGCACGCAGGCGTGGATCATCTCGCGGTCCGCGGTGAGGCGCGTCAGCATCTCGACGAGCTTGAACTGCGTCACCTGCATCTTGCTGAGCGGCTTGCCGAACAGCACGCGCTCCTGACACCAGCGCTTGGTCTTCTCCCAGAGATCGAACGACGCCGCGTTCGAGCTCACGCACGCGACCAGGCGCTCGTCCTGGAACTGCATCATCTGCTGCTGGAAGCCGCGGCCGATGTCGCCGATCGTGTTCGCGACCGGGACGCGGACGTCCTCGAAGAAGAGCAGCCCGGTGTCGGAGCCGCGGTTGCCGATCTTGTCGAGCAGCCGGTAGCTGAAGCCCGGCGTGTCGGTCGGCACGATGATCTGCGAGAAGCCGCCGTAGCCCGCGTCCGGATCGGTGACGGCGAGCAGGCAGAGGAAGTCCGCGGTGGCGGCGTTGGTGATGTAGATCTTGCTGCCGTTGATCACCCAGTGGTCGCCGTCGCGCACCGCGCGCGTCTTGATGCCCGCGACGTCCGAGCCGGCGTCGGGCTCGGTGACGGCGATCGCGGCCACCATCTCGCCCTTGATCGCCGGCACGAGGAAGCGCTCGCGCAGCTCGTCGGAGCCGAACTGGTGCAGCGAGGGCGTCGCCATGTCGGTGTGCACGCTGATGCCCATGGTGACGCCGGCGTTGTCGCAACGCGCGAGCTCCTCGTACATCACCGTGGTGTAGGACCAGTCGAGCCCGGCGCCACCCCACTTCGGGTCGTAGCGGATGCCGAGCATCCCGAGCTCGCCCATCTTCCGGTAGAGCGATTTGTCGATCCGCCCCATCTGGTCGAACTCGCGCGCGCGGGGGAGCAGCTCCTCCTGAACGAACTTGCGCACGACGGCGCGGAAGGCCTCGTGATCGGGGCTGTCGTAGATCTCGCTCGCCATGATCGCTCCTCGCGGGCCCGCGTTGGTGGTCGGCGGCCCGCCACGGTGGTTATCCGGCGCCGCTTCGACTTGCCAGACCGCGCCAGCTGGCCGATAACCCCGGGGCGTGCACGGCAAGGTCGCGATCGTCACCGGCGCCACGTCGGGCATCGGACGCGCCACGGCCTTCGGGCTCGCGCGGCGCGGCGCGACCGTCGGCATCGTCTGCCGGGACCGCGCGAAGGCCGAGGCCACGGCGCGCGAGATCCGCGAGCAGACGGGCGCCGCGATCGACGTCTTCCTCGCCGACCTCGCCTCGCAGGCGCAGATCCGCCGCGTCGCGGGCGAGATCCTCGCGCGCTACCCGCGCATCCACGTGCTGATCAACAACGCGGGGGTCGTGAACCTGCAGCGCACGACCACCGAGGACGGCATCGAGACCGTCTTCGCCGTCAATCACCTCGCCTACTTTCTCCTCACGCTCCTGCTGCTCGAGCGCCTGCGCGAGAGCGCGCCCGCGCGCATCGTCAACGTCGGCTCCGACGCGCACAAGCTCGTGAAGGGGATCCAGTTCGACGACGTCGGCTTCGCGTCGGGCTACAAGGCGATGAAGGTCTACGGCCACTCGAAGCTCGCGAACCTGCTCTTCACCTACGAGCTCGCGCGCCGCCTCGACGGCACCGGCGTCACCGTCAACTGCGTGCACCCCGGCGCGGTCGCGACCGGGCTCGGCAAGAACAACGGCACCTGGGCGAAGGTGCTGATCCGCATGCTGGCGCCGTTCTTCCGCACGCCCGACCGCGGCGCCGAGACGACGCTGTACGTCGCGACGTCGCCCTTCCTCGTGGGCGTGACCGGACGCTATTTCAAGAACTCGCACGAGGCGCGCAGCTCCGCCGCGTCGCACGACCGCGAGGCCGCGGAGCGGCTCTGGGAGCTGAGCCTGGAGCTGACCGATCCCGAGCGGCGCGCGATGGTCGGCGCGACGGCCTGAAGCTGGCGCCGAGCGCCGTACGCCTTATCTAGAGGAAAGAATGCCCAGCGACGCCGTCCTGATCACCCTGCAGGTCCTCGCCCTGCTGTTCGCGGTCTCGTTCCACGAGTCCGCGCACGGTCTCGTCGCGCTCGCCTGCGGCGACACCACGGCGCGCGACCTGGGCCGCATCTCGCTCAACCCGCTGCGCCACATCGACCCCGTCGGCAGCATCGTCGTGCCGGTGGTGCTCGCGCTCGCCGGGGCGCCGGTGTTCGGCTGGGCGAAGCCGGTGCCGGTCGACCTGCGGCGGACGCGCGAGCCGCGCAAGGCGAACCTCTTGGTGTCGGCCGCGGGCCCGCTCTCGAACGTGCTGCTCGCGATCGCGTTCGCGCTCGTCGTGTTCGCGCTGCGCGACCAGGTCCGTGGACCGCTCAGCGACAGCGTCCTCGGCTTGCTGCTGCTGCTCGCCTTCTTCTCGGTGCTGATCAACGTCGTGCTGGCGCTCTTCAACCTGCTGCCGATCCCGCCGCTCGACGGCTTCGGCGTGCTCGTGAGCTTGCTGCCGAGAAGCCTCCATCCGGTCGCGTTCGCGCTGCGCCGCTGGGGCATGGCGATCCTGCTGCTCGCGATGGTCACCGGAGTGATCGGACGGGTGCTCGCGCCCGCGCAGCGCGCCGTGATGCAGCTTCTGCTCGGCTGAGCGCGGTGTCACGGTCCTCGGCGCCGCGCCACGGCTCGTCCCTAAAGTCCGCCAGGGGCGCGACCGAGACACGATTGATGCCGAGACCCTTCAGCGTGCTCGCACTGGTGTCGGACGCGAATCTGCGCCGGCAAGTGCGGGACACCCTTGCTTCCTGCTGCGCGGAGCTTCACGTCAGCGAGAGCGCGAGCCTCGCCTGGACGCACATCGAGCGCACGCGTCCCTCGCTGCTCGTGGTCGACTGGATCGGCGGGAGCCCGGACCGCATCGACCTCTTCCGACGCGTCCACGCGCGCGACGACGGCGAGCCGACGCTGGTGCTCGCGCTGCTGCCGGAGTCCGAGGCTCGCTCGGTGCAGGCCGTGCTCGAGGCGGGCGCCGACGACTTCCTGCTCACCCCCTTCGACGCGCTGACGCTCGAGAACCGGGTCGCGGCGCTCGAGCGTCGCATGCGCACCGAGCAGGCAGCGTCGGAAGCGCGCGCACGCGCGCTCGCCGAAGAGTATGCGCGTCACGCCGAGGAGCTCACCGCCGCGCGCAACGAGGCGCTCGCCGCGAACCGGCTCAAGTCGGAGTTCCTCGCCACCGTCAGCCACGAAATTCGCACGCCGATGAACGGCGTCATCGGCATGACCGGCCTGCTGCTCGGCACCGATCTCACGCCGGAGCAGCGCTCCTTCACCGAGACCATTCGCCTGTCGGCCGAGTCGCTCCTCACGGTGATCAACGACATCCTCGACTTCTCGAAGATCGAGGCCGGGCGCATGGAGCTCGAGGCGACCACCTTCGACATCGGCACGACCGTCGAGGAGGCCGCCGCGCTGCTCGCCGAGCGCGCGCACGCCAAGGGCCTCGAGCTCACCTGCCACGTCGAGAGCGATCTGCGCCGCGCCGTCGGCGACCCGGGACGCCTGCGCCAGGTACTGGTCAACCTGATCGCCAACGCCGTCAAGTTCACCGACGTCGGCGAGGTGCGCGTACACGCGAGCGTCGCCGACGACGACGGACGCACGCTGCTCGTGCGCTTCGAGGTGTCGGACACCGGCATCGGCATCCCGCGCTCCGCGCTGCCGCGGATCTTCGAAGCCTTCACCCAGGCGGACGGCTCGACCAGCCGGCGCCATCCCGGCACCGGGCTCGGGCTCGCGATCTGCGACCGGCTGGTGCGTCTGATGGGCGGGCAGATCGGCGTCGACAGCGAGGAGGGTCGCGGCAGCACGTTCTGGTTCACCGCGCGCTTCGAGCACGCGAGCCCGGACGAGCAGCCGAGCGACGACGACGACTTCTCGGTCCTCGAGGGCGCGCGCATCCTCGGCGTCGACGACAACCCGACGAACCGCATCATCCTCAAGGCGTACCTCGGACGGCACGGCTGCGAGGTCTACACGGCGTGCGATGGTCACGACGCGCTCGAGGCGCTGCTCGCCGCGCGACGCGCCGGCCGGCCCTACCAGCTCGTCGTGTTCGACATGCTGATGCCCGGCATGGACGGCGTCGAGTTCGCGCGTCGCGTGCGCGCGACGCCGGGCCTCGAGAGCCTGCCGCTGGTCATGGCGAGCTCGCTCTCCGAGCGCGGCCAGGCCGAGCAGGCGCGCGCCGTCGGCATCAACCGCCGGCTGACGAAGCCGCTGCGGCAGAGCCAGCTCCTCGAGTGCGTGCGCACGCTCTTGCGCGCGCCCGCGCCGCCCAAGCCGCCGCAGCCGCAGACGATGCGCACGGCCGCTCCGGCTCCGCCGCCCAGTGCGGTGAACGCTCGCCTGCTGGTCGCCGAGGACAATCCGGTCAACCAGAAGCTGATCACTGCGCAGCTCGCGAAGCTCGGCTACCGCCCCGACATCGTCGGCAACGGACGCGAGGCGGTCGAGGCGGTGCAGCGCGCCTCCTACGACGTCATCCTGATGGACTGCCGCATGCCCGAGATGAACGGGCTCGAGGCGACGCGCGCGATCCGCGCGCTCGAGGTCGGCAAGCGCCGCACGCAGATCATCGCGATGACCGCGAACGCGCTCGAGCGCGACCGCCGCAGCTGCCTCGAGGCGGGGATGGACGACTACCTCGCGAAGCCGCTGCACCTCGAGGATCTGCGCAAGGCGCTCGAGCGCGCGCTCGAGCGGCGCACGCCGGAGCCCGAGATCGGCGCGAACGAAGCCGCTGCAAACGGCGCGACCGCGAACGGAGCGGACGTCGAGCCGGCGAACGGCGCCTCCGACGCCATCTCGCTCGACGTGCTCGACGGGCTGCGCGGCGACCTCGCCGTCGGATCGAGCGACGAGTTCCGCGAGATCATCGACCTGTTTCTGACCAACGCCGAGCGCAACTGCGCCGCGGTGCGCGACGCGCTCGCGCGCGGCGATCGCCACGGCGTCGAGCTCGCGGCCCACTCGCTGAAGGGCAGCAGCAGCACGATGGGCGCGGCCCGCATGGCCGCGGTGTGCGCGTCGATCGAGGAGCTCGGGCGCAACGGCGCGCTCGACGAGGCGCGCGGGCTGATCGAGCAGCTGGACGCGGAGTTCAGCCGCGTGCAGCGAGAGCTGGCGCGCTACCGTTGACGCCGCGCGCCGCGCGCCGCGCGCCGCGCGCGGGCCCAGGATGACGCTTGCCGCGCGAGCGCGCTCAGGAGAGCGCTTGGCGCGCGCGGGGGCTCACGCCGACGCGCGGTGCGCGACCAGGCTCCTGCGCACGAGCTGCGCGCGATCAGGCTCGTGACGACGCTCCGCCGCGCGAGCGCGCACGCGACGAGCCTCGGCCCGGCGAGCGCGCTCGGACCGCGCGCCGCGCCTCAGCCGTGACGCCGATGGCCCTCGCGCCGCGCGGTGACGCCGGGACGCTTCTCGGCGGACGGCGCAGACGACTCCTCCTCGTTGAGCACTTCCTCGCGGAAGATGCGCACCTCGCTCGGCGCGGTGAAGCCGAGGCTCACCTGTCCACCGCGTAGCGCGAGGACACGCACCGTGACGTGCTCGCCGATGCGAATCGTCTCGCCGATCTTTCGCGTCAATACCAGCATCGAGCCCCTTCCTGAGGGGGCTGCACTGCACCTCCGGACGCTTCGCCTCGGCGTCGCCGCCCGAGCGTGCACTGCTCCCAGCAGCACTATCGGCGGCGATCGTGCGCAACTTCAGGCGGCGACGACGCGGGCGACGCGCCGCGACCGTGCGGATCGCGCAAGGCGCACGGACGATGCGCGATCGCCGCCGTGGACTCGGACGGACTCGGAGCGATCGCCGACGCCGCCCCAGCGGGTCAGGCGATCGCCTTCGCCTCGCGCAGCGCGCGGATCCGCTCGGCGGCCACACCCCAGTCGGCGAGCGCCTCGTCGGTGTGCTCGCCGGCCTGCGCGGGCGGACGCTGGATGGCGGGCTTCGAGCGGCTGAAGCGCGGCGCCGGCGCCGGCTGCACCATGCCCTCGACCTCGACGAAGGTGCCGCGCGCCCGGTTGTGCGGATGCTGCGGCGCCTCGCTCATCGACAGCACGGGCGCGAAGCAGACGTCGCTGCCCTCCATGATCGCGCACCACTCGTCGCGCGTCTTCTGCCGGAAGAGCTTCGCGAAGCGCTCCTTGAGCTCCGGCCAGTGGCGCTTGTCCATCTGGTGCGGCAGCTGCTCGCCGGCGAGCCCGGTCTTCTCGAGCAGCTCGCGGTAGAACTGCGGCTCGATCGAGCCGATCGAGATGTACTTGCCGTCGGCGCACTCGTAGACGTCGTAGAAGTGCGCGCCGGTGTCGAGCAGGTTCGACGCGCGCTTCTCCTCCCAGACGCCCGCCTGGCGGAAGCCGTGGAACATGGTCATCAGCAGCGCCGCGCCGTCGACCATCGCGGCGTCGACCACCTGCCCCTTGCCCGAGCGCTGACGCTCGACCAGCGCGCACACCATGCCGAAGGCGAGCATCAGCCCGCCGCCGCCGAAGTCGCCGACCAGGTTGAGCGGCGGCACCGGCGGCGCGCCGGCGCGGCCGATCGGCTCGAGCGCGCCCGCGAGCGCGATGTAGTTGATGTCGTGCCCCGCCGCGTGCGCGAGCGGACCGTCCTGGCCGAAGCCGGTCATGCGGCCGTAGACGAGGCGCGGGTTGCGCGCGAGGCAGACGTCCGGCCCGAGCCCGAGGCGCTCCATCACGCCGGGGCGGAAGCCCTCGATCAGGCCGTCGGCGCGCTCGATCAGGTCGAGCACGAGCGCGACCCCGTCCTTGCTCTTCAGGTCGACGCCGATGCTGCGGCGGCCGCGGTTCATCAGGTCGAACGACGGACCCTTCGCCCCGCTGACGCGGTCCGCGCGGTCGACGCGCAGCACCTCGGCGCCCATGTCCGACAGCATCATCGCGCAGAACGGCCCCGGGCCGATGCCGGCGATCTCGATGATCTTGATTCCCTCGAGTGGACCCACCCCTGCTCTCCTTCTCCGTGCGCGCGCACGCGGCGCGCGAGCCGGATCAGCCGTTCGCCATAGCGGACGGCGGGCCGCGACGCGACGTCTCCGGGGCGCGCTCTGGCAACAGTCGGTGCGCCACCGTTTGCCGCCGTCAAGCGCGCCGCGCTAGGGTCGCGCCGCCACCATGAGCAACCGCCTGCCTGCGTTCCTGCGGATTCCGTGGCTGACGCTGCTCGCCATCGCGCTCGCGACCCTCGCGCTGGGCTACGCGGCCCGCACGATCCAGGTCGACAGCGCGATCGAGAACCTGCTCCCGGTCGACGATCCGGAGCACGACTTCTACGACGAGGCGCGTCGCACCTTCGGCAGCGAGGAGACGGTCGTCGTCGGGCTCTTCACGGACGACGTCTTCTCGCCGCAGGCGCTCGCCGACATCGACCGGCTGTCGACCGACCTCGCGAAGCTCGACGGCGTGCGCGAGGTGCTGAGCCTGACCACGATCAAGGGCGTCGAGGCCCAGGACGGCACGGTCAGCGTCGGCCGCATGATGCGCAAGCTGCCGACGACCGACGAGGAGACGCGCGCCTTCGCGAAGAAGATTCTCGAGGCGCCGCTCTACACCGGAAACCTGGTCGCGCCCGACGGCAAGGCGACCATCGTCGCGGTGCTGTTCGAGCCGATGAGCGACGAGGAGTTCCTCGCGCGCGGGCTCGAGCCGCAGATCCGCGAGCGCGTCGAGGAGCTCGCGGCGTACGACCCGGCGATCACCGGCATCCCGACGCTCAAGGTGCGCGGCGCCCGCCTCATGGAAGAGGACCTGCGGCGCTTCGTGCCGCTCGCGGTGCTGCTCGTCATCGCCGTGCTGGCGTGGGAGTTCCGCACGCTGCGCGGCGTCGTCCTGCCGCTCGCGGCGGTCGTGATCGGCGTCGTGTGGACGGTCGGCCTGATGGCGCTCACCGGCAGCAAGATCAACATGGGCACGCTGATCCTGCCGCCGCTGCTGATGGCGATCGGCATCGCATACGCGATCCACGTGCTGAGCCGCTACTACATCGAGCGCCGCGAGGCGGCGTCGGTGAGGGACGCGGTCGCGGCGACCGTGCGCCACATCCGCGTGCCGCTCGGGGTCGCGTGGCTGACCACCGTGCTCGGCTGCGTGACGCTCGCCTTCAACGCCATTCCGGCGATCCGCGACTTCGGCATCTGGTCGGCGTTCGGCATCACGGCGATCTTCCTCGTCTCGCTGGTCTTCATCCCGGCGATGCTGCTGCTCCTGCCCGACACCGGACGCGAGCCGCCGGGCGAGCGCGTCGACAGCGCGTTCGCGTACTGGCTCGGACGCCTCGGCGAGTTCGCGGTGCGCGAGCGGCGCATCGTCCTGCCGATCACCGCGCTGCTGTGCGCCGCGGCCCTGGTCGGCGCGACGCAGATCCGCCTCGAGACCAACTACCTCGAGTTCTTCGACGAGGCCGGACGCGAGCGTCGCGACAACGCCCGCATCGCGGCGGCGATCGGCGGCACGCAGCCGCTCTACCTGGTGATCGACGGCCCGAAGCGCGCGATGCGCGACCTCGAGGTGCTGCGCGCGATCGCCGACGTGCAGGACTTCGTCGCCAAGCAGCCGGGCGTCGACACCACGCTGTCGCTGGTCGACTACCTCCGGATCGTCAACGGCGCGCTCAACCAGGAGGTCGGCGACGTGCTGCCCGATCGCCAGGCGGACGTCGAGCAGCTCTTCATGTTCGTCGATCCGGCGGAGCTCGCGCCGGTCGTCACGCAGGACTACACGCGGGCGAACATCATCGTCGGCACGAACCTCGCCGGCTCCGCCGAGATCGGCGAGCTCATCGAGCGCGTGCAGCAGTACGCCAACGCGCGCCTGCCCGTGGGTCTGACGATGCGCGCGACCGGCAACATCGTGCTGCTCAACCGCTCCGCGGACGAGGTCGCGCAGGGCCAGATCAGCGGCCTCTGGCAGGTCTTCCTCGTCCTGCTGATCCTGATGTCGTCGCTCTTCCTGTCCGTGCGGACGGGGCTCCTGTCGCTGGTGCCGAACCTGGTGCCGATCGTCGCCCTGTTCGGGCTCATGGGCTTCGGCGGCATCGACCTCAACGTCTCGACCAGCATGATCGCGGTGATCGCGCTCGGCATCGCGGTCGACGACACGATCCACTACTTCAACGAGTTCAAGCTGCAGATCCAGCAGAGCGGCGACGTGCACCGCGCGATCCTGGGCGTGGTGCGCGTCGTCGGACGGCCGATCGTGTTCACCGCGATCGCGCTGTCCGCGGGCTTTCTGATTCTATGCTTGTCGAATTTCGAGCCGATCCGCCAGTTCGGCTACCTCGCGAGCTTCACGATGGCGTCGGCGCTGGTCGCGGAGCTGCTGATCACGCCGGGGCTGGTCGTGAGCACCACGGTGATCACGCTGTGGGACCTGCTCTACGTGAAGCTCGGGCCACGTCCGCACCGCGAGATCCCGCTGTTCACCGGGCTGCGCTCGCTGCAGGCGCGCATCGTCGTGCTGATGGGACGTCTGCGCTCCGCGCAGCCCGGCGAGTTCATCACCCGACGCGGCGAGATGAAGCGCGAGCTCTACGTGCTGCTCTCCGGACGCGTCGGCGTGCGGCGCGAGGATGGACACGTCGCCCTGCGCACGCTCGGGCGCGGCGACGTGCTCGGCGAGATGGGGCTCGTGCGCGAGCGGCCGCGCTCGGCGGACGTCGTGGCGCTCGAGCCGACCGAGTACCTGGTGCTCGACCAGGACTTCCTGACCCGCATCGAGCGACGCCACCCGCGCATCGCGGCGCGCGTTTTCCTGAACCTGACGCGCATCCTGAGCGACCGGCTCGAGAGCACGACCGATCAATTGGTCGTCATTTCCCAAAAAATGGGCTAGGAAGCCGGCGGGCCGCGGCCCGTCTCGGGCAGATGTTCGCAGCCGACCAGCAAGAGAGGGAGATCCAGTGACGAAGCGTAGCTTGACGACCATCGTTCTCGGCGCCCTGGCGTGGCTCGCCGCGGCGCCTTCGCTCGCCGCCAACGACGAGGCGGCCAACCTGGTGCGAAAGGCCGTCGACGCCCTGCCCAAGCAGTCCTTCAAGGCGCAGCTCAAGCTCACGCCGGCCAACGCGGCGCCGCGTGATCTGACGCTCCGCCACAAGCTCGTCGGCGCCGCGCGTGCGAGCTACCTCGAGGTGACGTCGCCCGAGGAGCTCGAGGGCATCCGCTTTTTGTTCCTCGAGCACCCGAACGGCGAGCCCGAGCAGTACATCAAGGTCGCCGCGGCGCGCAGCCCGGTCCGCGTCCAGGACCAGATCCGCAAGCAGCCGTTCCTCGAGTCGGACTTCTACGTCTCGGACCTCGTCGAGCCGAACCTCGACAACTACGAGTACAAGTTCGTCGGCGAGGAGGAGCTGCTCGGGCGCAAGACGAAGCTCGTCGAGATGGTCCCGAAGAACTCGGCGAACGAGATCTACGGCAAGACGGTGATCGCGATCGACCCGCAGGATCTGCTGATCCTGAAGCGCTCGTTCTACGACCTGAGCGGCAAGCTGCAGAAGGTCTGGACCATCGACGCGATCGACAAGGTCGACGGCATCTGGACGATCCGCGACCAGCGCATGACGACCGTCGAGCCCGGGACGACGTCGCGCCTCGAGACGCCGACGATCGAGTACGGGGTGGACCTCAAGGACACGATGTTCACCCCGGAGTATCTGAAGCGCTAGGCGCGACACGCAGCGACCACGCTCCGCCCTCGGCGCGTGCGACGACGTAGAGTCCGCCGCCGGGGGCGGCGAGCGTACGGATCGCGCTCAGGCCCGAGCTCGTGGTCTGCGGCGCGCCGTGGCGCGCCGGGTAGAAGGAGAGCAGCTCGACGCCCGCTGCGGCGCCCTCGCCGCTCGCCTCCAGCACGCCCGTCGCGTGCTGCCAGCGCAGCGAGACGAGGCGTCCCGGCGCCGCGCGCACGTAGCCGCGCGTCAGCTGCTCGACGAGCGCCGTCCGCACGCCGACGATCTCGTTCGACCGGCAGTCGACCTCGAACTCGCCCCACACCTCGGGAATGCGCCCGGCGCGGAAGTCGCCCGCCTTGTGCGGGTCGCCGCACGACTCGCGCCAGGTCCACAGCGTCGCGCCGAAGCGGAACTCGTCCTGCAGCTCCTGGTGGACGAGGAAGTACGGATCGTCGGGGTTCTCGGCGCGGCTCGGTGAGGAGCCCCACTCGCCGGACAGCACCGGCACGCCGCCGAACGTCGCCGCCTCCTCGCGCGCGATCTCGAACGCCTCGCGCGTGATCGGACCGCCGTTGAAGCCGCCGGTGTAGACGTGCGGCGCGTAGACGACGTCGTCGTCATGCGGAAAGTCGGGCGGCGCGCCGCGCCCGATCGCCGACCACAGCGCCGAGGGCTCGAACAGGACGAGGTGCGGAAAGCCGCCCGCCGCTCGCTCCGCGGCGCGGATCGCGGCGAGCGCGTCGCCGTAGAGATCCGCGAGCGCGGCGAGCGCGTCGGGCAGGAAGGCGTTCGGCTCGTTCATCAGATCGTAGCCCGCGACCGCCGGGTCGCGCGCGAAGCGCGCCGCGACGTGCGCCACCATCGCGACGTAGCGCGTGCGGATCCCGACGCCGTCCGGACCCGGGTCGTCGCGCCAGAACGCGTCCCACGCCGCCACCACCGCGGGGCTCGACTCGCGCAGCCCGCCGATCGTGCAGCGCGGCGCGCCGCCGTCGAGCGTCGCCCAGCCGGGCGCGCCGTCCCAGCCGAACGCCGGCTGCTGGTCCGGCGGACACGCCTCGTCGGGGCGCGCGGCGAGCGTCGGTCCCCAGGCGTCCTGGTGGAAGTCGAGGATCGTGTAGACGCCGCGGCGCGCGAGCAGATCGACGGCGACCGCGACCTGGTCGAGGTACGCCTCGTCGTAGCGTCCGGGCTCCGGCTCGACGCGCGACCACGACAGCAGCAGCCGCACCGCGCTCCAGCCGATCGCGGCGATCTGCTCGGCGTCCTCCTCGCCGAACGGGAACACGGTCGGGAAGTCGCCGAACGCCCAGTACTCGGCGAGCGCGTTGACGTTCACGCCGCGCAGCAGCACCTCGCGCCCCTCGGCGTCGACGATGCGACCGCCGCGAACGGGATCCGGCTCGGCGTGCAGCGCCGGCAGACGCAGGGCGTCGTCGCGCGGCGCGCTCGGCGCGTCACTGCAAGCAGAAAAAACGCTCACGACGAGCGCCAGCGCGAGCGCACGCAACGAGGCGCGCGCCGCCCGGCGCTCCTTCGACGGGATCGGGTGCATTTCTCCTCCGGAAGAGCTCAGCCCAGGACGCGGCCGCGAGCGATGGTGCCGCCGCCGTCGACCGGCAGCAGCGCGCCGGTGACGAACTCGCTCTCGCGGCTCGCGAGGTAGACGACCGCCCAGGCGACGTCCTCGGGACGTCCGAGGCGCGTCAGGTGCATCGCCTCGAGCTCGGCGCGGCGCTCGGGCGTCATGCCGGCGTCGCGTCGCTCGTTGACGACGTAGCCGACCGACAGCGCGTTGCAGCGGATGCCCTGACGTCCGTACTCGACGGCGATCGCGCGCGTCAGCGCGTTGAGCCCGCCCTTGCTCGCGACGTAGGCGGCGAAGCCGGCGCTCGCGCGCTCGGCCTGGCGCGACGAGACGTTGATGATCGAGCCGTGCCCGGCGCGCAGCATGTGCGGGATCGCGGCCCGACAGAGCCAGGCGGCGCTGGTCAGGTTGACGCGCAGCACGCGCTCCCAGACCTCCGTGTCGAGCTCGCCGACGCGCGTCCGCCCGCCGGTGCCGGCGGCGGCGTTGTTGACCAGCACGGTGAGCCCGCCGAGGCGCTGGGCGACCTCCTCGACGAGCCGCGCGCACTCCCGCTCGTCGGCGAGGTCGGCGGCGACGAAGGTCGCCTCGCCGCCCGCCGCGCGGATCGCGTCGACGACCGCCTCACCACGCGCCGCGTCACGACCGTGCACCGCGACCCGCGCGCCTTCGCGCGCGCAGATCGCCGCCGTGTGCTTGCCGATGCCGGACGTCGACCCGGTCACCAGCACGATCTCGCCGTCGAGGCGCCCCACGGGCGTCCGGGATACGCCCTGCCGCGCCGACGGGTCAACGGCGGAACGCCGATCCTGACACCTGTCAGGAATCGTTGACACGTGTCAGCGGCGGCGCTAGGCCCTACCCCGATGCAGCCCTGGACGCCGCAGCAGCTCGTCCGCCCGCGCAAGGGCGACCGCACGCGCGAGCGCCTCTACCAGGCGGCGCTCGACGAGTTCCGCGCGGTCGGCTTCGAGAACGCGAGCGTCGGGCAGATCGCGAGCCGCGCCGGCACCTCGCGCGCCGCCTTCTACTTCCACTTCCCCTGCAAGGAAGCGGTGCTGCTCGACCTGCAGTGGCGGATGGAGGTCGACATCGTCGAGCGCACGCGCGCAAGCGCGACGCTGCGCGAGTTCCTCACCGCGCTCGTCGACGCGCTGATCGCCTCCGAGGAGATCCTCGCGTCGCGCGATCTCATGCGCGACATGCTGAGCGTCTACATCCGCCCGCCGGCGGGGCTCGACCTGAGCACGCAGCCGTTTCCGCTGCTCAACGAGGTCGGACGCCGCTTCGCCCTCGCGAAGGAGCGCGAGCTGCGCGTCGGGCTCGACCCGGCGCAGGCGACCGACATCTTCTTGACGAGTCTCTTCGGCGCGCTCGTGTCGTGGTCCGTTCCGCTCGCGAGCCGGCGTGACGACCTGCTGCAGCTCGCCGCCCTCTTCCTCGCCGACGCGCCGGAGGCGTCGCCCGCGAGCTGAAACCGAAGGAAGTACCTTGGAGACCTACGCCCGCTTTCTCGTCCGCCGCGCCTGGCTGGTGCTCGGCGCGGTCGCGCTCGTGACCGTCTGGATCGCGCTCGGCCTCCGCGAGCTGCGCACCGACTTCGACGTCGAGTCGAGCCTGCCCAAGGGCCATCCCTTCGTCGAGATCGACAAGACGATCCGCGAGCAGTTCGGCGGACGCCACACGGTCATCGCGCTGATGGTGCCGCGCGACGGCGGCGACGTCTGGCGCACCGAGATCCTCGAGACGGTGCGCGACGCGACGCTGCTCGCGCTGCGCATGGACGACGTCATCGCGCAGAACGTCGTCAGCCTCGCGTCGCCGAACGTGCGCGCGATCGAGGACGTCGGCGGCACGCTGAACGTCGACCTGGTGATGCGCGACCCGCCGCAGACGCCGGAGGAGATCGCGGCGCTGCGGGCCAAGGTCGAGGCCGATCCGCAGCTCGAGGGCATGGTGGTGACGCCGGACCAGCGCGCCGCGGTGCTCGTGTTCGACTTCTGGGAGGACGCCGAGCGCAACGAGATGGCGCAGCGCGCGCTCGCGATCGCCGAGGAGCTGCGCGACCGTCCGGTCGACTTCTACTTCGCCGGCGAGCCGATGCTGTCGCTGACCGACGTCGAGCAGTCCAAGGAGGTCGGGCGTCGGATCCCGATCACCTTCGCGGTGATCGCAGTCATGCTGCTGATCTCGTTCCGCAACGTCCAGGGCATGCTGATCCCGATGCTGACCGCGGCGCTCAGCACCGTCTGGGGGCTCGGGCTCATGGGCCACACCGGCATCGTGATCGACTCCTGGAACGTCGCCACGCCGATCCTGCTGATCGCGATCGCGGCCGGGCACTCGGCGCAGATGCTCAAGCGCTACAGCGAGGAGGTGGCGCGCCTCGGCGACAACCGCGAGGCGGTGGTCGCCTCGACGGTGGCGATGGGTCCAGTGATGATCGCGGCGGGCGGTGTCGCGGCGCTCGGCTTCGCGTCGCTGGTGCTGACCGGCATCCCGGCGATCGTCGGCTTCGGTCTGTCGTGCGCGTACGGCATCGCGAGCGCCGTGATCCTCGAGATGACCTTCATCCCGGCGCTGCGCACCGTGCTGCCCGCGCCGCGCGTGCGCACCTCGAGCACCGGTCCGACGGCGCGGCTCCTCGCGATGCTCGAGTCCGCGATCCTCGCGAACCGCGGGCGCTCGGTGCTGATCGCGACGGCGATCGCGCTCGTCGTCGCGATCATCGGCGCGCTGCAGATCCGCACCTACGGCCCGACCAGCGAGTACATGGCGCGCGGCAGCCTGCCACGCCACCACCTCGAGGAGATCAAGCGCCACTTCCCGGGCACGGTGACGATGAACGTGCTCTACGAGGGTCCGCCCGACAGCGTCAAGAACATCGCGGTGCTGAAGCACATGGACGCGCTGCGGGCCGAGCTCGAGAAGGACCCGCTCGTCTGGCGCACGGCGTCGCTGGTCGACCTGGTCAAGATGCTGCACAAGACCTTCAACCCAGAGGCGCCGGTCCCCTACTCCCTGCCCGACGACCAGGAGCTGGTCTCGCAGCTCATCTTCCTCGGCGACTCGCCCGCCTTCGAGCGCTTCATCGACCGCGGCTACACGAAGTCGCTGCTGATCGCGTACCTGCGCGACGACGACTCGGCGCTCGTCGGTCCGCTCGTGCGCCGCGCGCAGGAATGGCTCGCGGCGAACCCGCCGCCGGAGGGCGAGCGCGTGCTGATCGCGGGCGGCGTCGGGCCGACGGTGCTCGCGGTGAACGAGCACACGACGCACAGCAAGGTGATCAACATGCTGATCGTCCTGCTGACGATCTACGCCGTGTCGTCGGTCGTGCTGCGCTCGCCGCTCTCGGGGGTCTACGTCGTCACGCCGATCGTGCTGAGCCTCGTGCTGCTCTTCGGCATGCTCGGCTGGACCGGAATCCGCCTCGACATGGGCTCGTCGACGATCCTCGCGATGGCCGCGGGCATCGGCGCCGACTACGCGATCTACTTCCTCTACCGCCTGCGCGAGGAGCACTCGCGGGTCGACGACGACGCGGCGGCCCTGCATGCCGCCATGCAGACCTCGGGTCGCGCCGTGGTGTTCGTCGCGTCGAGCATCGCCGCCGGCTTCGCGGTGATGGGCCTCGGCTCGGACTTCTTCGGGCTGCGGCTGTTCGGCACGCTGATGCCGACCGCGATGGTGATCTCGTGCATCGCGTCGCTCGCCGTGATGCCGGTGCTCGTGCTGCGCACGCGTCCCGCGTTCGTCTTCGGACCGCGCTTCACGCGCGCCGAGGCGACGACCGCCGCCGCGACCGGCGCCTGACGCGACGCACCCGGCGCGTCTGACGCATCGCACCTGACGCGACGCACCGCCGAGCGCAAGGGATCGGCGGCGTGCGACGTTCGTTGCTCGGGTGGTGACGCGCAACGTCGTCGCACGGCCGCGCCTCGGCGCGTCCGCTCGCGCATTCGTCGTTGACGAACCGGCCTCCGTTCAGGTTCTCTGGCGGAACCACGACCACGCACCGGTGGCCGGCGAGCGCGCCGGTCGCAGCACGGGCATGCAATGGATGCCTCTCAGGATCTTCCGAACGCCTTCCTCCGGGCCCATCGCCTCGCCGGTCGTCGCGTCGGGAGCGCTCGCGGGCACGGTCGTCCGATCGTCGCGGAGCGCGAGCCCGGCCGGGACGACGGCACGAGCGATCGCACGTCTCACGCAGCGCGGCAGACGCTCTTATGCTTGACACCACCTGCAGAAATGTCGCATGGTGGCTGTAGCTTGTTCCAGCGGCGCCAGCGTCGGCGCGCGATGTCCGCATGAGAGCGCCGATCGGACCTGGCACGGATGGTGCTCGAGCCCCCCGCCGGAGGGTTCGATGCGCTATCTGGTTGCGGGGCTGCTGGGCGTGCCGGGGGCGGTCATCCTGGTGTGGATGGCGATCGAAGGCTGCTGACGTGCGGGAGCGGCGTCGTGGACGACGCGCGTCCCGGCCCTCGTCGACGGCGCTCGCAACCCTGCTCGCGGTCGTAGCCGCGCTGCTCTTCGGCTTCGTCGTCCCCCGCCCGGCGCGCGCGATCGATCGCCTCGAAGCGGACGAGACCATCTCGCAGCTTCTCGTGACCGCGCCGCCCGGCGAAGCGGAGCTCGAGGACACCGCCGAGCGCCGACGCTGGGCGATCCTGCCGCAGATCGGCTTCGGTCCCGACACCGGCGTGCTCGGCGGGCTCAAGTTCACGAACCGCAACCTGCTCGGCTCGGGCGCGACGCTCGACGTCGACGGCATCTACGCGATCGAGGGCCAGCAGGCGCTCGAGATCCAGTTCGGCTCGCCGTTCCTGCTCGAGAACCGGATGCTGCTGCTCGCGCGCACGTACTACGCGTACGATCCGCAGCAGGAGTTCTTCGGCCTCGGCAACAACGACCAGGGCCCCGAGCCGGCGTCGACCAACGGCATCCAGGACATCGGCGGCAGCATCACCGCCGGCTGGCGGCTCTACGAGCGGCTCTCGCTCAACGCGCAGATGACGATCCGCAACGTCGTCATCACGGACGGGCGCCGCAAGGGCGACATCCCGTTCACGCGCGAGCGCTTCCCCGACCTGCCCGGCATCGACGGCGGCACGGTGGTGCCGTTCGGGCTGTCGCTGGTCTGGAACAACCGCGACGACCTCTTGCGTCCGACGCGCGGCTGGCGCGCGATCCTCAAGGTGCTGCACGCGAACCCGTCGCTCGGCAGCGACTTCGAGTACTCGCAGTTCATCGTCGACCTCGGCTACCTGCGCACCTTCTTCGACGGCAACCTGACCTTCGCCGCACGCTTCAACGGCGAGTACATCCAGTCGCCGGACGAGCAGACGCCGTTCTGGGAGCTCACCGAGCTCGGCGGCGACGACACCCTGCGCGGCTTCTTCCCGAACCGCTTCCTCGGCACGTCGCGCGTGCTGGTCAACACCGAGATCCGCTTCCCGATCGTCGACTTCGACTTCTTCGACCTGTGGCGGGTCGAGATCGACGGCGTCCTCTTCGGCGACGGCGGGCGCGTCTTCATCTCCGACGAGGAGCTGCGCGACGAGTTCAGCATCGACGACGACCTGCTCGAGCGCATCATCGACGACTTCCAGTACGACTACGGCGGCGGCTTCCGCATCAAGCTCGCCGACGCGCTGGTCGCGCGCATCGACGTCGGCTTCAGCGACGAGGAGACGGGTCTGGTGTACCTGGAATTCGGCCAGACGTTCTGAACCAGCCGAGCCAGGACCAGCGGCGGCGCACGCGGTGCGGACGCTCGTCGGGCGCCACGCCCATCACGCGGCGCTCGAGCCAGCGTCCGCCGAAGAACAGCGCGACGATCACGAGCGCGAGCAGCAGCACGTTGGTCGCGCCCGGCTGGCGCACCGTGCGCAGCAGCTGCTCCGCGAACACCGCCGCGCCGACGATGCCGGGCAGCATCCCGAGCGCGGTGCCGGCGAGGAAGTCGCGCAGCCGGATCTGCGCCGCGCCGGCGGCGAGGTTCACCACGGCGAACGGCGCGAGCGGCAGCATGCGCACGACGGTCATCACCAGCACGCCGTGACGCGAGAGCCGGCTGCCGATCTTCGACAGCCGATGTCCGAAGAGGCTCCGCACGCGATCACGTCCGAGCGACACGCCGAGCGCGTAGCCCGCGCCGGCGCTCGCGAGCGAGCCGAGCAGCGCGTACAGCGCGCCGAGCGGCGCACCGAAGGCCGCCGTCGTCGCGACGATGAGCAACGTGACCGGCACGAGCAGCACGCCGCCCACGACGAACAGGCCGACCACGATCGGCGGCGCGTACGGGCTGCGCGCGAACGGCGTCAAGCGTCCCACGAGCTCCGCCGGATCGAACCAGTCGCGCAGCGGCGTCCACGCCCAGGTGGCGGCGATCGCCAGCACCACCGCCGCGCCGACGTAGAGCGGCCAGCGTCGCGGCAGCACGGGCTCGAGCGGCGCGACCATCTCCTGCAGCTCGTCGGCCGGGATCGGCCGCTCGCTGTCGAACACCGCCGCCGCGTCGACGAGGCTGTCCATCCACGGCGCGACCTCGTCGTCGATCGGCACCAGCGTGCGCGCGCCGCCGCGCAGCTTCTCGACCGTCGCCCCGAGCGATCCGCTGCGCGCGAGCTCCTCGTCGACGCGACCCGGCGGCACGCCGAGGTGCTCACCGAGCAGCTCACAGAGGAGCTTGCGCGCCGCGCGTCCCACGCGCCCGTCGCCCGCGTCCTCGATCGCCAGGTCGCACTCCGTGTCGAGGCCCATCGAGCGGTTGTTCAGGTTGGCCGAGCCGATGCGGATCAGGGTGTCGTCGACGATCATCAGCTTGGCGTGCACGTTGAGACGCGCGTCACCGAGGTCCGGCACCGTCGGGTGGTAGATGTGGAACCGACCGTGCGGGTCGTTGTCGCGGATGCGGCCGACGAGGCGCGCGCGCAGCGCGCCCATCGTCGTCTCCTCGAGCCAGCCCGCGCACTTGCTCGGGCCGACCACGACGACCTCCGGGCCGTCCGGTTCGCGCAGCCTGCGGATCAAGGCGTCGCCCACGGCGGCCGACGTCAAGTATTGATTCTCGACGTAGATCCAGCGCTCCGCCGCGGCGATCGCGTCGACGTAGAGCTCCTCGATCTCGCGCACCTCGGGCCGCCCCTGGTAGGCGGGCTGCGTGCGCGCGATCGCGACGTCGACGTCCTCGAGAGCGGGCTCGACCTCGGGCGGCCACGGCTCGCTGCGTGCGCGCACCGGACGCGGCAGCCGCCGCCCGGTCGCGCAGCGCCAGCGCTCGCGCACCAGGTCGCCGATCGCCGCCGCGATCGGACCTTCGACCATCATCTGGACGTCGTGCACCGGCGGGAACGGCGTGCCGCGCGCGTCGGTGCGACGCGGGTCGTCGGCGCGGTGCTCGCGGGTGTCCCAGCGTTCGGCCGCGATGTCCATGCCGCCGACGAACGCGACGCGATCGTCGACCACGACGATCTTCTGGTGGTGCGAGGCGCCGATCGGACAGCACGGGTCGAGGCGGAAGTGGAAGCGCCGCGGCATCTGCCACGCGAAGCGATACGCCGGCAGCAGCTCGCGGTCGCCCGCATAGAGCATCGGGAAGTCCCAGTCGAGGACGTTGACGTGCAGCGTGCGCCGGCGCTCGAGCACGCAGCGGAGAAACGACGCGAGCTGCGCCGGCAGCTCCGAGCCGCGTCCGCCGTGCCAGAGCTGCGTGCCGCCGTTGAAGTCCCAGCCGACGATCAGCACGGAACGGCGCGCGCGCTCGACCGCGTCCGCGAAGGCGGCGAAGTACGCCTCGGCGTCGATCAGGAACGCGACGCGGGTCGCGCGCTCGACGCGCCAGCAGTTGCGCCCGGGCTCGAGAACGGCGCTCGACTCGGGAAGCCGGCGCGCACCCTCTTGCCTCGCGCTCATCGTGGGAGGTTCCGAGGCGACGTGAGGAAGGAGGACGCGCGCGGATGCACGCCCTCCGCCCGATGTCGCCCGCGCGACTCCCACGGCTTCGTGTCCGCAGCCAGGGGCCGCGCCGTGTGCGCGCTCACTCCGGGATCACGACGACCGAGCGCTCTTCGCGGATCACGTCCATGCCGAGCGGCTGCTCGACGACGGTCGTGACCGTCCGCGACGGTGCGGGCTCCACCACCACGCCAGGACGCGACGTCGTCGTGCGCTCGACGACCGTCGACGACGAGTCGCCGTCGGTGTCGCGCACGGTCTCGACCTGGCGCGAGGTGACGACGGCGCCCTGCGCGAAGCGCGCCTCGCCGCGCGCCTCCGCGAGCTGCGCCTCCGCGCGTGCGAGCTCGGCGAGGTAGCGCGCGTCCTCGTAGTCGCCGTTCGACATCGCCTGGCGCGCGAGCGCGAGCTTGTCCTCCGCCGAGCGCAGCTCGACGGGCGCGTAGTGGTACGCCTTGGTGTCGCTCTGTGCGAGCTGCACCGCATGCTCCGCCGCCGCCATCTCGGCGAGCGGGCGGCGCGTCGCGGCGCAGGCCACCATGCTGCCGGCGAGCGCGAGCACCAGGCCGACGCGGACGACATTTGCGAAACTACCGATGGGTCGACGCTTCATTTTCGTTCTCCGCTTGCGGCCGCGCGTGCGGCGCGCCGATGCGTCGAACGGTCGCAAGGCCCGTGCCTCGTGATCCGCGCGTGCGAGCGCACGCGGGCAGCGACCGAACGGCGCGCAGCGCGAGCAGGACTTACAAGCGGTTCGGAAGAAACGACCGCTTCAGGCGTTGACGACCGCGCTCTCGGCGGTCGTGGTCTCGCGCGTCAGCGACTCGCGCAGCGCTTCCTGCGCGGCGCGCAGCGTCCCCACGACGACGTTCGCGCCCACGCTCTGCAGCGGGCCGATCACCGCGGTGTCGCCGTCCTTGACGCCGGGCAGGAGCACGATGATCACGAGGTTCGGGAACTGACGTCGCAGACGCCGGCAGAGGTAACGTGCGGTGAGCTCGCCGCGCGGCGGCAAGCCGGCGATGCATACCACGCGCGGCTCGCTGCTCTCCACCGTGCCGAGCACCTCGAGCGAGCCCGCGCCGCTCCACAGCAGGTCGAGCGCGATGCCGTCGCGCGCGAGCTCGCGCGCGAGGATCTGCAGCACCAGCTCGTCGGCGTCGCAGCCCGCCGGACAGCCGAGCACGCCCTCGATGCGCACCGTCGCGACGCGCTCCGGCTCGCCGCCGTCGGCCGCTGCGGCGCGCGCCTTCTCTTCTTCCTCCGCCTGGTCTTCCTCCGCCTGGGCGTTCAGCGTCGCGAGCAGCTGGCGCGCCGAGCGCATCATGCGCAGCTCCTCGTCCGACGACAGGCGGTGCGTCTCGCGGTCGATCCGCGTGCGCGCCAGCGCCGGCAGCAGCAGGTCGTCGTACACGTTGCACTCGGGGTTCGCGGCGCGGAGCTCCTGCACCACCTCGACCGCCTCGTCGAGGTCGGCGGCGAGCAGACGCTGGTAGAGCCGCACGTCGGGCTCGAGCACCTCCTCGTCGGCGAGCAGGTAGAAGATGAAGCGCAGCTCGGGGACGTGCTTGCTCAGCACGACGAGACACACCGTGAGCGGTGTGGCGAGCACGAGCCCGATCGGACCCCAGAGCCACGTCCAGAACGCGATCGCCGCGAGCAGCGCCACCTGCGACACGCCCGCCGACTGCCCGTAGAGCAGCGGCTCGGCGACCAGGTTGGTCGCGAGCTCGACGATTGCGAACAGCCCGGCGACGAGCAGCGGCGTCGACCAGCCGGGGAACGCCGCGAGCGACAGCACGAGCGGCATGCCCGCGCCGAGGAACGGACCGACGTACGGGATGAAGCGCAGCAGCGCGGCCATGAAGCCCCACAGCAGCGCGTACGGCACGCCGAGCGCCGCGAGCCCGACGCCCACCGCGACGCCGTAGCTCGCGTTGATCAGCGACTGCGCGAGCAGGTAGCGGCTGATGCGCTCCGCCGCCTCGTCGAGCGCGCGCGTCGTCACCGCGAGCCGCCCGTGGCCGATCAGGCGGATGAAGCGATCGCGCAGCTCGCGACGTTCGAGCAGCGTGAAGATGACGAGCACGAGCACCAGACCCGCGCTCGCGAGCCCCTCGAGGAGCGTCGGGATCTGCCACAGCACCGACGGCGCCTGCATCACGACCGGCACCGGCTCCTCGCCCTCCGCCTTCTGCAGCTGCCGCGGACGTGGCTTCGTGCCGCGCTCCACCGCGGCCATCACGTCCTCGAACGCGTGCGTGAACTTGTCGATCAGGCCGCCGCTCGTGACCCCTTGCAGATCGGCGACCTTGGCGCGGATGTTCGAGCGGTAGTTGGGCAGCTCGTCGGCGAGGTAGGTGACCTGCGTGAAGACGCCGAAGCTGATGGCGCCGAGCAGCCCGAAGGCGAGCACGACGACCACCACCACCGAGCCGATGCGTCCGAGCCGCAGGCGCTCGAAGCCGCGCACGACCGGGCTCAGGAGAAAGGACAGCAAGATCGCGAGCGCGATCGGGATCAGCACCGAGCTCGCGAAATAGAGAATCGCGAGCACCACGGCGCCGCCGAGCGCCATCATGGTGCCGCGCCCGTAGCGCAAGTTCGCGTCGCTCTCGATCGACTCGGGAGGTGGCGGACGCTCGGCGTCGAGCGTCACGGCCATTGGGATTCGGCCTCGGCGGGACGCCGCGCGAGCGCGGCGACCATCGACACGAGCTCCTGCGGCTCGACCGGCTTCGCGGCGTGCATCTGGAAGCCCGCCAGCAGCGCGCGCCGGCAGTCCTCGGTGCGCGCGAACGCGGTCAGCGCGAGCGCCGGGATCTTGCCGCCCTCCTCCTCGCGCAGGCTGCGCACGTGGCGGATCAGGTCGTAGCCGTCGCGATCGGGCATGGCGATGTCGCTGACGAGCACGTCCGGACGCAGCCGCGCGAGCGCGTCGAGGGCGCGGTTCACGGACGGCACGGCGCACACGTTGGCGCCGACCTCCTCCAGGATCACTTTGATGAGATCACGCGTCTCGCCGTCGTCGTCGACCACCAGCACGCGAAGACCAGAGAGCAAAGCATGGGCCGCTCGCGAATCCTCGGCCGCGGCCTGCGCGCCGTCGCTCGCCGACGCCGCCGCGGAGCGGATCGCCAGCACCGGCAGCGACACCCGGAAGGTCGCGCCGCGGCCCTCGCCCTCGCTGTACGCGGCGACCGATCCGCCGTGCAGCTCGACCAGGTGGCGCACGATCGCGAGCCCGAGGCCGAGACCGCCGGAGCGCCGCGTGGTGCTGCTGTCGACCTGGCGGAAGCGGTCGAAGATGCAGGCCAGGTCCTCGGGACGGATGCCGCAGCCGTTGTCCGTCACGTCGATCAGCGCGTGGCCGTCCTCGTGCGTCACCTGGACCTCGATGCGCCCGCCCTTCGGCGTGAACTTGACGGCGTTCGAGAGCAGGTTCCAGAACACCTGCTGCAGACGGCTCGCGTCGCCCGCGACCACCACCGACGAGGGATCGATCAGCGTCCGCACGTCGATCGCCTTGGCTTCCGCGGCGGGACGGATCGACTCGATCGCGGCCTCGACGATCGGCTCGAGGTCGAGCTGCTGCACCTCGAGGCGCAGCTTGCCGGACACGATGCGCGACACGTCGAGCAGGTCCGAGATCAGGCGCGTCTGCGCCTGCGCGCTGCTCTCGATGCGCTCGAGCCCGCGCGCGATCTCCGCCTCGCTCCGCTTGCCGCGCGTCAGGAGCTGGCACCAGCCGAGGATGGCCGTGAGCGGCGTGCGGAGCTCGTGCGACAGCGTCGCGAGGAACTCGTCCTTGGCACGGTTCGCGAGCTCGGCGGCGTTTCGCGCTTCCTGCGCGGCGCGGTAGAGCAACGCCTTGTCGAGCGACACCGCCGCCTGCGCCGCGATCGCGAGCACGACGCTCTCGTGACGCTCGGTGAACGCCGCGGGCCGCGAGTGGCCGAGCAGGATCGAGCCCAGCATCACGCCGCCGCCGGTCACGACCGGCACCGCGAGGTAGCTGCGGATCGGCGGGTGCCCGATCGGCAATCCGAAGTGCGGCGCGTTCTTGCCTTGACGCGGATCTTCGGCGACGTCCTCGAGGCGCACGACCATGCGATTCACGAAGGTCGCGCCGAGCAGCGCCGTCGGGCGCGGCGGCCCGATCTCGTCGAAGATCGCGCGGTCGATGCCGGAGACGGCGAAGATGCTCTGGTCGGACGCGCCGTCCTCGTTCGGGCCGCTGTAGAAGAACGCGCCGCACTCCGCGCCGGAGACGGCGGTCGCAGCGTCGATCGCGTCCTGCACGAGCTCCTGGACGTCGAGCTTCGCCGCGAACGAGCTGCTCACGCGGTGCAGGGTCTCGACGGTCTCGCGCTCGACGCGCAAGCGCTCCTCGTACTCGCGACGCTCGGTGATGTCGCGCACGTGCGCCGTGAACTCGCGTCCGGAGTCGAGCGCGATCTCGCTCACCGTGACCTCCGCCGCGAACTCGCTGCCGTCGCGTCGGCGCGCGCTGGTCTCGACGCGCTGGCCGAGGAACGCCCCCTCGCCGGTCGCGAGGTAGCGCGCGAAGCCGGCGCGCAGCTCGTCGCGGTACGATTCGGGGATCAGCGTCTCGAACAGGTCGCGGCCGAGCACCTCCGAGCGCGCGTAGCCGAAGGTCTCCTCGGCGGCGCGGTTGAACTCGGTGATGTGGCCCGCCTCGTCCATCGCGATGACCGCGTCGATCGACGATTCGAGGATCGCCGCGCGACGCGCCTCGCTCTCGCGGCGCGCGAGCAGCAGCGTCTGCAGGACGCTCGCGTTGTGCTCCGCCTGGTGCCGCGCGCGCAGCTGCGTGCGCATCGCGACGTAGAGCAGGATGCTGATCAGGCAGCCGCCGAGAAAGACGTAGGGGACCGACGGCAAGCGCGACGCGTCGTCGAACGGCGGTAGCGTGCGGAACGCGATCGCCCAGTCCTGCCCGGCGATGTCGAGCTTCGTGGTGGTCGTGAACGTCGGCGTCTCGTCGGCGAGCGCCGGGGAGAGCTCGGAGGAGTAGATGTGATCGCCGTCGGTGTGCCCGCCGTCGTAGACGCGGAAGGCGACCTGCGCCTGCTCGTTGGGCGGCACGCTCGCCGCGATGAAGTCCGCCGCGCCGATCGTCCCGAAGACGAAGCCAACCAGGTCGTCGCGTCGCGCATCGATGCCGGGCGGCGTCGTCGCCGAGCGGTACACCGGGACGAAGAGGTAGACGCCGAGCGGACCGGGCGCGTCCCCCGCCGACGGCAGCAGCATCGCCGCAGAACCTGCGGGCAGCCCGGAGTCCCGCGCCCGCTCCATCGCGGCGGCGCTGCGCTCGTCGCTGCCGAGGTCGCGGCCGATCGCGGCGTGGCTCGCGTCGTCGTGCGGCTCGAGCGCGACGATCGGGAAGTACTCGACGCGCTCCGTGTCGTCGGTGCGGATCCGCACCGAATCGCCGCCGCTGCGCGCGCGCTGCTCGAACTCCACGCGCTGCGCGGCCGGCACGCGCGCGACGAAGCCGACGCCGCGCAACCCGGGATAGCGCGCGTGCAGATCGGCGCGCTCGACGAAAGCGCGGAAGTCCGGCTCGTCCACCTCGCCGCCGGAGCCGAGGAGCGCGCTCGCCGCGTGCAGCAGCACGACGTAGGTCGCGAGCCGCGCTTCGATCGCGTCCGAGATCTCGCTCACCCGCCGCTCGAAGCGGTCGCGGTCGCGCGAGCCGTAGACCGAGTACGCGGTCCAGGTCGCGAGCACCGTCGCCAGCGCCGCCAGGAAGGCGACGCCGATCGGGGCCAGTTGCCTTCGAACGTGCGGCAGCGACAGTAGCTTCTTCATCGAGCGAACGGCGGGACGTGCCCCGCGGTAGCCGGGACGCACGCCCCCCACGGGGTGGTTGCGCGCGCCGATCGCTTGCACGTTCGGTACCTTTCGCGCCCGTGAGCCCGCGGCCGCGGCCTTACAAGGAGGGCTGCACGAGGGGCTGCCCAAGGAGGCGCCAATCGGTGTAAAATGTACAGGCTACAAGGGGCTAGCTTGTACAAATTACAGCCACAGCTCCCTTCCTTACCCGGAGGCGCGAATTTTCGCGGTATTCTGGGCGGTGCATCATTTGCAGAAGCGCCACGAGCGCTTGCGTCGCCGGGGAACGTGCTGCGCCCGAGCGCAGTCAGCGAACGGAGGCGGGCAAAGGACTGCTTCGGTCGAGGGACCGGAGCGAGGGGGAGCCCGGAGCCGCCGGCCTGCACGCGGAGGAACGCATGCCACACGCGATCGTGATCGATGATGATCCCGGCTTCCAGGAAGCCATTGCCGAGGTGCTCAGCCAAGAAGGCTTCACCATGGAGTCGGCGACCACCCTGGCGGCCGCTCGCCAGATCCTCGGCGAGCGGATGCCCGATCTCGCCCTGGTCGACCTGAGCCTGCCCGATGGCGACGGCTCGCAGCTCATTCCCGAGCTCGCCGCCATGCCCTTCACCGACGTCGTCCTGATCACCGGCCACGCGACCGTCGACTCCGCCGTCGACGCGTTCCGCGAGGGCGTGGTCGATTACTTGACGAAGCCCGTCGAGCTGCAGCGCCTGCGTGCGGTGCTCGCCAACGTCGCGCGTCGACGCGAGCTCTACGATCAGGTCGAGGACCTGCGCGCCGAGCTGCGCAGGCTCGGACGCTTCGGTCCGCTGATCGGCTCGTCGCCGCCGATGCAGCGGCTCTACGACATGATCGCGCGCGTCGCGCCGACCAACGCGACCGTGTTCATCCAGGGCGAGAGCGGCACCGGCAAGGAGCTCGTCGCGCAGACCGTTCACCAGCTCAGCCGGCGCCGCAAGCAGCCGTTCGTCGCGCTCAACTGCGGCGCGGTCACGCCGCAGCTCATCGAGAGCGAGCTCTTCGGCCACGAGCGCGGCAGCTTCACCGGCGCCGACCGCATCCACAAGGGCTACTTCGAGCGCGCGCACGGCGGCACGCTGTTCCTCGACGAGATCACCGAGATGCCGCTCGAGCTGCAGGTCAAGCTGCTGCGCGTGCTCGAGATGGGCAAGATCGTGCGCATCGGCGGCGAGCGCGAGCTGCCCGTCGACGTTCGGCTGATCGCGGCGACCAACCGCGATCCGCAGGAGGCAGTGGCGCAGCAGAAGCTCCGCCAGGACCTGCTCTACCGGCTCAGCGTGTTCCCGATTCACCTGCCCCCGCTGCGCGAGCGCGGCTCGGACATCGACCTGCTCGCGGAGTACTTCCTATCCTGCATGAACCGCGCGGAGAAGGCCGACAAGCGCCTCGGCCGCGCGGCGCTCGAGCGGCTCCGCGCGTACCACTGGCCGGGCAACGTGCGCGAGCTGAAGAACGTCATCGATCGCGCGTTCATCCTCGCCGACCAGGTGATCACGACCGAGTGCCTGCCGGCGCTCAGCTCCGACGCCACGCCGAGCTCCGAGCCCGTCGGCCTCGGCCCCGCGATCGAGCTCAAGCCCGGCATCTCGATCAGCGAAGCGGAGAAGCGACTCATCTTCGCGACGCTCGAAGCCTGCAACGGCAACAAGGAGCGTGCGGCGCGCGTTCTCGAGATCAGCCTGAAGACGCTCTACAACCGGCTGAACGCGTACAACGGGAGGACCAAGCAGCGGAACACACCCGCGCAGCAAGCTTGACGGTGTGGGCGCGCGTCGCGGTCGACGCGCGCGAGGAGATCTTTTGAACGAACGGGACGGGACGTCCGATCCCGCGGCGTCGGCGGCGCGCTCCGCATTCGCGAGCGCGCCCGCCATGCTGTGGACGGCAACGGTGGACGGCGAGCGCAACTTCTTCAGCGACGCATGGCTCGCCTTCACCGGACGCGCGCTCGCCGACGAGCTCGGCGGCGGCTGGCGCCACGGCATCCACGCGGAGGACCGGGCCCTCGTCGCCGACGCGGAACGCGAGGCGCGCGAGCAGCACCGTCCGTTCGAGGCGACCTTCCGCTTGCGCCGGCACGACGGCGCGTACCGCTGGGTCACCGACCGCGGCGTGCCGTTCTCGAGCGGCAACGGCAGCGGCGGCTTCGTCGGCTGCTGCAACGACGTCCACGACGAGCGCCTCGCGGACGACGGCAAGTCCGCGTTCCTCTCGCTCGTCGCGCACGAGCTGCGCACGCCGCTCACCTCGGTGCTCGCCTACCTCGAGGCGCTGCGCCGCAGCACCGATCGCGAGAAGCTGCTCTCGAGCGGCCTCGTCGATCGCTTGACGGCGCAGATGAACCGCTTCAGCTCGCTGGTCGACGATCTCGCCGACGCGGCGCGCTGGCCGCGCGGCACGTCGCTGCCGCTCGTCGAGCAGGAGATCGACTTCCGCGAGCTGGTCGGCGACACCGTCGAGCTGTTCGCCGACAGCGCGCGGCTCGACGGCTTCAAGCCGCGACACTTCTTCTGGTTCGAGGCCGTCGGCGAGTACCGTGTGCGCGGCGACCGTCGGCGCCTCGTGCAGATGGTGTGGCACCTGCTCGACAACGCGGTGAAGTTCTCGCCCGAGGGCGGACGGATCGCGGTCGAGCTCGTCGACGAGGGCGAGCGCTGCACGATGCGCGTCACCGACGAGGGCATCGGCATCCCGGAGAAGGACCTGGCGGCGCTCGGCCGCGCGTACCACCGCGCGAGCAACGCCTCGACCGACCACTACCCCGGCATCGGCCTCGGCCTCGCGATCACGCGCGAGATCGTCGAGCGTCACGGCGGCACGCTGGCGGTCGCGAGCCGACTCGGGCACGGCACGACCGTCACCGTCACGCTGCCCGTCCAGCGAGCGCAGGCGGAGCAGCACGAGGAGCGCGCGTGACCCCCTCGCTCGTCAAGCATCGGATCCTCATCGTCGACGACGACCCGGACATCCTCGCCGCGCTGAGCCTGCTGCTCGGCGAGCAGTACGAGGTCGAGACGGCGAGCAACGGGGCCGACGCGATCGAGCGTCTCGAGGCGGTGCGCTGCGACGCCGTGCTGCTCGACCTGATGATGCCGATCATGGACGGCGCGACGCTGAAGAGCGAGATGGCGCGCCGCCACCTCGACGTGCCGATCGTGCTCACCTCCGCCGGATCGGATCTCGCGCAGCGCGCGCGTGCGATCGGCGTCGAGGACTACATCACGAAGCCGCTCGACTTCGACCGCCTGGAATCGATGCTCGCGGCGATCGTCGACCGGCAGGCGCGCGCCGCGCGCGGCGAAAGCGCGGCCGACGGCGCGGCACCCACGACCGACGCGGGCCGCGGGCCGTCACGCCACGACTGAGCGCATTCGCCGCTACGGCACGCTCGGCGCAGCACCCGGCGCACCGGCCACCGGTGGCGCGACCGGCGCCGCGGCGGGTGGCTTGGCCGCCTCGTCTTCCACTGCCGGGCGCTCCGCCTCGTCGCCCGCAGACCGCATGACCTCGAGCTGATCCTCGACGCGCGCGACCTGCGGCGCGTTCTTCGCCGCCGCGACGATGAAGGCGCGCTCGTCCTCGCTCTCGACCGGTCCGCGCAGCGTCACGACGCGGTCGACGGTGATGATCTTGACGTTGTGCGCCTCGGTCGAGAGCTCGTCGTTCGCGACCACGGTCTTGCGGATGTGCTGCGTGATCGCGAGGTCGCCGGGCTCGTTGCTCTGGTCGATGGGCGTGCGCGTCCTGCCGTCGCGGTCGCGCACGTTGCGTCCCGTGTTGTCAGCTTCGACCGCATCGTCCTGCGACGTCGCAGCGGCCGGCGCCGCAGCGCCTGCTTGCGCGTTCTGATCTGCTGCCTGCGTCGCACGATCCGAGGCCCCGACGGGTCGCGGCAGGATCACCGTCGCGCCGGCCAGCGCGAGCAGCGCGACCGCAGGCGGGATGAGCTTCCGTTGCATGATGTCCCTCCCGTGCCCGCCGTCCCTGCGCGGGCTCGTCTTGACGAGGTAGCGCGCCCCGTGCCAGCCGGGAGACGCTCTTGCGCGCAACGTCGGCACCCTGGCACGTGGGTTGCCGAGTTGCGCGGGCCCAGGGAGGAGGTGCGCATGAAGCCCATCACCAAGTTGCTCGCTTTCGGATGCGCGACCGCGCTCATCGGCCTCGTCGTGGTGCGGGGCGGCGATCCCGTCGAGGCCGCGCCCGCCGCGAACGACGCGCTCGTCGAGCGCGGCCGCTACATCGCGAACGAGGTCGCGATGTGCGTGCAGTGCCACACGCCGCGCCACGCGAACGGCGAGCTCGACGACACCCAGCTCTTCCGGGGCGCGCCGATCCCGTTCACCTCGCCGTTCGGCGGCCCGCCGTGGGCGACCTACGCACCGGGGATCGCCGGCCCGGGGCACCTCACCGACGAGGACTTCTTCTCGCTGCTCACCACGGGACGGCGGACGACGGGACGCATGCCGCTCGCCCCGATGCCGCCCTTCCGGCTTTCCGAGGAGGACGCGCGCGCGGTGATCGCTTACCTGCGCTCGCTACCGGCGCGCTGAGCGCGGCTGACGCCGCACACGCGACCGCGCGTCGCGCGGTCGAGCGACCCGCAGTCAAGCACAACTTCCCGTCGAGCGGCTGCGGCAGGCGACCGTCAAGGTCGCAGCAGCGTGCGCACGATCCCCGGATCCTCCTCGATCGCGCGCGTCCACCGCTCGGCCTCCTCGTCGGTGAGGTTGCCGCGTGGGCGCAGGCGCGCGTCGGCATAGCCCCAGCGCTGCACGTCGATCAGGAACTGCGCGCGCGACAGCAGCGTTCCCTGGCAGACGCGATCGTCGGGTGGCGTGCCGGCGTGCTCCGCAGCGAGGAGCCCGATCAGGTGGTCCATCACCCAGCGCGGCACGCGGTCGCGCTCGGACGGGTAGATGAAGCCGAACAGCACGAGGTGCGCGAGCAGCACGCGCCAGTGCGGACCGAAGCGCTGCAGCAGACGTCCCCAGTCGAGCTTCGCGGCGCTGCAGCGCAGCAGGTGCGCGACGTCCGCGCCGTCGTAGCGCTCGCGCTCCATGACGAACGCGCGCGCCCAGATCCCCTCCTCGCTCGGACACAGCAGCACCGGCATGCCGAGCAGCTCGACGCGGCGCGCGTAGCGGAACCAGTCGTCGTCGACGGTGACGATGCCGTTCCCCGAGCAGAAGATCACGTCGATGAAGTCGTCGCCCGCCCAGGCCTTCGCGAGCCAGTGCGGAAAGGTGAGATCCGTCTCGTAGCCGGCGCGGCGCAGCGCGGCGAGCGCGGCCTCGACGTCGCGCGGGCGCAGGAACAGGTCGAGGTCCTTGACCTCGCGCAGGATGACGCCGAGCTCCATCTGCAGCGCGTACGCCCCGCCGACGAGGTACTGCACGCCGGCGTCGTTCAGCGCCGCGAGCGCGGCGCGGTGCGGGTCGCCTCGCACCTCGGTGTTGGCTGCGGTCATGCGGACGTAGGCGCAACGCAGCTTTCGTGCCGCCGCGACGCGCGCGTCAATCCTCGACCAGGAGCTCGACGATACGGAACGCGTCCTCGCCGGGCTGCCTGCGCTGAAAGACCGGAAGCGAGACGTTGTACACCGGAATGCCGTGCGACGTCCGGCCCTCGAGGCTGCCGGCGTGCGCGTGGCCGTGGAACACCGCGGCGACCGGGAAGCGGTTGATCGGCTCCTCGAGACGGCTCGAGCCCAGAAACGGGAAGATCTCCGCGGGCTCGCCGACGACGGTCTCCGGGATCGGCGCGTAGTGCAGGAGCGCGATGCGCTGCTCGGTGCGCAGCCGCGACAGTGCCTTCTCGAGCTTCAGCGCCTCGTCGAGCGCCTCCTGCACGAAGGCCTTGAGCGGCCCCTCGCCCCAGGGCTCGAGCGCGTGGCGTCCGAAGCCGCCGCCGAAGCCCTTGGTGCCGGCGAAGCCGACGCCGTGCGTCTCGTACGCCTCGCCGCAGAGCAGGATCGCCCCCGCCTCGCTCAGCACCTCGTGCACCTGCTCGACCTGCCCCGACTCGTAGTCGTGGTTGCCGAGCACGCACAGGACGGGCTTCTTGCCGACGCTCGCGAGCTCGGCCGCGAGCACGATCGCTTCCTCGCGCAGGCCGTAGTCCGTCAAGTCGCCGCACAGGCAGAGCACGTCGGCGCGCTCGGCCATCTTCGTGAGCAGCGGCTGGAAGTGTCCCTTGGAGGCGCGGGTGCAGTGCACGTCGCCGACCGCGGCGACGCGGACGGTCCGGGTTCGGTCGCTCATGGGGCGCGGCAGGGTGCAAGCGCACGGCCAGCGCTCGCAGGCTCGTCGAGCACGTCGAGCCTGCAAAATCGACAGGCGGCACACCCGAAGTGACAAAGCACGCAGCGCGCTCGCAACGCACGCCGCACACCTCGCGTTGGATCACGCACTTGGGAAGCGGCTCACCGGAGACGCCTGCGGCACACGCGTTGCTCGACGTGGACCACCCAATGCGCATCCAGCCTGGACAACCGTATCCGCTCGGCGCCTGCTGGGACGGACGGGGCGTCAACTTCGCCCTGTTCTCCGAGCACGCGACCCGCGTGGAGCTCTGCCTCTTCGACGGCCCCGAGGCGCGCGCGGAGTCGCAGCGCATCGTGCTGCCGGAGCACACCGATCAGGTCTGGCACGGCTTCCTGCCCGACGTGCGTCCCGGACAGCTCTACGGCTACCGCGTGCACGGACCGTACGCGCCGGCCGAGGGCCACCGTTTCAACCCGAACAAGATCGTCCTCGACCCGTACGCGAAGGCCGTCGCGCGCCCGGTGCAGTGGTGCGACGAGATGTTCTCGTACCCGATCGGCGATCCCGGCGAGGATCTGGCGTTCGACGAGCGCGACAACGCGCACGCCGCACCGCTCGCGGCCGTGGTCGACACCGCCTTCACGTGGGGCGACGACCGTCCGCCGCGCATCCCGTGGCACGACACGGTGATCTACGAGGTGCACGTTCGCGGCTTCACCAAGCGACACCCGGAGGTGCCCGAAGGCCTGCGCGGGACCTACTCCGGCCTGGTTTCGGACGCGCCGCTCCGCCACCTGCGCTCGCTCGGCGTGACCGCCGTCGAGCTGCTGCCGATCCACTACTTCGTCGACGACCGTCACCTGCTCGACCGCGGGCTCAGCAACTACTGGGGCTACAACACGCTCGCGTTCTTCGCGCCGCAGGCGCGCTATGCGCGCGACGCCGCCGGCATCACCGCGGTCAACGAGTTCAAGACGATGGTGCGGACGCTGCACGCGGCGGGCATCGAGGTGATCCTCGACGTGGTCTACAACCACACGGCCGAGGGCAACCACATGGGCCCGACGCTGTCGATGCGCGGGGTCGACAACGCGTCGTACTACCGCCTCGTCCCCGACGACGCGCGCTACTACATGGACTTCACCGGCTGCGGCAACACGCTCAACATGACCCACCCGCGCGTCCTGCAGCTCCTGATGGACAGCCTGCGCTACTGGGTCGTCGAGATGCACGTCGACGGCTTCCGCTTCGACCTCGCGAGCGCGCTCGCCCGCGAGCTGTGGGACGTGAACAAGCTGTCCGCGTTCTTCGACGTCATCCATCAGGACCCGATCCTCTCGCAGGTGAAGCTCATCGCCGAGCCGTGGGACGTCGGACCCGGCGGCTACCAGGTCGGCAACTTCCCGGTCCTGTGGACGGAGTGGAACGGCAAGTACCGGGACAGCGTGCGCCGCTTCTGGCGCGGCGACGGCGGTCAAGCATCGGAATTCTCGACCCGCCTCGCCGGCTCGAGCGACCTCTACGAGCACAGCGGGCGCCGTCCGTACGCGAGCATCAACTTCGTCACCGCGCACGACGGCTTCACCCTGCACGACCTGGTCGCCTACAACGACAAGCACAACGAAGCGAACGGCGAGAACAACGCCGACGGCGACAACAACAACCACAGCTGGAACTGCGGCGCCGAGGGCGAGACCGACGATCCTGGCGTGAACGCGCTGCGCGCGCGTCAGATGCGAAACTTCTTCTCGACGCTGATCCTGTCGCAAGGCGTGCCGATGATCTGCGGCGGCGACGAGATCGGCCGCACGCAGCAGGGCAACAACAACGCCTACTGCCAGGACAACGAGATCAGCTGGTACGACTGGGAGCGCGCCGAGCGCTTCCGCGACCTGTTCGCGTTCGTGCGCTCGCTGATCCAGCTGCGCAAGACGCACCCCGTCTTCCGGCGCCGGCACTTCTTCCAGGGCCGCAGCATCCGCGGCGCCGACGTCAAGGATCTGAGCTTCTTCGACCCGCAGGGTCGCGAGATGACCGACGAGGCGTGGAACGCGTCCTTCGTGCGCTCGATGATGGTGCAGCTCGGCGGCGACAGCATCGACGAGATCGACGAGACCGGCGCTCGCGTCACCGACGACACCTTCCTCGTGCTGCTCAACGCACACCACGGGACGCTCAACTTCACCCTGCCGCCCCCCGGTCCGGGCAAGCGCTGGGAGCGCGTGTTCGACACCGGCGATCCCGAGTCGACGCGCAGCATGAGCGCGCGCAGCGCGCGCTACCGTCTCGCGTCGCACGCGGCCGCGGTGTTCGAGGCCGTGCCGGCGCCGGCGACGCGCCGTCGCGACGCCGGCGCGGGTCGACGGGCCGAAGCGAGCGCCGGGGCGCCGAGCGAGGCGCCGGCCACGCACGAGCCTGCTCGCGAGCAGACCACGTCCGAGCAGCAGAGCGAGGAGCCGGCGTCCG
Organism: Candidatus Binatia bacterium; assembly: GCA_036563615.1. NCBI lineage: Bacteria > Candidatus Binatota > Binatia (SeqCode) > Binatia bacterium. The sequence continues at coordinate 99,196 of DATCMB010000004.1, forward strand.
AGCAGCCGCCGCCCGAGCAAGCGCACGACGGCGGCGAGACGCCCCCGAGCGAGGCCGCGCAGCCGCAGCCGGACACGCCGCACGGCGAGGGGTCGCAGCCGCCCGCGGACGAGGCGCAGCCAGCCGAGGGATCACCACCACCCACCGGCGAAGGCGCGCAGCCGAACGCGGAGCAGTCGGCCGCCGGAGAGCAGCCAGCGCCGCCCGAAGAGCCGCGCTGACGCACGCGCACGCGCGTCGTCACACGAGCCCGCGTCGCCACACGCGCGGTCGAGCGATGCGGCTACGTCGACCGCGGCGCGCGGCGCTTCGCTCAGCGCGACGTCCGCACCGCCGTGTCCGCCGACGAACCCGCGGAGCCGTGCGACCTGCGTCTCGTCAGCTCCGCGATCACGCTCGTCAGCTCGTCGAGCTCGATGGGCTTCGCGAGGTGCGCGTCGAAGCCGACCGCGATCGAGCGCGCGCGCTCCGCCTCGCCGGCGTAGGCGCTGACCGCGATCGCGGGCACTCGGCGCCCGGGCCGCTGGCGGACCTCGGAGAGGAACGTCCAGCCGTCCTGACCTGGCATCGCGATGTCGCAGACGATGACGTCCGGCGCGGAGACGTCGAGCGCGGCGCGCGCCTCGGCGGCCGAGTCGACGGCGACGACGTCCATCTGGCTCCGGATCAAGACTTCCTGCAGCAGGTAGCGCGTGTCGGCGTCGTCGTCGATGACCAGCGCGCGGAGCCCGGCGAGCGCGCTCGGCGCGGGCGCGCGCCGCGTCGCGAGCGCAGCGGCGCTCTCCACGCTCGCACCATGGGCCGACATCGACGGCAGGATGACGCGAAAGGTCGCGCCGCGATTCTCGCCGTCGCTCTCGGCGTGCACCGCCCCGCCGTGCCGCTCGACGATGTGCCGCACCACCGCGAGCCCGACCCCGAGCCCGCCCTGCATGCGCGTCGAGCCGCCGTCTGCTTGACGGAAGCGCTCGAAGACGTGCGGCAGGAACTCGCGCGGGATCCCCTTGCCGGTGTCGTGCACCTCGAGCACGACGCGCGTGTCGCGACGCGCGAGGCGCACGTCGATGCGGCCGCCCTGCGGCGTGAACTTGATGGCGTTGGTCAGGAGGTTCCACACGACCTGCTGCAGGCGGTCGGGATCGCCGGGCACGGTGTCGACCTCGTCCGAGAGCACCGTGGTCAGCAGCAGGCCCTTCGCGTCCGCCATCGGACGCGCCGCCGCGACGGCGGCGGAGAGCAACTCGTGCATCGCCACGGGCTGCACCGAGAGGCGCAGCTTGCCGGCCGCGATGCGCGAGACGTCGAGCAGGTCGTCGATCAGCTTGCTCTGCTTCTTGACGTTGCGGTCGATGACCTCGAGCGCACGCGCGGTCGTGCGGTCGTCGAGGCGTCCCTGCTGCAGCAAGCGCACCCAGCCGAGGATCGCGGTGAGCGGCGTGCGCAGCTCGTGCGACAGCGTCGAGAGGAACTCTTCCTTGAGCTTGCTCGCCTCCTGCTCCTGGCTGAGCAGCAAGTTCTCGATGGCGAGTCCGGTCATCTGCGCGAGCTGCAGGAAGAGCGTCTCGTCGTCCTGATCGAACGACGCGCCATCCGCCTTGTCGCCGCTGCACACCAGCCCGAGGGGGCGTCCGTCGCGGCCGACGAGCGGCGCGAGCAGGCACTCGATGCGCGGGAAGGCGTCGCTCGCTTCCCCGTTCGGGGCCGCGGCGACACCGCCGTTCGGAGCGATCCGCAGCACCTCGCCCGGACGCTGGAGTCGCAGCGCGTACGCCGACAGCAGTTCCTGCACGGCCTGCGCGCAGCCGCTCGGCGCATCGTCGTCGAGCGGCGCGAGATGGCGCGTGCGCACCTGGTTCTCGCCGAGTGTCAGCCCGACGGCGACCGAAGTGCCGCCCAGGATGTCGCGCGCGGCGAGCATCGCCGCGTCGGCGATCGCGTCGGTCGAGCCGCCCGCGTTGATCGCCTGCGCGGCGCGCGTCAAGCGCCGCAGGCGGCGCGCGTAGCTCGCGAGCGCCTCCGCGTGGCGACGCTGCGTGCGCACCGCGTTGTACAGGTCGACGAAAACCGAGACCTTGGTGCGCAGCACGTCGGGCACGAACGGCGTGACGACGAAGTCCACCGCGCCGAGCGAGTGGCCGCGCGCGAGGTGCAGATCGTCGCCGCCGGACGTGACGAAGAGGATCGGCGTCCGCTCCGCGGACTCGCGCTCGCGGATCAGCATCGCGGTCTCGAAGCCGTCCGTCAGCGACGGGTCGACGTCGAGCAGGATCGCCGCGAACTCGCGCTGCGGCACGCAGCGCCTCCCGGCCCGACTCGACCTTGACCACGTCGACGTCGAGGTCCGCCAGCGCCTCCTCGAGCGCGATCCGCTCGTCGGGTCGATTGGCGATCAGCAGGATGCTCGCCCGCTCGCAGACCGGCGCTGCGTCCCTCGTCACTCGTCACCCCGCTCCGTGCTCAGCGGCCCAGCCAGGCTCGCCGCACGGACAGCGGGTGCTCGACATCGACCGGTCGATCCTCGGCGCGATCTTCGCCGGAGACCGCGCGGACGGCCGCTGACGGCCGCGGAAACGTGAAGCTCAAGCCGTGGCCCGCGGCAGGTGCCATGGGGCAGCCGGCGTGCGCGTCGACGTCCGGACGCTCGAGCGCGCCGCGCCCTCGCGCCACTCGAGGCCGTCCGCGCGCAGCACGACGACCTGCTTGCGGGCGCGCTCGAGCACGAGGCGCGCGACGCTCACGTCGAGCACGCTGCGGAAGCCGACGCCCTGCGCGCGCGCGCGCTCGACCGAGTGCGCCCAGCGATCGGCCTCCTCGGAGGCGATGTCCTCCATCAGCTCGAGCAAGCGGGCGACGCGCGCCACCACCACCGGCGGCGCGCACAGCGCACCGCGCGCGGCGAAGTAGCGCGCCGCCTCGTCGCCGGACGGCTCGCAGTAGCCGCGCACCGTGAAGACGGGTGCGAACGCGCAGTCGGGCGCGGGCGCGCCGAGGTCGACGTAGCGGCAGCCCGCCGCCGGGTGCCGCGGCCGCACGCCGAGCATCACGACGAGGTTCGGATGACGGCGGACGACCCAGCCCGCCATGCGCAGGTGGGCGCGCAGCGCTTCGTCGTCGGCGAAGCGGCCGTCGGCCGGAAGCATCGCGACGCGGGCGCTGCGGTCGAGCGCGTGGATCCGCAGCAGCGCGGACCACTCGGAGAGCGGCTGCGCCGCGCCCGGTCGCGCGACGAAGACGTTGCGCACCGGGAGCCGCGCGAGCTCGGCGTCGGACGAGGGCGCAGCGTCGAGCACCGCCACGGCGGTGCGTGCTGGCCCCGCGAGCGGCAGCAGCCGCGAGACCGTCGCGGCGAGCGCGCCGTCGCGCCCTCTTCGCTTGCCGGAGTCGACCGGTCGACGCCGTGCGGAGCCGACACGTCGGCCCGCGGGAATCACCCCGCCCACGACGAGCGCCCAGAGGTCGCCACCGGTTGGTTTCCGCATGACTTGGTCCTCGCTCCGCGCCGGCGTCGAGCGAGCGCACTGCACCCACACCGACGCATGAAGCCGGGCGGGCTCCGTGCAGCTTTCGCACCAGCCGAACGAGGGTCGACAGTCGCCGAGACCTGGCCCGGTACGACGCAGGGCCGGGCGTTTTCGACATCTCGTGCGCGCGACGGGAGACGGATCCCACGCCGCCAGGCGCTTTTGAAAATTCGTCCTTGTAGGCTCTACAGGGCGCCGCGTTCGGGGTGTCGGCGCGCTGACATGCAGGTCGGACTTCTGGCGTCGGAGAGCTGCGCTTTCTCCGTCGCCGCCCCGATCGGACACCGTCCGTCACAGACCGCGAGAGGCCGCGCGTCGGGGCAATCACCGGGGACGGGTGCCGGCGGGCGGATCGAGTCGCGTCGCGCCGTACGCGGGTACAGTCCGGAAGCGCACCGCGCAGCAGCGAGGCACGCATCGCGATCCCCGATACTTGACGGTTGCTCGCGCGACCCCGCTCGGCGGCGGTCGAGCTCACGGAGCGCACGCGCGCCACGCAGCACGATGGGTCCGACGTCGCGTAATCCCTGCCGAGCGCGCGGCATCCCTTACACGCACGTCGTCCACGATCTCACGCCTTTCCCGGCGCGACCTCGCAACCACCACGCGCCCGGCGCGAATCGCCCGTGGCATGTGCTTCGCAACCCTCCATCGGGATCCGTCGCGCGCCGACGCGCGTCGCCGAAACACCGCTCGCCCACGCGCGAGCCGAGGAGAAAGCACATGTCGACCATCGAGAAATCGATCAACGTCAACGTGCCGGTGAGCACAGCCTACAACCAGTGGACGCAGTTCGAGGAGTTCCCCCGCTTCATGGAGGGCATCGAGGAGGTGCGCCAGCTCGACGACACCCACCTGCACTTCAAGGCCAACGTCGGCGGCAAGGAGAAGGAGTGGGACGCCGTGATCACCGAGCAGACGCCCGATCAGCGCATCGCCTGGCGCGACGCCGGCGGCGCGCCGAACGCGGGCGTGGTGACCTTCCACCGGCTCGCGCCCTCCGAGACGCGCATCATGCTGCAGATGGAGTACGACCCGCACGGGTTCGTCGAGACGGTCGGCGACATGGTGGGCGTGGTCTCGAAGCGCGTCGCGGGGGACCTCGAGCGCTTCAAGGAGTTCATCGAGTCGCGCGGTCAGGAGACCGGCGCCTGGCGCGGCCAGGTGCGCCAGGACAAGCCGCACTGACGCAGGAGCCAAACGCAAAGACGCCCGCGGCGCTGCTTGCGCCGCGGGCGTGATGACGAAGAGCGTCAGGCTCGGGCTGCGACGCTCAGTCCTCTTCCTCGCGGATCTGCTGCGCGAGGTACATCTTCTCGCCGACCTGCTCGATCAGCGTGAGCTGCGACTCGAGCCAGTCGATGTGCTCCTCTTCCGACTCGAGCATGTCGTCGAGCATCTCCCGGGTGCCGTTGTCCCCGAGCTGGACGCAGAGCTCGATCGTCTGGTTGAAGCGCTTCTGCGCTTCGAGCTCCAGGGCGAGGTCGAGCCGAAGCTGCTCGGCCGGCGTCTCGCCGACCGAAACCTTGAACAGCCGCTGCATGTTGGGCACGCCCTCGAGGAAGAGGATTCGCTCGATCAGATCGTCCGCGTGCTTCATCTCGCCGATCGATTCCTCGTAGTTCTTCTTGGCGAGCCGCTTGTACCCCCAGTTGTCGCACATCTTGTAGTGCACAAAATACTGGTTGATCGCGGTCAGCTCGCCGGTGAGGATCTCGTTCAACGCATCGATGATCTTCTTGTTGCCCTTCACGCGAAGCCTCCTTCCCTGCCACCCCTGAGCGCCGTGAATGCCTCGTTGAGACCACGAACGTACCACACGACGCACGCGCGCGGAACCCGCCTCGCGTAAATCGCAAGATCCGCTGAAATCGAAAATCGATTTCAGCAGAGCCCGATGATCCTCGCGTCCGTCGACGTCGCGTCAGTCGACGAGGAACGCGCGCCCGCCCGCGGCGTCGAGGATGCGGTCGAGCGCGTCGCGCTCGCGCACCGCCGCGTAACGCGCGCGCAGCGCGGCGAGCGACTTGGCGTGGTACTTCTGCGGCTCCTGACGGAACGGCTTGCCGCCGAGCGTCACCTCGAGCTGCGGCTTGCCCTCGGCGAGCGCGCGCGCGTTCGCGACCGTCCACGGCGCGAACACGCCGATCACCTCGTCGCGCAGAAGCGGCATCAACGTCGGCTCGAGCGCCGCCCAGTCCTCGAACGGACCCTCGTTGCGCGGGTCGAGCATGCGCTCGGTCCACGCGAGCACGTTGCGCCCGCGCTCGCGCAGCAGCGCGCCCGGCGTCGGGTCGGTCGAGCACTCGTAGATCTGCGCGAACAGGCCGAAGTCGCCGAACGCCGGCCGTCCGCCGAAGAGGTACGGCCGCTTCGCGAGATGCTTCTCGAGGATCTCGAGCTGCCGGACGAACGATCCTTCGATCTGCTCCGCGGTCTCGGGCGACGAGCCGACGAACGACAGCCGCGGCACCATCCGTCCGGCGACCATCTGGATCGCGTTCTCGATCCCGCTCTCGTCGAGCCCCGGCATCATCTGGCGCGCGATGCGCTCCGCCGCCGAGCGCCGGTCGGCCTCGTACGTCCAGCGGTAGTGGAACATCGGCTTGTTGCCCCACTCGTCGCCGTACTCCTCGATGAGCGCCGAGAGGAAGGCGAGCGTCGGATCGTCGGGATGGATCGACGGCTCCGGATGGAGCGTCTCGAAGTGCTCGATGATCGGCGTCGAGTCCTGCCAGGCGCGGCCGTCGTCGGCGACCACCAGCGGAACCAGCGGCAGCTTCGCGTAGCGCCGGAACTCCTCCTCGTTGTTCGCGCTGCGCAGGACCCACTCGTGCGGGATGCCCTTGTAGCGGAAGTACGAGCGGACCTTGACGGAGTACGGCGAGAGCTCCGAGCCGAAGATGCGGTACGTGGGACCGGCAGCCTGCGCGTTGTCCGAAGCCATCGTTCTCTCCTTCACGCAGCGGACGGTTCGCCGACCCCGTTCCGCGAGCGAGCTCCGCGACGACGCGTCGGAGCAGCGGCCTCGCCGCTCAGCAGCGCCGTCAGCATCAGCGTCATGACCTTGCGCGCGCGCTCGACCGACAGCCCCTGGTGGCGCCGCAGATTCTCCCACACGGACCAGCTCGCCGCCGCACCGAGCGCCGCGGCGAGCTCGCGCCGCTGCGCCGCGGGTCTTGCGTCGAGCTCTTGCGCGAACACGCGCTCGACCTCGGCGCGCGCGCGCGCACGCGCCGCCTCGAGGCGCGTGCTCACCTCCTTCGAGAACGGCTCGACCCGCAGCGACGCGCGCCGCACCGGCGTGATCGCCTCGAGCAGCCGCGAGCGCCGCGCGACGAGCATCGCGATGCGCTCGCCGAGCTCGCCGCTCGCCGGCGTCGGCACGAGGAGCGGCGCGAGGCGCTCCATCTGCAGATCGGCCGCTGCCGCGAACAGCGTCTCGATGCTCTCGAAGTGCTGGAACACCGAGCGCAGCGACACGCCCGCGCGCTGCGCGATCTGCGCCGCCGTCGGCCGCACGTTGCCGCCTTCGAGCAGGTCGAGCAGCGCCGTGACCACGGCGCGGCGTGAGCGCTCGCTGCGCGCGAGGCGGCCGTCGAGCCGGACGAGCGGGGACCGGTCCGCGGACATCGCGCGACGCATTACTGCATCATGAGTGCAGATTCAATTCGGTCAGCAGACGTCGGCGCGCAGCAGCGCGTCGGAGCCGCCGTCGACGAACAGCACGCTGCCGCAGCAGAAGGACGCGTCGCTCGACAGCAGGAAGCAGATCGCCGCGGCGATCTGCTCGGGACGCCCGAACCGGCCGCCGAGCGGGATCGGGAAGCCGCGGATCGCGGCGCCGAACACCGGGTGCTCGAGCCCTTCCTCCAGGAGAGGCGTGCGCACCGCGCCGGGCGCGACGGCGTTCAGACGGATGCCGGCGCCCGCCCACTCCGGGCGCGTCGCCTGCCTGCGCACCCAGCGCGCGAGCGCGAGCTTCGAGGCCGCGTAGGCCGTCGCGCCGTCCGTCTCCTCGGCGAGCCGACGCGCCTCGCCCTCGTCCCCGGCGAGGCACGCCGCGGCGAGCGGCCCGTCCGCACCGGGCGCGATCGTCGCCGAGTTCGACGACACCGCGACCGCCGCCGGCGCCTCCCCGCAAGCGAGCAGCGGACGCAGACCGTCGAGCAGCGCGATCGCGCCGAAGTAGTTGACGGACAGGATGCGCGAGCGCGGCTCGAATTGCGGGCCGATGCCGGCGCACGCGACGAGGCCGTCGAGCCGCTCGCCGGCGAGCGCGCGCACCTCGGCCAGTGCGCGCTCGCGTCCCGCGGCGTCCGACAGGTCCGCCACGACCTCCGCGTCGCGCAGGTCGACGCCGAGGACGCGGCAGCCGTCGCGCTCGAGGCGGCTGCGCACGGCGGCGCCGATGCCCGATGCGGCCCCGCTGAGCACGATCGTCCGCATGCGGGAACGTGATTTGACAACTTCGCGGCCCGTCGGCAACGCTTTCAGGTTCATGCAGACCAGCATCCAGGCGATCAATGAGGCCGTGCAGCGCGCGAGCGCGTGGGTCGAGCCGCTCCAGCGCGAGATCGCGCGCACGATCGTCGGGCAGAAGACGCTGATCGATCGCCTGCTGGTCGCGCTGATCGGCAACGGTCACGTGCTGCTCGAGGGCGTCCCGGGGCTCGCCAAGACGCTGTCGCTCAAGACCCTCGCCGCGGCGACCCGGGCGCGCTTCCAGCGCCTCCAGTTCACGCCCGACATGCTGCCGGCGGACATCGTCGGCACGCTGATCTACAACCCGCAGGACGGACGCTTCGTCACCAAGCACGGCCCGATCTTCACCAACCTGGTGCTCGCCGACGAGATCAACCGCGCGCCGGCGAAGGTGCAGAGCGCGCTCCTCGAGGCGATGCAGGAGCGCCAGGTGACGATCGGCGAGGAGACCTTCCCGCTGCCCGAGCCGTTCCTCGTCATGGCGACGCAGAACCCGATCGAGCAGGAGGGCACCTACCCGCTGCCCGAGGCGCAGGTCGACCGCTTCATGCTCAAGGTCGTGGTCGGCTACCCGAGCAAGGAGGAGGAGCGGCAGATCCTCGACCTGATGGCGACCGCCGCGCCGCTGCCGCCGGTGAAGCCCGTGCTCGAGCCCGAGCACCTGCTCGAGGCGCGCCGCGTCGCCGACAGCATCTACGTCGACGACAAGGTCAAGGACTACATCGTCGACATCGTCTGGGCGACGCGCGAGCCGGAGCAGTACAAGCTCGATCTGAAGCCGTTCATCCGCTACGGCGCGTCGCCGCGCGCGACGATCTACTTGACGCTCGCCGCGAAGGCGACGGCCTTCCTCGCCGGGCGCGGCTACGTGACGCCGCAGGACGTCAAGACGATCGGCATGGACGTGCTGCGCCATCGCGTCATCGTCAGCTACGAGGCCGAGGCCGAGGGCCTGCGCAGCGAGGACATCGTCGCGCGCATCTTCGACACGATCCCGGTGCCGTGAGCCTCACCGCCGAGCAGACCCGCGAGATCCTCGACAAGGTCCGCCACATCGAGATCCGCACCGGGCGTCTCGCGCGCGAGACCTTCGCCGGACAGTACCACTCGGTATTCAAGGGGCGCGGCATGGACTTCGAGGAGGTCCGCGAGTACGTGCCCGGCGACGAGGTGCGCGCGATCGACTGGAACGTCACCGCGCGCACTGGCCGTCCGTTCATCAAGAAGTTCCGCGAGGAGCGCGAGCTGACGATCGTGCTGCTCGTCGACCTGAGCGCGTCGGGACACTTCGGCTCGGTGCGGCAGAGCAAGCGCGAGCTCGCGGCCGAGGTCGCGAGCGTCCTCGCATTCGCCGCCATCCGCAACAACGACAAGGTCGGCCTCGTGCTGTTCACCGACGACGTCGAGCAGTACGTGCCGCCGCGCAAGGGTCGCAGCCACGTGCTCCGCGTCGTGCGCGAGATCCTGTTCTTCGCCGCGCGCGGACGCGGCACCAACATGATCGGCGCGCTCGAGTACGCGAACCGCGTGCTGAAGCGGCGCGCGGTCGTCTTCCTGCTCTCGGACTTCCTGCTGCCCGGCATGCGCTCCGGCGTGCCGGACGCGCTGCGCCGGACGCTCGAGATCACCGCGCGCCGCCACGACCTGGTCGGCGTGGTGGTCTCGGATCCGCGCGAGGCGGAGCTGCCCGACGTCGGCCGCGTGGTCCTCGAGGACGCGGAGACCGGCGAGCAGGTCGAGGTCGACACGGGCGACGCGCGGCTCCGGCAGCGCTTCGCGGACGCCGCCCGGACGCAGCGCGGCGCCGTCCTGCAAGCGCTCCGCGGCGCCGGCATCGACACGCTCGAGCTCAGCACCGCCGTGCCCTACCTCTCGGCCTTGCTGCGCTTCTTCCAGCGGCGGGCCGCGCGCCTCGGATGACGACAGCTCAGCCGACAGCGAGCGTCGCGGCGCCGACGCCGACGCCGTCCGACATCCGCGACATCCGCGGCCCGCTGCCGATCCCGATCGCCTGGCTGCTGCCGGCGCTGGTCCTCGTGGGCCTGCTGCTCGCGCTCGCCCTCGCGATGCTCGCGCGGCGCTGGTGGCAGCGGCGCAAGCGTCCCGCGCCGCCGCGTCCCGCCGACGTGGTGGCACTCGAGCGCCTCGAGGCCGCGCGCGCCCTGCTCGATCCGGCGCACGCGCGCGAGTTCTGCTTCGCGGTGAGCGAGGCCGTGCGGCTCTACATCGAGGACCGCTTCGCCGTGCTCGCCGCGCGGCGCACCACCGAAGAATTTCTCGCCGACCTGGTGCGCGCGCCCGCACCCGGTCTCGCCTCGCACGCGCGCCTGCTCGACGACTTCCTGCGCCGCAGCGACCTCGTGAAGTTCGCGCGCGCGCCGCTCGCGCGCGAAGAGATGGAAGCGATGCTCGCGAGCGCGACCCGCTTCGTGCACGACACGCGGCCCGGGGTGGAGGCGGCGGCATGACCTTCCGCTTCGCGAACCCGATGCTGCTCTGGCTGCTGCTCGCGCTGCCGCTGCTGGCGATGGCGCGCGGCCGCGTCGGACGCGGCGCCGCCCTGCTCTACCCGTCGGCGGACCTCCTGCACAGCGTCGCACGCCGCATCCTGCCGAGCGCCGGACGCGCGCAGCTCTTCCTGCGGCTCCTCGCGCTCGGGCTCGCGATCGTCGCGCTGGCGCGGCCGCAGCAGGGCCTCGGCATCGCGGAGGTCGAGACCAGCGGCATCGACATCGTGCTCGCGATCGACGTCTCGGGCTCGATGCGCGCGCTCGACTTCGAGCTCGACGGCGAGACCGCCGACCGCCTGCAGGTCGTCAAGTCGGTCGTGCGACGCTTCATCGAGGGACGACCCGACGACCGCCTCGGCCTGGTCGCCTTCGCCGGTCGTCCGTACCTCGTGAGCCCGCTGACGCTCGACCACGACTGGCTCTTGCAGAACCTCGAGCGCGTGCAGATCGGGCTCATCGAGGACGGCACCGCGGTCGGCTCGGCGATCGCGGCGAGCGTCAACCGGCTGCGCGAGCAGAAGGCCAAGTCGAAGGTCGTGATCCTGCTGACCGACGGCGTCAACAACTCGGGCAAGGTGTCGCCGCTCACCGCCGCCGACGCCGCGCGCGCGCTCGGGGTCAAGGTGTACACCATCGCCGCGGGCACGCAGGGCGAGGCGCCGATGCCGGTCACGGACCGTTTCGGTAACGAGCGGGTCGTGATGGCGCCGGTCGAGGTGGACGAGGAGACGCTGCGCAAGGTCGCGGAGACCACGGACGCCGCGTTCTTCCGCGCGACCGACACCGCGACGCTCGAGAGGATCTACGCGCAGATCGACGAGCTCGAGAAAACGACCGCGACCGTCAAGCGCTACGAGGAGTACCGCGAGCTCTACCGCTGGCCGCTCGCCGCCTGCGCCCTGCTCCTGCTCCTCGAGATCGTCCTCGCGGAGACCAAGCTGCGGAGGCTGCCGTGACGCTCGCGAGCCCGCTCTGGCTGCTCGCCGCGCTCGCCGTCGCGGCGCTGACGATTCTGTTCTGGCGCCGCGCCGACCGCCGCCGACGCGCCGACCTCGAGCGCTTCGCGTCGGCCCACCTGCTGCCGGACCTCACGGCCGAGGTGTCGCCGCGCCGCCGCCGCGTCAAGCGCGCGCTGCTGCTCGCGGCGGTCGTGCTGCTCGGCCTCGCCTTCGCGGGCCCGCAGTACGGCTTCACCTGGCAGGAGACGCAGCGCCGCGGCATCGACGTGCTGATCGCGCTCGACGTCTCGCGCAGCATGCTCGCGCAGGACGTCGTGCCGAACCGGCTCGAGCGCGCGAAGCTCGCGATCATCGACCTCGTCGAGAAGCTCGGCGGCGACCGCGTCGGGCTGATCGCGTTCGCGGGCACGGCGTTCCTGCAGTGCCCGATGACGCTCGACCACGGCGCCTTCCTGGAAGCGCTCGCCGCGCTGCAGCCGGGCATCATCCCGGCGCCCGGCAGCAACCTCGCGAGCGCGATCCAGGTCGCGCAAGACGCGCTGCGCACGCAGGCGCGCAACGTCAAGCTGCTGGTCCTGTTCAGCGACGGCGAGGACCTCGCGGGCGACGCCATCGACGCCGCGCGCGCCGCCGCCGCGGACGGCATCAAGATCTACACCGTCGGCGTCGGCAGCCCGGCGGGCGAGCTCATCCCGGTCACCAGCAAGGACGGCCGCACCGAGTTCCTCAAGGACCCGGACGGACAGTACGTCAAGTCGCGCCTCGACGAGGAGACGCTGCGCAAGGTCGCGGAGGCGACGGGCGCGTTCTACGAGCCGCTCGGGCAGCGCGGCGAGGGCGTCGAGGCGGTGTACGAGCGCGCGCTCGCGCCGCTGCCGAAGGAGGAGCTCGCCTCGCGCATGCGCCGCGTGCCGCTCGACCGCTTCCAGTGGCCGCTCGCGCTGGCCCTCCTCTGCCTCGCGATCGAGCCGCTGATCGGCGAGCGCCGCGGACGTCTCGTGCGCTCGTCGGCTGCGGTGCTGCTGGTGCTCGGCGCCAGCACCGCGCAGGCCGCGTCGCCGCGCGAGGCCGAGCAGTACTACGCCGCCGGCGAGTACGAGAAGGCGCTCGCCGCCTACCGCGAGGCCGCGAAGGACGGCGATCCGAAGCTCACCTTCAACCTCGGCGCCGCGGCGTACAAGGCCGGCGCGTACGGCGACGCCGCGGCTGCGTTCGCCGACGCGCTGCGCAGCGAGGATCCCGCGCTGCAGGAGCGCAGCTTCTACAACCTCGGCAACGCCCAGTTCCGCATCGGCCAGAAGGTGCTCGAGCAGGATCCCCAGGCGACCATGCAAGCGTGGCAGCAAGCGATCGACGCCTACGACCAGGCGCTGCGGCTCGACCCGAACGACGAGGACGCGCGCTTCAACCGCGAGTTCGTGCAGCGCGAGCTCGAGAAGCTGCAGCAGCAGCAACAGCAGCAGCAGGGCCAGCAGCAAGAGCAACGGAAGCAAGACCAAAATCAGGACGAGCAGCCGAGCCAGGACCAGCAGCAAGCGCAGCAGGACGAGGAGCGCGACCAGCAGGACGCGCAGCAGCAGGCCGGCGGCGCGCCGCAGGAGGACGAGCAGCAACGGGACCAGCAGCAGACCGCGCAGCAGAATCCGGAGGACGGCGAGCAGGAGCAGCAGCCCGAGCGCAAGGAGCAAGAGGGGCGCGACGAGCAGCGTCAGGCGGACGCGAAGCCCGCGGGCGGCAGCCCCGACGAGCAGCCGCCGCAGGAGTCGCAGCAGCGCGCCGACGCGCAGACGCCCCCGGGCCGGATGAGCCCCAAGGAGGCGCGCGATCTGCTCGACTCGCTGCAGGACGACGCGACGTCCCTGCCGGCGCTGCAGGCCGCGCAGCAGCCCCGGCGCCCGCGGAGCGACGAGGAGGTGCGCGACTGGTGAGCTTGCGTCAACGCCCGCGCGTCGTCGCGCGCGTCTGGTCGCGCGCGCTGCTCTTCCTCTTCGCCGCGCTCGCGCTCGGCGCCGCGTGCGCGCAGACGGCGCACGCGCGCGCCGCGATGACGGCGCGGCTCCAGCCCCGCCAGATCGAGCTCGGTCAGAGCGCGCGGCTCCTCATCACGGTGAGCGGCGTGCAGAGCGCGCCCGCGCCGCGCCTGCCGCAGATCGACGGCCTGCGGCTGCAGAGCCTGGGACAGACGACCAGCGTGCAGATCGTCAACGGCGAGGTCAGCGCCGAGGTGACGCACAACGTGCTCATCGAGCCGTTGCGCACCGGACGCTTCACCATCCCGTCGCTGTCGCTGACGATCGACGGCGAGCGTCTCTCGACGACGCCGCTCGTCCTCGAGGTGGTCGCGTCCGGCAGCGGCTCGGCGCAGCTCTCGCGCCCGGACGAGGACGGCCAGGGACGCGCGAAGCCCGTGTCGCTCCACCTCGACGTGCCGCGGCGCGATCTCTACGTCGGCGAGCTCGTGCCCGTCGAGCTGCGGCTCTACGTCCGCGAGGACGTGCGCGTCACCGAGGTCACGGCGCCGATGCTGAGCAGCAACGCCTTCACCATCAGCCGGCCGCGCGACGGGCAACCGGCGCAGAACACGGAGATCATCGACGGCGCGCGCTACATCGTCGCGACCTTCCCGCTCGCGATCTCGCCCGTGACCACCGGCGAGCACGTCCTCGAGGCGAAGCTCGAGCTGTCGGCGTACCTGCCCGCCGCGCGCCGCCGCTTCGGCGGGGTGATGGACGATCCGTTCTTCGACGCCTTCTTCGGCGGCCGCGGGCCGAAGAAGATCCCGCTCTCGAGCCCGGCACGCAACGTCCGCGTGCTGCCGCTGCCCGAGGAAGCGCGTCCCGCGGACTTCTCGGGCGCGATCGGACGCTTCTCGGTGGCGGCGAGCGCTTCGCCGAAGCAGGTCACGGCCGGCGATCCGGTGACGCTCACCGTGACCGTCTCCGGCCAGGGCAACTTCGACCGCGTCGAGGTCCCGCCCATGACGACGGACGCGGAGTGGAAGACCTACGCGGCGACGACCAAGTTCGAGCCCACGGACGAGCTCGGCTTCGCCGGACGCAAGATCTTCGAGCAGGCGATCGTCCCGCAGAGCGACGCGCTCACCGCGGTGCCGTCGCGCTCGTTCAGCTACTTCGACCCCGAGAAGCGGCGCTACGTCGAGCTCGCGACCGAGCCGATCGCGCTCGCGGTGATCGCGTCGCCACGCACCGTCGCGCGCGGCGTGGCCGGCGCAGCGAAGGGCGGCGCGACGATCGCGACGCCCGAGTGGGAGCTCGCGCCGAACCACATCGCGCCCGGGGCGCTGACGCGCGATGCGCGGCCCGTCACCTCGCAGACGTGGTTCCTCGCGCTGCAGGCCGTGCCGCTTCTCGCGCTCGCTGCAGCGACGCTGTGGGCGCGGCGCCGCGACCGGCTGTGGGCCGACCCGACCTACCACCGACGCCTCGCCGCGCGCCGGCGCGTCGACGAGGAGGTCGAGGCGATGCAGCGCGCCGCGAGCGCGGGCGACACGCAGGCGTTCTTCGCCGCCGCCCGGCGCGCGGTGCAGGCGCGGCTCAGCGCCTCGCCCGAGCGCGCCGCGGAGAGCCTGACGCTCGCCGAGATGGAGGCGCTCGTCGAGCCGGGCTCAGAGCAGCTCGCCGAGCTGCGCGCGCTGGTCGGCCAGGCCGACGCCGTCGCCTACTCCGGCGAGCACCTGCCGCCCGAGAAGCTCGCCGCGTGGCGCGAGCGCACCGTCGCGCTGCTGCGCGCGCTCGACCGCGCCAAGGGGCGCAAGCGATGAGAGTCGTCCAGGTCGTCCAGCTGTGCTTGACGGCGACGGTCGCGCTGGCGCTCGCCGAGGCCCCGCGTCTCGCGTTCGCTCGGGCCGACGCGCCGCGCCCCGCCGTCGCGGACGCTTCGCAGCCGACGCTCGCCCTCGCCGACGCGTCGCAGCCCGCGGCCGCGCTTTCCGATGCATCGCCGACCGCGGGCTCGCCCGCCGAGGAGCCGTCGGCGCTGCCTCCAACGACCACCGCCGCGCAGCGCTTCGAGGCAGCGAACGCGGCGTTCGCGGCCGGCCGCTACGCCGAGGCGCGCGAGGGCTTCGAGCAGGTGCTGCGCGAGGACGGCGCGTCGCCGTCGGTGCTGTTCAACCTCGGCAACGCGAGCTTCCGCGCCGGCCGCATCGCGGACGCGATCCTCGCCTACGAGCGCGCGCTGCTGCTCGCGCCGCGCGATCAGGACGTGCGCGCCAACCTGCGCCAGGCGCGCAACGCGGCCGAGCTGCCGAACGACGACGGCGGCGCGTGGGGCCGGCTCGTCGGTCTCGCGACGATCGACGGCTGGGCCTGGCTCGCGAGCGGTGGGCTGTGGCTGCTCTGCGGCGCGCTGATCGCGCTGCGCCTGCTGCGCGGCACGACGGGTGTCGCCGCGCGGCGCGCGCTGCGGGGGATCGTTGCGTGCGCCGCGGCGCTGGTCGTCGTCGCCAGCGCGGCGTGCGCGACGCGGCTCCGCGACCGCGACCGCGCGGTCGTGCTCGCGACCGATCCGGTGCTGCGCGTCGCACCGTACGAGTCCGCGACCGCCGCCGCGGAGCTCGTCCCGGGCGACGTCGTGCGCATCGAGCGCATGCACGACGGCTTCGCCCTGGTCCGCACGCGCGACGGCAAGACCGGCTGGATGGCGGACGGCGCGGTCGCGCGCATCGCGTCGATCGTCGGGCTCTGATCGTCAGCCACTGATCGCCGGCGCTGCGTGCCGCGCGTGGCACGCGCGCGACGCGTCGCACTCAAGCCCGCGCAGGTGCTCCATGGGCGTGTGGCGCGCGGTGGCATCGCTCGTGCTCAACCACACGCGACGTGACACGCGAGCGACGCACGAGCGCGGCAGACGTTGCACTTCGCCGCCGTGGCGTCGCCGAGCTGCACGCGAAGCGGGCAGCCGCCTGCCGCAGGCGTGAGCACAACCCAGGAGAGCGCACGGCATGGAGACCAAGCACCTTCGCACGCTGGTGACGATCGTCGAGCTGTCGAGCTTCACCCGCGCCGGGCTGAAGCTGGGCTTGAGCCAGTCGGCGATCAGCCAGCAGATCGGCGCGCTCGAGCGCAAGCTCGGCGTGAAGCTGCTGCGCCGCTCGGGGACGGGCGCGAAGCCGACTCCGGCGGGCGAGCTGCTCGTCGAGCACGCGCGGCAGATCCTGGCGCGGATCGACAACGCGCGCCGGCTGCTGTCGGAGCTCGACGCGTCGCCCGGCGGCCTGCTGCGCATCGGCGCAGGTGCGAGCGCCTGCGAGCTGCTGCTCCCCGACGTGCTGCGCGCGCTACGCGCGTCGTTCCCGCGCCTCGAGCTGCACGTCCGCAGCAGCCATGGCGACCTCACCCTCGAGCGCCTGGTCGACGGCGAGATCGACGTCGGCTTGCTGCCGATGCCGGTCGCGCACCCGAAGCTGCGTCTCACGGAGCTCGGACGCGACGAGCTCGTGCTGATCACGCCGCCCTCGCACGCGCTCGCGAACCGCACGCGCATCGAGCCAGCCGACCTCACGAGCGAGCCGCTGGTGATCTGCGGGCGGCGCAGCAGCACGTTCCAGCTCGTCGAGCGCGTGCTGCTCGAGGCCGGCGTGTTCCCGCGCATCGCGATCGAGGTCGATCAGCTGGGCGCGCTGTGCGCGCTGGTCGCGCGCGGGATGGGCGTCTCGGTCGTGCCGCGCTGGGCCGTCGCGACGCAGATCGCCGCCGGCGAGGTCGTGGCCGTGCCGATCGGCCCGCGCGGGCTGTCGCGCGCGTGGGCGGTGGGCTTCCTCGAGGAGTCGAGCCCGCGTCAGGCGCTGCGCGCCTTCGTGCGCCTGTGCGCGGAGGTGCTGCCGACGCGCCTCGAGGCGAGCAGCGAGCTGCCGCGCGACGACCGCAGGTCGGCGCCGATGTGAGGCGGCCGCAACGAGATTGCCGGCGTGCGTTGGCCGGTGTGAGTCGATCGGTGTGGGTCGACCGACGTGAGCCGCGGCCCTGAGCCGCTGCCGTGAGCGGCGTCAGCGCGCCGAGCGCACGCGCTCGGACCGCGCCGGCGCCGAGGCGCCGGCGGCGCTGGTCGCGCTCGCGACGCTCGCGGCCTCGTCGCGCGCTGTCCGCTCGCCCGCGGCCCAGTCGATCCCCGCCTTGCCGCTCGCGAGCTCCTCGCTCGGCGCGTCGAGCAGGTCGCCTAGCGTGTGCGCGGCGAGCTCGCGCCGACGCTGCTCCTCGAGCCCGTGCAGCAGCGCGCAGACGCGCGGATCGGCGCCCTCCGGCGGGCGTCCCTCGCCGAACTCGTCGGCGAGCAGCGACAGCGCGAGCGTGGACGGATCGCGCGCCAGCACGAAGCTCTCTTTGTCCTCGTCCTCGACGACGACGATCGCCTTCGCCTGGCACAGCTTGGCGACGACCTCGGCGACGGTCTCGCTCGAGACGTCGAGCTCCTGGCCGATCTCGCCGAGCTCGACCGCGCCACCGTCGCCGCGGAAGCGCTCCGCCGCGCGCACCAGCACGTGCAGCGCGACCGCCCAGCGCGACACGTCGCGCGACGCCTCGTCCTCGGGCTCCGGACCGTACTCGATCACCGCCGCGAGCTCGGCGCCGGCGAGCACCACGGTCCAGCTGACGTAGATCCACACCAGCGTGACCGGCAGCTGCGCGAGCGCGCCGTAGATCGCGCTCGCGCGCGCGACGCCGATCTGCAGCGTCACGTACGCGACCTGCACGACCTGCCACGCGACACCCGCGAACAGCGCCGCGATCACGATCGACTTCAGGTGCGGGCGGCGGTTCGGCATCACCGCGTAGAGGAGCGCGATCGCGACCACGTTCATCGCGATCGGCGCCAGGCGCAGCCCGAGCAGCACGGCGCCGTGCAGCACCTCTTCCTGCAGCAGACGCTGCAAGAAGCTCTGCTCGCGCACCGCGGACGTGATGCCGACCGCGAGCAGCAGCAGGAAGGGGATCAGCAGCACGACCGCGACGTAGTCGGTGACCTTCCGCCACCAGGAGCGACCCTTCACCACGCGCCAGATGAGGTTGAAGCTCGCCTCGACGCTGCCGAGGACCGAGATCACCGTCACGATCAAAAATGCCGCGCCGATCGCCCCGATCGTGCTGACGTTGATGTTGTCGATGAACGTCATGATGCGCTCGGTGACCTGCGGGTCGAGCGCGAGACGCGAGAGCAGCAGCGGCTCGAGGCGGCCCTGCGCGCCGAGCCCCTTCAGCACGGCGAACATCAGCGCGAACAGCGGCACCACCGAGAGCAGCGTGGTGTAGGTCAGCGCCGCCGCGGCCTCGAGGCAGCGGTCGGCGTAGAAGCGCTCGAAGGTGGCGACGGCGATCCTCCACGCCCGTCGTGGCCAGGTCGCCGTACGTGCGAGCTGCGCGCCCATGCTCGAGCTCATTTGTGCACGCCCGTCCCGGCTTGTCACGACTCGAGCCCGGGGATAGAAGGCGCGCGTTCGATCCCGATCCCACCGAAGCGCCAGGAGGACGTCATGGTCGAGGAGATCATCCTGGAGGAGGAGGCGATCGCTCTCGAGCGAACGCGTGAGGGGACGTGGCCGGGAGAGTCCATACTGGGTCGGCCGATCCGCACCCTGCCGGAGCTGCAGCCACCGATCGTCCTCGGTCCGGACGCGACGGTGCGGGACGCGCTCGGGGTGATGAACCGTGCGACCGTCGGCTGCGTGCTCGTCGCCGAAGGCGGAAAGCTCGTCGGCATCTTCACGGAGCGCGACCTCCTGACCAAGGTCGCTGGCGCGCGCGACATCGACACGACGCGCCTTGCCGACGTCATGACGCGCGATCCCGAGTGCTTGACGCTCGACGACAGCATTGCCTATGCGCTCAACAAGATGAGCGTCGGGGGCTTCCGTCACGTCCCGCTGGTGGACGAGGACGGGCATCCGACCGGGCTCGTCGGCATGCGCAGCGTGGTCGACTTCCTGGTCGAGCTCTTCCCGCGCGAGGTGCTGACGCTGCCGTCGTCGCCGGCGAAGCAGATCTCGCCGACGCGCGAGGGCGCCTGAGCCGCGCTCGGCGCGAAGGGCCCCGCCTCGGGGGCGCGGCGTCCCGACTCAGCGCCAGGCGAAGACCGGCTGCTCGAAGTGCGCGACCCGCGTCGCGCGGCCGTGCATCGCGACCTCGCGGAACTGGAAGACCACCGCCGCGGTCGGCGCGTGGATGTGCGTGCCGATGAGCGGGATCGAGATCACCGGACGGTCGCTCTGCGGGATGCGGCGTAGCCGCGGCACGTCGGGGCGGTCGAGCTCGGCGAGCGGCACGCGGTGCACGGAGGCGACCTCGCGCGGATCGGGCCGCAGCTCGCACGCCGCGCCGGCCCACACCACGACCGGCGTGATCACGAAGCCCGAGCGCGTCGGGTAGTCGTCGAGCAGGCCCAGGACCTGCGACTCCGGGCACTCGAGGCCGACCTCCTCGGCGAGCTCGCGCAGCGCGGCCTCGACCGGCGTCTCGCCCTGGTCGAGCCGCCCGCCCGGTAGCGCCCACTGGCCGCCGTGGTTCGCGAGCCGCGGCGCGCGACGGGTCAGCACGAAGCAGGCGTTGCCGGCGTCGTCGTCGACCACGGTCACCGCGACCGCGGCGCGCACCAGCTCGCCGCCCGGATGCGGCACGCGCTCGAAGCCCGAGAGGTTGCGCGCGAGCCGCTCGCGCATCGCTTCGTCGAAGATCGCTCGTCCGCTGATCGCCGTGGTCGTCGTCTCTACTCTCCGCCCGTCGGCCGCTCGGTGCCGGCATCTCTGCCGTAGCACGCGGCGCTCCGCCCGCACCACGTGGTTGCAGGAGCGCGCACGCGAGGGCTAACCATGGCGGCCATGAGCCAGCTCAGCGTCGCCGACCGCCTCGAGATCCAGGAGCTCCTCTCCCGGTACTGTCACTGCATCGACCGCGGCCGCTGGGACGCGTTTCCCGACCTCTTCACCGAGGACTGCCGGCTCGATCTGAGCCAGGTGATGGGCCTCTACGAGGGACGCTCCGGCCTCCAGGCGTTCGTCGACACCATGAAGCCGCTCGGCATCTTCATGCGACACCTGGTGACCAATGTCGTCATCGACGGCGACGGCGAGCGCGCGCACGTCGAGTCCTACGTCGTCGCCGTCACCGGCTCGGAGGCGAACCCGACCCGCACGACGGGCTTCTACGACGACGAGGTCGTCAAGCAAGACGGGCGCTGGCTGCTGCACCGCCGCACGCTGACGCTCGACGTTCCGAAGGCCTGAACCATGACCGCCGCCGCCATCGTTCCCGAACAAATCCCCACCTTCGAGCTCGGCGAGCGCATGACGCGCGAGCAGATCGAGTTCCTCGACACCTACGGCTTCATCCGCTTCCGCCGCTTCGCGCCACCGAAGCTCGTGCAGGAGCTGCGCGAGGAGGTCGAGGAGATCGACCGCCGACTGATCGCCGAGGGTCGGACGCAGATCAACGGCATCCCGCTGATCATCGGCACGCGCGCCGACGGCACGCGCTACGTGCAGCGCATGGTGTTCGCATCGACCTTCGGCCCGCGCCTGCACGAGTTCCTGAAGGACCCGCGCTTCCAGGCGATCCTCGAGGTCGCGGGCGAAGGCTACCGCATCGCCGAGCGCGAGCGCGACGGGCTGGTCGTCAATCACTACCGGCGCGAGGAGGGCTCGGTCTACCAGAGCCTCGGCTGGCACACCGACAGCCTGCGCGACATCTTCTACTTCGAGAAGCCGCGCCGCTACCTGAACGTCGGCTTCTACCTCGACGACTCGCCGCTCACGAAGGGCGGCGTGCGCGTGCTGCCCGGCACGCACGAGCAGAGCCTGTGGTCGATGCTGACCCACAAGTGGCACTTCCTCGACCACGAGCCGGATCCGAACGAGGTCGCGATCGAGGCCGAGGCGGGCGACCTGACGATCCACGACGGACGCCTCTGGCACCGCGTCGCGCAGGCGACCGTCACCGGCGACGCGAGCCAGCGCCGCGTCATGTACCTGCCGCTGATGAACGGCCCGGTGAAGCTCAAGAACGAGAACAGCCCGACGCCGTTCTACTTCCGCCTGCGCAAGCTCGCGGGCTACTGACGCCGGAGGACGTCGAGGGCGCGGCCGACGTACGTGCGACCGCGCCCTCCCCTGCGTTCAGCCCTCGACCGTGAGCAGCCGCGCGAGCCCGGACTGCGCGCGGTAGACGTTGCACGAGGTCAGCAGCCAGCGCCCGGGCCGGTCGGCGAGGAATTCGATCTTGACGGACTTGCCGGGCGCGACCGCGACCGTGTCCTTCCACGGCGCGCGCGCGCCCTGCCCCGCGAGGAGCCGGAAGCGGTAGCCGTGCAGGTGCAGCGGCTGCCAGAGCGTCGTCTCGTTGACGAGCTCGAGCTCGACGCGCTCGCCCGCGGACAGCGCGAGCGGCTCGCTCTTCGGCTCGCCGCTCACGAACTCGCCGGGGTACGTGAAGCCGTCGACGTTCCAGAGGTAGCGCGCGACGTCGCCGCCGATCCGCATGCGGATGCGCTTCGCCTTGGACGCGCCGGAGAACGCGGTGTCCTGCGGCGCGCGCAGCATCGCGTAGGTCAGGTGGCGCTCGCCCCAGCGCGGCGGCCGCGTGCTGACCACGGGACGCACGCCCGGCGTGTGCAGCACGCCGATCGCGCCGCCCGGCGCGCCCAGCGCCGCGGCGCGCAGCGAGTAGCTGCCCGCGGCGCCCATGGTGAGGATCACGTCGTAGCGCTCGCCCGTGCCGAGCACGAGGTCGTCGACCTCGACCGGCTCGACGGCGCGCCCGTCGGCGGCGACCACCTGCAGAGCATGACCTTCCACCATGAAGCGGAAGAAGGTCGCCGACGAGGCGTTGATCAGACGGAGCCGCACGCGCTCGCCCGGCGACACCTGGTGCGTCCACGCGTCGCGATGGCTGCGCCCGTTCACGAGGTAGGCGCTGTAGCGCACGTCGATCGGAAACGGCGCGTCGCCCGGCAAGAGGTTGATCAGCCGCTGCGCCTGCGCCTCGCCCGGCACGGGGGTCGGCGGGTTGCGCAGCTCGCCGACGATGCGCGCCGGATCGGAGTTGGTCCAGTCCGTGAGCAGCAGCACCAGGTCGTGCTTCACCTCGTGCGGCTCGTCGCGCGCCTCGACCACCAGCGCGCCGACGAGACCGAGCTGGCGCTGCAGCTTCCAGGTCGACTCGTAGAAGTACGTCCCCGGCTCGACGAGCGGCAGCTCGTAGACGTAGCTCTGTCGCGGCTCGATCGGCGGCTGCGTGAGACCCGGAACGCCGTCCATCGCGTTCGGCGCGAGCACGCCGTGGAAGTGCACGGCGGTCGGCTGGTCGAGCTCGTTCTCCACCGTGACGCGCAGCAGCTCGCCCTGACGCGCGCGCAGCTCGTAGCTGGGGAACGTCTGGTTCGCGACGATGCCCTTCACCCGCTGGCCGGCGGGCGACACCTCGCGGCGCGCGACGAGCAGCATCTCCTCGCCCGGACGCAGCGTCGGGTTCGGGCTCGGCTCCTGTGCCCAGGCGTGCTGCGGTCGGAAGACGCCGAAGCGGGACCCGAGCGCGGCACCGGCGCAGGCGGCGCCGAGCGCGAGGAAGCGCCGGCGCGACGCGTGCGCGCGGCCCGTCACGGGCCCGCGCCGCTCAGGCGCCCGCATTTCCGACGCGCTGGCGCGCCTCGCGCACCATCTCGACCAGAACCGCGCGTGCATCGCCCGTGCTCCGCACCTCGCGCGGGAAGTTGATCCGGATTCCGCGCAGCCGCTCCCCTTCGCGCACGCGGACGTGGAAGCCCAGGCGGTCGACGCTCGTCATCGTCGCCTCGGACGCCTCGACGCCCGCGAACACGCGCGCGTAGAGCTGCAGCGCATCAGCGTGGTCCTCGTTCATGTGGTTCAGGATGCCTGGTGCGACGTCGGCCAGCGGATCGGGCTCGGCGGCGCCGTACGCCTCGGCGTCGATCCAGCCCATCGCGCCGAAGCCCGCGACGAAGTACACGTCGCGCACCTCCATCCGATAGAACGCGAAGTCGCCGAAGTCGACCCACGAGCGCGCGCTCTCGTGACGCGCGAGGTAGTCCTCGCGCACCGCCGCGACCTCGTCGTCGGCGACGCGCGCGACGTCGCCGAGCAGCGTCACCCGTCCGAGCGCGAGCGGATCGTCGCCGGCGCCGGGCTGCGTGACCAGCAGGCTCGCGCGCGCGTCGGCGGCCAGGTTCTGCGTGTGCACCGCCATCGCGCTGATGAGGAACGTCGGGCGTCCGCGCGCGTCGACCCCGTACGGCGCGACCGAGCCGAACGGATAGCCGGTCGCGCGTCGCGAGTGCGTCGACAGCGTGCCGGTGCGTCCGACGTGCACGAGCGTGCGCGCGCGCTCGGCGAAGGGCGGCTCGGGGATCTGCGCCTCTGGGGAAGCCGCGTCCGCGGCGTGCTGGCCAGCGTCGTTCGCCATCCTCTCTCCTTCGCCGCGGCACGATACCGGGATCCGCGCGCGCGCACCAGGCGCGGCGTGCGGGGCGCGCGTGACGCTGCACCAGCGGCGCGTGCGACGCATGCGCCGCGTGCCCTTGCGCGGCGCGCCGCGGTCGTCGAGGCTGCCTGCGGGATGACGGCGAAGCTCGGCAGCGCGGCGCAGGTCGAGGCGGCGGTCGCGGAGCTGCAGGACCTCGCGACGCGGGCCGAGGCCGACCCGGCGCTGCACCTCCGCTGCACGCGACGCCTCGCCGAGCTGCGCGACGCCTGGCGCGCGTCGCCGGCGTCGTTCTCGCCGCAGGCGATCGCCGCGCTGCGCGAGGTCGCGCGTCGGCTCGAGCGTCGTTCCGCACCGCAGCCGAGCGATGCCGCCGACACGGCGTTCGAGCGCCATCCGACGCCACAGCCGAGCGGCGACGTCCTCGCGCGCGCCCGCGAGGTGCTCGAGAAGGTGTTCCGCTACGCGAGCTTCCGTCCCGGACAGGAGGAGGTCGTCGCCGCGGTGCTCGCCGGGCGCGACTGCATCGCGGTCATGCCGACGGGCGCCGGCAAGTCGCTCACCTACCAGCTCCCGGCGCGCGTGCTCGGCGGCACGACGCTCGTCGTCTCGCCGCTGATCGCGCTGATGAAGGACCAGGTCGACGCGCTCACCGCGAAGGGCGTGCGCGCGACCTACCTCAACTCGAGCCTCGCGCCCGAGGAGC
The DNA here is from genome assembly GCA_036563615.1 of Candidatus Binatia bacterium. Taxonomy (NCBI): domain Bacteria; phylum Candidatus Binatota; class Binatia (SeqCode); species Binatia bacterium. Next base: position 123,820 of record DATCMB010000004.1, read on the forward strand.
GCGCGCGGCGCAGCGCCGCGCTCGCACGCGGCGAGTACGAGCTGGTCTACGCCGCGCCCGAGGGCATCGAGGGCGCGGTTGGGCACGCGCTCGCCCGCGCCGACCTCCGCCTGATCGCGGTCGACGAGGCGCACTGCATCAGCCAGTGGGGCCACGACTTCCGCCCGGCGTACCGCAAGCTCGCCGGGCTCAAGCAGCGCTTCGGCGGACCGCCGGTGCTGGCGCTCACCGCGACCGCGACGCCACAGGTGATGGACGACATCGTGCAGCAGCTCGCGATGGAGTCGCCGGCGCGCTGGCGCGGCAGCTTCTTCCGTCCGAACCTGCGGCTCTTCGCGCACAAGAAGGTCGCGGGCGGCAAGCTGCGCGACGCGATCGTGGCGCTCATCCACGCGCGACGCGGCACGAGCGGCATCGTGTACTGCCTGTCGCGGCGCTCGGTCGAGGCGACCGCCGCATTCCTGGTCTCGCGCGGCGTGCGCGCCCTCGCCTACCACGCAGGCATGGAGCCGGAGGAGCGCACCGCGGCGCACGAGGCGTTCCGCCGCGGCGACGTCGAGGCGATCGTCGCGACCATCGCCTTCGGCATGGGCATCGACAAGCCGGACATCCGCTGGGTGATCCACCGCGACATGCCGGGCTCGATCGACGCGTACTACCAGGAGATCGGCCGCGCCGGACGCGACGGCGCCCCGAGCGACTGCATCCTGTTCTACTCGTGGGCCGACGTCGTGAGCCACGACCGCTTCGCGGACGAGGCCGAGCCGGAGGTCGCGGCGCGCGCCCGGCGTCAAGCACGACAGATGTTCGACCTCGCCGACACCGGGCGCTGCCGGCACCGCGAGCTCGTGCGCCACTTCGGCGAGCACGTCGCGGACTGCGGGGGCTCGTGCGACGCCTGCCTCGCGGTCGACGTCGTCGCGGAAGCGCGCGCCGCGGCGCGCGCCGAGAGCGCGACGGCCGGCCGGCGCGCGAGCGCGGCCGCAGCCGGCGCCGCGAAGCCGGGCGCGACGGAGGCGCTCGACGACGAGGCGCAGCAGCTCTTCGGACGGCTCCGCGCGCTGCGCAAGGAGATCGCCGAGGCGAGCGGCGTGCCGGCCTACGTCGTGTTCACCGACGCCGCGCTGCGCGCCATGGCCGTGCGCCGGCCGAGGAGCGAGGAGGATCTGCTGGCGATCCCCGGCGTCGGCGCGGTCAAGCTCGCGCGCTACGGGGCGGCGTTCCTCGCGGCGCTGCGCGACGCGGACGCGCCGGCCGCGCACGGCTGAGCGGCGCTCGCGCGCCCTGCTACGGGAGCGCTCGTAATGCCCGCCTGCAAAGCGTATCTAGGAGAGAATCGACGCACAGACCGGCGGAGGGGAACACGGTGAAGCGCGAGGACTGCACACTCTTCAGCGGCGCGGCCCAGGGAGCCGAGGCGGAGTTCGGCGCCGCCGCCGAGCGGTACGGCATCGAGGAGGTCAACTTCACGTTCGAAGGCCACAGCGACGCGCGCACGCGCGGCATCCGCGTCCTCACGCAGCGCGAGCTCGCGCACGGCGACGTGAGCCTCGCCTACGTCAGCAAGCTGATGCACCGTCGCTACCCCGACACGCCGCTGTTCAAGAAGGTGCTGCAGAGCATCTGGCACCAGGTGAACAACGGCCAGGAGATCTTCGTCGTCGGCAAGATCCTGCCCGACGACACCGTCAAGGGCGGCACCGGCTGGGGCGCCGAGTTCGCGAAGCTGTGCAACAAGCCGCTCTACGTCTTCGACCAGGAGCGCGACGGCTGGTTCCGCTGGGCGGGCGACCGCTGGGAGCCGATCCAGGATCCCGTCATCCAGCACCCGCACTTCACCGGCACCGGCACGCGCTTCCTCGCCGACAACGGCCGCGCCGCGATCGAGGGGCTGTTCAAGCGCACCTTCGGCTGAGAAGGACGCGCGCCGCTGCGCTGCACCGCCCGCGGCGCGCTCGCGAGCTCACGCCGCCGCCGGCAGCCGGCGACGCTTCACCAGGTAGAAGATCACCGGGTAGACGAGCAGCTCCATCACGAAGCTCACCGCGATGCCCCCGACGAGCGGCGCGACCAGCCGCCGCGTGACGTCGGCGCCCGTCCCCGTGGCCCAGAGCAGCGGCAGGAGCCCGATCATGTCGGTCGCGACCGTCATGGTCTTCGGGCGGATGCGCTTCACCGCCCCCTCGTGCACGGCCTCGAACAGGTCCTGCGGCGTGCGCATGCGTCCCTCGGCGACGAAGCGCTCGTAGGCGCCGTCGAGGTAGAGCAGCATCACCTGCCCCGTCTCGGCGTCGACGCCGAGCAGCGCGATGATGCCGACCCACACCGCGAGGCTCATGTTGTAGTCGAGCGCCCACAGGAACCAGAGCGCGCCGATCAGGCTGAACGGCACGGCGAGCATCACCACCGCGACGCGGAACCAGCTCCGGTTCGCGACGTAGAGCAGGAACACGATCAGCACGATGGTGATCGGGATGACGACCGCGAGACGCCGGTTCGCCTGCTCGAGGTACTCGAACTGCCCCGACCAGACGCGCGTGTAGCCCGGCGGCAGCGGCACCTGCTCGTCGACCACGCGCCGCGCCTCGGCGACGTAGCCGCCGAGGTCGCGACCGGCGATGTCGACGAAGATCCACGCGGTGCGCTGCGCGTTCTCGCTGCGGATCATCGGCGGCCCGGGGGTGATTTTGATTGACGCGAGCTGACCGAGCGGGACCTGCAGGCCGTCCTTCGTCGCGACCAGCACCTCGCGCAGCGCGTCCGGATCGTCGCGGAAGTCGCGCAGGTAGCGGACGTTCACCGGGTAGCGCTGCAGGCCCTCGACGGTCGTGGTGATGTTCATGCCGCCGATCGCCGTCTGGATGACGTCCTGCACGTCGCCGGTCGTGAGCCCGTAGCGCGCGGCGGCGGTGCGGTCGATGTCGACGTCCAGGTAGTAGCCGCCGACCGTGCGCTCGGGGTACGCGCTCAGCGTGCCCGGCACCGTCTGCACCGCGGACGCGGTGTGCGCCGCGAGGTCGGCGAGCACCGCCAGATCCGGACCCATGATCTTGATCCCGACCGGCGTCTTGATGCCGGTCGCGAGCATGTTGATGCGGTTCTCGATCGGGTACGGCCAGGCGTTCGCGACGCCGGGGAAATTCACCACCTCGTTGAGCCCGGGGTGCCGCGTGCCGTCGGGATCCGTCCAGCCAAATTTCAGCTCCTCGGTCGTGATGCGCCGCGACTCCGGCCAGAAGGTCGAGGTCAGCGGCCACTTGAGCCAGTCCGGCAGGAAGCTCCACGGGTAGCTCACCTTGCGCGTGCGCCAGCGCTCGGGATCGGTGTGCAGCTGCACGACGGTCTCGATCATCGAGAGCGGCGCCGGATCGGTCGCGGTCTCCGCGCGCCCGATCTTGCCGTGCACGGTCGCCACCTCGGGGAACGTGCGGATCAGCTTGTCGGTGCGCTGCAAGAGCGCCTTGCTCGCGCCGACGCTGATGCTCGGGTCGGTGGTCGGCATGTACAGCAGGTCGCCCTCCTCGAGCGGCGGCATGAACTCCGAGCCGAGGCGCGTCGCGGGATAGATCGCCGACAGCCCGAGGAGCAGCGTCACGACCAGCGTCGCCCACGGGTGGCGCAGCACCAGGCGGAACAGCGGATCGTAGAGGCGCATCGACAGCCGGTTGACCGGGTTGCGCTCCTCGTCCGGGATGCGGCCGCGGATCAGGTAGACCATCAGCACCGGCACCACCGTGATGCCGAGGATGGCGCCGGCCGCGATCGCGAGCGTCTTGGTGTACGCGAGCGGCTTGAAGAGCCTTCCCGACGCCTCGCCGAGCGCGAAGATCGGCAGGAACGCGACCGTGATCACGAGCAGCGAGAAGAACAGCGTCGGCCCGACCTCGACCGCCGCGTCCACGATCACCCGCACCTGACCGCGCGGCGGCTCGCCGCGCGCGACCCGCAAGCGCTCGCGCTCGACGTGCTTGTGCGCGTTCTCGATCATCACGACCGCAGAGTCGACCATCACGCCGATCGCGAGCGCGAGCCCGCCGAGGCTCATGATGTTGGCGTTGATGCCCATCACCTGCATGACCACGATCGAGATCAGCAGCCCGACGGGCAGCACGAACACCGCGACCAGCGCGCTGCGCAGGTGCGCGAGGAACACGACGCAGATGATCGCGACGACGACCAGCTCCTCGATCACCGCGCGCCGCAGCGTGCCGACCGCGCGCTCGATCAGCGCCGAGCGGTCGTAGGTGATGAGCACCATCACGCCCGGCGGCAGACCCTTCTCGAGCTCGGCGAGCTTCGCCTTCGCGTCCTGGATCACCTGGAAGGCGTTCTCGCCGAAGCGCGAGACGACGATGCCGCCGACCGCCTCGCCGATGCCGTCGAGCTCGCCGATGCCGCGCCGCGCCTCGCCGCCGATCTGCAGCACGGCGACGTCGCGCAGCAGGATCGGCGTGCCGTCCTGATCCGTCCCGACCACCACCTCGCCGAGATCCTCGAGCCCCTTCAAGTAGGCGCGGCTGCGCACCATGTACTCGTGCTCGGCCATCTCGATCACCGAGCCGCCGACGTCGTTGTTCGAGCGCCGGATCGCCTCGACGACGTCGGCGAGCGGCAGCGAGAAGGCGAGCAGCTTCTGCGGGTCGAGGACGACCTGGTATTGCTTGACGAAGCCACCGATCGACGCGACCTCGGCGACGCCCGGCACCGCGGTGAGCGGATAGCGCACGTACCAGTCCTGCAGGCCGCGCAGCGTCGCGAGGTCTTGGTTCGACGACGCGAGCTCGCCGCCGCCGAGCGGGCAGCGCCCGGGCTCGCGGAACGCGCGCACGTGCGCGAGGCGCTCGCGGCGCTCCTCCGGCGCGTCGTCGGGGCGCGCGTACCAGCGGTCCTGCTCGACGTCGTGCCACAGCCCGTTCGGCTGCTCCGGACAGTACCAGCCGGGGAAGAGCACGTACTGCAGCACCCAGCCGACGCCGGTCGCGTCCGGTCCGAGCTTCGGCTGCACGCCTTCCGGTAGGCGGTCGCGCGCGAAGTTCAGGTACTCGAGCACGCGACTGCGCGCCCAGTAGATGTCGGTCCCGTCCTCGAACAGCACGTAGACGAACGACAGCTCGAACATGCTGTAGCCGCGGACCACGGTCGCGCCCGGCACCGCGAGCATGGCGCTCGCGAGCGGGTACGTGACCTGGTCCTCGACCACCTCGGGGTTCTGGCCGGGGTAGTCGGTGACGATGATGACCTGCACGTCGGAGAGGTCGGGGATCGCGTCGAGGCGGATGCCGTACGCGCCCCAGACGCCGAGGCCGACCAGGACTGCGGTCAGCAGCAGGACGAGGATGCGGTTGCCCGCGGAGAGCTCGATGATCCGCGCGATCATGGCGACGCCTCGACGGGCTGCTCAGTGGACGTGGCCCGGCGCGCCGAGGAAGCGCTGCAGCGCCTCGCGCACGTTGCTCTCGGCGTCGAGCAAAAACTGCCCGCTGGTGACGACGACGTCGCCGGCGGCGAGCCCGTCGAGCACCTGGACCTGCCCGTCGCGGCCGCTCGGTCCGAGCGTCACCCGGCGCGGCTCGAAGTGGCCGCCCGGGCGCGCGAGGAACACGAGCTGCTCGTCGCCGGTGTCGATCACCGCCTCGCGCGGCGCGAGCAGCGCCCACGGCGCGAGCTCGCTCTCGATCTCGACGGTCGCATACATCCCCGGGCGCATCTGCATGCCGGGGTTGCGCAGCGTCATGCGCGCGACCGTGGTGCGCGTCTTGGGGTCGACGTGCGGGTAGACGAAGTCGATCGTGCCCTCGATCGTCCGTCCTGGCCGGCTCACGAACGTCACGCGCGCGCGCTGCCCGAGGCGCAGCGCCGGCACGTCCTGCTCGAAGACGCGCACGTCGAGCCAGAGCTCGCTGTGGTCGACGATGCGCAGCGCGCGCGTCCCCGCCTCGACCGCGTCGCCCTCGACGATCGGCTTCTCGACGACGTGGCCGGAGATCGGGCTGCGGAAGGTCACCGTCCGGGGCGGCTCCGCGAGACGCGCGAGACGCTCGATCTCGGCGCGCGGCACGCCCAGCAGCTCGAGCTTCTGGGTGGCGGTCGCGACCAGCGACGCGCCGCCCTGCATCCCGCGCGCGCGTCGCGCCGCGATCAGCTCGCCGATCGCGACGTGCAGCTCGGGGCTGTAGAGCTCGAACAGCGGATCGCCGGCGCGGACCTCCATGCCCTCGACGTCGGCGTAGAGCTTCTCGATCCAGCCCGAGACGCGCAGGCTCACGTCGTGCTGGCGCGGCTGCGCCTCGGCGAGGACGCCGGTCGCGCGCACGGTGCGCACGAGCGGTCCCACCGTCACCTCGGCGGTGCGCACGCCCATGTTCTGCACGATCGCCGGATCGATGGTGATCGTGTCCGTCGCCTCGCCGACCACGGCGGGCGCGCCGCGCTCGATCGGCGTCAGCTCCATGCCGCAGATCGGACAGCTGCCCGGCTGGTCGCGGATCACCTGCGGGTGCATGCCGCAGGTGTAGAGGCGCCGCGCCGCGGGCGGCGAGGCGGGCGCAGCGGAGTCCGCGGACGAGGTGCCATGCGCGTGCGGCGATGCCGCGTCGTGCGCATGTGCAGATGTCGCGTCGTGCGCGTGTGCGGGTGTCGCGTCGTGCGCGTGCGCCGCCGTGGCGTCGGGCGCGTGCGCCGACGAGCCCTCGTGTGCGTGCGGCGTCTGTGCGGCGTGCGCGCTCGGCGGCGACGCCTCGTGCGCGTGCGACGTCGCCGCGTCGTGCACGTGCGTCTCGCCCGCGCGCGCGGCGGTTCGCGCCGCGAGCGTCCCGAGGACGAGCAGACACGTCGCCGCGGCCGCGACGGCACCCCGCGCCCACCTCGCGGCGCTCATCGCGCCACCTCCCCGGCCGCGCCGTGCGCCGATGCGAGCGTGGCGGCGTCGTCTCCCGCAGCCGACGTGAGCGCCAGCGCCTCCGTACCACCGACCAGCGCGAGCCTGCCCTCCTCGCTCTCCGCCAGCGCCGCGAGCCGCTCGGCGTCGACGCCGGCCAGCAGCTCGAGCTCGGCGACGCGGCGCTCGCGCGCGACCCGCGTCTCGGCGATCGTCAAGCGCAGCTCGAGCAGCGTGCGCTGCGCCGCGAGCCAGGTGGCGAAGTCGCCGCTGCCGGTCGCGTACGCGCGCTCGGCGGCGGCCGCCGCCTGCTGCGCCGACGCCATCACGTGGCGCTCGAGGACGGCGCGCTGGCGCTCGGCGCTGCGCAGCGCGAGCAGCGCCGCGACGAACGCCGCCTCGCGATCGAGCTCGCCTTGCCGCGCGAGCGCCTCGCTCGCGCGCAGGTTGGCGCGCGCCTCGCGGATGCCGGCCTGGATCTGCGGGATCGTCGTCGCGAGCGTGATCGCGGCGCCGACCACCTGCTCCATGCTGCCGGTGATGCCGGCGAACGGATTGATGTCCGGCAGGTACTGCTGGCGCGCGAGATCGAGCGCCTCGGCCCGTCCCGCGACGTCGCGCCCGAGCGCCGCGAGCTCTGGGTTGGCGCGCGTCCCGACGGCGAGCAGGAGCGCGTCGTCGGGCAGCGGCCGCGGCTCGGGCAGGTCCGGCGGCGGCAGCGGCGCGTCCGGCGAGCGGCCGATCAGCGCGTTGAGCCGCGCGCGCGCCGCGGGGAGCTGTGATTCGAGCTCGAGCAGCTCGTGCTCCGCGTGGCCGTGCGCGACGTCGGCGGCGAGCAGCTCGTCCTGCGGGCGTCCTCCCGCGACGCGCGCCGCAGCGCCTTCGGCCGCGATCGCCAGCAGATCGCGCAGCTCGCGCTGCACGCGGATCTGCTCGGCGAGCAGCGCGTAGTCGAGCCACGCCGTCAGCACCTGGCGCTGCAGCGCGAACTTCGCCGCCGCGAAGCGCTCGCCGGCGGCGCGCGCCTCCTCGGTCGCGACCCGCCCCGCCGCCATCACCTTGGTCGGGAACGACAGGTTCTGCATCGGGTCGAAGCCAACCGACAGCGACGTGCGATCCCAGCCGGTCAGGTTGCCGCCCGAGAACAGGTACTCGAAGCCGAGCTCGACGTTGGTGTTCGGGTAGCCGGCCGCGACGTCGATGCGCTCGACGGCCGCGCGCCACGCGTAGTACGCGGCCTCGAGCTCGCCGTTGGCGAGAAAGGCGTGGCGCAGCACGTCGCGCCAGTCGGGCCGCGGCGGCAGCTCGGGAGCGCTGCGCCGCGCCGCATCGTCGTCGTGCTCGTAGACGGCGCCGGCGCTCTCCATGCGGGCGCGCTCGCGCGCGGCCTCCTGCGTCGTCAGCGTGCAGCCGGCGAGCAGCAGCGCCGCGACGAGGCTCGTATGTCGGGACATCTCTCTCCTCCAGCACGGCCGCGTGCGCGGGACGCACGTCGGCCGGGTGAACTCCGAACCGGGCTTCGCGAAGCGCGAAGCGGCTCAGATGAGGAGCGAGGTCTGCTGCGCGAAGAGCGTGCGGGGCGGCGCTCCGGGGTCGAAGCGGCGCGGCGACGGATGGGAGGTCGCGCTCGGCGCGGCGAGCACGAGCGGCAGCGGCGGCGCGGCGGCGAGCTGGACGGCGTCGGCGGCGCGTCCGGCCGCGGGCGGCGCCTGCTCGGGCCCGATCTGGATGGTCGGGCAGCAGGGCGGATTCGTCAGGCCCTCGTGCGCACAGCAGTCGTGCGCCATGGCGCGCGCGAGGTGCGGCGCCTCGGCCGTCGTGGCGTCGGCGTGCGCCGCGTGGTGCGCGCCGTGCCCAGCGTGGCGAGCGTGCTGCGCGGCGTGGTCCGCGTGCTGCGAGCCCTGATGCGCGTGCGCCGCGTGCTCGTGCGCCGTCGCCAGGGCCACGTCCGCCGCGCGCTCGGCGCAGCGCCAGCGCGGGCACGACTCGCTGGTCAGCCCGACGGCGACGAGCGCGATCAGCAGCAGCGGCAGGACGCGGCCTCTCATCCCGCGTGCGAGGATGCAGGTCGCACTGCGGCGAGTCAAACCACGCCCCGCGGACGGAGCGACCGCCACCGTCAAGACGCCGACCGGCGCACCCACGAAACGTCCGCGTTGCAAAAGCTGCCGGCCGATTGTTGCAGACGCCCTCGCTCCGCCGGTCGACGGCTCGATCCCGCGCGCAATGCCGGGGCGACGCGCGGCGGCCGCCGTCTTGCACGTCGAGCTGGGTGGCTCGGTGCTCACGCACCGACCCTCAACCACGGTGCTCGTCTGACGAGGGAGGTGAAGCATGCTCGTCGAGGAGATCATGAGCCCGGATCCGGTCTACTGCGGACCGGACACCGACCTGCGCGAGGTCGCGCGCATGATGGTGAAGTTCGACTGTGGCGAGATCCCGGTGTGCGACGAGCTGGGACGGCCGATCGGCGTCGTCACCGACCGCGACATCGTCTGCCGCATGGTCGCGCAGGGCACGAACCCGATCGGGACGCCGGCATCGCGCTGCATGTCGCGCCCGGTGATCACCGCGCGGCCCGACATGACGGTCGATCAGGCCGCGGAGCTCATGGAGCAGCACCAGGTGCGCCGCCTGCCGGTCGTCGACGACGACGGGCTGTGCTGCGGCATGCTCGCGCAGGCCGACCTCGCGACCAAGGGCCCTGCGGAGCACGTCATCGAGGTGATGGAGGCGGTGTCCGAGCCGGCGCTCGCGTTGGGGGCTTGAGATGGCCCGCTGCGAGGTGTGCCACAACGACTACGACAAGTCGTTCGAGGTCATCGCCGCCGGCGCGACGCACGTCTTCGACAGCTTCGAGTGCGCCGCGCACGCGCTCGCGCCGCGCTGCCAGCACTGCGGCTGCATGATCCTCGGCCACGGCGTCGAGGCGAGCGGACACTACTTCTGCTGCGCGAGCTGCGCCCGGAGCATGGGCGAGTCGAGCATCCGCGACCGCGCGTGAAGCGCGTTTCGCGGCACGCACTCGGACCAGCAGATTCAGCTCTGACGTAGCTGGCTCGCGGCGAGCGTGTCGACGATCGCGGTGGCATGGACCGCGTGCACGCGACCGGCGGGGATCGTCTCGTCGCCGGCGACGAGGCGAGCGAGCATCTCCGCCTTGGCCGCGCCGTCGACCAGCCACATCACCTCGCGCGCGCGCTCGAGCACGGGGTACGTGAGCGTCATCCGACGCCGGCCCTGGTAGACGCTCGACGTCACCGCGACGTCGCGGTCGGTGACCTCGAGAACCGCGTCACCGGGCACGAGCGACGCCGTGTGGCCGTCGGGTCCGAGGCCGAGGTGCACCAGGTCGAGCACGGGCGGCGACCCGACCACTTCGGCGAGCGTGCGCGCGTAGTCTGCGGCCGCGGCCTCCGGATCGTCGCGCTCGACCGGCATCGCGTGCACGTTTCCCGGTGGGATCCGAACGTACGCGAGCAGGCTCGCGCGCAGGTGCGTCATGTTGCGGTCCGGGTCGCCCTCGGGCGCGATGCGCTCGTCGACCTGGAACACGTGCACCTTGTCCCACGCGATGTCCTCGCCGACCAGCTCGCGCATCATCTCCCACGGCGTGCGTCCGCCGCTCACCGCGAAGTGGAACGCGCCCCGCGCCGCGATCGCCTCGCGCGCCGCCCGCGCCACGAGCTCCGCGCCGGCGCGCGCCACCGCCGCGGCATCCTCCTCGATGCGGATCTCCATCGTCCGCTCCTTTGCTTCGGCTCAGCCAACCACGTTCGACGCGCGGGTGGAAGCGCGCAGACGCCACACCCGGCGGCGCCGGGCCCGAACACTCGACGGCGAGCTACCTCGCTGCCCCGTTCGGCGCGGGCTGCGCGACCATCAGCCGACGCCCGTCGCTGGCGAGGAACTCGTAGACCTGCGCGCGCACGCCCGGATAGTCGAACAGGTCGTGCGCGTACTGCGGCCACTGCACCATCTGCGTGCGCGGTCCGCGCCGGCGGTGCGGCGCGGTCGGACGCAGCCCGTAGGCGTCGGCGAGCCGCGTCGCGAGCGCCGGGTAGAGCGCCGCGTCCTCCCCGGCAGTGACCAGCAGCAACCGCCCCTTGCTCGCGCTGCCGGTCCGGTGCGTCACGTAGCTCAGCGGGTCGCCGCCGGCGGCCGCCATCTCGTACGGCAGCGCGAGAAGGACGAGGAGCCGCTCGAAGTATGGGTCCGGGATGCACGCCCCGGGCGGCGCGCACTGCCGGGTCTCGAGGCAGCTCCGCCCTTCCTGCGCGCCGCCGAGGCAGGTCACGTACGGCGCGCCGAGCTCCGGTCCGATGCGCAGGACGAGCCAGCCGAGGATGTCGCCGCCCGGTGCGACCAGAGCCGCTGTGCCGAGCAGCGGCTCGACCGAGCGCGCGATCGCGCCCACCATGCCGCCCAGCGAGTAGCCGAGGTAGCGCAGATCGGTGAAGCGCAGCGCCTCGCCGTCTTTCTCGCCGACCCCGCAGCGGCTCGCCGCCTGCACGGCCGCGAGCACGTCGACCGCTGCTTGACGGATGTTGCGGCCGAGCGCCGCCGGATCGAGGACGTCGAGGAACGCGCGTCCCTCGACGCGACGCTCGCCGTGGTACGGCAGCTCGACGGCGAGCACCGCCATCCCGCGCTCGGTGAGCGCGTCGGCGTGGCGGCTCAGGATGCGCGCCGCGCTGCCCGCGTGGCCGTCGACCGCGATCACGAGCGGCGTCTCCGGCCCGACGTTCGCCGGCAGCGCCAGGAGATACGGCCGCTCGACGAGCGCCGCGTCGCCCGCCGGCAGGCCGAGCGCGCGCGCCGCCCCGCCCTCCGCGTCGCCGAGGTCGAGCGAGCGGTAGGTGCCGCGCAGCAGCCGCGCCACGTGCGGCAGACCCGCACCGAGGGTTTGCTTGACGTCGCGGTCCTCGACCGTTGACGCCGCGCACTCGAGCGCGCCGAGCCGCGCGCGGTAGTCGAGCAGGCTCCGGCGCGCATCGAGCACGCGGTAGACCGCAACGATCGACGCGGCGGGTGCCTCGTCGGCAGGAACGAACGCGAAGCGCAGCCGCCCGATCTGCTCGGGACGCAGCGGCTCCGGCAAGGTGACGCGCACGCCCGAGAACGGCCCGAGCCCGGGCATCGCCGCGGCCTCGCGCTCGAGCCGGTGGACGACCTGCTCGGTGCGCGCCGCCGAAACGCCGCCGACGTCGCCGGCGAACGCCGACGCCGCCGGGCCCGCGAACGCCTCCTCCGGAATCGCGATCGCCTCGCCCTCCGGCCGCGGCACGACCGACGCGCGCAGCGCCCCGATCTCCTGCTCGCCGGCGCCGTAGGCGACGAGCGCGTACTTTCGCCCCGCGCGCAGCGCGACCAGCGGACGGACGAGGACCGTGCGCGCGTCGTCCCCGAGCAGCATCTGCGTCGCGACGGCGCCGGGCGGCGCGATGCGATCGCAGGCGCCGCGTCCGAGCGCGGCGCGGGCGTCGGCGAGCCGCGTCGCCACGGCGACGACGTCGCTCACCACGACGTCCGCCGCCGCCGCGCGACGCGGCGAGAGCCGCGCGCGCGCGTCGCGCAGCGCACGGTAGATCTCGACGAGCGCCGCCGCGCAGGCGTCGTCCGGCAGCTTGCAGGCGTCCGGTGCGGCGCGCAGCGGCGCGCACGCGCGGACGGCGGCCTGCACGCTGGGCTCGATCCCGAGGGCGGGCGCGACCTTCTCGGCGTGCTCCAGTGCCTCGTCGAGCTCGGCGACCAGCGCCGCGAACGACGCCGCGGGCGGCGGGTCCTCGGCCGGCGCGGGCTGCGGCGTCGCGAGGAGGACGCCGAGCGCCAGCGCGACGCCGCTCAGAGCGCGGAGCCTGGTCGCGCGAGCGTGCGCGCGTCCGTGCGCGCGATCGCCGCGGAGCGCCGAGTGCTCTGCCCGTGGCGCGCCGGCGCGATGGTCGTCGCGTCGGCGTCGCGCGCCAGCGCGCGGACGGAGAAGGTCGTCACCGCGAATGGCGGTCCGCCCTCCTGCAGCGCGCGTCGGTCGTCCGGGACATCGGCGCGATCATGGAGGACGGCGGTGCGCAGCGTCAACCGCGCGCTCGCAGCATCGGAGTGTCGGCGCCCGCGCTCGCGGAATCGCATCCGGGCGTCGGCGCGCGACGCCTCCGTCAGCGAGCGATGTCTCTGGCCCGAGCCACCTGCGCTCGAGCACATGCTCGGGTTCGCCTCTCGCCCGCGACCACGACGGCTGTGCGCGCCGAATCGATCTGGCGCATTGTCTCGGCTTACAAAATCTCTTCACGACGGCTTGTCTGCCTCGTGTCTTTCCTGTTTTATACACGACGTGCGCCACCCGGAACCCGACTTCTCGAGCGACCGAGCCTCCCTTCCCCGACGCTCGCCGAGCCCGCTGCGGCGCGCGCTCGCGCTCGCGCTCCTCGCGCTCGCGCTGCTCGCCGGCGTCGTCGCGCCCGCAGCCTCCCAGGAGCGGCCGCCCAACGTCGTGCTGATCATCGGCGACGACCACGGCTGGCCGTACTCCGGCTTCATGGGCGACCCCTACGTCCAGACGCCGCACCTCGACGCGCTCGCTGCGGGCGGCACGGTGTTCGACAACGCGCACGCGACGGCGAGCACCTGCGTGCCGTCGCTGCGCTCGGTGCTCGCGGGCCTTCATCCCCAGCAGTGGGACGCGGAGGTCGCCGCGGTCGAAGCGCGGATCGGTCCGTTCGGCTTCCGCCAGGGCGTCACGCACGTCCGCACGCTGCCGCGCGAGCTCGCGCGGCACGGCTACCTGTCGTGGGAAGGCGGCAAGATGTGGGAGTCGACTTACGCGAACGCCGGCTTCACGCACGGGCTCGCAACCGGCCCGGGCGAGCTGCTCGCCGCGGTGGGAAGCGATTTCGGACGAACGGGCTTCACCGAAGGCAAGGCGCTCGACCCGCTGCGCGAGTTCCTCGACGAGGCCTCCGACCGGCCGTTCTTCCTCTGGTTCGCGCCGCAGCTGCCGCACACACCGTTCGACGCGCCGGACGAGCTGCGGGCGCCGTACGTCGCGCTCGGTCTCAGCGCGGCCGAGATCGCCTACTACGCCAACGTCACCTGGCTCGACGCGCTCGTCGGCGAGCTGGTCGCGGAGCTCGACGCGCGCGGCCTGCGCGACGACACGCTGCTGATCTATCTCTCGGACAACGGCTGGGGCATCACGCAGCCGATCGCCGGCGCCGGCAAAGGCAAGGGGACGCTGTACGAGCTCGGCTTCCGCACGCCGCTGGTCTTCAACTGGCCGGGACGCGTGCCGGCGGGCGTCGTGCGCCACGATCTCGTCTCGCTGCTCGACGTCATGCCGACGATCCTCGAGTTCGCCGGCGCGGAACCGCTCGACGACCGCCCTGGCCTGAGCCTGGTCGACGCGATCACCAGCGGCACCCCGGTCGGGCGCGACGCGATCGTCGGACGCTACAACGGCACGCAGCCGGCGAACCGCGGCCACTTCGTCCGCACGCGGACCTGGCGCTACATCCGCTTCGATGACGGGCGCGAGGAGCTGTACGCGATCGCGACCGATCCGTACGAGGATCTCGACATCGCGGGCGAGCGTCCCGACGTGCTCGAGGAGATGCGCGGTCGAATCGACGCCTGGGAGGCCGCGCTCACGCACGGGCCGCAGCGCCTCGAGGCCGCCGGTCGCGTCACCGACCTGCAAGGCCGTCCGCTCGGCGGCGTCACGCTGCAGCTCCGGGGCCGCACGCACGACCGCAAGCCCGTGCGCCTGCGCGTGCAGACCTCCCCGCGCGGCGAGTTCGTGTTCGCCGCGGTGCCGCACGGCAGCTATCAGCTGACCGCGCTGCGCGGGGCGAAGGGACTGCGCTGGGGGCCGCTCTGGTACAAGGTTCCGCTCGACCTGCCCCTGCACGCGCTCGGCACCTACACGCCGCTGGTCGCGGCGACGAATGGGAAGGCGGCACCGGGCACGGGCCGCGTGTACGGCATGGTGCGCGACGCGCTCGGGACACCGGTCGCCGACGCGACGATCATGCTGAGCGGCGGCGCCCCGCATCGATCCTTCGTCGTCGTTCGCAGCGACGCGCACGGCCGCTACCGTGCGGAGCACCTGCCTGCGGGGGCCTATCGCTTGACGGCCGGCGGTTCCCGTCCGCTGCGGCCCTTGCGGCAGCGGTTCGAGCTCGCCGACGGCGAGCAGCTCCTCCTCGACCTGACGCTCTCCGGCGTGGTGAGCGTCACGTCGGCGGCGAAGCCGCTTCGCGCGCCACCTGCGGCGTCGGCTCCCACGGCGCGCCGGTGACGCGCCCTGCTCCGCGGTCCGCGCGCGCCGCGGCGTGCAGCTCGGCGAACGAGTCCTCGACGCAGCGGACGACGTCGTGCAGGTCGGGCACGACGTCCCAGTCGGCGTTGAAGCCCCAGTGCAGCCGTCCGGCGTAGCTGAACAGCGCGACGCCGAGGCCGAGCCGCCCGAAGAGCGGCACCAGCGGATAGATCTCGAGCATCCGCGAGCCCAGCAGGTAGAGCGGGATCTGCGGCCCCGGCACGTTGGTCACCACCATGTTGAAGGGCAGCCCGCGGTGCGCGAGCCGGACCGCGAGCGAGAGCAGCGTCGACGGCGTCCACTCGGTGACCGCCGCCAGCACCGCGGCGCCCATCGCCTGCTTCGAGTGCTTGAGCCGCGCGCAGGTCTCCTGCACGAGCGCGTAGCGCCGCAGCGGGTCGCCCTCGGCGATCGGCAGGTCGGCGAACCACGCCGACACCTTGTTGCCGAGCGTGCCGCGCTCGTCGCTGGTGCGCACGCTCACCGGCACCATGACGCGGAAGCGCAGGCTCGACGGGTTCACGCGCCGGCGCCCGAGGAAGCGCCGCATCGCGCCCGCCACCGTCGCCAGGACCACGTCGTTGAGCGAGCCGCCGAGCTGGTTCTTGACCTCCTTCATCCGGTCGAGGTCGATCGTCAGCCAGTCGAAGCGCCGGTAGGGACCGATGTCCTCGTTGATCGGCGTCTCGGACGGCATCGTCATGCCGGCGAGCACGGTCTCGGCGAGCGCCCGCGCGCCCTCGCTGGCCGACCTCGCCAGGCCGAGCGGGTCGCGCACGAGCCGTCCCGCGAGCTGCAGCGGCGCGCCGAGCTTGTCGAGCAGGTCGTCGCGCCAGAGCTCGATCTTGTCCGGCACGCCGCGCGGGATGTACGCGGGCGGCTCCTCGAGCTCGCTCTCCGGCGTGATCGACAGCAGCACCTCGAGCAGGTCGACGCCCGAGACGCCGTCGATCATGCAGTGGTGGACCTTGCTGATCATCGCGAAGCGCCCACCCGCGAGCCCCTCGACGATCCACACCTCCCAGAGCGGCTTGCCGCGGTCGAGCTGCTGCGAGGCGATGCGCGCCGAGAGCCGCTTGAGCTGCCGCTCGTCGCCGGGGCGCGGCAGGCTCGTGTGGCGGACGTGGTACGCGAGGTTGAAGCGGTCGTCGTCGACCCACACCGGCTGCCCGCTCAAGCGGCACGTAGGCGAGCTTCTGGCGGTAGCGCGGAATGCGGTGCAGCCGGACGTTGACGAACTCGCGGATGCGCTCGATGTCGATGCCGCCGTCGGGCGTCGAGAGCGGGCCGGCGTCGAAGATCGCCGTCGAGCCGACGTGCATGTGGCTGCAGCCGTCCTCGTAGAGCAGGAACGACTGGTCGAGCGCGGACAGCCGCTCGTATGCGTAGCGCGCCACAAGCACTCCTTTCGCTGCGGGCCCTGAGCGCTGCTTGGCACAGAGTCCGAGGGGAGAAAAGCGGCTCCGGACGTCCGCCGCGGGATGGAGCCGGGTGGCGGTTCGCGATAAGGAAAAGCGCCCCTAGGTCGGACGGAGGGAGGAGGCGGACATGCTTGCCATCCGGTTGCGGCAGAAGGAGAGCGTTTTCTACTTGGCGGCCTACCGGGCGTCGGACTTGCTCCGCAAAGTGCAGTTCGCCGGCAAGTCCTACGCCGACGACGTCGAACCCGACAGCGGCGCCGACGACGCGGTGCTCGAGTTCTTTCGCAAGGTGCAGTCGGGCAGCGGCTTCTTCCAGCGTCGCCCGTACGCGCGCAAGGTGCGACAGATCGTCGAATTTTATTCCGACCCGAAGGGACAGCCGCTGATCCCGGGCGCGGTGCTGCTCTACACGCCGGAGCGCCTCGCGTTCGATCCGTCGTCGGGCTCCGAGCTGATGGGCAACCTGCACGACCCGCGCGAGCCGTTCCTGATCATCGACGGCCAGCACCGCCTCGCCGGGCTCGACGTGCTCGGACGCAAGGATCCGGCGTCGCTCGAGAAGATCGACGTGCCGTGCGTGATCTTCGACAAGTCGCAGCAAGATTTCGCGGTCGAGATGTTCGTCATCATCAACTCGACGCCGACGCGTCTCAACCGCTCGCACCTGATCGACCTCTACGAGCGCCTGCAGCGCGCAACGCCGCTCGACAAGGCGGCGGCGAAGGCGGTGCAGATGCACTACACCGAGACCGACTCGCCGCTGCACCGCAAGGTCGACATGCTCGGCCGGCACCGGCGCACCGAGCGCTGGATTCGCCAGGCGAGCCTGTTCCGCGAGCTGCGCCGCGTCGCCGAGCGCAACCCGCGGCTGTTCGGCGAGGAGCCGAAGCCGAAGGCGCTGTACGAGGTGACGCGCGACTTCCTGCGCGCCGCGCGCCGCGTGCTCGGCGAGGCGTGGGACAACCCGCGCTACCGCATCACGACCGACGTCACCTTGATGGCGATGCTGCGCGTCCTCGGCGACTACCTGAAGAGCCCGCGCGGGCCGCGGACGTTCGAAGCTGCGGAGCGCCAGCGCGCGTTCGAGGGCCTGCTCGAGCCGTGGCGCGCGATGATCCCCGACTTCCGCGAGGAAGGCTTCTACGAGCGCTTCGCCGCGCGCGGCCAGGTCGAGCGCGTCGGCATCATCCAGCGCGCGCTCGCGAACGCGATCGGCGTCACCGCGCGTCCGCCCAAGGACGAGTGACGGCGCAGCGCGCCGCCTACTGCTGCGGCGTCAAGAGCATCTGCAGCTCGGGCACGCTCAGCGTGTAGGTCTCGTTGCAGTACTCGCAGGTCGACACCGTCGGCTCGCCGGACTCGACGAGCTCCTCGATGTCCTCGCGCGGCAGCGTCGCGAGCGCCGCGAGCAGCCGCTCGCGCGAGCAGCGGCACTTGAAGCGCGGCGTCTCGCGCGCCACCTGATCCCAGCCGAAGCCGTCGAGCAGTCGCGACGCCCAGGCGCGGCCGTCGGGATCGTCCTCGGTCATGCCGAGGTGCAGCGGCCCCGCGGCGTCGACGTTGGCGAGCAGGCGGTCGAGATCGGCCCGCGTCCCTTCCGGCATGAGCTGTACCAGGTAGCCGACGCTCGCGAGCAGGCGGCCGCCGTCGAAGGCGGTCTCGACGTTGACCAGCGCGACGATCTGCTCGCTGCGCATCAGGTACTCGGTGACCGCGGCGCCGATTCCGCCGGCCGCGTACTGCAAGCTCGAGCGATAGGCCGCGGAGTCGCGCGTCACGCGCACGACCTCGAGCAGCCCGTCGTGGATCAGCGGACCGTCGCGCTCCTCGACGACGCCCGGGTGGGCGATCGCGGCGCGCAGGCCCTCCTCGCCTTCCCACACGTCGACGACCAGACGCCCGGCGCTGCCCGGGTTGCGCAGCAGCATCTGGAACTGCGCGTACGGATTGAGCGTCGAGCGGACGAGCAGCCCGGCCGAGATCAGCTCGCCGAGGATGCGCGTCGCGTCGCGGCTCGCGTGCAGCCGGCCCGCGATGTGCGCCGTGGTCTGCGTCGTGCGGGCGACCAGCAGACGGATCTCTCCGGCCCGCGTGAGCCCGCGCCACATGGTGTCGCGCGTGAGCGGCGGCGCGGGCTCGAGGTAGTCCGGCGGCCCGGCCAGGCGCTCCGCACGCTGACGCTTGTAGCGCTCGGTGGCGCTCTCGTTCGACTCGTCCGCCATACCCGCCCACCCTACCCGTCCGGCGCGGCACGGCCAACGGCGGCGCATGGCGAACACGCGCGAGCGTGCGTCAGCTCTCCCGCTGCCTTTCGTGCAACGCTCGCGCGCTGGACAGCGTCCGCCCGCCGCCCGACAATCGACGCGTGCAGGCCGCGATCGTGGTGCACGGCGGCGCCGGCGTCGAGCGCCCCGACGAGGTCGAGCCGCGGCGGCGCGGGGTCGAGCGCGCCGCCGACGCAGGCTGGCAGGTTCTGGCGCGCGGCGGCTCCGCGCTCGACGCGGTGCTCGCCGCGGTGGTCGTCCTCGAGGACGATCCCTTCTTCAACGCCGGGCTCGGCTCGGTGCTGACCGCGTGCGGCGTGGTCGAGACCGACGCTTCGGTGATGTGCGGCGCCGACCTCTCCGCGGGCGCCGTGGGCGCCGTGCGCGGCGTCGCCAACCCCGTGCTGCTCGCCGACGCCGTGCGCCGCGAGGCGCGCGAGGTGCTGCTCGTCGGCGACACCGCGCTCGAGCTCGCCCGCCGGCACGGCGTGCGGCTGTGCGCGCCGGACGATCTCGTCACCGAGCCGATCCGCGAGCGCTGGCGGGCGCGTGTCGCAGCGTCCGGAGACACGGTGGGCGCCGTCGCGCGCGACGCGCGCGGCACGCTCGCCGCCGCGACGTCGACCGGCGGCCTCATGGGCAAGCGCGCCGGACGCATCGGCGACTCGGCGGTGATCGGCGCCGGCACCTACGCGGACGATCGCCTCGGCGCTGGCTCGGCGACCGGCACCGGCGAGGCGATCATCCGCGTCGTGCTCGTGCGCCGCGCGCTCGAGCACGTGTCCCGTGGCGTCGGCGTCGACGAGGCCGCGCGTCGCGCGCTCGACGAGATGCGCGCGCGGACGGGCCACCAGGGCGGGCTGATCCTGATCGATCCGGGCGGGCGCATCGGCGTCGCGCACACGACGCCGGCGATGCCGACGGCCGCGCGCACGGGCGACGTCGCCGCGCCGGCGTGACCCAGGCGAGTGACGCGACGTCGCCTGCGCGGCGACCACGCCGCACACGGCGCGAGCGCCGGTCTCGCCCCTCAGGCGCTCTCGAGCAACGCGACGCTCCCCTGCCCGCCGTCGGCGCAGATGCTGACCACGGCGCGCGAGCCGCGCGGCATCGCGGCGAGCTCCTTCACCGCCTGGCTCAGGATGCGCGCGCCGGTCGCGCCGAACGGGTGGCCGAGCGCGACGCTGCCGCCGTTCGGATTCATCCGCTCGACCGGGAACGGGCCAAAATTGTGCTCGACGCCCGCCTTGGTGCGCACGTAGTCGCGGTCGGCGAGCGCCTTCAGGTGGCAAGCGACCTGCGCCGAGAACGCCTCGTGGATCTCCCACAGCGCGACGTCGCCGAACGTGAGCCCGTTGCGCGCGAGGAGGCGCGGGATCGCGGCCACCGGAGCCATCAGCAAGCCTTCCGTCCGCAGGTCGATCGCCTGCACCTGCCAGTCGACGAGACGCGCGCGCGGCAGCTCGCCCGGCAGGCGCGAGAGCCCCTCGTCCGTCGCGACCCAGATCGCGGCCGCGCCGTCGGTGAGCGGCGAGCTGTTGCCCGCGGTGATCGTGCCCTGCCCGCTCGTCCGATCGAAGGCCGGCGGCAGCTTGGCGAGCTTCTCGAGCGAGGTGTCGGCGCGCGGGAAGCCGTCGCGATGCACGCCGTCGAGCTCGATCACGAGGTCGTCGAAGAAGCCGCGCTCCCAGCCCGCGACGGCGCGCCGGTGGCTCTCGAGCGCGAGCTCGTCCTGCTCGCGACGGCCGATGCGCCACTGCTTCGCCATGTCCTCGCAGTGCTCGCCCATGCTCTTGCCGGTCGTGCGGTTCTTGATCGCGGGCACGTAGAGGCGGATGTCGCCGGGGCGGATCTCGCTGACCACGGCGATGCGCTCGCGCAGGTCGCGCGCCTGCACGAGGCGACGCAGCCAGTCGGACAGCTCCTGCCCCAGTCCGACTTGCACGCGGCTCAGGCTGTCGGCGCCGCCCACGAGTGCGAGCTGCAGATCGTTGCCCAGCATCGAGGCCGCCTGCAGCACGCCGACCATGCTCGTGCTGCACTGCAGGCTCGTCGTGAACGTCGGCACGTGCGGGTCGAGACCGGCCTCGAGCCACACCTCGCGCGCCAGATTGTTGTAGGCGAGGTTCAGCACCACCGCGCCCCACACGCCGAGGTCGATGCCGCCCTTGGTCGCGCGCTCGGCCATCGCGCGCGCGACCGGAACCGACAGCGCGAGCACGTCGCGGCCCGCGAACGGGCCGTCCACACGGACGAACGGCGTGCGAACGCCCGCCACCAGCCACACCGGTTCGCGTCTCACCTGCTGACCGTCCATCGCTCGCATCCGCGGCGCCGCGCGAGGCGCCGCGACGCACGACGCGATCGGCGGACGTTCCGTGCGCTCATGCTCCCGCACGCCAAACGCTCAAGCAACGCTCCGACGGGAGCTGCATCAGCGTACCGCGCGTGGCAGGCTCGACGCGTCCCCGGCAGCGTCGGCGGCTGGAGGGAAGCCGGCGCAGGAGGTCGCGATGCTCGTTCACCCGAAGCCGCATCCCGCGCGCGCAGCCGTTGCCGGTCTCGCGTCAAGCATACCCAGCATGATCCGCGCCCCGCGCGCGACGTCCGGCGAGGCCTGACGTGGAGGCGCGCGAGTACGACGTCGTGGTGCTCGGCGCCGGGCCGACCGGCGAGAACGTCGCCGGCCGCGTCCGTGGGCACGGGCTGTCGGCGGCGATCGTCGAGTCCGAGCTGGTCGGCGGCGAGTGCTCGTACTGGGCGTGCATGCCGAGCAAGGCGCTGCTGCGCCCGATCCACGCGCTCGAGCACGCGCGCGCCGTCGCGGGTGCGCGCGAGGCCGCAACCGGCGCGCTCGACGTGGCGGCCGTCCTCGCGCGGCGCGACGACTTCGCCGCAGAGTGGGACGACGCGGGACAGGTTCGGTGGCTGGTCGACACCGGCATCGACCTGGTGCGCGGACGCGGGCGCCTCGCGGGCGAACGCCGCGTCGTCGTCGAGCACGCGGACGGAGGCCGCACCGAGCTGCGGGCGCGTCACGCCGTCGCGATCTGCACGGGCAGCCGCGCCGCCATCCCCGACGTCCCGGGCCTCGCCGAGGCGAAGCCGTGGACGAGCCGCGAGGCGACGAGCGCCCGCTCCGCGCCCGCGCGGCTCGCGATCCTCGGCGGCGGCGTCGTGGCGTGCGAGATGGCGGTCGTGTGGCGGGCGCTCGGCGCGCGCGAGGTGACGATCCTGCAACGCGCGGAGCGCCTCGTCCCGGGCTTCGAGCGCTTCGCGAGCGAGATCCTGCGCGCGGCACTCGAAGCGCGCGGCGTGCGCGTGCGCACCAAGACGAGCGCGACCGCGGTCGAGCGGCGCGGCGACGCATTCCGACTCGTGCTGCCCGACGGCGATGCCGTCGAGTGCGACCAGATCCTGGTCGCGGCCGGACGCGCGCCGCGCACCGACGACATCGGGCTCGAGACCGTCGGCCTCGAGCCCGGGAGCTGGCTCGACGTCGACGACAGCCTGCGCGTGCGCGGCATCGCCGGCGGCTGGCTCTACGCCGCGGGCGACGTCAATCACCGCGCGCTGCTGACGCACATGGGCAAGTACCAGGCGCGGGTGTGCGGCGACGCGATCCACGCGCGCGTGCGCGATCCGGGCGCCGACGGTGGCGCCTGGTCGCAGCTCGCCGCGACCGCCGACGTCCTCGCCACGCCACAGGTGGTGTTCACCGAGCCCGAGCTCGCGTCGGTCGGTCTCACCGAAGCGCAGGCGCGCGAGCGCGGCTTCGACGTGCGGGTCGCCGACTACGACATCGGCCACGTCGCGGGCGCGTCGCTCTATGCCGACGGCTACGCCGGGCGGGCGCGCGTCGTCGTCGACCAGAGCAGACGGGTGCTCGTCGGCGCGACGCTGGTCGGACCGGCGGTCGGCGAGCTGCTGCACGCCGCGACCGTCGCGATCGCGGGCGAGGTGCCGCTCGAGCGACTCCGCCACGCGGTGCCGTCCTATCCGACGGTCAGCGAGATCTGGCTGCGCCTGCTCGAGGAGCTCGGGCTCTAGCGCCGAGCGGTGCGCGCTACTTCTGCTGCTCGTCGAGCGCCGCGAGACGCGCCCGCGCCTCGGCGGCTTCCTTCGAGTCCGGGTAGCGCTCGAGGATCTCGGCGTAGAGCTTGCGCGCGTGCGGCAGGTTGCGCTGCACCTCCTCGAGACGCGCCGTCTCGAGGAGCTCGCTGGCGCCGTTGCGCGCGCAACCCGCGAGCGGGGCTGCGAGCGCGAGCAGGACGACGAGGAGACGAAGCCCGCTCAGCGGATCACCTGCTTGGTCGCGCCGCCGTGCGCCTGCTCGATCTCGCGGGCGATGCGATCGAGCAGCTCGCGCTCCTCGCGCGACACCTTGCTGCCGATGCCGAGGATCCCGCCCGAGGCGCGCGCGATCGCCGCGCTGTACTCGACCAGATCCTGGCGGCTGCGCTCACGCTCCTCGTCGGGCAGCGCCTGCAGCAGGTCGCCGATCAGCCGCAGCGTGTCCTCGAAGAAGCCCTCCGCGGGACGGCGCTCGAGCCAGCCCTCGAGCTGGCGGTACGCCTCGCTCCCCGGCTCGACGCCGCGGATGCGCGCCACCTCGAGGATGCGCTCGCGCTCCGCGTCGCTGACGCGGCCGTCGATCCAGGCGACGTGCAGCAGCGGCACGAGGTGCACCAGCGTGACGGTGTCGCGCGTGTAGCCCAGCTCCTCGAGCTGCCGCAGGATCTCCTCGTCGGCGACGCCGGCGCGCTCGGCGAGCTCTTGACGCTCCTTCTCGCGGCGCGCGCGCTCGCGCATCTTCTCGATCAGCTCGCGCTCGCGGCGCTGGAAGTACTCCGCCTCGTAGGACCGCCGCCGGTCCTCCCAGATGTCTCGCTCGGCCATTCCGCTGGTTTACTCCATCGGCGGCGGCGGGGGAACCGGAGCGCCGGGGGGCCGCCGGCCGTCGAGGGCGCCGTAGAACGGCTGGAAGGTCTTGGTCGTGCGCGTCATGACGTCGTCGAGCGAGATCGCGATCAAGATGAAGACCGCGACGATTCCCGCGAAGAGCGCGGCGCGCGACATGTTCTGGCCGTAGCGCAAGTGCATGAAGTACGCGACGACCAGCGCTGCCTTGGTGATCGCGACCGCGAGCGCCACGACGATGTTGCCGTCGCCCAGGTCGACGTGCGCGACCAGCACCGTGACGACGGTCAACCCCATCAGGGCGAGGAAGACCATCACGTAGGTGCGAACCGAAACCTCGGCTTCGTGCGACATGCGACCCTCAGTGCCGTCCGAGCAGGTAGAGCAGCGGGAACAGGAAGATCCACACCAGGTCGACGAAGTGCCAGTAGAGGCCGCTGATCTCGACCGGCGTGTAGTAGCCCGGGCCGAACCAACGCTTCCAGGCGAGCACGACCAGCACGGCGAGGATGCCGATGCCGATGATCATGTGGATCGCGTGCAGCCCGGTCAGCACGAAGTAGAACGACAGGAAGAGCTCGTGCTGCGCGGCGTCCGGTCCCTGGTAGGTGAAGATCGGGCCGGGAACGAGTCCCTCGTGGAACTTGTGCGCGTACTCGTAGGCCTTGATGCCGAGGAAGGTCGAGCCCAGGACGATCGTGCCGAGCAGCCAGCCGATCTGCCCTCGCACGCTGCCGATCTGCGCCGCGTGCACCGACATCGCCATGGTCAAGCTGCTCGAGATGAGCACCACGGTGTTGACCAGCCCGAGGGTGAGCGAGAGATGGTTGCTCGCCGCCTCGAAGGCGTCGTGGTACATGTAGAAGTAGATCGCGAAGGCCGCGAGCGCGCCGCCGAAGAACGCGACCTCCTGCGCGATGAAGAACCACATTCCGAGCGTCGCGGCGCCATACTGCTGCTCCGCGTCGTCGAACTGGTGGGCGACGTAAGGCTCGGTCGCCGCGACGGCAGCGTCACGCAACTTTCTGTACCTCCACCGGCTCGCGGTAGTCGTACGGCTCGCCGGTCACGACCGGAGTCTCGTGGAAGTTCTCGGTCGGCGGCGGAGACGGAGCTTGCCACTCGAGCCCGACCGCACCCCAGTGGTTGTCCTCCGCCTTGCGCCCGTAGCGCATCGACCACGTCAAGTAGAGGATCGGCAGCAGGTAGCCGAGACCGAGGATCGACGCGCCGGCCGTCGAGAACACGTTCAGCACCTGGAACTCGTCGGGATACACGTGATAGCGCCGCGGCATCCCGAGGTAGCCCAGCAGGAACTGCGGGAAGAACGTCAGGTTGAAGCCGACGAAGACGATCACCGCAGCGACCTTGGCGAGCGGCTCGTAGTAGAGCTTGCCGGTGATCTTCGGCCACCAGTAGTGGAGCGCGCCGAGGTAGCCCATCAGCGTGCCGCCCACCATGACGTAGTGGAAGTGCGCGACGACGAAGTAGGTGTCGTGCAGGTGGACGTCGACGGCGGCCGCACCGAGGAACACGCCCGTGAGCCCGCCGATCGTGAACAGACCGATGAAGCCGAGCGCGTACAGCATCGGCGCCTGCAGCCACACCGAGCCGCGGTAGAGCGTCGCGGTCCAGTTGAAGACCTTCACCGCCGACGGGATCGCGACCAGGAAGGTCAGCACCGAGAAGATCAGGCCCGCGTTGACCGACTGCCCGGCGACGAACATGTGATGGCCCCACACGAGGAAGCCGATCAGCGCGATCGCGATGCTCGAGCCCGCGATGAACGAGTAACCGAAGATCCGGTTGCGCGAGAAGCAGGTGATGATCTCGCTGATCACGCCCATCGCCGGCAGGATCATGATGTAGACCGCCGGGTGCGAGTAGAACCAGAACAGGTGCTGGAAGAGGATCGGGTCGCCGCCGAGCGCCGGGTCGAAGATGCCGAGGCCGAAGGCGCGCTCGACCATCATCAGCACGAGCGTGATGGCGATGACCGGCGTGCCGAGCATGATGATCAGGCTCGTCGCGTACATCGCCCAGACGAACAGCGGCAGCCGGCCCCAGGTGAGGCCGGGCGCGCGCATGCGGTGGATCGTGACCAGGAAGTTCAGACCGGTCAGGATCGACGCGAAGCCGCTCAGGAAGCCCGCGAACGCGGCCGACAGCACGTTCGTGTTCGACGACATCGTGCTGTACGGCGTGTAGAACGTCCACCCGGTGTCGACGCCGCCGGTGAACAGCGACCACGCGGCGAAGATCGCGGCGACGTTGAAGACGTACCAGCTCAGCAAGTTGAGGCGCGGGAATGCGAGGTCACGCGCCCCGATCATCAGCGGCAGCAGGAAGTTGCCGATGACGCCCGGGATCGCCGGGATGAGGAAGAAGAAGATCATCACGACGCCGTGCGCCGTGAACAGCTTGTTGTAGGTGTCGTCCGAGACGAGGTCGCCGGCTGGCGTCAGCAGCTCGAGGCGGACCAGCAGCGCGGCCAGGCCGCCGATCGCGAACAACGCGGTGACCGACGCGAGGTACAGCAGGCCGATCCGCTTGTGGTCCTTGGTGAGCAACCACGAGCGAATGCCGTAGTTCGCGTTCAGGTAATTGACGGCGCTTCCGCCGTGGCGGTCGCCGACGATTGCTTCCGTCATGAGCCACTCCGATCCGGCGCAGAGATGCGCGCGCCGTCCGCGAGCACTTCGTCCGCCGCGGGCGCCGCGTCGTCGACGCGCGCCTCGCTGTCCTCCGCCGCGCCGTGCGAGCCGCCCGTGGCGGGCTGCTCCGTGGCGCTCGCGGGCTGCAGCGAGCGGATGTAGGCAATGATCTGCAGCAGGCCCTCCTCGCTGACGAGACCCTTGAAGGTCGGCATGATCGGCTGGTAGCCGGCGACGACCGAGGCCTGCGGATCGACGATCGCCTCGCGAATGTAGGTCTCGTCGGCGATCACCCGGCGACCGTCGGCGAGCTCGACCTCACGCTTGAAGAGACCGACCAGGCTCGGGCCGCGGGAGCCGCTCGCCTGCTGGTGGCAGCTCGCACAGCCGAGCTGGTCGAACAGCGCCTTGCCCGCGCTCGCCATCGACTCGGCGTCGCCCGCCGTCGCACCGCCACCGGAGAGCCAGATCTGGAACTCGGCCGGATCCATCGCGACCACCTGGCCGATCATACGCGAGTGCTGGCTGCCGCAGTACTCGGCGCAGAACAGGTGGTAGGTGCCCGGCTTGGTCGCCTCGAACCACATGGTCGTGTAGCGGCCGGGCACCACGTCCTGCTTCGCGCGGAAGGCCGGAATGAAGAAGCTGTGGATGACGTCCTCGGACGTCATGATGAGCTGCACCGGACGTCCGACCGGGACGTGAAGCTCGTTGATCTCGCGCCGGCCCTCGACGTGCTGCGTCTTCCACATCCACTGCTTGCCGACGACGTAGACCTGGAGCGCGTTGTCCGGAGGCGTGTACTGCGCGATGAACACGCGCGCGCTCCAGAAGAAGACCCCCATCACGATGAGGAGCGGGATCACCGACCAGGTGATCTCGAGCCACAGCATGCCCTCCCAGGTCGGAAAGACCTGACGCTGGGTGCTGCGGCGATACCGGATCGCGAGCGTCACCACCGCGACGGCGATCAGCACCGAGAAGAACAGGCTGATGCCGACGAGGAACCAGTAGAGAGCATCGACGTCGCCCGCCAGGGACGACGCGCGCTCGGGAAGCAGGGAAAACCGGCCGATCATCAGGCGGAGGCCCCGTGCCGCTCGGCGCGACGCCGGCTGCCCTCGCGCAGCAGCGCGCCACCGATCAATCCGACCAACGCGAGCACGGTCAGCGCGCCCGCGACGCGCACCGAGTTCAGCGCGACCGCGGAGTAGCGCCCCATCGCGGGGTCGTAGTGGAAGCAAAACAGCAGCACCTGATCGACGACGTTGCCGATCTTGCGCTGCGTGGTCTCGACCAGCCCGAGCCGCAGGTCACGCGGCGAGAACTCGAGACCGAAGAAGTAGCGTGCGATGCGCCCGTCCGGAGTGAGCATGACCAGGCCGGCCGGGTGCGCGAACTCGCCACGCTTCTCGTCGTACTGGTAGCGGAAGCCGACGGCGCGCGTGAGACGCTCGATCTCGCCGGCGTCGCCGGTCAGGAAGTGCCAGCCGTCGGCCGCGCCCTCGCGGTCGTAACGGGCGAGCACGTGCTGCTTCTTCTCGCGCGCCACCTCGGGGGTGTCGCGCGGGTCGAAGCTCACCGTCAGCACCTCGAACTCCTTGCCCGCGGAGAACGAGAGCGGCTTGAGCGAGCTCGCGAGGCCCTGCTGGTGGAGGTCACACAGCATCGGGCACGAGAAGTACGCGAGCGACAGGATGACCGGCTTGTCGGTAAGGTAGTCGCCGAGGCGCACCTCGCGGCCGTTCTCGTCGCGCAGCCGGATGTCGCGCGGCACCTGGGCGTCGAGATACTGGTCGAAGCCGACCTCGCGCAGGCTCTCGGGACGGTCGTTCGCCGTCAAGCCAAAGCTCTCATCGCCCGGCTTCAGCACCGCGCGCGACGGCTGCCCCGCGAACGGCGCCGACTCGGCGGAGCTCGCCTGCCTGGCCGCGACGACGGACGCGAGCAGAACCAGAGCGACCAGCTCGCTGTGCCTCATCGCATGCCTCACGGCGTCCCTCCCGGCTGCCGGGTCGCGTCGTTCTCCTCCGGCTGCGGAGCGGGCTCCTCGCCCGGCGCCGGAGCCGCCTCCGGCTGCGCCTCTGGCTGTGCTTCCGGCTGCGCCTGGATCGCCACGCCGGCGCGCCCCTCGGGCCGCGGCCCCGGCCGCGCCGCGCGCTCGACGATCAGATCGATCGCGCGCTCGATCGGGATGCGAACGATGCCCTTCTCGCGGTCGACCCAGCCGTAGGTGGTCAGCACCCGCTCCTCGGCGAGGCGATGCTCGTAGAGGTCGAGCTTCGGGTCGACCTGCAGGCGCGGCGCCGGCGGCTCGCTGCGGCCGTACGTCGCGGCGAGCGGGTTCGCCGGCGGGTACTCCTTCTCCTGCATCGCCGTGAACAAGGGCTGGATCAGGTACGCGACCGCCCCGCCCACCACGAGCAGTCCCACGACCACGGTCAACGCGCGGTTCAGCAGGCGCGTCTGGACGACGTCCTCCTCGTGGCCGGCCGCGATGGCCTGCTCGAGAGCCTGCAGGTCCTCGGGGTCGCGCCCGATCTCCAGGTGATCGCGCCGCGTGGCCTCGGTGCTCATGCCTCCACCTCGGGGAGCGACGGGTCGCGCAGCGGCAGAACCGGGTGGCTCAGCAGGCGGCCCACGAAGTACCAGAGCCAGATCCCGCCGATGCCGATCACGACGACGAAGTCGAGCCAGTGCGGCACCGCGCTGGTGTCAAACGAAGGAACGACGAGCCAGTACAGGTCGACGAAGCGGATCGCGATCACCCACAGCGCGACGAACGCGAGCTTCTGGCCCGTCCGCTTCCGGCGGCGCGACAGCAGCATCGCGAACGGCAGCACGAAGCCGAACACGACGAGCCCGTAGCCGACCACCGGCCAGCCGTGCTCCGAGCGCCGCAGGTACCACGAGATCTCCTCCGGCAGATTGCCCGACCAGATGATCAGGAGCTGCGAGAAGCTCAGGTACGCCCAGATCATCGTGAAGGCGAGCATCAGGTTGCCGAGATCGTGGAACTGCGCCGGGCCGAAGAACGGCGAGAGATTGCGCTGGCGCGACAGCAGCACCGCGAGCGGGATCGCGAACGCGAACGCCGCGAGCCCCTGCCCGCCCATGACGAGCAGCCCGTACACGGTCGAGAACCAGTGCGGCTGCAGCGACATCATCCAGTCGACGGCGGCGAAGGTCGCCGTGAGGCCGTAGAGCACGAGACCGCCACGGCTCAGCAGCTCGAGCCGCACCGTCGTCCGCGGATCCGTGCTCGTGTCCTGCTCGATCGACCAGCGGCGCAGGAACGTGGCGAGCGCGATCCACACGGCGAAGTAGATCGCCGCACGGATCAGGAAGAACGGCTCGTTCAGGTAGGCCGACTTCGCCTGCAGCACGGGGTCCTTCGCGACCTCCGCGGCGTGCGTCCACTCGTAGAGGTGGTGCATGCCGAAGACGATCGGCAGGAAGAACAGCGCGAGGATCGGCAGCGTGCCGACCGAGCTCTCGAGGACGCGGCGGATCACCGCGCCCCACGCGCCACCCGCGATGTGGTGGATGAACAGGATCGCCATCGAGCCGAGCGCGATCCCGAACCAGAACATGTAGCCCAGCAGGTACGAGCGGTAGAACTGCTCGGGCGTCACGAACCAGCCGATCACGCTGAGGGCCAGCGCGATGACGCCGACCGCCAGCCCGGTCCGCTGGATGCGATGGATGGGATGGTCCGCATCGAGCGCGGCTTTGCTCGCAAGCAGCTCCACCTCAGCCTCCCGTCCCCGTCGACGCCGCGAGCTTCGCGCGCTCGTCGGCCGGGACGTCGTTCTCGGTCGCGTTCTGCGCCAGCTGCAGGGCGCGGATGTACGCGACGATCGCCCACCGGTCCTCGACCGGCACCTGGGCGCTGTAGTTCAGCATCACACCGAAGCCATTCGTGATGACGTCGTAGAAGTGTCCGACCGGCGCCTCGCGCAGACGCGGGATGTGGAACGACGGCGGACGACGGAAGCCACGCTGCACGATCATGCCGTTGCCGTCGCCGGTACGGTCGTGACAGGGGCTGCAGTAGATGTCGTAGCGCTCCCGCCCGCGCTCGAGGAGCTGGCGGGTGACGGGCACCGGCATCTCGGTCACCGGACGGCCGTCGACCTTGCCCTCGTAGTACGCGGGATCCTCGTGGAACGAGCCGTACACCACCGTTCCCGGAACCCGCGGCCGGTTGGCCCGCCCGTCGGCGAAGAACGTGCTCGCGCCATCGGGCATGAGCTTCGGCTGGTCTTGCATGTCCTGGCGGCAGCCGGCGAGCGCGACGAGCGCGACGGTCAGCACCAGCGCCGTGCGCCCGCGGCGAGCGAGCGCGGCTTTCGCGTCAATGCTCAACTTCGGACACCGAGCGCGGCACGAGCCGCTCCAGGAAGCGACGGGTAAGCTCCCGATCGAACATCGGGTCGGTCGCTTCGATGCACAGGAAGAAGCGGTCGCGGCTCGCGAGCGCGAATCGCGGCACGTTGAACACCGGATGGTAGGGCTGCGGCAGCCCGTTCAGCGCCAGCATGCCGAGGACGGCGCAGATCGCCGCCGCGAGGACGGTCGTCTCGAACGTGATCGGGATGAAGGAGACGATGCTGTTCAGCGGTCGACCACCCACGTTCAGCGGGTAGTTGATGACCGACGTCCAGTACTGCAGCGCGTAGCCGCCGACCAGGCCCGCGAGGCCGCCGATCAACACGATCAGCGGCAGACGGTTGCCGTGGATGCCGAGCTCCTCCGCCACCTCCTCGATCGGGTACGGCGTGTAGGCGTCCATGCGGCGGTAGCCCGCGCCGCGTGCTTGACGGATGGCGGCGATCAGCTCGTTCGGATCCGTGAACTCCGCGAGCAGGCCGTAGATCGGCGGTCGCGACGGATGCTGTTCCTTCATCGCGAGCCCTCCACGGTGTCGTGCAGCTCCTCCTTCAGCTCAGCCGCAGGAACGAGCGTGCGCATCTCGAAGATCGAGATCATCGGCAGCACACGGATGAAGAGGAGGAGCAGCGTGAAGAACAGGCCGAGCGTGCCGATGTAGGTCGACCAATCCCAGAACGTCGGCGAGAAGTAGAACCACGACGACGGCAGGTAATCGCGCGACAAGCTGGTCACGACGATCACGTAGCGCTCGAGCCACATGCCGACGTTGACCACGATCGAGATCACCCACAGCGCGGCCAGGTTGGCGCGGATGCCCTTGAACCAGAGCAGCTGCGGGATCAGGACGTTGCAGACGACCAGCGCCCAGTACGCGATCACGAACGGTCCGCCGAGGCGGGCCCAGATCATGTAGCGCTCGTAGACGTTGCCGCTGTACCAGGCCATGAACGCTTCCATCATGTAGCCGTAGGCCACGATGAGACCGGTCGCGAGCATGACGCGGCCCATGTTGTCGAGGTGCTTCAGCGTGACGAAGTCCTCGAGGCCGTAGTAGCGGCGGATCGGGATGGCGAGCGTCACCACCATCGCGAAGCCGGAGTAGATCGCGCCGGCGACGAAGTACGGCGGGAAGATCGTCGCGTGCCAGCCGGGGATCACCGACACCGCGAAGTCGAAGCTGACGATCGTGTGCACGGACACGACGAGCGGCGTCGAGAGGCCCGCGAGCAGCAGGTACGCGGTCTCGTAGCGCTGCCAGTGGCGCGCCGAGCCGCGCCAGCCCATCGCGAGGAGGCCGTAGATCCGCTGCCCGAAGAAGTTCTTCGAGCGATCACGCAGCGTCGCGAGGTCGGGGATCAGGCCGGTGTACCAGAAGAGGAACGACACCGTCGCGTAGGTCGACACCGCGAACACGTCGAACATCAGCGGGCTGCGAAAGTTCGGCCACATGCCCATCGTGTTCGGGTACGGCAGCAGCCAGTACGCGAGCCACGGACGTCCGAGGTGCAGGATCGGGTACATGCCCGCGCAAGCGACGGCGAACAGCGTCATCGCCTCCGCGAAGCGGTTGATCGAGGTTCGCCAGGGCTGGCGGAGCAGCAGCAGGATCGCCGAGATCAGCGTACCGGCGTGCGCGATACCGACCCACCAGACGAAGTTGACGATCGCGAAGCCCCAGCCGACCGGGATGTTGATGCCCCAGATGCCCGTGCCGTAAGCGAACAGCACGCTCACGGAGAGCAGGAAGAGCATCAGCAGCGAGAACGCGATCCCGAGGCCGATGATCCAGCCGCGCGGCGTCTTCTTGGTCAGGACGACCGACGCGATCTTGTCGGTGACCGACTCGAAGGTGTGGCCCGGACCGATGATCTCGGGCGGCACCTGCGAGACGCCGTAGCTTGGACGCGTTTCCGTCGTCATGCGCCCGTCTCCTGCTTCGCCGCGAGCTCGGGATTCGGGTTGCGGACCACCGCGAGATACGTCGTGCGCGGCCGGGTGTTGATGTCGCCGAGCACGGCGTAGTTGCGCCCTTCCTTCTTCAGCTTCGAGACGCGGCTGTTCGGGTCGTTGACGTCGCCGAAGACCAGCGCATCGGTCGGGCACGCCTGCTGGCACGCCGTCACGATCTCGCCGTCACGCACCTTGCGGTTTTCCTTCTTCGCCTGGATGCGCGCGTAGTTGATGCGCTGGACGCAGTACGTGCACTTCTCCATCACGCCGCGCGAGCGGACCGTGACGTCGGGGTTGCGCTGCAGCGCGAGGCTCGGGTCGCTGTAATTCGTGTAAAGCAGGAAGTTGAAGCGCCGAACCTTGTAGGGGCAGTTGTTCGAGCAGTAGCGGGTGCCGACGCAACGGTTGTACACCATCACGTTCAGCCCCTCGTCGTCGTGCACCGTCGCGTTCACCGGGCACACGACCTCGCACGGCGCGAGCTCGCAGTGCTGGCAGAACATCGGCTGGTAGACGGTCTCGGGCTCGTCCGGGCTGCCCGCGTAGTAGCGGTCGATGCGCATCCACTGCATCTCGCGTCCGACCGCGACCTGCTCCTTGCCCACCACCGCGATGTTGTTCTCGGCGACGCAGGCCACCACGCAGGCGTTGCAGCCGATGCACGCCTGCATGTCGACGGCCATGCCCCACGCGTAGCCCTTGTACTCCCAGGCGTACATCGTCTCGTCCGGCGGGGGGACGTGACCGCCCATGTGCTGCGCGAAGTCGGGGTGCTCGCGGTACTCGTCGAGCGTCCCGACGCGCACGATGTCACGGCCTTCGAGCAGCCCGTGCATCTGCGTGCAGGCGAGCTGGTACCAGTCGCCGGTCTTCTTGACGGCGACGCCGCTCACCATGTCGGGCGCGTCGGTCGTGCGCAGCAGGTAGGCGTTGAAGCCGTAGCCGCTGCCGACGCGTCCGGCGCGCGTGCGGCCGTAGCCGAGGGTGATCAAGACGGCGCCGTCCGCCTGCCCGGGCGTGATCCACACCGGACCGCGAACGCTGCGTCCGCCGACCTCGAGCTCGACGACCTGGCCGTTCTCGACGCCGAGACGCTGCGCCGTGCGCGGCGCGAGCTGCACGGCGTTGTCCCAGGTGATCTTGGTCAGCGGCTTCGGCAGCTCCTGCAGCCAGCCAATGTTCGAGAAGCGACCGTCGAGGATCGTCGGATCCGGACGGAACAGCAGCTCGAGCGTGTTCTCGTCCTGCGCGTCGGGAAGCGGCGGCAGCGACGCGGTGAACGGCTGCAGCGACACCTGCTTCGGCGCCGCCGCGCTGTCCGCGATCAGGCCGTCGTTCAGCGAGCGCGTCCAGAAGCGCTCGAAGTCGAGGCCGCCGCGCTGACGCTTCCAGTAGTCGCGCACGATGTCGTACGCGCGCGGCCGCTGCCCGAGGCACATCGCGAGCACCTCGTGCGCGCTGCGCGTGTCGTAGAGCGGCGCGATCAGCGGCTGGATGATGCTCGCCGTTCCGTCGAAGGCGCGCCCGTCGCTCCACGACTCGAGGTAGTGCGACTCCGGCAGATGCCACTGGCAGAGCGCCGAGGTCTCGTCGTCGTAGAGCGAGAGGTGGACGCGCATCGGCACCTTGTCGAGCGCGCCCGCGAAGTCGAGATCGGCCGGCGCGTCGTAGACCGGGTTGCCGCCGAGGATCAGCAGCAGCTCGACGTTGCCGGCGTTCATGTCGTTCACCAGCTCGCGCAGCGAGGCGAGCTGCAGCTCGGGCCGCGCGACGACCGGCTCGGTGTAGACCACCGTGTTGCCGACGTTGCCGAGCGCGTGGTTGATCGCGTGCGCCAGCGCGTGCACCTCGGGCGGCTGCTGGTCGCCGGCGATCACGATGCTGCGGCCGCGGTGGCTCTGCAGGTCGCGCACCACCGCCGCGAGCCAGGTCGCCGCTTCGCCGTCGAAGGTCGGAGCCGCGACCCGCACGCCGAGCGCCGAAGCGAGCGCGCGCGCGAACGCCGGGATCCGGCTCGGACGCAGCGTGAGACGCTGATCCGCCTTGACGCCGGTGTTCGAGGGCGTGCTCTCCACGACGTAGAGGCGGTTCATGTCGCGCGCGCCGTCGGTGAGGCGGCGCTTCGTCATGAAGTCACGCGCGTAGCGGACGTGGGCGCCGCCGTACGACAGGAAGTCCGCGTCGAGCGACAGCACGACGTCCGCGCGATCGAAGTTGTAGACCGTGTTGACGTCGGTGCCGAACGCGAGTCGCGCGCCGGCGACCTCGTTGTCCGCCGCGAGCGGCTCGTACTGGTGCCAGCGCGCCTGCGGGAAGCGCTCGAGCAGCGCCTCGAGCTGGGCCGCGAGCGTCGGCGACGAGACGGTCTCGGTGAGGATGCGCAGCCCTGCCCCGCCGCGCTCCGCCTGCGCCTCGAGCGCCGTCGTGAGCGCCTGCGCGAACGCGTCCCAGGTCAGGATCTCGTCGACGCGGCGCACGACCTGCGCGCGGTCCGGATCGTAGAGCTGGAGCACCGAGGCCTGCGACCACGGGTCGCTCGCGCCGAGGCTCGCCGGGTGCTGCGGATTCCCCTCGATCTTTGTCGGACGCCCCGTGTGGCTCTCGACCAGGAGACCCGTCACCGTGCCGCGCAGCGGCATGGCGGTCGCGAAGTACACCGGCGCGCCGGGGACGAGCTCCTCGGGCGGCCGGACGTACGGCACCACTTCCTCGGTCGGCTGCCGCGTACAGGCGCCGAGGCCCGCGAGCGCCATCGACGCGCCCATCAGCTTCAGGAACTGTCGGCGGTCGACGTGGTCGAGAGCCTGCGCCTGCTGCGGGAACTCGGCGCGCAGCCACTCGAAGAACTCCTCGCTCTGCGCGAGCTCCTCGAGACCGCGCCAGTACGCGCGGCCGCCTTGCTGGCGCTGCTGCAGCGCCACCGGATCCCGTCCATCCATCACGGACACCGTCTTTCGTTCCTCACCGGTGGCACGCGGAGCACTGGACGCGCGTCGCGACCTCGTACTCCTTCTTGAGCTGCTCGCCGAGGGCGAGCTGGTCCGGCGGCTGCTGATAGTCCATGCTGAAAATGAACTGGCGTGGGCGCAGATGGCGCTCGGGCGCCCGGTGGCAGTCGAGGCACCACTCCATCTGCAGCGTCGGGTACTGCGAGACGGCGTTCATCAGGTCGACGCGTCCGTGGCACGACGCACAGCCGACGCCCTTGTTCACGTGGATGCTGTGATCGAAGTAGACGTACTCGGGCAGGTCGTAGACCTTGATCCAGCGGAGGGACTCGTTGGTGCGCCAGCTCT
Source organism: Candidatus Binatia bacterium (assembly GCA_036563615.1). Taxonomy (NCBI): domain Bacteria; phylum Candidatus Binatota; class Binatia (SeqCode); species Binatia bacterium. The sequence continues at coordinate 159,911 of DATCMB010000004.1, forward strand.
CGCGAACCGGCTCGAGGTACTCGCTGTTCGCCCAGATCTGCGAGTGGCAGTTCATGCAGGTCTTGGTCGGCGGCATGCCCGCGTAGGCGAGCTTCTCGACCGTGGTGTGACAGTAGCGACAGTCGATCCCGAGCTCGCCCACGTGGTGCTTGTGGCTGAACTGGATCGGCTGCTCGACCTGGATCCCTTGCCCAGTGACGTATGGCGAGCGGTTCACGAGCGCGAGCGCGTAGACCAGCGCTCCGACCACGAACAGTCCACCGAAGATGGTGAACCTCGCCAGGACGTTGGTACTGCGGTGAAAGACCTGCACGTCGCCTCGCTCCGGCTACTCAGCTCTCCACGAAGCCCGCACGGACTTCACGACCGCTCCACGCGCCGTCGATCGACCGAGGGCTCCCGCCGCCATGCCTGGCCCACTGTAGCTTCAGGAAACGTAAGCACAAGCCCCCTTTCACGCATTCGATGTATAAGATCCATTTACAACTCATGGCGCGAACGGCGCGACGCTGCATACACATCGAGCGCGCGACGTGCAGCACGATGGCGTCGAAACAGGCATCGGAGTAGGCTCGACGGGTTGCGTCGGTCGTAAACCCGCGTCGCGGGTCGACCGAGAAGAGGAAGCGAGAGCCGTGTCGCGCATGCCGTTGTTTGACGCTGCGAGCCACGGGTGAGGAGAGAAGCCATGGCCGCAAGGCCCATCGCATCGGGCACCATCAGCTTCGGCCTCGTCGCCGTTCCGGTGAAGCTCTACCCCGCGACGCGTCCGAAGTCGCTGTCCTTCAACATGCTGCACAAGAAGGACAAGGCGCGCCTGCGCCAGCAGTACGTCTGCTCGGCGTGCGGCGAGATCGTCGATCGCGACGACACGGTGCGCGGCTACGAGTACGCGAAGGGCGAGTACGCGGTGCTCTCCGACGAGGAGCTGCGCGCGCTTGAGATCAAGAGCGACCAGTCGATCGAGATCGAGCAGTTCGTGCCGATCGAGAAGGTCGATCCAGTGTACTTCGACAAGGCGTACCTGCTCGGTCCCGACAAGGGCGGCAACAAGCCGTACAAGCTGCTCACCGCGGCGATGCGCGAAAGCGGCAAGTGCGCCGTGGCGCGTTTCTCGACGCGTGGCAAGCAGCAGCTCGTCCTGCTGCGCCAGACCGACCGCGGCCTCATGCTGCACACGCTCTTCTACGCCGACGAGGTGCGCAGCTTCGACGACGTCGACCTGGGCGAGGACGTCGTGACCAAGCCCGTCGAGGTCGACCTCGCCGTCAAGCTCATCGATCAGCTCGCGACCGACGCGTTCCAGCCCGAGCTGTACGAGGACGAGTACCGCAAGGCGGCGCTCGAGATGATCGAGCGCAAGATCGAGGGCAAGGAGGTCGTCACCGTGCCCGAGCGGCAGCCGCGCGCGCAGGTGATCGACCTGATGGAGGCGCTCAAGCAGAGCCTCGCCGCGCCGAAGACGCCGAAGCGCGCGCCCGCGCGCGCCGCCAGCGAGGAAGCCGAAGCGCCGCTCGCGGCGGCCGTGGCGGGCGGCGACGACGCGACGCCCACGCGCGCCGGCACGCGCAAGCCGCCGGTACGCGCAGCGAAGAGCCGCGCCACGTCGGCGCGCGCGGCGCGCTCGCGACGCTCGGGCTGAGCGCACCGTGGCGGTCGACCGGTCCCGCGCGCGGCGTCGCTCGCAGGGGCCGCCCGAGCCACGCGGCGCCGGACGCGCCCGCACGACGCGATCGACGCGCTCTCGCGCCGCGACGAGCAAGGAGCACGCGTCGCACGGCGACACGATCCCGTTCCGCGTGCAGCCGATGCTCGCGACGCTGATCGACGAGCCCTTCCACCGGCCGGGCTGGGTCTACGAGGAGAAGTACGACGGCTACCGGATCCTCGCCTACAAGGAGGGCGCGAAGGTCACTCTGCTGTCGCGCAACGGGCTCGACCGCACCGCGTCGTTCCGTGCGATCGCCGACGACGTCGCGCGTCTCCGGCCGCGCACGCTTTTGCTTGACGGCGAAGCGGTCGCGTTCGACGAGAACCTCGTGTCACGCTTCCAGCTCCTGCAGCAGGGCGAGGCGCCGGTCGTCTTCGCGGCCTTCGATTGCCTCTACGTCGACGGGCACGACCTCCGCGATCGCCCGCTGTCCGAGCGCCGCGAGATCCTCGAGCGGGTGATCGAGGGCAGCGAGCGCATCTTTCCCGCGCGTCGTCTCGCGACCAACGGTCTCACCGCCCATCGCATCGCCAAGGAGAAGGGATTCGAAGGGCTGATCGCGAAGGAAGCGAGCTCGGCGTACGTCTCGGGACGCAGCCGGCGCTGGCTCAAGGTCAAGGTCAAGCAGGAGGACGAGTTCGTGATCGGCGGCTACACCGAGCCGTCGGGCGCGCGCTCGCGCTTCGGCGCCTTGCTCGTCGGCGGCTGGCGCGACGGCAAGCTATGGTACGTCGGCAAGGTCGGCACCGGCTTCTCGGAGGCGCGCCTCGAGAGCCTGTGGCGCGCCTTCCGGCCGCTCGTCGTCGCGAAGCCCGCATTCGCCGATCCGCCGCGCGGACGCGGCATCACCTGGCTGCGGCCGGAGCTGGTCGCGCAGGTCGCCTACACCGAGTGGACCGCGGACCGGAAGCTGCGTCAGCCGGTGTTCCTCGGGCTGCGCGACGACAAGCGCGCGAGCGAGGTCACGCTGCCGCCGAACGCGCCTTGAGCGCGCGCGCCGCGCGCTCGAACGCACCTGCACGCCGACACCACGCCCGACGCTCTCCCTTCGTCGCCCGTGCGTGGTAGACGTCGCACATGAAGTACCTGCACACGATGGTGCGAGTCTCGGACCTCGAGAAATCGCTCGACTTCTACTGCAACAAGCTCGGGCTCAAGGAGCTCGGACGCCACGAGAACGAGGCCGGGCGCTACACGCTGGTCTTCCTCGCGGCGCCCGGTGACGAGTCCGCGCAGATCGAGCTGACCTACAACTGGGATCCCGAGAAGCTCACCGGCGGGCGCAACTTCGGCCACATCGCGTACGAGGTCGACGACATCTACGCGACCTGTCAGCGGCTGATGGACGCGGGCGTGACGATCAACCGCCCGCCGCGCGACGGCCGCATGGCGTTCATCCGCTCGCCCGACGAGATCTCGATCGAGCTCCTGCAGAAGGGCGAGGCGCTGCCGCCGCGCGAGCCGTGGAAGTCGATGCCAAACACCGGCGTGTGGTGACGCGCGCGAGCGCGTACGCGCGCGTGGGCGCGGCGTCCTCGAGGGAACGCCGCTGCCCTCGCCGCGGCCGCTAGCCGAGCGGACGCAGGTCGACCTGTGCGGCGCGCGCCGCGATGCGCGCCGCGCGCGACTGCACGTAGCTCGACGGCGTACGCGCGCTCCAGCGCCGCGGCGACGGCAGCACGGCCGCGAGCAGCGACGCCTCGCGCGCGCCGAGCTTCGCCGCCGGCTTGCCGAACGCGTTCTGCGCCGCCGCCTCGACGCCGTACACGCCGTCGCCCCACTCGGCGACGTTGACGTACACCTCGAGGATCCGCCGCTTGCTCCACAGGAGCTCGATCAGCAGCGTGAAGTACGCCTCGAGCCCCTTCCGGACCCATGTCCGGTCCTGCCACAGGAAGACGTTGCGCGCGGTCTGCATGCTGATCGTGCTCGCGCCGCGCACGCGGCGTCCGCCGTGGCGCTCGTTGTAGGCGCGCGCGCGCTCGATCTCCTCGAAGTCGAAGCCGTGGTGCTGGAAGAAGCGCGCGTCCTCCGCCGCGATCACCGCGCGCAGCAGCGCGGGGCTCACCTCCTCGAGCGGTACCCAGCGCTGCTGGATGCCGACCCAGCGTCCGTCGAGCGCGCCCTGCACCGCGCGGATCACCATCAGCGGCGTGAGCGGCGGATCGACGAAGCGAAACAGCCCGACGACGGCGACCGACGCGAGCAAGGCCCCGAACAGGAGGCGCCCCAGCCACCGCAGCACGCCCTCCCGATCGCGCAACGCGCGCGCCGGCGCAAGCGCCCGTGCTTCGCCAGGCGCCGTCCGGGGCAAAGCGCGTCACCGCATGCGCGTCACCACGACGTCGCGATGTACTTGGTCTCGGTGAACTCGAGCAGCCCGTGGTGGCCGCCCTCGCGCCCCACCCCGCTCTCCTTCACGCCGCCGAACGGCGCCGCCGGATCGGACACCAGCCCGCGGTTGAGCCCGACCATCCCGGACTCGATCGCTTCGGACACCCGCAGCCCGCGCGCGAGGTCGCGCGTGTAGACGTAGGCCATCAGCCCGTGCTCGCTCGCGTTCGCGAGCCGGATCGCCTCCTCCTCGGTGTCGAAGGCGACGATCGGAGCGACCGGGCCGAAGATCTCCTCGCCGAGGATCGGCGAGTTCGGTGCGACGTCGGCGAGCACGGTGGGCGGATAGAAGTTGCCGTCGCCCGCGGGCGTCTCGCCGCCGGTGAGGACGCGCGCGCCGTGCTCCTTCGCGGCCCGCACGAGGCGCTCGACCTTGTCGCGCGACTTGCGGTCGATCAGCGGGCCGAGCTGCACGCCCTCCTCCATCCCGTGCCCGACCTTCACCGCCGACATCGCGCGCGCGAGCCGCCGTCCGAACTCCTCGGCGATCGGACGCTCGACGTAGAAGCGGTTCGCCGCCGTGCAGGTCTCGGCGTTGTGGCGCATCTTCGCGACCATCGCGCCCTCGATCGCGGCGTCGAGGTCGGCGTCGGCGAAGACGACGAACGGCGCGTTGCCGCCGAGCTCCATCGAGCACTTGACGACGCGCTTCGCGGCCTCGGCGAGCAGCACCTTGCCGACCGCGGTCGAGCCCGTGAACGACAGCTTGCGCACGCGCGGGTCGGCGAGGATCGCATTCACCACCTCCGACGTGCGCGTGGTCGGGATGACGTTGACCACGCCGGGCGGGACGCCGGCCTCCTCCATCAGCTTCTGCACGTAGAGCGCGGTGAGCGGCGTCTGCGTCGCGGGCTTCAGGATCACCGCGCAGCCCGCCGCGAGCGCGGGCGCGATCTTGCGCGTCGCCATCGCGGCCGGGAAGTTCCACGGCGTGATCAAGAGCGCGACGCCGATCGGCTGGTGCACGACGAGGATGCGGTTCGCACCGCTCGGCGCGGTGGCGAGCGTGCCGTGGTTGCGCACCGCCTCCTCCGAGAACCAGCGGAAGAACTCCGCCGCGTAGCCGACCTCGCCCTTCGCTTCCACGAGCGGCTTGCCGTTCTCGCGCACGATCAGCTCCGCGATACGCTCCGCGTCGCGCAGCATGAGCTCGAAGGTGCGGCGCAGGATCTCGGCGCGCTCGCGCGGCGCTCGCGCGGCCCACTTCGGCTGCGCGGCGTGCGCCGCCGCGACCGCGGCGAGGCCGTCCTCGACGGTCGCGTCGGCGACCTCGGCGAGCAGCTCGCCCGTCGCGGGGTCGCGCACCTCGATGCGCGCACCGTCGCTGGCGTCGCGCCACTGGCCGTCGATCGCGAGCCCGGTGGGAAGATCGATCGTCGCTCGTGTGCCCATCGTGTCCTCCACCTCCGATTGAAGGAGAAATCGGCCGGGGACGAAAGCGGCTCGGCGGGCGCCGTTGGTCGCCGTGCGTTACGACGCAAGCCCATGCCGACCGATCGCAACGTGCGCGTCGAGCGCGTGTCCGCGCGCGACGCCGAGGCGGCGCAGCGCCGGGCCGCGGGCGCGCTGCGCGCGCGCGGGCTCCGGCGCGGCGACCGCGTCGCGATCATCGCGCACTCGTCGTCCGCCTACCTCGCGGCCGCGCTCGGCGCGCTGCGCAGCGGCGTCGTGCCGGTGCTGCTGAACCCCGCGCTCGTGCCGCTCGAGCAGCAGGCGCTGCTCGACGACGCGCAGCCCTCGCTCGTGCTGCGCGACGCCGACCTGCCGGCGCTGCTCGAAGGTCCGCCGATCGACATCGCCGACGTGCCGCTCGCGCGCCCGATGCTCTACACGTCGGGCACGACCGGCAAGCCGAAGGGCGTCTGGTCGGGCGTGCTCGCGGACGACGACGCCCGCGCGCTGATCCTGGAAGAGCGCGAGCTCTGGGGCTTCTCGCGGGACGAGGTGCACCTCGTCGTGTCGCCGCTCTACCACTCGGCGCCGCTGCGCTTCTCGACCGGCGCGCTCCTCGCCGGCGGCGACGTCGTGCTGCTCGGCGGCTTCGACGTCGAGCGCCTGGTGCGCGCGATCCACGAGCACCGGCCGACCTCGGCCTTCATGGTTCCGGCGCACCTGCAGCGTCTGTTCGCGGCCGACCCGGAGGCGCGCACCGATCTGTCGTCGTTCCGCCTGCTCGCGCACGCGGGCGCGCCCTGCCCCGACGCTCTCAAGCGCGAGGCGCTGCGCCGCTTCCCGAAGGGCTCGGTGTGGGAGTTCTACGGCTCGACCGAGGGCCAGTTCACCGCCTGCTCGCCGGACGAGTGGCTCGCGCGTCCCGGCACCGTCGGACGCGCGCGCAGCGGACGTCGCATCGAGATCGACCCCGACGGCACCATCTGGTGCACCGTGCCGCGCCACGCGCGCTTCGAGTACTGGCGCGACCCGGAGAAGACGGCGCGCGCCTGGCGCGGCGACGCGTTCAGCGTCTTCGACCTCGGCCGCCTCGACGAGGACGGCTTTCTCTACCTCGACGGCCGGCGCGACGACCTCATCATCTCGGGCGGCGTCAACGTCTACCCGCTCGAGGTCGAGCGCGTGCTGCTCGAGCACCCGCGCGTGCGCGAGGCGGCGGTCTTCCCGCTCGCCGACGAGCGCTGGGGCCAGATGGTCTGCGCCGCCATCGTCGGCGACGCGGACGCCGACGAGCTCGCGCCGTGGCTCGCCGAGCGGCTCGCGCCCTACAAGCGGCCGAAGCGCATCTTCCGCGTCGACGAGATCCCGCACTCGCCGACCGGCAAGGTCAGGCGCGGACGGCTGGCGCTCGATCTCGGTCTCGATCGAGAAACCGCCACGCGCGGGTGAGCCACGCCGCGAGCGCGAACAGCGCGAGCAGGAGCGTTCCGAGCGCCGCGCCGAACGGCCAGTTGCGCGCCGTGCCGCGGAACTGGTTCTCGATCACGTTGCCGATCATGTCGACGCGGCCGCCGCCGAGGATGTCGTTGACGGCGTAGAGCCCGAGCGCCGGCACGAACACCAAGAGCACGCCGCCCGCGATGCCCGGCGTCGTGAGCGGCAGCACGACGCGCACGAAGGCGGCGAGCGGACGCGCGCCGAGGTCGAACGCAGCTTCCACCAGCGAGCGGTCGAGCCGCTCGACGCTCGCGTAGATCGGCAGGATCATGAACGGCAGGAACGTGTAGACGAGCCCGAGCACGACCGCGCCCGGCGTGTAGAGCATCTCGAGCGGCGCCGCGATCAGGCCGACCTGCAAGAGCAGCGCGTTCACCAGCCCCTCGCTCTTGAGCAGCGTCACCCAGGCGTAGGTGCGGATCAGGAAGCTCGTCCAGAACGGGATCATGAGCAGCGCGAGCAGCCGTCCGCGCCAGCGCTCGCTCGCGCGCCCGATGGTCCACGCGACCGGGTAGCCGACGACGAGGCAGATCGCGGTGGTCAGCGCCGCGTACCAGACCGAGCGCAGCAGGATGACCGCGTACGCGCCGCGGAACGCCGCCGCGTAGTTGTCGAGCGTGAGCTCGAGCACGACGCCGCCCAGCGTGCCGCGGCGCGCGAAGCTGTAGAGCAGCATGATCGCCGCCGGCGCGACGACGAAGGCCGCGACCCAGACGACGAGCGGCGCGAGCAAGAGCCACGTGGTCGCGCGCGACGTCGCACGCCGCCCTCCGCGCACGCCGCCGCCGAGCGCAACGTCCGCGGGCGCGGACACGTCAGCTACCCGCCGCCTTGAGGTCGGTGACCAGCCGGTCCACCGCCACCGCCTGCTCGCCGATGTCGCGGAAGCCGTCGAGCTTCGGGTTGCCCGGCGGGTAGCTCGCCGGGTTGGCGAGCTCTTCCGGCGTCAAGAGCTTGCGCGCCGCGAGGTTCGGGTTGGTGTACGGGAAGTCGAGCGAGATCTCGCGGCTCACCTCGGGACGCAGGACGTAGTTCAGGAAGGCGTGCGCGGCGTCGGGGTTCCGCGCGTTCGCCGGGATCGCCAGCGTGTCGACGAACTCGTGCGCGCCCTCTTCGGGCAGTACGTAGCGGAACTTCGGGTGCTCGTTGTAGAGCAGCGCCGCCTCACCCGACCAGACGATGCCGAGGTCGACGTCGCCGTTGAGCAGCGCGGTCTTCGGGCTGTCGGAGTCGAACACCTTGACGAGCGGCAGCCAGCGCGCGAGCACCGGCTTCACCTTGGCGAGCGTCGTCGGGTTGATGTCGTTGATCGGGATGCCCTGCGTCGCGAGCGCCCAGCTCACCATCTCGCGCGGGTCGTCGACCACGACGATGCGTCCTTTGTGCTTGTCCTGGAAGACCTCGGCGTAGCTGTCGACGTCCTCCGGCACGCGCTCGCTGTTGATCACGATGCCGACCGTGCCCGCCATCCACGGCACGGTGTACTTCTGCTCGGGGTCGAACGGCCGGTTGCGGTACTCGGGCGCGATGTTCTCGAAGTTCGGGATCTTCGACCAGTCGAGCGGCTGCAGCCGGCCCTCCGCGATCAGCGCCTCCGCGGCATAATCCGACGGCTGCACGAGGTCGTACTGCGTCGCCCCCGAGACCAGCTTGGCGAGCATCTCCTCGTTCGACGCGTACGACTCGTAGTTGACCTTGATGCCGGTCTCGTCGGTGAAGGCGTCGAGCACGCGCTGCGGGACGTACTCCGACCAGGCGAACAGGTTCAGCTCCTGCGGCGCGTTGCTTCTCGTACACCCCGACGCGGTCAGCAGCGCGGCGAGCAGCACGACGACCGCGCCGCGGCGCCCCGGCCGGCTGCGCCGCGCGAGCTCGCTCACCGCGACCAGCGCGATGCTCGCGACGACGAACACCGTCGAGATCGCGTTCAGCGTCGGATCGAGTCCCTTCCTCACGCGGCCGAAGATCTCGAGCGGCAGCGTGCGCGAGGACGCGCTCGCCGTGAACCAGGTGACGATCAGCTCGTCGAGCGACAGCGTGAACGCCATCAGCGCGCCGGCGACGAGCGCGGGCGCGAGCTGCGGCACGACGACGCGCGCGAACGCGCGTGCGGGCGTGGCGCCGAGGTCGAGCGCCGCCTCCTCGAGCGCAGGATCGAGATCGGCGAGCCGCGCCTGCACCGCGACCATCACGAACGGCACGCAGAACGTGACGTGCGAGATCACGACGGTCGCGAACCCGAGCTCGAAGCGCAGCGCGACGAAGAGCAGCAGCAGGCTGATGCCGAGGATCACCTCGGGCACGACCATCGGTGCGAGCAGCAGCGTCTGCAGGAGCCGCGCGCCACGGAAGCGATGGCGGTGGAGGAGCCAGGCGCCGGCGGTCCCGAGCGCCACGGAAGCGAGCGTGGTCATGAGCGCGACGATCAGGCTGTTCTCGAGCGAGCGCACCAGCGCGGCGTCGCGCCAGACGGCGGCGTACCACTCGAGGGTGAATCCCTCCCAGAGGATGTTGAGCCGCGAGCGGTTGAACGAGTACGCGATCAGCACCGCGAGCGGGAGGTACAGGAAGACCAGCACGAGCCCGGTCCAAGCGCCGAGCAGCCCCCGCGTCCACCGCGTCACGGGGCGGCGTTATACGGTCGCGTCCGCGCGCGCACAAATGCGCCGTTGCGGAGCGCGTCGCGCTCGCGCGCGCAGGATTGCGCTCGCGTGGCCGCCGGCTCGGGAGCGAGCGCCCGCCGCTGTGCGCCTCACCCGCCGAGACGCTGCAGCGAGAACATCGCCGCGAGCAGCAGCGCGATCTGTCCGGTCGCCACGGTGAGCACGAGGCGCGTCAGATCCGACTTCATCGCCGCCATGTCGCTCTTCAGCTCGCCACGCAGCGCGCTGATGTCGCTCTCGAGCTCACCACGGAGCGCCGCCCGATCGCCGCGCAGCTCGCCTGCGAGGGCATTCCTCTCCGCACGGAGCTCACCCACGAGGGCACTCATCTCCGCACGGAGCTCACCCCCGAGGGCACTCATCTCCGCACGGAGCTCACCCGCGAGGGCACTCATCTCGGCTCGCAGCTCCCCCCGCAGCTCCGCGATCTCCGAGCGCATCACCGCTGCGAGCGCCTCGATGTCCGACCGCGTCGCCACCTCCGGGTCGAGCGCCTCGGCGATCGCGCGCGCCGTCTCCTCGGCGTGCTCGCTCGTGAAGCCCGCCCGGTCGCGCAGCTTCTGCGCGAGCGCGAGCGTGTCGATCGCGACCCGGGCCACGCAGCGACGGTAGCCGCGTCACCTCGCGCAGGCAACGCGCGCGCCGCAAACCATGATCGCCGTGCATGCCGCGCATCGGACGGCGTCGCGTGCACAAGAAGGCCTCACGAGCGCGGACGTTGGCCGAGCCGCCGAATGTCGACTACACAGCGCGATGCCCATGCGGCGCTCCATTGCCTGCCTGTGCCTCGCCGCGCTCGTCGCCTGCCGCGGCGGCGACGGACGCGACCGCGCGGCGTGGCTCGCGAGCGTGCGCTTCGTCGACGTGACCGAGGAGGCGGGCCTCGCGCGCAGCGCGCCGACCTACGACGCGGCGGTCGGCGACGTCGACGGCGACGGCTTCCTCGACCTCTACGTCGGCAACCACGGCACCGGCGCGGTGCTCTTCCGCAACCGCGGCGACGGCACCTTCACCGACGTCCTCGCGGGCTCCGGCATCGCGCCGGGCGGCGACCAGCACGGCACCGGCTTCGCCGACTTCGACGGCGACGGACGGCTCGACCTCTACGTCTCGGTCGGCGCCAACCGCGGCCTCGGCACCAAGGCGAACCACCTCTACCGCAACCGCGGCGACGGCACCTTCGAGGACGTCGCCACGCAGGCCGGCGTCATCGACCCGCGCGGGCGCTCGCGGTCGCTCGCCTGGCTCGACGCCGACGCCGACGGCCAGCTCGACCTCGTGCTCGCCAACTTCGCGTCGCCGAACCGCTTCTACCGCAACCTCGGCGACGGCACGTTCGAGGACCTCTCGGACGCGTCCGGCATGGCCGCGCACTCCGCGACGCGCATCACCTGGGGCGACTACGACGGCGACGGCTATCCCGACGTCCTCCTCACCGGCACGCCGAAAGGCCTGCGGCTGCTGCGCAACGAGGAAGGTCCCGTGTTCCGCGACGTGACGCGCGAGGTGGGCCTCGAGCCGATCGCCGAGCCCGTGCAGGGCGCGGCGTTCGGCGACTTCGACAACGATGGCGACCTCGATCTCGCGACCAGCTTCGGCGTCGACTTCACCGAGACCGCGCTCGAGGTCGGCGACGGCACGCTGCGCTTCGCGTTCTTCGCGCACGACGAGCCCGTCGGCTTCGACTTCGAGACGACGGCCGGCAGCGACGTCGAGATCGAGCTCTACGAGAACGGCTCGCCCGCGGCGCCGGAGAAGATCCGCTGCGGCGACGCGTCGCCGAGCGCGCCCGGACGCTTCGCCTGCGCGGCGGCGCAGGCCATGCAGCGCGCTCCGGAGGACGTTGCTCCGACCTTCCTCCTCTGGCGCGAGCCCGCGGAAGACGGCGGCGAACGCGACGTCTGGCGCCTGCGCTGGCGCGGCGCGGGCGACCACCACCTGAGCGGCATCGTGCACGGCGCCTCCCGCCCGCGTGCGGTCGGGCTGCGCACGGACGTGCCGCGCGGCGCGGTCGTGTGGCGCAACCAGGACGGCGTCTTCGAGCGCGCGCTCGAGGTCGGCCGCGGCCTGCCGTCGGCCGCGTCGGTGAACGGCCAGGCGGTGCAGTGGGTCGACGTCGACGACGACGGCTGGCTCGACCTCTACCTGGTCGATTCCGGCGTCGACGGCGCGGGCGCGCGCAACGTGCTCTTGATGAACGACCGCGGCGAGCGCTTCGTCGCGATGCCGCGCTCGACCGGCGCGTCTCCCGACAGCGGCGACGGCCGCGGCGTCGCGGCGCACTTCGCGGACTTCGACGGCGACGGACGCGTCGACGTGTTCTTGACGAACGGCTGGGGCGCGCCGCCCTTTGATCGCGGTCCGTACCGTCTGCTACGCAACGCGACCGCCGGGGGGCACTGGATCGAGCTCGTGCTGCATGGCCGGGAGTCGAACCGCGACAGCCTCGGTGCATGGATCGAGGTCGAGGCCTGCGGCGAGCGGCGCATGCGGTACCACAACGGCGGCACGAGCTACTTCTCGCAATCCGTGACGCCGCCGCGTTTCGGGCTCGCCGCGTGCGAGAACGTCGACAGGCTGGTGGTGCACTGGCCGTCGGGTCGCGCGCAGGTGCTCGAGGACGTCGCCGTCGACCGCACGCTCGAGATCGTGGAGGGCGAGTGAGCGACGCCGCTTCGCCGCGCTGCGCGCGCCGCGTGCGCAGCGAGCGCGGCTTCGCCCTGCTCGCCCTGCTGTGCGTCGCGGTGGTCATGGGCCCCGCGTGCACGCGCAAGGAGCCCGCACCCGACGCGAAGCCGGACGTCGTCCTGATCGTCGTCGACACGCTGCGCGCGGATCACCTGCCGCTCTGGGGCTACGAGCGCGACACGGCGCCGAACCTGACCCGCTTCGCGCGCGACGCCGTGGTCTACGAGAACGCGATCTCGCCCGGCACGTGGACGGTGCCCTCGCACGGCTCGATCCTCACCGGACGCTGGCCGTCGTACCACGGCGCGCAGCGCGTCCCCGGCGACAAGATCCTGGCGATGCCGCTCAACCCGTCGGTGCCGACGCTGGCGGAGCTCCTGCAGGCGCGCGGCTGGAACACCGTCGCCTTCATCGGCAACAGCACCTATCTGGACGCGCTGTTCGGCTTCCACCGCGGCTTCGGCGAGTACGTCACCGGCAACTTCTGGCACGCGAACCACGTCTACGGTCGGATCGTCGACTGGCTCGCGAAGCACCCCGAGCCCTCGTTCGTGCTGTGGAACGCGATCGATCCGCACGAGCCCTACGATCCGCCGCCGCCGTTCGACGCCAGGTTCCCCGGACGCCGCCCCGAGCATGGCGTCATGCTGAGCGAGCTCGTCTGGCAGGGAACGAAGCCGACCGACGAGATGATCGCCCACTTCGTCTCGCAGTACGACGCCGAGATCGCCGTCGCGGACGACGCGATCGGCAAGGTGCTCGACGCGCTCCGCGAGCAAGGACGCTACGAGCGCGCGCTGATCGTCGTCACGTCCGACCACGGCGAGCTGTTCGGCGAGCACGGCATGTACAGCCACGGCACGCCGCCCTTCGAGCCGATGGTCCACGTGCCGCTGATCGTCAAGTATCCGGGCGACCGCCGCGCCGGCGAGCGCGTCGCGCGCCGCGTGTCGACCGCGGCGATCTTCGCCACCATCCTGCGCGAGCTCGGCGTCCCGACGCCGGAGGGAACGAACGTGCCCTCGCTCGACGAGCCGCACGACGTGTGGGTCGAGGACATCGACCAGAAGGGCGAGCGCGTCCTCGTCGGCTACGCGGGCGACCACAAGGTCGTTCGTCGTGCAGCCGAGGCCGGCACGTACACCTTCGTCTACGACCTCGCGCGCGACCCCGGCGAGGAGAAGCCGCTGGACGACCCGCGCGCCGCCGCCGAGCTGCGCGCGTCGCTCGAGGCGTTCGCCGCCGCGCCGCGCCCGGCCAACCTGGCCGACGTGCCAGTGATCGACGCCGAGCACGAAGCGAAGCTGCGCGCGCTCGGCTACGTCCGCTGACCGCATGCCGCGCAACCTCACGACCCTGCTCGCCCGCTTGCTGGTCGTGCTCGCCGTCCTCGCGACGGTGGTCGTCGCCGTCTTCGAAGCGCGCGAGCGGCGCAGCACCGCCGACGTCGTGCTCACCGTCGACGCGTCGGACCGCATCGGGCGGATCGCGCCAATCTGGGACGAGATCAACCTGTGGAAGCTCTACCTCAGGTTCGGTGTGCAGCAGCCCGACGTCAGCGAGTACGTCGGCGAGGGCTGGCTCGTGCAGCGCGCGCCGTGGCTGCGCTTTGCGCGCGTCAATACCATCCTGGGCGGCAACTGGGCGCCGGAGATCGCGCCGTGGTGCGACCGCGCCGAGAAGTCGGACGCACACCCCGACGTCCACCCGTGGGAGTGCGGCAAGGACGGCGTGCCGGGCGCCGCGGCAGCGAACGAGCTCGTCGGCCGCGTCGACGGCGAGCTGGTGGTCGACTACCGCCCGCTGCGCCTCGCGGTCGAGCGCCTGCTGAAGACCGGCGTCGCGCCGCACCTCAACATCTCGTCGGCGCCGTCCGCCTTCACCGGCGGCAAGGTCGACTACGGCTTCTACCACTGGAACGGCGCGCCGGTGGCCGACCTCGAGGGCTGGAGCGCGTTCGTCGAAGGCGCGTTCCGCACTCTCGCGGACCTCGGCACCGACGGCTGGCGGGTGTCGATCATCAACGAGCCGAACTGCTTGATCCTGCTCGGCGACGATCCGAAGCCGCACCACGTCGGCTACTCGGGCTCGCCGCAGGACTACGCGCGCACCTTCGTCGCCACGGTGCGCGCGATCCGGCGTGCGGCGCCCGCCGTCTCGATCCAGGCCGGCAACTACGTCACCAGCGCGACCTTCCCGGGCGAGGACAACCTCGCGATCTACCTGCGCGCGCTGCGCGAGGAGCTCGACGCGTCCGGCGACGTGCGCTGGCAGGACCTGCCGGTGATCTCGCTCAGCCTCTACGAGACGCCCGACACGACGCTGTACGAGTTCCTGCCCAAGCGCGTCGCGCGGCTCGAGAAGGCGCAGCGCGACGCCGGCCTCGAGGTGAAGCCGATCAAGGTCGACGAGCTCGAGATCCACCACGACGTCCGCGCGCCGTTCGAGGAGCGCAGCGCGCAGCGCCTCGACACGACGCTGTTCGCGGCGAGCTGGCACGCCGAGGCGCAGCGGCTCTTTCTCGACTCCGGCAAGGTGGTGTCGACGGCGAGCTGGCTCACGCACTCGTTCGACGAGGGCCACGGCCTCGCGCCGTACCCGAAGGCCGCGGTGTACGGGATGCTCGGCGTGCTCGCGGGCGAGCTGCGCACGGTGGACGACGGCGAGACGCTGAAGTTCGCGCCGACGGGTCGCACGCACGGCCTGCCGCGCGTCGCGGTCTACGGCGGCCGGCGCTGGCGCGCGGACGTCGCACGTTCCACGGACGAGGCCGCGCGCGACGCGGCGGGACGCATCGCGCGCTCGCTCGACGCGCTCGCGACCCGCAGCCGCAACCGCGTGCGCGTGCTCGTCGTCTACCACCAGAACGAGCCCGTGCAGGACGACGCGCCCTTGCGCCGTGCGCTCGCCCGCGACGTGGAGCTCGACGTCGTCGGCTTGCCGTCCGGCGCCTGGGTCGCGCGCTACTTGACGGTCGGCGGTCCGGAGGGCGTCGTCTGGCAAGGCGAGCGATCGAGCCCGCTGCGCTGGCACGACGCCGGCTGCACGCGCGCCGACGACGGTCGCGTCACGCTCGCGCCGCGGCCGATGGACGCCAACACCGTCTGGCTGTTCGAGCTCGAGCGTCGGCCACGCTGTCCATGAACGAGCTCGCGTCCACCGCTTCCACCGCTCCGGTCGTCGCCGCGGACGCGCTCACCAAGCGCTACGGCGACGTCCTCGCCGTCGACCGCGCGAGCTTCGCGGTCGCGCGCGGCGAGTTCTTCTCGCTGCTCGGACCCTCGGGCTGCGGCAAGACGACGCTCCTGCGACTTCTCGCCGGCTTCGAGACGCCGGACTCCGGACGCGTGCTGCTCGAGGGGGCCGACGTGACGCGCGTGCCGCCGTACCGGCGCAACGTCAACACGGTCTTCCAGCAGTACGCGCTGTTCCCGCACCTGACGGTCGCGGACAACGTCGCGTTCGGGCCGCGCGCCAAGGGGCTCGCACCCGACGAGGTCGGGCGACGGGTCGAGCGCATGCTCGCCATGGTGCGGCTCGAGGGCCTCGGCGGGCGACGGTCGGACGAGCTGTCGGGCGGGCAGCAGCAGCGGGTCGCGCTCGCGCGCGCGCTCGTCAATCACCCGAGCGCGCTGCTGCTCGACGAGCCGCTCTCCGCCCTCGACGTCGAGCTGCGCCAGGCGATGCGCGACGAGCTCACGCGGATCCAGCGCGAGGTCGGCATCGCGTTCGTCTTCGTGACCCACGACCAGGACGAGGCGCTGGCGCTTTCGGACCGCCTCGCGGTGATGCGCGCGGGACGGATCGAGCAGATCGGCACGCCGCAGGAGGTCTACCGCGCGCCGCGCACGGCGTTCGTCGCGCGCTTCATCGGCGGCGGCAACGTGCTGCCGGTGACGATCGAGGACGTGCGCGAGCGGCGCGCGTGCGTGCGCGTCGCCGGAGTCCTCGTGCTCGAGGTCGATCTGCCGGATGACGCTCCGGCATTCGCGCGCGGCGCGGCGGCCGCCCTACTCGCGCGTCCCGAGCACGTCGAGCTGCACGTCGCACCGCCGCAGGACGGCGCGCTCGCGGTGCGCGTCGCCGCGACCGCCTTCCAGGGCGCGACGGTGCGCGTCGTCGTGCGCACGGCGAGCGGCGACGAGATCGTCGCGCTCGCGCGCCCCGACGAGCCCGCGGCGCACCTTGCGCCCGGCAGCGACGCCTGGCTGCGTCTGCCGGCGCGACACCTGCGTCTGCTGCCCGCCGACGGCTGAACGAGCTCCCGGAGAGCGCGCCCGAGCGAGCCGCTCTCGGAGCAGCCCGCGCGCTACGCGGCCACGCCCGCCGTCGGCAGCGGTCCCGCGGCCGGCGCTGACGTCGTCTTGTCTGCGGGCGACGTCTCGGCGGCCTCGGCCGTCGTCGCGACAGCTTCGGGCTGCGCCTCGCGCGCCGCCTCGTGCGGCACGCGCACGATGAAGCTCGAGCCGCGCCCGAGCGACGAGCGCACCGTCAGCTCGCCGCCGAGCTGCTCGACGAGCCGCTCGACCAGCGCGAGCCCGATGCCGATGCGCGCGTGCGGATCGCCCTTCTCCTCGAGGCGGCGGAACGGCTGGAAGAGCCGCGGCAGCTCGCGCACGTCGAGCCCGATGCCGGTGTCGTCGACGCGCAGCTCGACCTCGCGCCGCTCCGGGACGTTGCGCACGCCGACGGTGATCGAGCCCTTCGAGGTGAACTTGACGGCGTTGTCGATCAGGCTCTCG
The DNA here is from genome assembly GCA_036563615.1 of Candidatus Binatia bacterium. Lineage (NCBI taxonomy): Bacteria > Candidatus Binatota > Binatia (SeqCode) > Binatia bacterium. Next base: position 176,998 of record DATCMB010000004.1, read on the forward strand.
AGGATGATGCGCAGGCGCAGCGGATCGCTCTCGATCGTCGGCAGGTCGCGATCGACCTTCCACACGAGCTCGACCTCGGGGTTGAGCCGTGGGCGCTCGCGACGCTGCGCCTGGGCCACGAGGTTGTCGACGCGCACTGGCTGCAGGCTGACCTGCGCGCGCGTGTCGTCGGCGTTGGCGACGCCCTCGAGGGTTCCGACGACGTGCAGCAGCGCGTGCGCGCCGTCGCGCACGCCGCCGAGCAGGCGGCGCTGCTCGACCGGGTCCGCGGCCGTGCTCGGGTCGAGCAGGTGGCTTGCGTCCTCGTGCATCGACTGCAGCTTGGCGCGCAGCTCGCGGCACGCCGCCGCGGTGCGATCGGCGCGCGCCATGGTCGCCACCAGCAGGTCGACGTACATCCGCTGCAGCGCGCTCGTCCGCTTGTTGACCTTGCCCTCGATCTCGCGCGCCCAGGCGAAGCCGCGGTCGGCGCGCTGACGCTCGCGACGGATCTGGTTCAGCACCTCGCCGTAGAACAGCGCGACCGTGAAGAAGAAGACCACGTGCAGCAGCCGCGGCGTCGTCAGCAGCTGGCCGCTCGGCGTCAAGTAGATGTCGGCGGCGCTGACGAAGATCGCGCCGAACAGCACCATCGGCAGGCTCTGGCTTGTCGCGGCGAGGAACAGCACGAAGAAGTAGAGCAGAAAGAACTCCTGCCCCATCGCGCCCGTCGAGTGGATCGCCCACGACACCCACAGCGTGTCGGCGATCAGCACCGGCGCCTCGACGTACCAGGCGAACAGCAAGTTCGCCGGCACGGCGGACAGCACGAGGTTGCTCGCCAGCGCGGCGACCACCATCACCGCCTGCATCGTGCCGATCTGCCCGTCCGGGTTCTGGAAGATCAGCAGGTAGGCGGCGACCGTGATGAAGACGTAGCGCAGGACGAGGAAGATCCCCTTTTGCCCGCCGCCGAAGTGCTTGAAGCTCACCGTCGTCTGAAACATCGTGCCTTGCTCCCCGGGCCGCGTTCCGGCCGGCCTCTGCCGGAAGCTTCGGCGGATTCTGGTTGCGACTTGCGAAACGTCGCGCGCGCCGCAGCGGGCGCGGAGCATCGAGCCTTGCGAGGCGCCGTGCCGCGCGCTCGGAGGCGCGCACGCTGTGACGCGCACTCGGCCGCGCGCGATCCGCGATCTGCGCGCTCAGCCCTCGCGGGCGACGAGCGGAGCGGGCGCGACGGTCGCGGGCGCCACGGCGACCACGGGCACGGCCGTGCGCACGAGCGACGCGAGCAGAACGAGCTCGATCCACAGCGCGTCGGCGAGCAGCAGGTGCACGAGCTGCAGCCACACCGGCGCGAGCAGCAGCAGGTTCACGAAGCCACACGCGACCTGCAGAACGACGGTCGCGACCGCCGCCCACGCGATCCGTGATGCTCGACGCTCGGCGCTGCGCAGCGCCACCACGGCCGCGGTCACGGCGACGAACGCGCCGAGCCCGACGCCGAGGATCGGGTGCAGGACACGCAAGCGCAGCAGGAAGTGCGCGGTCGGCGAGAAGTCCTGGCGGATGCCGTCGACCAGCGAGCGCGCCGGGAACAGCGTGTCGCCGAGCGCCGCGATGGCGCCCGTCGCGGAGATCGCCACCACGGCCGCCATCGCCGCGATCGGCAGCACGGGCCAGGTAGAGTGCGCGCGCGGCGCGCTCGCGCTCTCGGGCGGCGTCGCCGCCCAGCGCGCGGTGAGCGTCAGCGCGGCGAGCAGCGCGAAGGTGTTCAGCAGGTGCGCGACCATCGCGAAGGCGCGCATCGCCGACGCGTCGTACGCGACGAGCTCGAACAGCACGAGCCCCGCGCCGAGCAGCGCCTCGGCGATGATGAAGACCATGCTGGTGATCGCCCAGGTCCGCGTGCGGTCGCCGCGCGGCCGCGCCCGCAGCGTCCAGACCAGCAGGCCGATGACGAGCAGCAGCGCGACGCCGCTCGTCAGACGGTGCGTGAGCTCGATCAGCGTCTCGATCTCCGGCGCCCGCGGCACCACCTCGCCGTTGCACAGCGGCCAGTGCGCGCCGCAGCCCGCCCCCGAGCCGGTCGCCCGCACGAAGGCGCCCCACAAGATGACGGCGACGTTCCAGCCGAGGACCAGCGCGGCGTAGGCGGCGAGGCTCACCAGGCCACGCGTAGCATGCCGACGCCCGCGGCGCCGCGTCGGCCGCGGACGCGGACCTGCCGCGGCTCGCCGACGCCGGACCGCACGCACGCCCTCGCCAGCTATTTACATCCCTGACGGGTCGTATATGCGGGGGGCCCGACGCGCGATCCGGTCGCCGTAGTTCGCGGCTGGGCGTGGAGGTGACGCAGAGGGGGACCGATCCATGCGTGAAAGGATGGCGATCAGGGCCACCGGGCGGGCTGCCGCGCTCGTCGCCACGGTGCTCGCCTTTGCCGGCGCTGCCGCGGCGCAGCCCATCCCGATCAGCGAGTTCGCGCCGCGCAACATCGACAAGGCGGTGGCGCGCTCGATCCTGCAGACGGTGTCGCAGCTGCCGCCGGTGACCAACGTCGGCCTGAGCTACCGCTACGACCCCGAGCTCGACACCTACGTCGCGGTGCGCGACAGCCTCGGCAGCGGCATGGTCCCGTCGGCGCGCTTCGCGCGCAAGGGAAGCTTCACCGGCATCGTGTCGTTCGCCTGGTTCGAGCTCGACGAGCTTGCCGGCCGCGACTCGACGGCGGTCGTGGTGAACGTGCCGGCGGACCGCTTCAATCCCGATGGGCCGCGGCTCGACCTGGGCGTCGCCGCGCGCGTCAAGACAGAAGTCTACGTGGTCCGGCTCGCCGGTCGCTACACCATCCTCGACAACATGGACGTCGGCATCACGCTGCCGCTGATCATCACCGACGTCTCGAGCCGCTATCTCGTCCAGCAGCTCCAGGGCCAGGACGAGATCGCCCAGTTCGCGCGCCGCGGCGTGCACGCGCCCGACCTCGGCAACACGCTGATCGACACGCGGCTCAACCGCATCGCCTTCCCCGGCGGCTTCAACGAGGGCACCAACTTCGACTTCGGCAACATGGTGCTCGACACCAAGTACGGCTTCCCGCTCGACATCGAGGGCGTCGCGCTGGGCGCGCAGCTCGAGCTGCGGCTACCGACGGCGAGCGAGGCGCGCTTCACCGGCACGGACTCGACGAGCCTGCGCGCGCTGCTGCTCGCGAGCTACCAGTCCGAGGTGCTCGGCTTCTACCTCGCCGGCGGCTACGAGCAGGACTTCTCGACCGAGGTGCTGTCGAACGGCTCGATCTCCGCGAGCCTCACGGCGCAGATCATTCCCGCGCTGCTCGCCGAGGTCGGCATGAACGCGAACTTCTACCGCAAGGACATCGACCTGTTCGACTCGCGTCGCTTCGACGTCGTGCTGCCGAGCACCCGCATCGTCGCGGGCAGCTCGCAGCTCGGCACGAAGGAGGTGAACTTCGGCGGCGGCATCCGCTTCAACCCGTGGTCGGATCTGTCGGTCAGCGCGTACGCGTCGACGCCGGTCAGCGACGACGGATACCGTCCGGGCGAGATCGTCGCCGTGTCGCTCGACTATCCGTTCTGAGACGTTTCGAGGAGGTCACCATGTCCCTTCCCGGAAGCTTCGTGCGGCTCGTCGCCGCGGGGATCGTGCTGGCTGCCGCCGTCGCCGCCTGCAGCGGCGACAGCTTCGAGCCGGGCGAGACGATCTACACCGGCATCATCATCGTGCCGCCCGAGCAGCAGTGTGAGGGCTGCACGAGCGTCAACGTGGAGGCGCAGCTCCTCGAGCTCGAGCAGAACCAACCGCCGCGCATCATCAAGTGCGTGCGGACCAACGAGCGCGGGATCTACGACACCTCGACGCCGAACACCTGTCCCGAGCGCAGCAACGGCCAGCTGCCGCCGGGCGACGGCCAGCGGACGGTGATCGTCGTCGCGACCGTCAACTCGCAGGGCGGGCAGATCGGCGGCCTGATCTCGTCGCGTCTGGGCTCGGTCACGCAGACCGACTTCAACAGCACGACGCACGTCGCCTGCACGGCGGGGCTGTTCCTCGTCGCGGGCACCGAGTCGTTCGGCGACCCCGGCTGCATGGTGCGCGCGTCCTGCCCGAGCGGCGCGCCGAACTGCTTCCCGTCGCTCGCGCCGAACGACGTCGACGAGGCGCGCATCGATACGCTCGAGGCCGCGGGCGAGCTGATCGGCGGGCAGGTCGACTTCACGACCGCCGACGGCTCGAACCGCGCCGCCTGCGCGGTGATCGTCTGCACGCAGGCGGGCACCGTTCCGGCGACGCAGGAGTGCCTCGAGCAGCAGCTCGCGAGCTGAGCGACTGAGCAGCACGGCGTGCGCGCCCGCCCGCGCGGCGGGCGCGTCGCCTGTCGTCACCGGTAGATGAACGGAAGTTCATCTGCCGGAAAGGAAATCGCGCAGGCGGCGAACGTATCAACCTGGCGAGCGGCGGATACCCCGCCCGAAGCCAGGAGGATACGGTTCGATGAACGAACAGGTTGCCGTCTTTCCCGCCGACGCGACGAAGCCACAGACGCAGCTCGCGCGCCTGCGCGAGCACTTGAACACCTGCATCGTCGGCCAGGAGACCCTGATCGACCGGCTGCTGATCGCGCTGCTGGCCGACGGCCATCTTCTGGTCGAGGGCGCGCCGGGTCTCGCCAAGACCAAGGCGATCCGCGCGCTGGCGCGCGCCATCGAGGGTGACGACCACCGCATCCAGTTCACCCCCGATCTGCTGCCGGCCGACCTGACCGGCACCGACGTCTACCGCCCGGAGGACGGCAGCTTCGTCTTCCAGCGCGGCCCGATCTTCCACAACCTCGTCCTCGCCGACGAGATCAACCGCGCGCCGGCCAAGGTGCAGTCGGCGCTGCTCGAGGCGATGGCCGAGCGCCAGGTGACGGTCGGGCGCCACACCTACGCGCTGCCGCGGCTGTTCCTGGTCATGGCGACGCAGAACCCGATCGAGCAGGAGGGGACCTACCCGCTGCCCGAGGCGCAGCTCGACCGCTTCCTGATGCACATCCGCGTCGGCTACCCGAACGCGAGCTCGGAGCGGAAAATCCTCGAGCTGGTGCGCGCCGAGGCCCGCGAGGGCACGACGCCCACCATCCCGACCGTCACGCAGAGCACGATCTTCGCCGCGCGCAACCAGGTGCTCGACACCTACCTCGCGCCGGCGCTCGAGGAGTACGTCGTCCAGCTCGTCCTCGCGACGCGCGACCCCTCGCCATACGGCGACGACCTCGCCCGGCTCGTGCGCTGCGGCGCGAGCCCGCGCGGCACCATCGCGCTCGACCGCTGCGCGCGCGCCCACGCCTGGCTGCGCGGCGCCGAGTTCGTCACGCCCGAGGACGTGCACGCGATCGCCAAGGACGTCCTGCGCCACCGCGTGCTGCTGACCTTCGAGGCCGAGGCCGACGGCGTGACGCCCGACGACTTCATCGACGAGCTGATCCGCCGCGTCCCGCTCGTCTGACGCCACCCGACTTCGGAGTCCGACATGCACGAGGGCTACGGCATCACCGCGACCGTCGCGGAGCTCGTCAAGCATAGATCCGCCGCCGGGCGTCTGCACGGCGCCCCGCGCGGACGCGTCCGCACGCTGCACGCCGGCGTCCACGCCTCGACTTTCCGCGGCCGCGGCATGGAGTTCGACGAGACCCGCGCCTACCAGCCGGGCGACGACGTGCGCGCGATCGACTGGCGCGTGACGGCGCGCACCGGCCGCGTCCACACCAAGCTCTTCCACGAGGAGCGCGAGCGTCCGGTGCTGCTGCTCGTCGACGAGCGGCCGCACATGCGCTTCGGGACGCGCGACGCCTTCAAGTCGGTCGTCGCGGCGCGCGCCGCGGCGGCGATCGCGTGGTCGGCGCGCGACGCCGGCGACCGCGTCGGCGCGCTGATCCTGTCCGACGCCACGCTGCGCGAGTCGATGACCGCGCCGCAGCGGAGCCGCGCGCGGCTCCTCCACCTGCTGCGCAAGCTGAGCGACGCCACGTCGCGCACGCCTGCCGTGGCCGGCAACGAGCATCCCCCCTCGCTCGCGGACGCGCTGTCCTCCCTGGCGCGCTCCAGCCGGCCCGGCACCCTCATCCACGTCATCAGCGACTTCGTCGACCTCGACGACGCGGCCGAGCGCGAGCTCGCCCGCCTCGCGCGCGGTCGCGAGGTCGCGTGCGTGCTGGTCTACGACCGGCTCGAGGCGGCGCTGCCGTCGGCCTCCGGGCTGCGGGTGAGCGACGGCGAGCGCGTGATCGAGCTGCCGACGTCGCGCGCCTGGCGCGAGAAGTACGCCGCGCGCTTCGCCGAGCGGCGCGCGCGCCTCGAGCGCATCTGCCGCGAGCGCGGCTTCGGCTTCGTCGCGCTCGCGACCGGCGACGACGTGCCGTCGGTGCTGCGCGCCGCCGCCGCGCGCCACGTGCGCGGTGCGCATGCGCTCGCGGCTGCCGCCGCGACGCCCGCGACGCCGGTCGCTGCGAGGCCCGCCACGGCGGCCCCGATCTCCGAGGCGACGCGCGTGGCGAGGAGAGCACACGGAGGTCTCCGATGACGCCCACCATCGACCCGACCGCCGCCGGCGATCCGCTCGCCGCGCTGCGCGGGCTGCATCTCCCCGAGCCGGTCGGCTTCTGGCCGCCCGCGCCCGGCTGGTGGATCGCGGCGGGGTTGCTCGTCGCGTCCGCGGTCGGCGTGTGGCTCTGGCGCCGCGCACGGCGACGCAGCGTCGCGCGGCACGCGCTGCGCGAGCTCGACGCGCTCGCGGTGCGCAGCGGAACGGAGGACCTGCAGGCGCTCGCGACCGCGGTGTCGGAGCTGCTGCGCCGTCTCGCGCTGGTCCGCTTCGGACGCGCGCGGGTCGCCGCGCTGCACGGCCGCGCCTGGCAGAGCTTCCTCTCCGAGACCGCGCCCCGCTCGCGTCGCGCGCGCTTCGACGCCGACGCCGGACTCCTGCTGTCGCTCGCGCCCTACGCGCCGGCGGGCGCCGAGTGCTTGACGCTCGCCGGCGCCACCCTCGATCGCGCGGGTCTGCTCGCGGCGGCCCGCGCGTGGATCAAGGAGAACGCATGATCGAGCTCGCCTGGCCGTGGGCCTTCGCCCTCCTGCCGCTGCCGTTCGTCGTGCGCGCGCTGCTGCCCGCCGCGCCGCTCGGGCGCGCGGGCGCGCTGCGCGTCCCGTTCTTCGCCCGTCTCGCGACGACCGAAGCCGGCCCACACGCCGGCACGCGTCGTCGCTGGCTGCTCGGCGCGATGACGCTCGCCTGGGTCGCGCTGGTCGCCGCCGCCGCGCGCCCGCAGTGGGTCGGCGAGCCGCTGCCGCTTCCCGCCGAGGGACGCGACCTGATGCTGGTCACCGACATCTCGGGCAGCATGGCGCGCGACGACTTCACGCTCGGCGGCGTGCCGACCGACCGCCTGACCGTCGTCAAGCAAGTCGCCGACGAGTTCATCGCGCGCCGCGAAGGCGACCGCGTCGGCCTCGTGCTGTTCGGCACGCGGCCGTACCTGCAGGCGCCGCTCACCTTCGACCGCGACACCGTGCGCACGCTGCTCGACGAGGCCCAGGTCGGACTCGCCGGCGACGAGACCGCGCTCGGTGACGCGCTCGGCATGGCCGTCAAGCGCCTGCGCGAGCGTCCGGCCGAGAGCCGCGTCGTCGTGCTGCTGACCGACGGCGCGAGCAACGCCGGCACGCTCGACCCGCGCCAGGCCGCGAAGATCGCCGCCGAGGAAGGGATCCGGGTCTACACGATCGGCGTCGGCGCGGACGCGATGGCGGTCGCGACGCCGTTCGGCCGCCGCGTCGTCGACCCGTCCGCCGACCTCGACGAGGAGACGCTGCAGGCGATCGCCGACGAGACCGGCGGCGCGTACTTCCGCGCGAAGAACGTCGAGGGCCTGGCGACCATCTACCGCAAGATCGACGAGCTCGAGCCCGCGACCGCCGAGCCGCTCTACCTGCGGCCGACCAAGGAGCTCTTCCCGTGGCCGCTCGGCGTCGCGCTCGCGCTCACGCTCGGCATCGGCGCCGCGCTCGCGCGACCGTTCGCGACGTTCGGCGCGACGTCGAGCTCGGAGGTGCTGTCGTGATTCCGGAGAGCTTCCACTTCCTGCGCCCGGCGTGGCTGCTCGCGCTCGTGCCGGTCGCGCTGCTGCTGTGGCTGGGTCTGCGCTCGACGACCCGCGCCAGCGCGTGGCGGCGCGTGGTCGACGAGCACCTGCTGCGCCACCTGATGCTGACCGACGGCGGCACGGCGCGCCGCTGGCCGCTCGCCGCGGCCGGCGTGGCGCTCGCGGCGGCCTGCGTCGCGCTCGCCGGCCCCGCCTGGGAGCGCGTCCCGCAGCCGACCTTCACCGCGTCGCAGCCGGTCGTCGTCGCGCTCGACATGTCGCCGTCGATGGCGGCGAGCGACGTGCGGCCCTCGCGCCTCGGGCGCGCGCGCCACGAGCTGCACGACGTGCTCGAGCGCACGCGCGGCGGCCAGGTCGGGCTCGTCCTCTACACGGACGACGCCTTCGTCGCCTCGCCGCTCACCGACGACGCGCGCGTCATCGAAGAGATGGTGCCGTCGCTCGAGATGGGGCTCATGCCGCCGCGGCCGGCGCGCGCCGATCTCGCGATCGCTCGCGCGAGCACGCTGCTCGAGCAGGCCGGCGTCGCGTCGGGCGACATCCTGCTCTTGACGGCCGGCGTGGATCAGCGTCGCGACGAGACGCTCGCCGCGGCGCGCGCGGCGGCCGCGCGCGGGCACCGCGTGTCGGTGCTCGGCGTCGGCGAGCGCGACGGCCTCGACGTCGAAGCGCTCGAGCAGCTCGCCCGCGCGGGCGGCGGCCGCTTCGCCGTGCTCACCGCCGACGACGCGGACCTCGAGGTCGTGCTGCCGCGTCGCGCAGCGACCGGCGGCGCGCTCGCGCCCGGCGCGTCGAGCGCCCAGGCCGACGTCTGGCGCGACGCCGGCGTCTACCTCGTGCTGATCCCGCTGCTGCTCGCACCCCTCGCCTTCCGCCGCGGGCTCGTCGCCGCGGTGGCGCTGGCACTGCTCGCGGCGGCCCCGGCGCGCGCCGAGGCGAGCGTGTGGAGCGACCTGTGGAGCCGCCGCGACCAGCAGGCGCAGCGCGCGCTCCAGGCGGGCGATCCCGCGACCGCGGCGCAGCTCTTCGAGGATCCCGCGTGGAAGGCGGCGGCGCAGTACGAGAGCGGCGACTTCGCCGCCGCGGTCGAGGCCTACCGCCAGCTGCCGGGCGACGACAACGTCTACAACCTCGGCAACGCGCTCGCGCGCTCGGGCCAGCTCGAGGAGGCGATCGCCGCCTACGATCGCGTGCTGGCGAGCGTCCCCGACCACGCGGACGCGAAGTTCAACCGCGACCTCGTGCAGAAGCTGCTCGACCAGCGCCGCCAGCAAGAGCAGCAGCAGCAGCAGCAGCAGCGCGAGCCGCAGGAGCAAAGCTCCGGCGGTGGCTCGCAGCAGGAGAACGAGCAGAGCGAGCAAGCACGAAACGAGCGCGGGCAGGACGAGAGCGCGCAAGGCCAGAGCGGCGACGGCGGCACGGACGCACAGGCGTCGGCCGAGCAGCAGGAGCCGCAGTCCGGCTCGTCCGCGGACGAGTCGCGCAGCGCCGACGCCGGCGGCGAGCAGTTCGAGCCGCAGCCGGCCGAGCCGCAGACCGCGCAAGGGTCCGAGGAGCAGCCCGAGAGCCAGCAGGACGGCGCGCAGGCGAGCGCGCGTCGAGCATCCGACGACGGCGCGTCCCCCGAGGACGACGCCGCGGACGGCGCTGCCGCGCGCGCCGAGCAGAACGCGAACGACGAGCAGGCCGAGCAGGATCGCTCGCTCGCCGAGCGCCTCACGCAGGCCCTGCAGGGCGACGAGGCGCAGGACGACGCCAATGCGGAGCAGCCCGAGGAGCCGCGCGAGCAGGCGCAGGGCGCCGGCAGCGGTCGTCCGCTGACCGAGCGCGAGCAGGCGCGCGAGCAGGCGCTGCGCGCGATCCCCGACGATCCCGGCGGGCTCCTGCGCGCCAAGATCCGCCGCCACTACGCCGAGAAACGCTACTCGCAACGGGAGGACATCTCGCCATGGTGATTCGATCGACTTCTTGCCGCCGCGCGCTCGCAGCGCTGGCTGCGGTCGCGATCGTCGCGAGCGCAGGCGTCGCGAGCGCCGCGGTCCACGCGAGCCTCGACCGCGACGTCGTGCACGAGGATGACACCTTGCGCTTGACGCTGTCGGGCGACGCGCAGGGCGAGCCCGACCTCACGCCGCTCGCCCGGGACTTCGAGATCCTCGGCACGCAGCAGAGCCACAGCGTGAGCATCGTGAACGGCCGGGTCGACGCGAAGCGCGAGCTCGAGGTGCTGCTGCGGCCGAAGCGTTCCGGCGAGCTCGAGATCCCGGCGCTGCGCGTCGGCGACGAGAGCACCACGCCGCTGACCGTCTCGGTGCTCGACGCCGCTGCGGCGCCGGGCGCGAGCCGCGGCACGACGGGCGCGGGCCGCGGCGCGACGAGCGCGGGCCGCGGCGCCGCGGGCACGGCGAGCAACGCCGCGTCCGTCACCGACCGCCACGACGCGCCGGATCTGTTCGTCGAGGCCACCGTCGATCGCGACGACCCGTTCGTCCAGGGCGAGGTGCGCTACACGGTGCGCGTCTTCGACGGCGTCGGCATCCGCGAGGGCGCGCTCACCGAGCCCGCGGCGGACGGCGTGCGCGTCGAGCCGCGCGGCGACACGCGGACGTACGAAGAGATCGTCGACGGACGGCGCTACGTCGTGCACGAGCGCGAGTACGCGCTCTACCCGCAGGAGAGCGGCACGGTGACGATCCCGCCGGTCGTGCTGCAGGCGCGCGTCCGCGACCCGCAGCGCGGCGCCGCGCGCTCGCCGTTCGACGACGCGTTCGACGACGCCTTCGGCGGCTTCCCGGGCGACGACGTCCTCGCCGAGATGCTCGCCCGCATGCGCTCGCGCTCGTTCTTCGGCTCGTCGCTGATCGACCGCATGATGAACCCGGGGCGCGAGGTGCGCGTGCGCTCGAACCCGGTCGAGCTCTCGGTGCAGGCGCGTCCCGCCGACGCGGGTCAAGGCTGGTTCCTGCCCGCGCGCTCGGTGACGCTCGAGGAGAGCTGGCGTCCGGCGCAGCCGACCTTCCGGGTTGGCGAGACCGTGCGGCGCACGATCCTGCTGCGCGCCGAGGGCGCGTCCGCCGCGCAGCTCCCGCCGCTCGAGGTGACGACGCCCGACGGCATCCGCCAGTACGCGGCCGGAACGCCGCGGACGACCTCGGGCAGCGACGTCGCCGAGTCCGTGCACACCTTCGAGCTCGTGCCGACGCGCGCCGGCACCTTCACGCTGCCCGCCGTCGAGGTCGAGTGGTGGGACGTCGAGGCGAAGGTCGCGCGCACGGCGACGCTGCCGGCGCAGACCATCGAGGTGCTGCCGGCGCCGGGCACGCAGCACGCGGATGCGGGCTCGGCTGCGGCGCCTGCCGCGAAGGGCGCCGCGTCCGTCGCCGCGCCGGCGTCGGAGGTCGCGACCGGTGCCGCGTCCGGCGTCCCGTCGAGCGTCAAGGATGCCGTCGCAACCGGCGACGACACGCTGCCCTCCGAGCTCACCGCGCTCGCGACGCATCCGGCGGTGCTCGCCGCCGGCGCCGTCGCGGTCCTGCTGCTCCTCCTCGCCGCGACGTGGCGGCTCGCGCGTCGCACCCCCGCCGCCGATGCCGCCACGGCGAGCGGCGCGTCGCCCGCCGCCTCGCACGTCGCCCCGCGCGCCCTGGTCGATGCCCTCCGCCAGGCGTGCGCGAGCGGCGACGCGCGGGCGGCGCGCGACGCGCTCGTTGCGTGGGGCCGCGCCGAGTGGCCGCACGCGGCGCCGGCGACCGCGCGCGAGGTGGCGCGCCGTCTCGGCCACGCGGGACTGAAGCGCGCGGTCGAGCGGCTCGACGACGCGCTCTACGCGCCGCGCGGCGCCGCGTTCGACGGCGACGCGCTGTGGCGCGAGTTCCGCACGGCGCGCGGTCGGCGCGCACGCGATGCGCACGACGACGCGGCGACGCCGCTTCCCCCGCTCTACCCGACCTCGTCCGCCTGCATCTCCTAGCCGCGAGCGGGACGTAGAAACCACGACGGGCGCGAACGACCCCGGCAATCCACCGGGGCCGTCGCGCCCGTCCGTGCGCCGCGGCTCGGCCGCGGCTCGCCGCCCCAGACGGCGCTATTTCACGGTCAGCGCGCGCCCACGCAGGGTGCCGCTCGCACGTCCCGTGAAGGTCGAGCCTCCGACCTCGAGCGTCGCCTCGACCGGGCCGCTGCCCAGCGTGCCGACCTTCTCCTTCGGAGCGTTGAAGCGGAAGCGCCACACGCCCTTCGCGTTCCGGGTCAGCGTCAAGCGCCGGTTCCCGGGGTACTTCGCGGTGAAGCTCGTCTGCCGCGCGTTGCCCTTCAGGCACGGCGCGCCCGAGCAGAGCTTCGGCAGCGTCACCGAGAAGCGCTGGTTCGCGCCGTATGTCAGCGTGAGCTCGGCGCCGTTCGCGCTCGGCGCGAAGCCCGCCGGCTCGGCGAAGGTGCCGGTGAGCTGGACCGAGCCAGAGGTCGGATCCGCGGCCCGGCCGCGCAGCGCGCCCTTCAGCGCGGCGAGCGGTGCCGCGTCGTCCGTCGGCGGCTTGGGCGTCGGCGTCGGAGTCGGAGTCGGCGTCGGCTGCGGACCGGGTCCGCCGGCGCAGCTCGGCGTGGGAGCCGAAGCCGCGCGCTCGGCGCAGCTCGTCGTGCCCACGCCGATCAGCACCGCGCCGCTCTCCGGCCAGCGGTAGAGCGTGCCGTCGGCGCGAACCGCCTCGTAGACCATCGGAACACAGCCGCTGCCGGCGACGTTCTTGGTGGCGCCGTACGTGCCGTGATCGGGCTTGCCCGCCACCAGCGGCAGATCGATGCAGCTCGATCCGACGATCGCCCGCACCGAGCGCGGCGCGCGTCCGCTCGGGTCGTAGTAGTTGACGAGGAACTTCCGCGACATGCTGCTCTGCGTGACGCGCGGCAGCACGCAGCCCGCCGGAATCGGCGGCGGCACGACCCAGTCGCGCGTGCCGAAGTTCTGCGTCGTGTACGCGACCAGCCCCGACGGCGTCGAGCCGATCGAGATCGCCGCGCCGAACTCCATGTAGATCGGCGACAGCAACGTCTCCCGGTGGCCGGCCTGCGACGCGAGGAAGCCCTCGTGAATCAGCTCCGGAAGACTCGAGAACGACGATACGTTCTCCGCGATGTAGCCGTAGCCCGGATAGAAGCGCGCCAGCCGACGCTGAAACGTTTCCCCGTTGCACGAGTAGTGACCGAAGCAGCCGGGATGGGCCGCCATGTCGTCACTGTGGAAACGCGCCGCCGCGTAGAGGTCCGCGCTCCACGCGAGCGGCGGAGACGGAAGATGCGGCAAGCCGTAGCTCGCCGGATCCGACCGCGTTTCGTTGGCGAGCACCAGCAGCGCGTACTCGTCGTTCGAGGGCGGCCTGTCTGCCGCCCACGCGCTCGCCGTGCCCAGCACCCATGCGAGCAACACGTTCCCTGCGAGCCGCCACGTCCTACCTGCGCCTCGCCGCACCCCCATCCTTCGCATGCTTCAACCCCCCGTAATGCCCCATCCGACGCGTCTGCGACCCGCCGTCGGTCGGTCCGGCGACGCAAGCAAAGTGCCATGGCTGGATCAAGACGGTTGCTAGGGAGTTGTGCGCGTCTGCGCTTGACGCTCGCGGGTGGGGCGACGCAATCTTGACGCCGGCGTCACCACGGCGTCGGCGCCAGATGCGTCGAGCACAAAAATACCACCGAGCGCCGCGAGCGACGCTCGGCGGTATGGGAGGGAGCTCAGAGGGGCGAAGACGGGGAGAACGTCCCCGTCAAAACTGAGCGGCGGGCCGGCCGCCCCGGGCCGGCCCAACCGCATGACGGAATATGCGCTCTACGGGCAGGCCGGCGGGCCCGACAGCGTGTTGCGCTGCCAGCCGAAGGCCTTCCGCTCCCACGCGAGCGGACCCGAGGCGACCGTGATGCCGCCGATGTCGATGGTGAAAGAAATACATTGCAGCTGACCCACGGCGAACTGGCTCGTGTTGAGAGCGGCGCAGAGCCCTTGGGTGAAGCCCTGGATGTCGATGCGGTGCGCGTTCGGCCGATCGTCACGCTCGCACGCCTTGACGACCGCGAGGCCGCCGACGTTGTCCGCCTGCGCGTCCTGGTAGGCGAAGCAGTCGCCCTTCGACACGAGCGCGCCCACCGGCAGCGTCAGCGGCAACGGCGGATTCACCGTGAGCCCCATCGGCGGCAGACCCTTGGTGATGTCGACGCTGACCGGGAAGCTCGGCGGGTCGAAGCCCGGCGGCGTCGCCGGAATGGCGTGGAACTCGAACTTGTCGGGATTGGTGCCTTGACGGCAGGTGATCTTGTTCGGGCAGGGGTGCGGGCAGTCGTTGGTGATCGTCGCCTCGAAGAAGATCTTCGTACAGCCTTGCGCCTCGCACGAGACGCACGCGGTGATGTCGGTCTGCCCGTTCGCGACGCGGCACGCCGTGACGGCGCACGGCTCGGTGAAGCCGCGGAGCGTGACGGGGGGCGGTGGGGCCGCCGGGTTGAGATTCTGCACGGTGAAGGTCACGGTGGCGACCGACACGCTGCCGCCCGCCGGGACGTTGAGGCCACCGCCCGCGAGGTTGATCACCAGCGTCTGACCGGCGCCCTTGGCGCAGCTCGTGACGGCCGGGTCCTTGGCGTCACATCCCGAGACCGCTCCCGGAACGAACGCGAGGTTGTTGTTGTTGTTCGTCAAGCACTCGCAATCGACGCAGCCGAAGCCGATCGTGATCGGCCCGGTGATCGTCGCGGGCACGGGAGCGGTGTCGGGCGGCACGGTGTTCGTGCTCGTGTTGTTGGCACGCACCTCGACGGTGAACGTGGTTCCGTTCACCGTGAACGGTCCCGAGTTGCTCGGGATCAACGACAGCGACGCTCCCGACTGGATCGCGAGCGCCGGCTGCACGCCGAGCAGCAGCGCGAAGGCGGCACCGAGGATCACCCCGAGGGGAAGCAAACGCATGTTCCTGGCCATGACTTTCTCCTTCAGAGGTTGCGCTCGCAGCGCCGGGATTCGTGCGGTGCGAGCTCTGCGGACGAAAAGCGCGGCCGTCGACCGGGATCCTCCTCCGAGAGAAGGCTCGCTTCGGTGTCGCGTCGCAGCGTCCGCCGCGTCACGACGGTGGAAGCTGCGAGCGTCAGCAAAGCTTTCAGCTTGACGCTCCGACGGTCGCCCGGTGCTTCAGTGGGCTCGACTCTGCCTATCGCATAGACCGCCTCCGTTTCCGCGGCGGGACACCATGCGCGACCCCAGCACGGCCAACCGAGTCGCCGCTTCGGCGTCGACGCCTCGAGCGCGAGGACGCGAGACACGACCCGCGGTTCGAACCGCCGACGGGCCCGGTTGGGGCCACACAGCAGAAGGGCGAGCCGAAATGCGCAATCCTCGCCTTGACATGACCGTCCCTGGCCGTCGCACGAAGCGTCGGACGTCGAATTCCGAGGGCTAGACGGATCTCACGGCGCACATGTCGTGTCAAGAAAATTTTGTCTCAACGGTTCGCCGATGGTCGATTTTTTTGCGAGGACTAGGTGGATCACCCTAGTCGGCGCGCGCGAGCGTCGTGAGCCAGCGGCGACTGGGGAGATCCCTGAGTGCGCTGCAGCGAGAGTGCGCGAGAAAGCGCTTGACGCTCCCTGCAGAGACGCGTCCGCAAGCGCTCGCCCGGGCGCGCACGCTTCGGCCCGGGTCGGACGATGGGGCGCGAGGACGTCGCGCCCCTTCGCTCACGGCAGCAGCAGCACCGAGCGCAGGGCGTGCGCCGGAACGCGCAGGCAGAGCTCGCGCCCGCGCAGCTCGACCGGCTGCTCGCAGGACGTCTCGTCGAGGCGCACGGCGAGCGCGCGCGACACCGGGAAGCCGAGCCGCACGCGCGCCTCGTGCTCGGCGTCCGTCGGATTCAGGAGGCGCAGAACGACGCCCCGCTCGCGCTCGGCAGGCTTGAGCGCCGAGAGAACGAGCGCGCCGGGCTCGACCTCGAGCAGCGCCACACCCTCCGGCGCGAGCGGCGCAGAACCCGCTCCCACGGCGCGCAGTCCGACCTCGGCATCGTGCGCCGCTGCCGGATCGAGGCCCGCGACAAGATGCAGCCGCGCCTCGATCGCCCCGAGACACTGCGCGCCGGGCGTCGGCACGGTCGGCCCGGCGATCTGCGGACGGCTGCGCAGATCCATCCGCGCGAGCCAGCCGACGGCGCGCACCAGGGTCAGCGCGATGACGCCGCCTTCCGTGACCTCCGCTTCCGGCAGACCCGGGGCCACCACCGTCAAGCCGTTCGCGTGCACGAAGCCCTGCTGCGGGAACGTGCGCGGCGGCGGGTGGACCCAGCCGTGCGCCTCGCGCGGGGCCGTCGTGCGGCGGGCGACGTCGAAGGTGGTCGCGGCGTCGCAGGCCTCCGTGGGGCGCCCGGTCGGGAAGAGCAGCCGCAGACGGTGATCGCGCGCCGTGTTCACGAGACGCACGCGCAGGTCGACGCGCCGCACGCCCAGCGCAAGCCGCGCCTCGACCTCGAGCGTCATCGAGACGCGCTCGTCGCTGCGCGCGCTGCGGTCGGGTGCGAGCGCCGCGGGCACGGACAGCTCGCGCTCGACCACCAGGTGCTCGAGCCCGCTCGCGTCCCGCAGACGGCGCACGCGCACGCCCACGGTGCGCGCGCCCTCCCCCGCAACCGGATCGAAGTCGTAGGTGTCGCCGCGGTCGCCGGTGTCCTCGACGGCGCAGAGCCCGGTGAAGGTCGTCGCACCGAAGCGCACGTCGAGCGTGCCGTCGTCCGCGACGCGAACCGCGAGGTCGCCCTGCGCGATCTCGCGTCCGTCGTCGACCTGCTCTTCCGCCGCGTCCGGAGCCGGCGCGAGGCGCACGCGCTTCCAGCCGAGCGCCGGCACGTCGCGCACGACGAACTCGACGCTGAGCGGCGCGCGCTCGGGCACGAGCCGGACGCGCCCTGGGTCGTCGTCGGCGACGACGCGCGCCGGCTCGCCGTCGACCGTGAAGCCGCGCTCGAGGTTCGCGCGCAGCAGCGGGTGCAGATCGAGGCGATGGCCGCCGTCGCCGCCGAACTCGAACCAGCGCGTCGGATCGAGCGCGAAGCGCACGACGTCGGTGCGCGGGTGCGGCGACGGGTTGAAGACCGCGAGCTCGATCTCGGCGCCGGGCGGCGTGCGCCGCTCGACGCCGAGCCCCGCGATGCGCTCCATCGCGCGCGTCGCGGTCTCGCGCGCGAGCTCGGTCGCGGCGTCGTAGCGCGCCTCCATCTGCTCGTGCACGCGGTCCTGCGAGCAGCCGCAGATCGAATCGTGCGCCTGGTTGCGCAAAAGCTCGCGCCACGCCGCGCGCAGCGCCGCGCGCTCGTCCGGACCACCGAGCAGCGAGCCGAGCGCGCTCCACGGCTCGGCCCAGGCGAGCAGCTCGGTCTCGGCGCGGCGGTTGCGGAGCTTCTGCGGGATGCGCGTCGACCAGACCCCGGGCAGCAGGTTCGCCGTGCGCGCGCCGAGCAGCTCGCCCCGGAAGGTCGGCGCGTCCGCGCGCAGCTCGGCCGCGAAGTCCTCGAGCAGCGCGCGGTGTACGTCGTGGCCGCTCGCGGCGGCGAGCGCCGCCGCCGCGACGCCGCCGTGCGCCTCGGGCGGCGCGTGGTCGAAGCCGTTCATCAGCAGCACGGCGTCGTTGCGCGTGCGCGCCGCGAGACGTGCGACCAGATCGGAGAGAAACGCCGCCGCCTCGTCCGGATCGTGCGGCAGACCCGACGCCGCGAAGTAGCCCTCGCCGAGATGGTGCGCGAGCACCGTGCTGCCGTCGGGTCCCTGCCAGGTCCACTCGGCGGGGAGGTCGTCGAGCTCGTCGCCGTTGCCGCGCCAGTAGACGAACGGTCCGAGCCCGAAGCCCGCGAAGAGCTGCGGCAGCTGCGCCGGATGGCCGAACGAGTCCGGCGTGTACGCGACGCGCGACGTCGGCCCGAAGGCGTCGCCGACGCGGCGTCCCTCGAGCAGGTTGCGGACGTGCGCCTCACCGGCGGGCAGCAGCGAGTCCGGCTGCACCCACCACGGACCGATCGCGATCCGCCCCGCGCGGCACGCCGCCTCGAGCGCGGCGCGACGCTCGGGCCGCACCTCGAGGTAGTCCTCGAGCGCGATCGTCTGGCCGTCGAGCAGGAAGCGAAAGCCCTCGTCCTCCTCGAGCAGCTCGAGCACGCGGTCGACGGTGTCGACCAGACGCGCGCGGAAGGTCTGGAACGTCCGGTACCACTCGCGGTCCCAGTGCGTGTGCGAGACGAGAAAGACCTTCATCGTCCGTACCTTCTGCCGATCTGACGCTTCTGGCGCGCCTCGATGGTCGCGATCCCGCGCCGCGCGGCGCCCGCGATGGTCGGATCGTCGCCGCCCTGGTCGAGCGCGTCGAGGAAGTACTGGTAGGCGGCGGCGCCCTGGTCCTCGTCCTCGAGCAGGATCTCGCCGGCGGCGAGGCTCGCCGCAGCAGCAGGCGGTCCGATCGGATAGTCGCGCAGCGTGCGGCGCAGGACGGTCAGCGCCGCGTCGTCGTAGCCGTGCCGACGCAGCCAGTGCGCGAGCTCGAGCGCGTGGCCGGGCGTCAAGAGTCTGCGCGTCGCGTGCGCGGGCAGCGCGAAGTAGCTGCGCGCCGCGAGCTCGAAGTCCTCGTCGTCGATCGCCTCGGCGATGCTCTCGCCGATCGTCGCCGGCGTCGGTCCCGCCTCGAACGCGTGCGGCTGCGCCTCGACCTGACGGCGGTCCATCAGCCACGCGGCGGCGAGCCCGGCGATGAAGCCGCCGATGTGCGCGCCGTGCGCGATGCCCGCGTCGCGCGCCGCGAACAGGTACGGCAGCAGGTTGTCGAAGACGAGGTACATGCCGAGCACGAGGCGCGCCGGCACCTCGAAGACCTGCATGAGAAACGGCGGCAGCAGGAACAGCAGACGCACGCGGTTGCGGCGGAAGAACAGGAAGTAGAAGCCGAGGATGCCCGAGATCGCGCCCGACGCGCCGATCATCGGCACCTCGGATCCCGGCGACGAGACGACGTGGAACGCGACCGCCGCCACCCCCGTCCCGAGGTACGCGAGCAGGTAGCGGATCGAGCCCAGGCGGTGCTCGACGTTGTCGCCGTAAATCCAAAGAAACAGCATGTTCCCGAACAGGTGCAGGAAGCCCGCGTGCAGGAACATCGAGGTGAAGAGATCGGTGAGCGACGGCGACGCCGGACGGAAGCCGTACTGGAAGACGAACAGGTCGTAGGCCGTGATCGAGCGCAGCGCCTGCTGGAACTCCGCGCGGCTGTCGGCCGCGCGCGCGAGCATCCGTATGTACTCGTCGAGCAGCGGGCCGCGCGGCGGACGCATCTCGGAGAGCGGCATCGAGATCAGCAGGAACACCGCGACGTTTGCCGCGATCAGCAGGTAGGTCACCCACGGCACGTGGCCGCGGACGTTCGGGGCGTCTCCGATCGGCAGGATCATGCGCGCGGCAGGTGGAGCCCGACGATCAGGCCGGGGCTGGCGTCGGCGAGCGTCACCTCGCCGCCGTGCAGACGCGCGACCGCGCGCACCAGGCTCAGCCCGAGCCCGCTGCCCGGCGTGGTACGGCTCTGCTCGACGCGCGTGAAGCGATCGAACGCGTGCGCCCGGAACGACGGCGGGATGCCGGGTCCGTCGTCCGCCACCTCGAGCACGGCGTTCTCGCCGCCGCGCACGCGCACCGTCACCCGGCCCGGACCGGGGACGTACTTGATCGCGTTGTCGAGGAGGTTCGCGAGCGCTTGCGCGAGCAGGTGCGGATCGCCGCGCAGCGTGACCGGCTCGGGGGCTTCCAGCGTCAAGCGCAAGCCGCGCTCCTCGGCGGCCGGCTCGTAGGTCTCGACCGTGTCCTGCGCGATCGCGCGCAGGTCGACCTGCACGAAGCGCTCGCGCGGCGCGCCGGACTCGGCGAGCGCGATGGTGAGCAACGAGTTGAACATCGCGAGGATGCCGTCCATGTCGCGCACGGTCTGCTCGAGCACCTCGCGGTACGCGTGCGCGTCGGGCGGCTGCATGAGCGCGACCTCGATGCGGCTCCGCAGCCGCGAGAGCGGGCTCCGCATGTCGTGCGCGATCGAGTCCGAGACCTCCCGCATGCCGTTCATCAGCGCCTCGATCCGGTCGAGCATCCGGTTCAGGCTCTCGGCGAGCGCGTCGAACTCGTCGCCGCGCGACGAGACCGGCATGCGCCGCGAGAGGTCGCCCTCGAGGATCGCCTGGCTGTTGCGCGCGACCGCGTCGAGGCGCGAGGACAGGCGCCGGCTCACGAGCCAGCCGCCGCCGACCCCGAGCGCGACCGTGATGCCGAGCGCCGCGAGCAGCGAGCGCGTCACGAGGTCGCGCAGCTCGACGAGCTCCGTCACGTTGCGCGCGACCAGCAGGCGCTCGCCCGTCGGCAGCGTGACGACGCGACCGCGGGCGACCGCGTCCCTGCCCTGCTCCGTCTTGCCGAGCGGGAACTCCTGCACGCCCTGCGTCCCGTTCGCGCCCTCGCGGAATCCGGGCCAGTCGTGGAGGTTGCCCGCGATGTACTCGCGGCGCTCGGTCGCGAGCATGTAGATCGTCGTGCGGCCGCGCGGGCCGATCGTCGTGCGTGTCACGACCGCGGCGCGCTCGCTGACCGTCCTGCTGTCGCGCAACTGACCGTAGAGACGCTCGGTCTCGCGCGCGATGTCGGCGTCGACGCGGCTCTGCTGCACGGCGAGGGTCGACCAGTACACGAAGCCCAGCACGCAGGCGACCAGCGCGCAGAAGATCGCCGAGTAGACCAGCGTGTAACGGAAGATCAGGCTGCGCTTCAGGTCGCCCTCCGTACCCGGCCTCGCGTCAATCGTCGCGCAGCCGGTAGCCGGCGCCGCGCACGGTCTGCAGCAGCGGCCGGTCCGTGTCGGCGTCGATCTTCTGGCGCAGCCGGCTCATGTGGACGTCGATGACGTTGGTCTGCGGGTCGAAGCTGTAGTCCCAGACGTTCTCGAGCAGCATCGTGCGCGTCACGACCTGCCCCTTGTGCCGCAGCAGGTACTCGAGGATGCGGAACTCGCGCGGCTTGAGCTCGATCGTGCGGCCGCCGCGCGTCACCGTGCGCGACAGCAGATCCATCTCGAGGTCGGCGGCGCGCAGCACGGTCTCGACCGCCGTCGGCCGGCTGCGGCGCACGAGCGCGTCGAGGCGCGCGAGCAGCTCGGAGAAGGCGAACGGCTTGGTCAGGTAATCGTCGCCGCCCGCGCGCAGCCCGGCGACGCGGTCGTCGACGCTGCTCTTCGCGGACAGGATCAGCACCGGCACCGTGCTGCCGTTCTTGCGCAGCGCCTCGACGATCGACAGCCCGTCGAGCCCGGGCAGCATGCGGTCGACGATCAGCACGTCGTAGGTGCCGCTCGTCGCGAGCACGAGGCCCTGCGGGCCGTCGGGGGCGTGGTCGACGACGTGGCCGCTCTCCGCGAGGCCCTTGGTCAGGTAGCGCGCCGCCTCGCGGTCGTCCTCGATCACGAGCACGCGCATGCGCGCGAAGCCGGCGGCCGCGTTACGCCGGCGCCTCCACCGCGAGCCCGGGCGTGCGCGGTGCGGGCAGGTGATCGTAGAGATCCGCGATCAGCTCCTTCTTGCGCTTCTGCCAGGCGGGGTCGTTCCACAGGTTGCGCCACTGTAGCGGATCCTCGCGCAGATCGTAGAGCTCGCCCTCGCTGCCGTCGTAGACGATCGACGGCAGCTCGCCCTGCCAGCCGCTCGCGGCGAGCACCGGCTCGGCCGGGAAGCCGACGTCGCACGTGCTCGGCTCGTAGACCGTGCACACGAGTCCGTCGCGGTAGATCGTCCGCAGGTGCATGCCGCAGCGGTCGAACTGGCTGTCCCACTCGGTGATGACCCGCTCGCGGCCCGAGCCAGGCGCCGTCGGCAGCGGCTCGCCCTGCATCCAGTCGGGCGGCTCGAGGCCCGCGATGGCGCAGAAGGTCGGCGCCAGGTCGAGCTGTCCGACCGGCTCCTCGATCACGGCCGGCGCGATCCCGGCCGACGGCGCCGGACGCCAGATCAGCGGGATCCGCATCAGCGCGTCGACGTGGTACGGGCCCTTGTAGAGCAGGCCGAAGTCGCCCTGCAGCTCGCCGTGGTCGGTGGTGAAGATCACGTCGGTGTCGGCGTCCCAGCCGCGCTCGCGGATGCGCGCCAGCACCCGGCCGAGCGCCTCGTCGATGAGCTCGATCTCGACGTGGGTGAGCGCGTTCACCTCGCGGATCTGGTCGTGCGTCAGCGTGCAGGGCGCGAACGTCGCGGGGCCGCCCTCCATGTTCGGCCAGCGCCCCTCGTACCAGGCGAGCCAGTGGCGCGGCTTCTGCGCGAGGATCTGCCGGATCTTCTCGTCCGAGCCGGGGTGGCCGGGCGGCAGGTCGAGCTCGCGCCACGGGACGCGCTTCGCCTCCGAGGCCGGCGGATCCCACGGGTGGTGCGGGTCGGGGAAGCTCATCCACACGAACCAGTCCTCGTCGTCGGACAGCGAGTCGAGGAACGCGATCGTGCGATCGGCGACCCAGTCGGTGTGGTAGAGCTCGCGCGGGATCGGGTTGTAGGTCACCTCGGGCGCGCCGGTCTCGCCGCCGCCCGCCGCGCTCAAGAGCGGCGCGAAGCCCTTCACGGCGTCGGGGTGGTTGCGCCGCAGCCACAGCGAGTAGTGCCAGCCGCCGAGCGGTACGTGCATCGCGAGCTCCATGTGCTCGAAGCCGCGGAACGGGCCGGTGGATCCCTCGCGCGCCATGCGGTTCTCGAACCAGCGCTGCTGCGGGTCGAAGGCGGGCTCGAAGTGCGCCTTGCCGAGCAGCGCCGTGCGGTAGCCCGCCTTCTCGTGCAGGTAGGCCGCGACGCTCGGCGCGTCGACCGGCAGCGGGATGCCGTTCGCGGTCACGCCGTGGGTGCGCACGTACTGACCGGTGAGCATCGTCGAGCGCGCCGGCATGCACACCACGTTCTGGTTGTGCGCGCGCTTGTAATTGACGCCGGTCGCGGCGAGCCGGTCGGCGACCGGCGTGCGCGCGATCGTGCCGCCGTTGCACCCGAGCGCGTCGAAGCGCTGCTGGTCGGTGGTGACGAGGAGGATCTTGCGGCCCATGCGTCCTCGTAGCAGCGGCGCTCGCTCGGACGCAAATCTATTCGCAGCCTCAGTGCAAGATACTCGAGCGCCCGCCGCCGCTCCGCGACCGCACGCGGGCGCGGCGGTCTTCTCCTTCGCCCGGCCTCGCGAGCCTACTTGCAGCGCCGCACGCCGCCCTTGCCGCTGCAGGCGACCGGCGCGCTGGTGCCGCAGGCGCCGGCGTCGCCCGCGGCCTGCGTGGCGCCGAGCACGAGCGTCGCGCGCAGCGGTCCGACGGGTGTGGGCAGCGAGCTCTTTCGCACCTGCACGACGACGTCGAGGTCGCGGTCGCCCAGCTTGCGGTACTTGAGCAGCGCGAGCCCGCGCGCCGAGCCCGCCGTGCAGGTCGGCGGATCGAGCGCCGTGGAGCCGTTGCGGTAGCGCGTCATCACCTTGGTCACCTTCCAGCCGTCCTTCTTCGCGTCGCAGACGCCCGCCGACACCGCCGGGACCGGGGTGCTCGCCTCCTCCGTCAAGTCGAAGATCGCCGCGCTTCCGGCGCCGAGGTCCTCGACGCGGATCTGCGCTCCCTCGGTGAGCGACGTCACGGGGACGCCCTGCGGGAAGAAGATCCGCGCGCGGAGCTGCAGCGTCTCGTCGTTCGGCTTGCCGCCGAGGCGCCCGAGCTGGATGCGCACGCGCTGCATCGTCCCGCCGCCGGTGCAGAGCGAGTTGCCGCTCGGCTCGCAGCCGCCGGTGACCGCCTGCGGCGGCCACCAGTTGCCCGACATGACGATCATCGACAGCAGCTTGAGCGTGTTCTCGTAGTAGTGCTCGGCGCCGATCGGCGTCGCGACGACGAGATCCCAGATCGCGTTCAGCCACGCCTGGTTGGTCGCGTCGACCATGGCGCCGACGCCGAACGGCGCGATGAACGCCATCGACCGGTAGTCCGTGCCCGGGCTCGGCGTGCCGTCGAGCCGGTAGCCGGCGCGGATCGCGCTCGGGTTGCCGCCGGTCGCGTTGCGGATCCAGGCGTTGATCTTGTCGAGCGCGGTCTTCGCGCGCGCGTCGCCCGACACCAGGAAGTCCGTGCCGAGACGCAGCGGGTCGCGGCAGGCGTTGTAGTCGTAGGCGCCGTCCTGCGCGTCCTCGAGGAAGCCCGGCGGCGCGGGCTCCGGCGTGCCGAGCGGGAAGCGCACGAAGTCGGGCAAGAGACCCGTCGCCGGGCTGTGCGACGCCTGCAGCGACGCGACGATCTGGTAGGTGCGGTTCAGGACGTTGGTCCACACCGGATCGCCCGTCGCGTTGAGAAAGCTCCGGTAGTGGTCGGGCATGAAGTCCGACGAGCGCGTCGAGTCGTAGTACCAGGGGTTCGACGGGTGCGCCCAGTCGCCGAGCTTGACGTACTGTCCCGACTGGTCGAGGTCGCCGCTCTTGATGCCGGCGATCACGTTCTGCGCCTCGGCGAGGTAATTGACGGCGCCGCAGCTGCCCCACTGCTTGTCGGCGAGCAGCAGCGCGTACGCGATGTCGAGGTCGCCGTCGGACGCGGTGTTGACGCCGCCCACGCTCTGGCACGAGTCGTTCTGGTTCCACGCCATCAGGCTCGGCGTGATCGCCGACGGATGGTCGCGAAAGTAGGCGAACATGCCGTCGAAGATCTGCTGCGCCTGCGGATCGTGCCCGGCCATCAGCGCCATGATGATCATGCCGTAGCCGTGCGCTTCGGAGACCGTCAGGTTGCCGCCGCCCGCGTTGGCGCGCACGACCCAGCGGCCGGGGCCGCAGGTCTGCACCAGGTACTGCGCCTTCCACGCGTCGTAGAAGGTGCGCACGGCCTGATCGAGCTGCGCCTGCGTGACGTGGTTCGGGCGGATCGCGCCGTTCACGTAGGTGAACGGATGCGAGCCGAACGGGTGGTTGACGGCGGCCTGGGCGACGCTGGTGGAGAGCAGCACGGCCACCACGGCCGCGCTCCCGAGTCGACGGCGTACGCCGCGCCGCGCAAGCCTCGAGTGGGTCGTCTCGGTCATGGACGGTCAGCTCCTTCGCTCGTCGGTCGCGAAAGACGCTGCGACGCGAACGGTCGAATGAACCACGCCCCCGGCGCGCGGGGCAAGGCGGAATCGGACGGACGAGCGGGGTAAGACCGCGGCCCTTCGCGCGTCCTTACGAACGCGGCCCGGCGATCACCCGACGATCTTCCACATGCTCCGACGATCGACCGAGGTCGCCTGGCCGAGGAGGGAACGCTGCCGCTCCACCGTCGAAAGGAAGCACGCCGAGGCGACGCGTGCGCGCGTCGTGCGCCGCGCCTGCAGGGCGCCCGTGCGTCTGCTACGCGAGGTCGCGTGCGCGGTTCCACCTGGCCCTTCGCGCGGGCAGTGCTCTTCGTCGTCACGCTCCTTCTCGCCTTCGCACCGCCGTCGCGCGCCGGCTCGCTGAGCTTCCTCTCCCCTCCCCCGGGCGCCGAGATGCGCCTCGAGCTCGTGAAGCGCTTCGACGTCGACGCCTTCCCCGACCTCAGCACCGGGACGCCGCAGCCGCCGCCCGGCATCGCACCGTCGGACCTCGAGTTCTTCCCCGACGGCTCGGGCGAGTCGCTGCTGCTGCTCAGCACCGGCACCGTGGTGTGGCTCGGCGCCGACTTCTCGATCCGCGGCGCGTTCGCGGTGCCGTCGGCGAACAGCCTCGCCGAGTTCCAGCGCTCGGGCGAGTTCCACGACAACGAGGGCGCGCTCGGGATCGCCTTCGACCCGCAGTTCGCGAGCAACCGCTTCTTCTACGTCCACCTGAACCCGAAGCCGCGCAGCGGCATTCAGATTTGGCGCTTGACGTGGGATCCGACGAACCTCGCGGGGATCTGGAATTCGCGCCACCTCGTGCTCGAGGTGCCGAAGCCGCAGATCGCGAGCGACCCGCTGCACCTGCACAACCACAACGGCGGCAACCCGCTGTTCGGCCCCGACGGCAAGCTCTACGTGCTGATCGGCGACGGCGGCATCGGCGGCAAGAACCTGCAGGACAACCAGGCGCAGAGGCTCGACAGCTTCTGGGGCAAGGTGCTGCGCGTCGACCCGACCGGGGCCGAGCCGCCGGTGATCGTCGCGCGCGGCCTGCGCAATCCGTTCACCAGCACGTTCTTCGGCGACTCGCTCGTGATCGGCGACGTCGGCGCCGACGACGGCGCCGCCTGGGAGGAGGTCAACGTCGTCGCGAACGCGACCGCGCCGGTGACGAGCCCGCCGAACTACGGCTGGCCGATCTTCCAGGGACCGTGCTGGGCGTTCGCGCCGTCGCTCGACGCCTGCGCCGGCTTCGTCGACCCGATCCACGGCTACCGCAAGGACGATCCGTTCCTCGACGAGGATCCCGAGGCGACGCCGGGCCCGCCGGGGACGGTCTACGTGACCGCGCTGGTCGTCGGACCCGTCTACTCGGGCGACCGCTACGACGGCTACCTCGACGACGTCCTGCTCTACACCGACTTCGTGCAGGGCTGGGTGCGCGGCGCGCTGCTCAGCGAGGACGGCCGCGTGCTCGCCGACCGCCACCTGCTGCACTACGACGGCCTGATCCCCGGCCTGGTGCAGGGTCCCGACGGCTACGTCTACCTGCTCGGCAACGACCTCGGCCACGTCGAGATTCATCGCTTGACGGGGCCGAACGTCGCGCCGCCGCCCGATCCGCCGATCGGCGGTCCGCCGCTGGTCGACCACCCGACGAACCCGCTGCCGAAGTTCCTCTCCGACACGGGCTTCTACCCGGAGTTCCCGAAGCTCACCCCGCTCGAGCGCGCGATCCCCTTCGCGCCGCAGTTCGCGCTCTGGAGCGACGGCGCCGACAAGCAGCGCTTCCTGCTGCTGCCGCCCGGCACGTCGATCGACAGCTCGGATCCGGAGCGCTGGACGTTCCCGGTCGGCACGCTGGTCGTCAAGCACTTCGGCTACACGCGGCACGACGGCACGCGGCGCGAGATCGAGACGCGCGTGCTGCAGAAGGGACCCGAGGGCTGGCGCTTCGGCACCTACGTCTGGAACGCCGAGCAGACCGAGGCGACGCTGAGCGACGGACGCCCGATCGAGCTCGCGATGTCCGGCGTGCGCGGCGCCGTGCCGCCGAGCTTCACCTACGAGATCCCGGGCGTCGCGCAGTGCCGCGCCTGCCACGCGCGCCAGGCGGACGTCGTGATCGGCTTCGAGCCGATGCAGCTCGGTCTCGCGACCGTGCGCGCGCTCGAGGACGCGGGCGTGCTCTCGACGCGGCACGCGGCCCCGCCCCCGACCGTCGCCGGCGCCGACTGGCTGCACGCCGCCGCGCGCGGCTACCTGCACGCGAACTGCGCGCACTGCCACTCGGCCGAGGGCGGCCTCGCGACCACGCTCGGCTTCAGCCTCGAGCACCGCGAGACGGAGAGCGCGATCGGCCTCACCTCGCGGCGCGGACGGGGCACGCTGATCGAGCCCGGCGCCCCGGAGCGCAGCGCGCTGCTCCTCATGCTGGCGGGCGCGCCCGACCTGCCGCGCATGCCGCCGCTCGGACCGCACGTCGTCGACATCGCGGCCGTCGGGCTGGTGAGCGAGTGGATCCGCGATCTCGCCGAGCCGCGCGACCCGCAGCATCCCGCGGGGCGCGACCTGGTCGAGGTGGTCGAGCTCTACCACCCGGATCTCGACCGCTACCTGCTCGCGGCGTCGCTCGAGGAGGAAGCGGCGCTGCTCGCGACGCTCGGCCCCGCGGGCTGGCGGCGCACCGGGTACTCGTTCCCCGCGTGGCGGCGACCGGCGAACTCGATCCCCGGACCGCGCGCGGTCGTACGCGCGAGATCGCAGGACGGGCTCCCGACCTCGAGCCTGCTCACGTTCCGCAACGTGCGGAGCCACGTGCGGGGCGAGCCCGCGCCGAGGAACGACGAGGTCGCGTTCTACCTCTACCCGCCCGAGAACGGCGCCTGTCCGAGCGGCTTCGACCCGGTCTACCGGACGTCGGTCCGCCGCGCGCGCGCGGTGCACTTCCGCTACACGACGAGCTGGAGCGTCTACGCCACGATGGCGCAGAACGGCTGGCGCAAGGACGGCGTCGCGATGTGCGCGCCGCAGTGAGCGCATCGCGGTGCGCGCCGCGATGAGCGCGGCGCCGCACGCGGTTTGACGCCGCCGTTCGCCGTCGCGACACTGCGCCGCGTGCAAGCGTCCGCACCCAGACCGCTCGACGGCATCCTCGTGCTCGACCTCACCCGCGTGCTCGCGGGTCCGTTCTGCACGCTGCTGCTCGCGCAGCTCGGCGCGCGCGTCATCAAGGTCGAGCACCCGCGCGGCGACCCGGCGCGCGGCTTCGGCCCGTTCCTCGACGGGCGCTCGCTGTACTTCGAGTTCATCAACCGCGGCAAGGAGAGCATCGCGCTCGATCTCAAGAACGACGCCGACCGCGAGGTCCTGCTGCGGCTCGCGCGCCGCGCCGACGTGCTGGTCGAGAACTTCCGTCCGGGCACGATGGACCGTCTCGGCTTCGGCTGGGACGCGCTCTCGGCCGAGAACCCGCGCCTGATCTACGCCTCGGCGTCGGGCTTCGGGCAGACCGGTCCGTGGAGCCGGCTACCGGCGTACGACACCGTGATCCAGGCGGTGTCGGGCCTGATGAGCGAGACGGGCTTTCCCGACGGACCGCCGACGCGGGTCGGCGCCTCGATCGCCGACCTGACGACCGGCGTCTACACCGTCGCCGCGATCACGACCGCGCTCTACCGCCGCGAGCAGACCGGCCGCGGCGAGCGCATCGACGTCGCGATGCTGGACGCGATGCTGAGCTTCCTCGAGCACGGCTTCATGCACCTCGCGGCCTACGGCAGCGCGCCGGGACGCATCGGCAACCGCCATCCGTCGATCACGCCGTTCGATACCTTCGCGACCGCCGACGCGCAGATCGTCATCTGCGCCGGCGAGAACGGGCTGTTCCGCAGGCTCTGCGCGACGCTCGGCCGCGACGACGTCGCCGACGACCCGCGCTTTGCCGACAACGCGCGGCGCACGGAGAACGAGCCGGCGCTCAAGTCGGAGCTCGAGCGCACGCTGCGCACGCGGTCCGCCGCCGAGTGGCTCGCATGCTTGACGGAGGCCGGCATCCCCTGCGCGCCGATCAACGACGTCGCGACGATCGCCGAGAGCCCGCAGGTCGCGGCGCGCAACATGCTGGTCGAGGTCGACGGGCTCAAGGCGCCGGGCAACCCGATCAAGATCGCGGGCTACGCGGATCCGCCGACGGGTCCGCGCGCGCCGCGGCTCGACGAGCACGGCGCCGCGATCCGCGCCGAGATGGCCTGAGGCACGCGACGCGCGCGGCTCAGGACGCGAGCCCGAGCCGCTTCGCGATGATCACCTTCATGATCTCGTTGGTGCCGGCGTAGATCGTCTGCACCGCGGCGTCGGCGTAGTCCTGCGAGATCGGGTACTCGGTCATGAAGCCGTAGCCGCCGTGCAGCTGCAGGCACTCGCTGGTGAGGCGCTTCTGCAGGTTGGTGGTCCACCACTTCGCCATGCTGACCTCGGTGACGATGTTCTCACCGCGGACGTGCGCCGCGAGCAGCTTGTCGACGAACGCCTGTCCGACCTCGACCTGGGTCGCGAGCTCGACCAGCTTGAACTGCGTGTTCTGGAACGCCGCGATCGGCTGACCGAAGGCCCGACGCTCCTTGACGTAGGCCATGGTGTCGGCGAGCGACCGACGGCACGACGCGAGCGCGGTCACGGCGATGCACAGCCGTTCCTGCTGCAGCATCTCCATGAGCATGCGGAAGCCCTCGCCCTCGCGGCCGAGCAGCGCATCCTTCGGCAGGCGGCAGTCCTCGAAGGCGAGCTCGCTCGTGTCCTGACCCTTGAGCCCGAGCTTGTCGAGCTTGCGGCCGCGCACGAAGCCCGGGAAGCTCGACTCGACCAGGAACAGGCTGATCCCCTTGTGCGGCGGGCGCGCGTCCGGGTCGGTCTTGGCGACGACGACGAAGAGGTCGCCGATCTGCCCGTTCGAGATGAAGATCTTCGAGCCGTTGAGGATCCAGCCGTCGCCGTCACGCCGGGCGCGGGTCTGGACGTTCGCGAGGTCCGAGCCGGTGCCGGGCTCGGTCATCGCGATGCCCATCACCATCTCGCCGGAGATCACCCGCGGCAGGTAGCGGCGCTTCTGCTCCTCGCTGCCATAGACGGTGATGTAGGGCATGCAGATGTCGGAGTGCAGGTACATCATCAGCGCGTGCGCGCGCAGCGATGCGAGCTCCTCCATCACCACCACGTCGTAGAGGAAGTCGCCGCCCGCGCCGCCGTACTCGGCCGGCGCGTGCGCACCGAGGAAGCCCCCCTCGCCCATGCGTCGCCAGGTCTCGCGGTCGGTCATCCCGGCCGCGTTCCAGCCCTCGATCTTGGGGACGATCTCGCGCTCCGCGAAGCGGCGGAACTGCTCGCGGAACATCTCGTGGTCCTCGGTGAAGACGTCTCGACGCATGCGTGGCGAACTCCTGGCAGGTGTGAATGACGTGAGCGGAGAGTCCGCTTAGCGATCCGCCCGGCAGCGCGCACGCCGGCTCGCGACCGACCGGACGGACGCGCCGGCGCGCGCGCGCCGCCGCCCGATCTTTCATGCACCTGAAAAGACTGCGCTTTCGCGAATTTTTGTCGAGAACCGACTTGATTCCAACCGACGCGAACGCGAAAAGGGAGCCACTCGAGAGGCCAAGCGGCCGCGTGGTCGCGCTGCCCATCCCCCGACCGTAGACCCGATCTCTCCCCCACCGACCCGGAAGAACCATGATCGCACGGCACGCAACCATTCGCCGGACCCGTCCGCGCACCATCACGCGCCGCCAGGAGACGCTCTTCGCCCTGGTCGTCGCCCTGCTCGGCTTTCTCATGACCGCGATGCTGGTCACGAATTGGGACGACTTCCGCTTCGCGTTCGCCGAGTGGGGCGAGGATCCGAGCTCCGCGGTCGAAGGGCCGCTCGACTGAAGGCCGTGCGTTCCGCGCGGGCCCAGTGATTCTCTGCTTGAATCCCGGGCGCAGCGCGGGCCCTCGCCCGCCTGCCCGGAGCGAGGCTAGCGCGCCTCCTCGTGCGTGCTCTGGAGCAGGCGCGAGAAGCCGTGCGGCGGCACCTGCACGGCGCCGGTGAACGGCGTCTGCATCTCCGCGATCAGCAGCAGCGCGGCGGCGATCGTCAGCGCGAGCGCCGCGGTCATGATGAGCTGTGATGCGATCTGACGCAGCCCGAAGAAGTAGCTGAAGGCGACCGTCACGGCGCCCGACCCGATCAGGAACGCCCACACGATCCACGGCAGCCCGACGCGCGCGTACGTCAGACGGTCGCGGCGCGCGTCGCTCAGGTCGTCCATCTTGCCGAGCGTGTTCTGGAAGACGGCGACGTCCTTCGCCTCGCTCGCGTTCGTGGCGAGCAGCGTGCGCCAGAGCTCGCGGAAGATGCCGTAGGTCTTCTCGCTCGGCTGGCCCTCGACCATGGCCGGCCACTCGTCCTCGACCACGCTGCGCGCGTAGGCGAGCGTCAGCTCGCGCAACCGCGCGCCGCCCGGATCCGGCAGCGCCGCACCGTGGCGATAGAGGTCCGCGAGCGCGTCCGCCTCGACCTCGGTGCGCTCACGTGCCTCCTCGAAGCGCTCCCACGACGACACCATCACGAAGGCGACGACGATGCCGCAGAGACCGCCGATCACCGCGAAGCACGCCGCCGCGACGTCGTGCTGCTCCTGGAGGGCCTCGAGCGGCACGCGCCGGCGCACCGCGAGGAGCGCGAGCAGCGAAGCCACGACGAACCCCACCACCAACGCGCCCTCGAGCCACATCGCCGCCGCCTCCTCTCCCTCGCGGCGCCGCTTGTAGCACCGATCACGACGTCGCGCTGGCCGACGGGCTTTCGGCGACGGCCCTCGTGGCGTAGAAGGTCAGCGAGCACGATCCATTCGCAGATCAATTTCAGGAGCAGCCATGGACCCCAACGCGAAGAAGACCGCTCTGCGCATGATCCCCTACGGCCTCTACGTCCTCACCGGGCGCACCAGCGACGGCCAGGTGGCCGCCGCGACCGTCAACTGGGTGACCCAGGCGTCGTTCGCGCCGCCGCTGGTCGTGGTCGGCGTCAAGACCGACTCCGCGGCGCACGAGGTGATCAAGACGTCCGGCGCGTTCGCGCTGAACGTGCTCGGCAAGGGTCAGCAGAAGCTCGCCTTCACCTTCTTCAAGCCCGCCGAGGTCTCGGGCGACACCATCTCCGGCGAGCGCTTCCGCGCCGGATCCACGGGCGCGCCGATCCTCGAGAGCACGCCCGCCTACGTCGAGTGCAAGCTGGTCGACACCGTCGAGCGCGGTGACCACTCGGTGTTCGTCGGCGAGGTGGTCGAGGCCGGCGTCGCGAAGGAGCCCGAGGGGCGTCCCGACGACGCGACGCTGTGGCTCAAGGACCTGGGCGAGAAGACCTTCTACGGCGGCTGAGACGCCGACGCGGGCGCGCAGCGCGTCGCGTGCTCCGCGCGGCGTCGCTGCGCGCGAGCGCGCGCTCGCAGGAGCGCGCCCAGGCCGCTGACGGAGCGGCTCGCACGAGCGGCTCGACCAGAACGTGTAATCTCGCGCGTCTCTCGAGCGTGGTGGGGTCGAGGGCGCGCACGACGCAATGCCGCGTCGCGCGACGTCCTCGCATGGAGGTTCGCATGCCACGCATCGAGGGTGCCTCGCCGCGCACGCGCAATCCGTTCGTGCGCTTCGTCTTCTGGTACGTCCGCCGCCAGCTCGGACGCGACGTGCAGCCGCTGCGCGGCTACGCCACGAGCTCGGCCGTGCTCGCGTCGACGGTCGCGCTCGAGGTCGGCATGGAGCGCGCGCGCCGCGTCGACCCACGACTCCGGCAGCTCGCCGAGCTGCGCGTCGCCTCGCTGGTCGGCTGCCCGTTCTGCCTCGACATCGGCTCGGCGCTGGTGCGCCGCGCGGGCGTCAGCGATCGTCAAGTACGCGAGCTGCACGACTGGCGCCGGAGCGACGCGTTCTCGCCGCTCGAGAAGCTCGTGCTGTCCTACGCCGACCGCATGACCGCGACGCCCGTGGTGATCGACGAGGACGAGTTCGCGCGCCTGCGCGAGCACTTCGACGAGGCGCAGATCGTCGAGCTCACCGCGGCGATCGCGCACGAGAACCTGCGCGCGCGCATCAACCACGCGCTCGGCTACGGCGCCGAGGGCTTCAGCGCGGACGGCGTGTGCGCCCTGCCGGCGCGGCCCGTGCCGCCGCTGACGCCGGTCCGCACCGTCGCGCACGACGCCGCCTGACGCGGGCTCGCGGGCGTCGCGTCACCCCACCGCTTGCAGACGACACGCATCCTGCAGACGCCACGCCTCACGCAGGACGGCGACGCGCGCCCGCTCAGGCCACCGCGTGCACGCGCCGCAGCCTGCGCTCGGACCGCGGCCGCACGGGCTCGACGTCGGCCGCCTCGCGCAGCTCGGCGTACGACGCCTCGACCCAGTGCGCGAGCCGGTCGATGTCCGCCACCAGGTCCCACTCGCCAACCAGGCCGAAGTAGAGCTTGCCGGCGTAGCTCAGGAGCGCGATGCCGAGCCCCTGGTTCTCGAACAGCGGCACGTGCGGGTAGCCCGCGATCATCGTCGCGTCGAGCAGGTAGAACGGCACCGGCGGCCCCGGGACATTGGTGACGATGACGTTGAAGGCGCGCGTGCGGCCGATCAGCTTCACCGCCGCCGCGAGCGGCAGCGCGGTCGTCCACTCGGCGGTCTTCGCCAGCACCTCGGCGCCGCGCTCCTGGTGGCTCGTGCGGTAGGCTTCGGTCGTGGCGCGGATGCGCCGGTAGCGCTCGAGCGGCCGCGCCTCGTCGATCGGCAGCGGCGCGAGCCACGCCGAGACGCGGTTGCCCGTCTCGCCGCGCTCGCTCGGCGCGCGCGTGCTGACCGGGATCAGCGCCCGCAGCTCGCCGTCGGCGACGCCGGCGCCGTGGTGCGCGAGGTAGCGGCGCAGCGCGCCGGTGACGGTCGCGAGCACGACGTCGTTGAGCGTGCCGCCGAGGCGTTGCTTGACGGCCTTCATCTCGGCGATGTCGAAGCCGAGCCACTCGACGCGGCGGTGCGGGCCGATCGGCGCGTTGAACGGCGTCGGCGCCGCGCCGCGCACGCCGGTGCTGAGCAGGCTCCACAGGCTGCCGAGCCGCGCGCCGAGCGACTGGACGTCGCGTCCGCCGAGCGAGGTGAGGCCGCGGAGCGCGTCGAGCGAGGCGTCGCGCCGGCGGCGCAGCTCGTCGCGCAGCAGCTGCGCCGAGGTCGGCGGCGGCGCCGGCGTCCACGGCCGCGGCCGCTCGATGCGCGCCTCGGGCGTCGGGCTGAGCAGCGCCGCGAGCAGGTCGATGCCGGCGATGCCGTCGACCATGCAGTGGTGGACCTTGCACAGCATGGCGAAGCGGTTTCCGGGCAGCCCCTCGATGAACCACATCTCCCAGAGCGGGCGGCGGCGATCGAGCGGACGCTCGAGGAGGCGCGCGACCAGCGTCTTGAGCTGCGCTTCGCTCCCCGGACGCGGCAGGTGGCTGTGCCGGACGTGGAAGTCGAGGTCGAAGTCCGCGTCGTCGACCCACACGGGATCGTTGGTCAGCGGCACGTAGTGCAGGCGCTGCCGGTAGCGCGGCAAGAGGTGCAGACGCCCTGCGACGTGCGCGCGGATGCGCGCGATGTCGATGCCGCCGTCCGCGCGCGCAAGCGAGCCCGCCTCGAAGACGGCCGTCAATGCGACGTGCATGTACGCCGCTTCGCTCTCGAAGTGCAGGAACGCGTGGTCGAGGCCCGAGAGCCTGACGTAACGTCCTTCGTTCACGATTCCTCCCCAGCGCGACCGGCTCCCTCAGCCGACCGCGCGCTCCGCGGCGCCGTCGACCGCAGCCGCCTCCCCCGTGTCCATCGCGTCGTCTGCGCTCGCGCGCGGCTCGTCGTCCGCGCTCGCGCGCTGCCTCGCCTCCTGCGCCTCGCGCAGAAAGGCCTCGATCTCGTCGATGCGCTCGCTCGCGTCGCGGTAGCCGATCTGGACCAGGGTGCGGGTGTAGAAGGAATCGAACAGGAGGTAGCTCATCATGTCGGCGCTCTGCGCGTCGGGCGTGCCGAGCCCCTCGAGCATGAGGCGCACGAGACGCGGCATGCGGTGCGCGAAGCGCTGCGCGACGAGCGCGAGGTCTTCCGACGGGCAGACGACGAGCGGCTCGACGATGCGCATCGGCTCGCGCACCTGCGACCCCGCCTGCTCCGCCGACGGCGCGTGCGCGCCGTAGGTCGCGACCAGCTCGTTCATCCGCTTCAGGTGATCGAGGTCGCTGTCGAGGTGATCGAGGAAGATCGCGTTCAGGAACACGCCGCAGATCTGCGCGAGCGGCGGCGCGAGGATGCCGGGCGCGTGCACGCCGGACGGGTCGGCGACGCCGAGCTCTTCCTGCCAGAGCGCGTCGGCGGCGCGCGGCGAGCGGATGCCGATCGCGAGCACGCGCGTGGCGCCGAGACGGATCGCCGGGCTGAACGGCGTCGTCAAGCGCAAGGCGCCGTCGCCGAAGTAGACGTCGCCGACCGCGGACGAGATCGGCACCGGCGGGAAGACGATCGGGATCGCCGCCGACGCCGCGACGTGGTCGACCGTCAAGCGCACCGGCAGCACGACGCGCCGGCTCTTGACCCACACCGGATGTCCCGGACGCCCCTGCACGAAGGTGAACGAGCGCCCCGAGTGGTAGCTCGTCGCGAGCACGGCGACCGCGTAGAGGTGGCCCGCGCGGATCGCGTCCGCGATGCCGTCGAGCGGCAGCACGCGCGCGAGGAAGGCGCGCAGCGGGGATGCGTCGAGCAGCGACTGCGTCACGGTGCTGCCGAGCAGCGGCCCGAGCGCCAGGTCGCGCGCGAAGCGCAGCGCGCCGAGCGCGAGCGACGATGCGTCGGTGCGGAACACCTGCTCGACGCTCAGCTCGGACCACAGACGCGCGAGCTCGCGCGTCGCCTCGCCGAAGCCGTCGCTGCGCGCCGCGATCGCGGCGCCGTTGATCGCGCCCGCCGAGGCGCCGGTGACGATCGGGAACGGCGACGGCCCGTCGCGCAGCGCGGGGATCTCGCCGATCCGCTTCAGGACGCCAGCCTGGTAGGCACCTCGCGCGCCGCCCGCGGTGAGGACGAGACCGAGCACGACGCGACAGCGAAGCAACGCCCGAGCCACGCGGCGACGCGAGAAACGCGTGCCGCGACGGGCAAATTCTGCGCGCTCGCGCGGCGTGTGCCGCGCGTTTCGGCAGCGCCTGCCGCGCGCGCGGGCAGCGCTCGCGTCAGTCGACGCGCGACCGCTGCCACGTCACGCGGCACGCGCGAGCACCGGTCGCGTCAGCTAGCGCGCGCCGGACGCGCGTACACGGCGGCCGCCGCCTGCAGCGTGCGCTTCACGAAGCGACGCAGATCCTCGGGCTCGAGCACCTCGATGTC
This sequence comes from Candidatus Binatia bacterium, assembly GCA_036563615.1. NCBI lineage: Bacteria > Candidatus Binatota > Binatia (SeqCode) > Binatia bacterium. The sequence continues at coordinate 213,717 of DATCMB010000004.1, forward strand.
CGGGCCCCACGACAGGATCCACCAGGCGAGCTCCTGCCAGCCGCGCACCGTCATGCGCATCAGCGTCTCGCCGCCGCGCAGCTCGGTGAAGATCTGCGACGGGTGGATCAGGCGCTCGGGGATCTGCTCCGCCGCGCGACCGCGCAGCCGCAGCGACACCGTGGTCTCGGGGCCCGACCAGATGCCGGGCACGCCGTCGGTGAGCGCGCGCGGCGAGTAGTTCGGTGGCAGGGCGAACTTTTCGCCGGTCCGCCTGACGTTCTCGATGCGGTCGACCGCGAGGTAGATCGGCTTCTGGTGCCGGTTCGAAGCGCCGAGCAGGTAGAGCGCGTCGCGGTAGAGCACCACGGTGTAGGGCGAGAAGCGGTGCTTCGTCCGTCGCCGGTTCGCGTGCCGGTAGTCGATGTCGAGCACCTCCTGCTTCAGCACCGAGCGCAGGATGGTGTCCATGTGGTCGTCGAGCTTCGCGTAGCTCTTGCCCGCGAACGGGACGTAGAAGAACTTGCGCTCGACGTGCTCGAGCAGCCTGCGGGTGTCGCTCGGCAAGTTCTTCTTGAAGTTGTCCCAGACCTCGGTCGCGCCGTCGTGCACGACCGTGCCCTGCAGCACGCGCAACGCCGCGAGCCCGAAGAACACCGACGCCGCCTGGTACGCGGTGGAGTCGACCGCGCCAGCCAAGCCGCGCAGACGCAGCAGCGGCCGTCCGTTCGGCTTGACCAGCTCGAGCAGCGGCAGCCCGTCGGGCGCCGGTAGCTCGTTCACCATGACGCGGGCGTAGCGCTCCGCGGTCTTGTGCGAGACGTCGAGCTCGTCGGCGAGCGCGGACAGCTCACGGCCGTGCGGCGCGCGCAGGATCGCGACCAGGGCGCGCATCATGCGGCCGGCGGAGCCGTAGTTGGGTGCGCGCGAGGGCGCACGTCGACGTGTCGAGCGGGCCGTCCCGGTGGTGGACATGGCGAGAAAAGTCGCACGCGGCTCGGCGGCGGAGCAAGTGGCTGCCCGGCGCTCGCGTCTGGCACGGCGCGTCATTGCGCTTCCGCCCCGTCCGTGGAACCTGCTACGACGACGAACCACGGTCCCGCCCGGGACGTCGGCCGCGTGCGCGGCGCAACTTTTCAAGACAACGAGGTGAGCACGTGCGAGCAGCAGTTTTCGTGGGAAGCGAGCAACTGGCGATCGAGGACCTGAAGCCGGCGGATCCCGGGCCTCAGGACGTCGTCGTCGAGATCGAGGCGAGCGGCGTCTGCCATTCCGACCTGTCGCTCGCGCGCGGCTACGTGCCGCTGCCGCCCGGCGTGGTGCTCGGCCACGAGGGCACGGGCCGCGTCGTCGAGGTCGGCAAGGACGTGACCAAGGTGAAGAAGGGCGACCGCGTCGTCGCGTCGTTCATCCCGGCCTGCGGCTCGTGCTGGTTCTGTCAGCACGACCAGTCGAACCACTGCGAGCTCGAGCAGCAGATCATGATGACGCCGCGCGGGACGCGTCCCGACGGCTCGCCCTACATCTGCATGACCGGCCTCGGCACCTTCGCCGAGCGCGTCACCACCAGCGAGCACTCGGTGGTGCGGATCCAGACCGACATCCCGGCCGAGCAGCTCGCGCTGATCGGCTGCGGCGTGACCACCGGCGTCGGCGCGGCGCTCAACACCGCCAAGGTGCAGCCCGGCTCGACGGTTGCGGTGCTCGGCTGCGGCGGCGTCGGGCAGGCGGTCGTGCAGGGTGCGCGCATCGCCGGCGCGGCGCGCATCATCGCAGTCGACCCGGTCGCGATGAAGCGCGAGCAGGCGCTCAAGTTCGGCGCCACCGACACGGTCGACCCGGCGCAGGGCGATCCCGTCGCGCAGGTGAAGGAGCTCACCGGCGGCCGCGGCGTCGACTACGCGTTCGAGGTCGTCGGCCTGCCCGAGACCATCGTCACGACCTACAACATGGCGCGCAACGGCGGCACGGTGTGCATCGTCGGCATGGCGCGCGCCGACGCGATGGTCACCCTGCCCGCCTTCCAGCTCTTCTACGAGGAGAAGAAGGTGCTCGGCAGCAAGTACGGCTCGGCGCAGGTGCGGCGCGACTTCCAGCGCTTCATCGACCTGATCGAGACCGGGCGCCTCGACACGACGCACATGGTGTCGAAGAAGATCAAGCTCGAGGACGTCAACGCCGCGTTCAAGGCGATGGAGGCGGGCGAGGTCATCCGCAGCGTCATCACGTACTGATCTCCGACCTCGGCGGGCGCGCCACGTCGTGCGGCGCGCCCTGCTCGTTCGCTCTGCGCGGCGCGCGTCGCCCGGCCTCACCCGGCGGCGCGCGCCGCGTGCGTCTTGGCGCCCCGGTCCCGCGCACGACGCGGCGAGCCGTCCCGTGCGTGCCACGCGGCGAAACGCGCTCAGGCGCGCAGCGCGACCGGCAGGCGCTCGATGCCCCGCACGATCATCGACGGCACGCGCTCGATCTCGCCGACGATCTCGAAGCGCGTGAAGCGCGCGAGCAGCTCCTCGAAGGCGATCCGCGCCTCCATGCGCGCGAGCGCCGCGCCCAGGCAGAAGTGCTCGCCGAAGCCGAAGGCGACGTGCCGGCTCGCGTCGCGCGAGATCCGGAAGCGCTCCGCGTCGTCGCCGAACACGCTCTCGTCGCGGTTCGCCGCGGCGTAGATCAGGAAGAGCCGGTCGCCCTCACGGATCCGCGTGCCGCGCACCTCGGCGTCGCGCGTCGCGGTGCGCATGAAGGCGAGGATCGGGCTCCCCCAGCGCAGCATCTCCTCGACCGCGCGCAGCAGGAGGCTCGGGTCGGCGCGCAGCAGGGCGAGCTCGTCGGGGTGCGTCGCGAGCGCGTGCAGACCGTGCGACAGCAGGTTGCGCGTCGTCTCGTTGCCGGCGACGAGCAGCGTCAAGCAGAAGCTCGAGAGATCGAACTCGGAGAGCCGCTCGCCGTCGATCTCCGAGCCGACCAGCGTCGACAGCACGTCGTCGCCGGGACGCACGCGGCGCTCGGCGAGCGCCGCCGCGAAGTACTCGAAGAGCTCGGCCGACTGCGCCATGTTCTCCGGCGTCGGATCGGTGCCGGCCGCGATCGTGGCGTCCGACCAGCGCTTGAAGCGATCGCGATCCGAGCCCGGCACGCCGAGCATCTCCGCGATCACCAGCAGCGGCAGCTCGGCGGCGAACGCCGACACGAACTCGACGCTGCTCGGGTCGGGGATCGCGTCGAGCAGCGCGCGCGTCGTGTCGCGGATCCAGCGCTCGAGCGCGCGCAGACGCCCCGGCGAGAACGCCGGCTGCACGAGCTTGCGGTACTTCGTGTGCTCCGGCGGGTCGATGTAGAGGACCGACTGCCGCGGGATGATCGGCCGGGAGATGTCCGAGAGCAGCGTGCCGCGGCTCGAGCAGAAGGTCTCGGGGTCGCGCGACACCGCGACGACGTCCTCGAGACGCGTCACCGCCCAGAACGCGGGCTCCGCGTGGCGGTGCAGCGTCGGCGCCGCGCGCAGCGCGCGGTAGACGTCGAACGGATCGCCGGCGTGAAAGTGCGGATCGGCGAGCGGTGGCGCGAACGACGGATCGGGCGGGAGGGCGGCGTCGGGCTGCGCCGGCATGGGTCGGGCTTCTTCCCTTTGCCGGCGATTGTCAACCAAAGCGCCGCGACGCCGGGCGGCGCTCCGGAGGGAAAGCGTGCTCGGGGGCTCCGCGTCGGAGCCCCCGAGCAGCGTGATGGATCAGCGGCCGGCGGAGATCATCGCCGCGACCGTGAAGTAGTCGGGCGTCGTGCCGCTCTTCGCACCCTGGTTGAAGTACCAGCCCTGCTCGCCAGGGAAGCGCGGGCTCGGGAGGCTCGCCTTGGTGGCGTGCGCCGCCTGGATGTCGACCATGACGATCGCGGGCAGGAAGCCCATCTCGTCCTCGTAGGTGATCGACGCGCCCGGGAACGCCTGCTTGCGGAAGCTGAAGTCGTTCAGCCACACCTTCCACAGGTTGCCGGCGCGATCGAAGATGTCCGAGTAGAGGACCGCGTAGGTCTCCTTGTCGATCCAGATCAGGCGCTTCGAGTACGCGTACTGCGCCATCTTCGGCGTGCCCTCGATCACCCAGACCTTGCGCTTCTCCCAGACGTCGTCGAAGGCGAAGTTCGCGCTGCCCTCGGCCCACTTCACCGGGAAGTTCTGCGCGTGGAAGACGCCGAGCATCTCCTTCTCGCCGAGCAGCTTCCAGTCGAACCAGGCCGGGTTGCCGGCGTAGCCGTAGTAGCTGTCGACGTCGGTGTCCTGGCCGAAGAGCGCGTCCGAGCGCTGCGCCGACGACAGACGGCGCACGCGACGCAGCGACGGCAGGTAGAGCCAGGTGTCGTCCTGACGGTCGGGGTCGAGGTAGCGGTACGAGATCGTGCCGACGCCCTTCAGGTCGAACGGCTCGAGGATCGGGTAGAGGCCCTGCTTCGAGCGCACGCCGTCGGGGTTCGGCGTGAACTCCGGCTTGGGGTCGACGAACAGGCGCCCGATGAAGCTCATCGCGCGCAGGTGGTCGAGCAGGAAGTGGCGCTCGATCGACAGCTCGCTGCCACCGGTGCCGATGGTGCCGGTGTCGGCGTCGAAGTTCCGCAGGTCGACGTCGTCCGTGATCAGCGGCTTGTAGTCGTAGTTCCACATGATCTTGATCGCCGCCTGCGGATCGTTCGGGTCGATGTTCGGGAACGGCAGACCCGCCGTGTAGTTCTCGACGCGACGCCCATCGGCCGAGAGGCGCACCTGACCGGAGTACTTCTCCGTCGCCTCGAGGTAGCGCTTCGGCATGGCGATCGACTTCGTCTCGACGATCGTGATCGGCATGCCGCGCTCGACGCACCACCGCACGCCGGGCGAGATCAGGTCCGCGATCTTGTCGACGTTCGAGGCGTCGTAGCGTTCGCCGGGATTAGCGGCGTGGCTCACCGAGGCCGTCAGCAGCAGCGCCACGGCGAGCATCCATCGAGAACGAATTGGCGTCATCGTCTCCCTCCAGGGGCGAATCCTATTTCACGAGCTACTGCGTTGGCGCTACGGTGTGCAAGTGCCCCAGCCCCCCGTGGCGCGCGAACGGGCGTTTCTAGAGCGCGTCACGCCGAAGGTCAACGCGCGCGCGGGATCTCGCCGCGGTCCGCGAGCCAGCGCACGGTGGCGCGCAAGCCGTCGCGTGCACTGCACGGGCTCCAGCCGAGCTCACGTCGAGCGCGATCCGCGACCGGTGTCGCGCCCGAGAGCAGGAACTCGAGCTGTCCCGCCGGCAGCAGCGGCGGGCGCCGTGTGATCTTCGACAGCGCCTCGGTCGCGATCGACACGCCGCGCGCCACCCACACCGGCAGCACGCCGGGCAGCCGCACCTCGATCCCGAGCACGTCGCGCACCGCGGCCGCCATCTCGCGCGCGAGGTCGGGCAGCGTCCACACCGACTCGCTGAGGATGTAGCGGCTTCCGGGCGCGGCGCGCTCGGCGAGCAGATGCCCGCGCGCGACGTCGTCCGCGAAGACGATCGGCATCGTGCCGGGCAAGAGCAGCGGGATCTCGCCCGCGACGAGGCGCTTCAAGAGATCGTTGACGCCCGGCGAGGTGGTCGGCGACGTGCCGTAGACCGCCGACGGGTGCAGGAACACGGCGTGCACTCCCTCGTCGACCGCACGTTGCACCATGCGGTCGGCCGCCTGCTTGGAGCGCTCGTACGCGGTGTGCTTCGGCTGCGGGTCGAGGATCGACTCGTCGAACGCCACGCCGGGACGCCAGGCGAAGACGTCGATCGTGCTGGTGTAGACGAAGCGCGCCACGCCGGCCTCGCGCGAGGCGCGCAGCACGTTCTCCGTGCCGCCGACGTTGACGCGCTCGAAGGTCGTCGGATCCGGCAGCCACTGCTCGGGCAGTCCCGCCGCGTGAAACACGACCTCGACGTCGCGCAGCGCGGGCGCGAGCGTCTCGGGCGCCGTGACGTCGCCGCGCACGAGCTCGCACGCGGACGGCAGCAGCGGCCGCGCACGCTCGGGATCGCGCACCAGCGCGCGCACCGCGCGGCCCTCCGCGAGCAGCGCACGCGCGATCGCGTTGCCGACGTTGCCGGTCGCTCCGGTGACGAGGGCGATTCCCACCGGCGCGCGCTTACCACGACTGCCGGGAGAAGGGCGAGGATCGCGCCCCTCCGGCCGTGGTGCCCGACGGATCGTGCCCACGGCGCGGCCGGAAGCGGTTTCTGCCTTGACCGCCGCTTGCTCGGTCGCGATAAACGCGCGACGCGGTCCGGCCCCGACCCAGCGCACCACGGGCGCGGACGTCGCGCTTTGGCAGCGAAGGTCCGGAGGTGCAGGTGATGATGAGAGCCCGCTGGCTGGCCGCGATCGCGCCGCTCCTGTCCGTTCCGCTCGTCGTTGCCCTTCTGGCCACGTCGACGACGCCGGCCTGGGGCGCATCCGGCTGCTTGACGGGCTCGTGGCGCGAGACCGACGCGGCTGCAATCGCCGACTTGCGCGTCGCGATCGCGGCGAGCTGTCCGTGCTCGCGCTTCGACGGCTCGAAGGATCGCGCACGCGGCGCCTACATGCGCTGCGTGCGCGAGGTCGTCGAGGCGGGCGTCGCGAGCGGGGCGCTGCGTCCGCAGTGTCGCAGCCAGGTGCGCCGCCTCGAGTCGGTTTCCGTGTGCGGCCGCAAGCCCGAGGCGAACGCGGCGCCCTGCGTACGTCGCGCGAGCAACGGCAAGGTCTCGTGCGCGATCAAGGCGCCGGGCGATCGCTGCGTGGGCAACGGCAAGCAGACGAAGCACCCGTGCTTCGGGTTCACCCACTGCATCGACGCCGCCGACACCAACGGCGACCTGCTGCTCGACGATCGCGACAGCGGGCTCTGCAACCCCGCGCCCTCGCCGACCCCGCACCCGACGCCGACCCCGCAGCCGACCGCGCCGGGGCCGCAGCCCTTCCCGACCGGATCCGGCGGCGCGCAGCTCGCGCAGCTCGTCAACCAGTACCGCGTCGCGCACGGCAAGGCGCCGGTCCCGGTGACGCCGACGATGATGGCGGTCGCTGGCGCGCACGTGCACGACCTGGCGCAGAACCCCAACCTCCCCACCCCGCCGTGCAACCTGCACAGCTGGTCGTCGAGCTCGATGTGGAGCGGCTGCTGCTACGACGACAGCCACTCGCAGGCGAGCTGCATGTGGAACAAGCCGGGCGAGATCAGCTCGGCCCTCGGCTACGTCCGCTACACCGGCAACGGCTTCGAGCTCGCCTACCGCGGCTGGTACGCGACGCCGCAGATGGTGCTCGACTTCATGACCAGCAGCCCCGCGCACCGCGCGGTGCTGCTGAACCAGCAGACGTGGGCGAAGTACGATCCCTTCCCCGCGATGGGCGCCGCGATGAAGGGCGAGTTCGCGGTGATCTGGTTCGGCAGCAAGCCCGATCCGCAGCACTAGCCGCGCGCGCCCGCGAGAGCCGCGCGCGGCGCGCGGCTCAGAGCTCGACGCTCGCCATGGCGAGCTCGCGCAGGAACTCGACGAAGGCGTCCACCTCGTCGTCGGCGATCGGCCCCGCGTGCTCGCCGAGCGAGCGCGCGCGACGGAACGCGAGACGGACGCTGGTCTGCACGTCGCCGCCGCGCGAGCAGAGGTTCCCGAAGGTGCCGAGCCAGAGGATCTCGCACCAGCCGCAGAAGGCCTCGGTGAGCTCGTCGCGCGGGGCGCGCGACAGGTCGAACGTGCGCGCCATCACGCGCCGGATGCCCGCGGCGATCACGTTCGCGTCGGGCTCGTCGAACTGCAGCAGGCCGACCTCGGTATCGATCATGAAGTCGATCAGCTCGCCCGTTGTCGCGAACCACACGAAGCAGCCGCGTGCTCCGCTCGCCGGGTCGCCGGCGAGGTAGCCGAACGGGAAGTCGCGCGGGTCGCGGCCAGCCGCCTCTCGATACGCGGCGGCGTAGCGAGCGTAGGACGACTCGTTTTCGGACTCGGAGACCATTGCTGATTCCCTGGCCATGGGGGCGAGCGTGCCGCGGACGAGGCGCGCGCGCATCACCCAAATGGTGACCCTCGCCGGGTTAGTCGTCGTCGCCGACAGCCGCTGTCCTCCATGAGCCTCGCGTCCCCCTCGCGCCTCGCTGCCGCGCCCTTACGGCGCGTCGAGATTCCGGGTACAGTCTCGCGCGGAGGACGGCAGATGACCGAGCAATCGCCTCGCGGTAACGGACGCTACGGCACCCATGGTCGGGTGCTGATCGTCGATCTCACCACCCGGACGAGCCGGACGGAAGAGCTGGACGAGTCGGTCTACCGCATGTTCCTCGGCGGCTACGGGCTGGGTGCATACTTGATGTGGCGCCACTTCCCGCCGGGAACCGATCCGCTCGCGCCCGAGGCCTGCTTCGCGATCGTGTCCGGGCTGCTGACCGGCGCGCGGACGCCGTTCTCGGGCCGCATCCAGATCGTCGGCAAGTCGCCGCTGACCGGCACCTGGGCCGACTCGAACTCGGGCGGCAGCGTCGCGATCCAGCTACGGAAAGCGGGCTACGACGCGCTGCTGGTCACCGGCAAGGCGAGCGAGCCGACCGTGCTCGTGGTGCGCGACGGCGAGGTGCGCTTCGATCCGGCCGGCGACCTCTGGGGTCAGGAGATCCCGCCGGTGTTCGACGCGCTCCGCGAGCGCTACGGCGGCAAGTCGGAGGTCGGCGTCAGCGCGATCGGTCCCGCCGGCGAGCAGCTCGCGCGCATCGCGAGCGTGATGAACGACCGCTACCACGCGTTCGGCCGCCAGGGCTTCGGCGCGATCTACGGCAGCAAGAACCTGAAGGCGATCGTCGTCTCGGGCTCGGGCGAGGTGCCGATCGCCGATCCGAAGCGCTTCCGCGAGCTCTGCCAGCAGATCACCGCGGAGTACAAGAGCGCGCTCTCGTGGCGGATGCGCTTCATGGTCTACATGACCAAGCCCAAGCGCTGGATGGGCTGGATGTATCGCCTGATGACGCGCCTCGGGATGAAGGTCGAGGCGCCCGCGCAGGCGATGCGTCAGCTGTGGAGCGACCGCGGCACGACCGGCGCGGTCGCGATCAGCGTCGAGAACGGCGACGCGCCGATCAAGAACTGGAAGGGCGTCGGCGCGGTCGACTTCCCGCTCGCGAGCAAGGGCTGGAAGCTCGATGGCAAGGAAGTCGACAAGTACATCACCAAGAAGCTGTCGTGCGGCGACTGCCCGATGCCGTGCAAGGGCATCGTCGCGGTGAAGAAGCGCGGGCTCTCCGACGTGCGTCGTCCCGACTACGAGACGATCGTCGGCTTCGGCGCGAACCTGCTCAACGACGACCTCGAGATCGTCACCGCCTGCCACGACGCCTGCAACCGCTACGGCATGGACGCCGTCAGCGCGAGCGCGACGCTCGCCTGGGTCTGCGACCTGATGGACGAGGGCATCCTCACCAAGGACGACCTCGACGGCATCGACATGCGCTGGGGCAACGGCGAAGCGGCGCTCGCGCTCACCATCAAGATGGGCAAGGGCGAGGGCTGCGGCGCCTGGCTGCGTCACGGCAGCGCGCGCGCCGCGGCGCACATCGGACGCGGCGCCGAGCGCTTCGCGATCCACGTGCACGGCCAGGAGCCGGCCTACCACGACTCGCGCTTCACCTCGCTGATGGGCGTCACCTACATCGCCGATCCGACGCCCGGACGGCACACCGCCGGCAGCGCGTCGTGGAACGAGACCTTCAACTCGAAGTTCCCGATCCCGAACGCGGTCGACCCAAAGGAGGTCACGGTCGCGTGGCACGGCACCGAGGGCAAGGGCGTCGCGCAGGCGCACTTCTCGAACGCGCACCAGGTGCTGAACGGCCTCGGTCTCTGCATGTTCACCAACCTGACCGGCGGGCTGCCGTGGCTCGATCTGGTCAACGCCCTCACCGGCTGGGGCATGACCGAGAAGGACCTGCTGCTCGCCGGCGAGCGCATCCAGAACCTGCGCGCCGCGTTCAACCGCCGCGAGGGCATCAAGCCGTCGGACTTCCAGCCGCACCCGCGCATGCTCGGCGAGGGCGACGGCAACCTGCAGAAGGGCCCGCTCAAGGGCATCAAGGTGCCGCTGATCCAGCTCAAGGAGGACTACTACCGCGCCATGGGCTGGAACCCGGTCACCGGCCACCTGTCGCGCGAGCGCGCCGAGCGGCTCGGCATGAGCGAGCTCCTCGCCGGGTACGTCGACGGGTGAGCGCGGGATGACGCTCCTCGGCCGCCTGCGCGAGCGCCTCGCCGGCCGCAAGGCGCGCGGCGGCACGATCCGCGTGCGCGTCCTGCTCAAGGGTCGCACCGGGAGCGGCTGGTACGACGTCGACGAGCAGCTCGCGCTGCCCGAGGGCGCGACCCTCGCGACGTTGCTCGACGCCGCCGAGCGCCGCGGCATCCGTCTGCGCGAGGCGCTCGCGACGAGCCCGCACCTCGCGCACACGCTGATGCTGAACGGCGAGCGCTGCCCGGTCGAGGAGAACCGCGAGCGCGTGCTCGCCGACGGCGACGAGATCTACCTTCTCGCGCCGCTCGCCGGCGGCTGAGTCGCGCCGGACGGGAGAGCCGCGGCCCGCGCGCGCACCTCGCTCGGCGTCGTCCCCGACCAGCGGCGAAACGCGCGGTGGAAGGCGCTCGGCTCGGAGTATCCCAGCAGGTAGGCGATCTCGGCGATCGCGAGCGACGACTCGCGCAGGTAGCGCTCGGCGGCCTCGCGTCGCGCCTCGTCGAGCAGCTGCTGGTGCGAGAGCCCCTCGGCGCGCAGCCTGCGCTGCAGCGTGCGGGACGTCGTACCGAGGCGTCGCGCGACGGTGGCGAGCCGCGCATCACCTCTCGCGAGCTCGGCCGCGACCGCGCGCCGGATCACCGCGACGCCGAGTTCGAGCGGCAGGACGCGCGCGTCGAGCTCGCGCGCGTGGTCCTCGAGGAGCCGGCGGAGCACCGGGTCGCGACGCTCGAACGGCAGCGCCGCCGCGTCGCGCGACAGCGCGAGCCCGGACCACGCGGCGCGGAAGCGAATCGGGCAGCCGACGAGATCCTCGAGCTCGGCGTCGCTCGCGCCGTCGTGCTGAAAGGCCGCGTAGCGCGCGCGGCAGCGGCCGCCCGTTCCCTCGTGCAGGCGGCGCGCGGTGATCGCGGCGGTGAACTCCGAGACGAAGCGGAAGGTGCCCGGAGCGCCGAGCGCGTCGCGCACCTCGAAGCGCACGCCCGCTTCGTCCGGTTCGTCGCTCACGTGCAGCGAGACCGCCTGGGTCACGGTCGCGAAGTAGCGCGCCAGGCGCTCGAGCCCGTCGCGCACGGTGTCGCAGCTGAACACCAGGTAGTCGACGACGTCGTAGGCGCCGAACGGGACGCTCGCCGCAAGGCGGAGACCCAAGTGCGTGAGCCTCCGCTCCGCCATGGCGCCCTTGAGCACCGCCGCCGACACCTCGTAGGGAAAGCGCTTCTCCGGGTCGTCGAGGTCCTCGCGCGACACGCCGGCGGCGGCGCGGAGCCGCTCGGCGTCGTAGCCGAGCCGGGCGAGCGCGGCGAGCTGCGCGCGCAGGTCGCTGCTCGGCTGCGTGGGTCGCGGCGGCACGAGCCGATCAAGGAGGCCCGTGGCGCGACTTGTCAATCCTTCGTCGCGATCGGTCATCCTCGCGCGACGCGAGCTGCGCTAGGCGTGCACGGCATGAAGAACGCATCGACCGTCCATCGCGCCCTGCTCCGCCCGCACGCCGGGCACGGTCCGCGTTGCGCCGCCGCGCCGAGGGAACGGTTCGCCGCGCGCGCGGCGCTCCTCGCGCTCGCCGTGCTCGCCGCGTGCGGTGACGGCGGCGGAAGCGCCGAGCTCTCCGGCCCGGCCAGCGACCCGCCGGCCGTCCTTGCCTTCCGCGAAGCGTTCGAGACGCAGCGCTACGACCTCGTCCCCGCGCTGGTCGAGGACCTCGAGCGCGCGGCGGCCGCCGCGCCCGACGACCCGAGGGTCGGCCTCACCCTCGCGCTCGCCAACCTCTGGGGGGCGGCCGAGATCAGCCGCATCGGCGGCGATCCGGCGCGCGAGGCGACGCACGCCTTCGACGCGCTCGCCCAGCTCGAGAGCGCGAGCCGGCTCGCGCCGGACGACGCGCGCATCGACGGCTTCATCGGCGCCGTGCGCATGCGGATCGGGCTCCGCGTCGGCGACGCGGACCTGGTCGCGCGCGGGCTCGCGGAGATCGAGGCCGGGATCGCGCGTCACCCCGAGTTCAACGCGTTCGTCGCGATCCTCGTGCTGTCGCGGCTCGAGCGCGACGATCCGCGCTTCGCCGGCACCTTCGCCGCGATCGAGCGCACGATGGCGGCCTGCGAGCTGCCGGTGAGCGAGGCGACCCCGGCGCTCGCGCTCGAGGCTCCACGGAAGGACGTCTCGGGTCCCGACCGCGTGTGCTGGAACGGCCCGCTCGCCCTGCACAACTGGGAGGGCACGTGGCTCTTCGTCGGCGACGCGTACGCCAAGGCGGGCCGCGGCGAGCTCGCGCGCGCGCTCTACGGCAACGCGCAGCTCTTCGAGTCGTACGCGAGCTGGGGCTTCCGCCCGCTGCTCGAGGAGCGCATCGCGACCGCCGACGAGCTCGCCGCGCGCTTCAGCGACGACGATCCCTCGAACGATCCCGAGCTGGTCGCCGACTCCGCCGTGCAGTGCGCGGTGTGCCACGCGCGCTGAGCCGGACTCGGAACGCTCCGACGCTCGCGGGCGACCGAAGACGCCCGCCGCGTGCGCGCTGCTTGACGCCAGACGGTTCGCACACGCGGCCGCGGCGCGGCGGCGCACGGGCTCAGATCAGCTCCTCGCCGCGCGCCGCGACGTACTGCCGCCAGTGCACCCAGCCGCGCTCGGTCGCGAAGCCCCACTCGCGGCGCTTGCGGCCGTGGATGAACAGCGTCGTCGCCGCCGTGCCCGGCGGCAGCACGAGACGGTGCAGGTGCGTCGCGCTGCGCACGATCACCGAGCCCGGACCGTACCAGCGCTCGCCCGACTCGGTGATCTCGAGGTAGCCGCCGCGCAGGATCACGCTCGCGTAGTCCCACGGGTGGTCGTGCAGGTCGCGGTCGAGGTCGCTGCGCAGGATCCGGTGCACGCGCGCCGACACCAGCGGCGTGCGGAAGAGCCAGAAGCGCTCCATGTAGCCGTCGAGGTGCAGGTACGGCGTGCGCTCCGCGCGCCGCACGATGCGATCGACCAGCGCCTGCCAGGCTCGCGTCGCGGCGATCCCGCGCACGCTCTGCGCCTGCTCGGCGAGCGCACGGGCGCCCTCGTCGACCTGCCCCACCACGTCCTCGTAGCCACGTACGCCGTTCATCGCGCGAGCCTCTAGCAGACGCGCAGGCGTCCGACGACGGCCCGCCCAAATGAACAACCCTGTTGACTACCCACCCGGAGCGCGGATAGTGCGCGCGCATGCGGACGAGCGAGCCGGCGCGCGGAGCGACGCGTCCTCGCGTGCGCGACCCGGAGGCGACGCACGAGGCGATCCTCGCCGCCGCGCAGGCGATGATGGCCGAGCACGGGCCGTCCGGCGTCACGGTGAGCGACGTCGCGCGGCGCGCCGGCGTGAACCGCGGCACCGCGTACCAGCACTTCCCGACCCGGGAGCGGCTGATCGCCGAGGTGCTCGACCGGCTCGGGCGTCGCACCAAGGAAGCGCTCGACGCCGACGCGCCGCCGAGCCTGGACGCGCGCGTCGACGCCACCGTCAAGTACTTCGTCGAGCACCCGGAGCTGATCCGGGTGTCGCTGTTCCGCATGCTCGCCGGGATCCCGCACCCGAGCGAGGAGCTGTGGCGCGACTACGTGGCACGCGTGCGCGCGCTGGCGACGGGGCCGGGCAGCCGCGAGGGGATCGACGCCGACATGCTCGCGGTGATCCTGCTCGGCGCGACCATGCTGTGGTCGCTGCGCGTGCAGAGCGGGTCGGCGAGCGCCGCCGCGACGCGGCGCTACCTGCGCGAGCTCAAGCGGCTGCTGCTCTACGGCGTCGTGCGCCCGGAGCATCATCCCGAGCTCGCTGCCGCGGTACGCGGCGACGCCGTGCGCAGCGGCGGGCACCGCGCGACGCCGGCACGACGCGCGCGCCGCGCCGGTTGAACGAGTCTGAACGGAGGGACGAGCGATGCGCCTCGAAGACATGGTTCTCGTCAGCGTCGACGACCACGTCGTCGAGCCGCCCGACATGTTCGAGCGGCACGTGCCGGCGGCGTGGCGCGACAAGGCGCCGCGCGTCATCCGCACGCCGAACGGCGACGACGTCTGGTCGTACGAGGGCCAGATCCGCCCCAACGTCGGCCTGAACGCGGTCGCGGGGCGCGCGCCCGAGGAGTACGGCTTCGAGCCGACGAGCTTCGAGCAGATGCGCCGCGGCTGCTACGACGTGCACGAGCGCATCCGCGACATGAACGTGAACGGCGTGCTCGCGTCGATGTGCTTCGGCTCGTTCCCGTCGTTCTGCGGCATCCTCTGGGTGCGCTCGAAGGACAAGCAGGCCGCGCACGTCATGCTCGAGGCCTACAACGATTGGCACATCGACGAGTGGTGCGCGTCCTACCCCGGACGCTTCATCCCGCTCGCGCAGCTGCCGCTGTGGGACATCGACTTGATGACCCAACAGGTGCGGCGCGTCGCGAAGAAGGGCTGCCACGCGGTCGCCTTCCCCGAGAACCCGACGCTGCTCGGCCTGCCGAGCATCCACGACCGCGCGTGGGATCCGTTCTGGCGCGCCTGCTGCGACGAGCGGGTCGTGCTCGCGATCCACATCGGCAGCGTCTGGCAGCCGCAGCCGCCGTCGCGCGACTCGGCGCCCGAGACCATGATGGCCGGCGTGCCGATCGCGTGCCTGCACACCGCGACCGACTTCATCTACTCCGACGTCTTTCGGCGCTTCCCCGAGCTGCGCGTCGCGCTGTCCGAGGGCGGCATCGGCTGGATCCCGTACCTCTTCGACCGCCTCGACTACCTGCACGAGCGTCACCGCGCGTGGACGCGCTGGGACCTCGGCGGCGAGCGTCCGAGCGACGTCTTCCGCCGTCACTTCCTGACCTGCTTCATCGACGACCCGACCGGCGTGCGGCTGCGCGACGCGATCGGCGTCGACGGCATCTCCTGGGAGTGCGACTACCCGCACTCCGACAGCACCTGGCCGCACGCGCCGGAGCGTCTGATGAAGAGCCTCCACGGCGTGCCGGACGACGAGATCGACAAGATCACGCACCAGAACGCGCTGCGCTTCTTCCACTTCGACGCGCTCGGGCTCGTCGGCGGACGCGACCAGGCGACGGTCGGCGCGCTGCGCGCGCAGGCGAAGGACGTCGACCTGACGCCGCTCTCCGAGCGCGCCGGCAAGCCGCCCGCCGAGCACGACCGTCCGGTCACCGCGGGCGACGTCCTGCGCCAGCTCGCGACCGTCCTCGACGGCAACGCCGCGCGCGCTTCTTCTTGACGGTCGGGACATGAGCGAAGCGAGCGACACGATGCGCGAGTTCGATCCCTACGACTGGAGCTTCCACGAGGACCCCTACCCGACCTACCGCTGGCTGCGCGACGAGGCGCCCGCCTACCACAACCCGCGCGTCGGCTTCTGGGCGATCTCGCGCTACGAGGACGTGCTCGCCGCGTTCAAGGACACCGAGCGGCTGTCGAACGCGAAGGGCGTGTCGCTCGAGCAGTCGTCGCACGGCGACCCGTCGGAGACGGCGTCGTTCCTCGCCATGGACCCGCCGCGCCACGACGTGATGCGCGGGCTCGTCGCGCGCGGCTTCACGCCGAGGCGCGTCGCCGAGCTCGAGCCCCGCATCCGCGCGCTCGCGACCGAGCACATCGACCGCGTCATCGAGCAGGGACGCTGCGACTTCATCAAGGACTTCGCCGGCAAGCTGCCGATGGACGTGATCAGCGAGATGCTCGGCGTCCCGGTCGCCGACCGCGACACGCTGCGCCACTGGGCGGACACGCTGCTGCACCGCGAGGACGGCGTGCGCGAGATCCCGCCGGCGGGCATCGAGGCGGCGCTCAACATCGTCGCCTACTTCCAGGACCTGGTGAAGGACCGCCACGCGCGGCCGACGGAGGATCTGCCGAGCGCGCTGCTCGCGGCCGAGGTCGACGGCCGCCGCCTCACCGACAAGGAGATCATCTCGTTTCTGTTCTTGATGGTGATCGCCGGCAACGAGACCACGACCAAGCTGCTCGGCAACGCGCTCTACTGGCTGTGGCGCAACCCCGAGCAGCGCGCGCTGGTCGCCGCCGATCCGAGCCTGATCCCGGCGTGGGTCGAGGAGACGCTGCGCTACGATCCCTCGACGCAGATGCTCGCGCGCACGGTGCGCGGCGGCTACGAGCTGCACGGCGAGCGCCTGCAGGACGGCGAGCGCGTGCTGATCCTGATCGGGGCCGCGAACCGCGACGAGCGCGTCTTCCCGAATCCCGACGCCTACGACGTCCGGCGCGACGCGAGCGCGCACCTCGCCTTCGGCAAGGGCACGCACTTCTGCATGGGCGCGTCGCTCGCGCGCCTCGAGGGACGGGTCGCGCTCGAGGAGGTGTGCCGTCGCTTGCCGGACTTCGAGATCGACCCGAGCGGCCTCGAGCGCGTGCACTCGATGAACGTCCGCGGCTTCGCCGCGATGCCGATCTCGTTCACGCCCGGCCGCAGGGAGGGTTGAGACGATGGCGCGACGCGCGCGCAACGAGTTCCTGCCGGTCAAGGTCGGCTGGCTCGGCGCCTGCCTCGACGGCGAGGGCGGCGGCTACGACAAGATCCACCGGATGGCGTTCGAGGAAGCGCGCGAGCAAGGCGTCTTCACGCGCGGCGTCGAGCACGTGATCCACGAGGAGGACGGGCTGCCGAACGGCTCCGCGCACAACGCGATCGCGGGCTACAAGTGGCTCGTCGAGCAAGGCTGCGTGATCGTCGCCGGCGCGTACAGCTCGGACAACGCGATCGCGGTCGCGCCGGTGGTCAACGAGCTCAAGGTGCCGCTGATCTCGTGGTGCGGCACCGAGCGCTTCTCCGGCGAGTACTGCTTCCAGCTCGGCAACGGCGACTGCGGCGGCGACGCCGCGCTCATGGCGCACTGGCTCAAGCGCAAGGGCTACCGGCGCATCGCGGTGCTGAACGAGGTGTCGCCGAACGGCGAGGAGTACTTCCGCTTCTTCCGCCAGGAGTGCCGCCGGCTCGAGCTGTCGATCGGCGCCGTCGAGACCGTGTCGCAGCAGCCGCGCGACCTCGCCGAGAGCCTCGCCAACCTGAAGCAGGCGAACTGCGACGCGCTCGCCTACATGGGCTACGGGATGCTCTTCGCGCAGGGGCTCGTGCGCCCCGCGCTCGAGAAGATCGGCTGGGACCCGCCGCGCATCATGACGACGGCGTTCATGTTCTACCTGGTCGGCTTCGAGCACTTCGAGGGCTGGGTCGGGATCGACCAGCTCTGCCTCGAGAACCCGCTCGTCGAGCCCTTCCGCGCGCGCTTCGAGAAGCGCTACGGGACGAACCCGCCGATGTGGCCGAACGCGATCCCGGTGCTCGCCTACGACACCGCGCGCGTCATGGTCGAGGCGCTGCATCGCGCGCCACTGCTCACCGGTCCGGGCGTCAAGGAAGGGCTCGAGCGCATCCGCTTCATGCCGTCGACGACCGGCGGTCCGCGCACGCACATCGCGTGCAGTCCGTACGACCACAAGATGCTGAAGGGCGACTGGCTGCTCTACGGCCGCGTCCGCAACGGCAAGCTCGAGCTCGAGGGGCTCTACGAGCCCGCACCGGGGGCCTTCTGATGGCGAAGCCGAACCACCCGCTGAACGACGCCGTCCGCCTGACCGACGGCGCCTTCTACGGCAACGATCCGCACCCGCACCTCGCCTGGATGCGCGAGCACGCGCCGGTCTACTGGGACGAGCGCGGTCAGGTGTGGGGCATCACGCTCTACGAGGACGTGCTGGCGCTCGCGAAGGACTCCGCGACCTGGCGCAACAGCGGCGGCATCCGTCCCGACAACCCGCCGATGCCCTACATGATCGACATGGACGACCCCGAGCACAAGAAGCGCCGGTCGCTCGTGAGCAAGGGCTTCACGCCGCGCCGCGTGCTCGAGCGCGAGCCGCGCGTGCGCCAGATCTCGATCGATCTCCTCGAGCGCGCGCGGGCGCGCGGCACGTTCGACTTCGTCAAGGACGTCGCCGCCTGGCTGCCGCTGATCGTGATCGGCGACATGCTCGGCGTCGAGGAGGAGGACTATCCGAAGCTGCTCGAGTGGTCCGAGGCGATGCTCGTCAGCACCGGCTCGACGGACCCGGCGCTGATCGACGGCGCGGCGCGCGCCTTCGAGGAGTACAGCGTCTACCAGCGGCGCGTCATCGAGGACCGGCGCGCGCATCCGAAGGACGACCTCGTGAGCGTGCTCGTGCACGCCGAGGTCGACGGCGAGCGTCTGTCGGACGACGAGCTGGTGATGGAGTCGCTGCTCATCCTGATCGGCGGCGACGAGACCACGCGGCACGTGCTGTCGGGCGGCATGTACCAGCTCCTGCTGCACCCGGAGCAGCGCGAGCTGCTCGCGCGCAAGCCGCAGCGCATCCCGACCGCGGTCGAGGAGATGCTGCGCTGGGTGAGCCCGATCCAGAACATGGCGCGCACCGCGTCGCGCGACGTCGAGCTGCGCGGCCAGAAGATCGCGGCCGGCGAGAAGGTGCTCCTGCTCTACCCGTCCGCGAACCGCGACGCGAAGGTGTTCCGCGACCCGTTCCGCTTCGACGTGACGCGCACGCCGAACGACCACCTCGCCTTCGGCATCGGCGCGCACTTCTGCCTGGGCGCGAACCTCGCGCGCCTCGAGCTGCGGGTGATGATGGAGGAAGCGCTGCGCCGCATGCCCGAGCTGCGGCTCGCGAGCGACGCGCCGCCGCCGATGCGGGCGTCGAACTTCATCACCGGCATCGAGAGCCTGCCCGTCGTCTGTACTTGACGTCGACGCCACGGCGTCGTGCTCGAGGACGCCCGCACCCGGACGCGCGGCGTGCAAAGACTGGCGCGGCCGCGTCCGCGCCGCCGGTCCTCACGCCGCTGCTCGGGCGCTCTGCTCGGGAGAGCCTTCCTGCGCCACACGAGCGCGCTCCGCGCGCCGGCCGGCTTGCACCGGTGTTGCGGCGAGCGACGCGCCCGCGCGCATCCGCCGCGCGTTCGCCACGACCGCGACCGAGCTCGCGAGCATGGCGAGCGCCGCGACCAGCGGCGTGAGCGCGCCCGCCGCGGCGAGCACCACCGCCGCCGCGTTGTAGCCGAAGGCCCAGGCGAGGTTCTGACGCGCGACCCGGCGCACGCGCCGCGCGTGCGTGACGAGCCACGGCACGTCGGCGAGCTCGCCGCGCAGCAGGACCACGTCGGCCGTGAGCCGCGCGAGGTCGGTCGCACCCGCGACCGCGATGCCGAGGTCGGCCGCGGCGAGCGCCGGGGCGTCGTTGATCCCGTCGCCGACCATGACGAGCGCCGCGGCGCGGCGACCGAGCGCCGCGCGCAGCGCGCGCAGCCGCGCCACCTTGTCCTCCGGCAGGAGCCCCGCCTCGACCTCCGTGGCGCGGGCGACGTTCGGCACGATGGCCGCGACCGAGCGGTCGCCGGAGAGGACGGAGATCCCGAGGCCGAGCGCGCGCAGCTCCGCGACCGCGTCCCGCGCGCCGGGGCGCGGCCGCTCGCCGAGCTCGAGCGCGCCGACGACCCGCGCGCCGCGGCGCACGACGACGAGCATCGTGTCGCGCGCGTCGGTCGAGATGTCGCGCGCGTCCGTCTCGCCGAGCGCGGCCAGGTCGCCCGGCGCCGGCGCGCCGACGAAGAGCTCCTCGCCCGCGACCTCGCCACGCACGCCGCGTCCCGGCACGAGGCGCACGTCGCGCGCGGACGACGGCTCGAGACCGCGCGAAGCAGCGGCCGCCGCGATCGCCCGCGCGAGCGGGTGCGCGAGCCCCTGCTCGAGCGCGGCGGCGCGCGCGAGCAGCTCGTCCTCCGTCGAGCAACCGTCCATCACGCGCACCGCGACCAGACGCGGCAGCGGCTCGGTGAGCGTCCCCGTCTTGTCGAAGACGACGTGCGCCGCGTCCGCCGCGCGCTCGAGGAGTGCCGCGCTGCGCACGACGACGCCGCGCCGTGCGGCGAGCGCGAGACCTCGTGCGACGGCGACCGGCGTCGCGATGCCGAGCGCGCACGGGCAGGCGACGACCAGCACGGCGATCGCGACCAGCGCGCCACGCTCCACGCCGGCGTCGACCGCCCACCACGCGCCCGCGCCGGCGGCGACGACGAGCACGAGCGGAACGAGCGCGGCTGCGACGCGATCGGCGAGACGCTCCATCGGCGCGCGCTCGCGTCGCGCGGCCTCGATCAGCGCCGCGATCCGCGCGGCGGCGCTCGACGCGGCGGGCTCGGTGACGCGCACGCGCAGCCGGCCGTCGATGCTGCACGTGCCGCCCGCGACCGCGCTGCCCGGCGCCTTGGGTACGGGTCGGCTCTCGCCGGTGAGCGCCGACTCGTCGCACGACGCCTCGCCGTCGAGCACCACGCCGTCGGTGGGAAAGACCTCGCCCGGCGCGACCTCGATCACGTCGCCCGGCACGAGCGCGTCGATCGGCGTCGTCTCGAGCCGCTCGCCACGCACGCGACGCGCGACCTCCGGCTGCGGCGCCATGACCGCGCGCACCGCGCGGCCCGCCTCGGCGCGCGCCTCCGCCTCGAGGTAGCGCCCGAGCGTGACCAGCACGAGCAGCATCACCGCGGTGTCGAAGTAGACGTCGCTGCGCCCGGCGAGCGTGTTGGCGAGCGACAGCCCGTAGGCGGCGAGCACCGCGAGCAGGACGAGGAGGTCGCTGCTCGCCCGTCCACCGCGCAGCGCTGCGAGCGCAGAGGAGGCGATCGGGCCGCCGAGGATCGCGAGCACCGGCAGCGCGAAGAAGGCCGCGAGCACGCGCAGCAGCGCGAACAGCGGCCCGTCAATCACAGCCTCGCCGTCGCCGTACACCTGCGGCACGTAGCTCGGCATGCTCGTCATCATCACGTTCATCGCGAAGAAGACGGCCACGCTGAGCCGCACGACGAGGCTCGCGGCGGCGCCCGCCTCGCCGCGCGCCCGCGTCACCTGCATGGCGAGCAGGCAGCCGATGCAGCAGAACGCGCCGCGCTCGCCGCCGACCGTCCCGCGCACCGGGCGCCCGCGGATCGGCAGCCCGCAGTGCGCGCAGTCGCCGGCCACGGTCAGCCGACGAGGCCGACGACGAGGTAGACGGCCGAGAAGAGGAAGAACGCCACCCACATCAGCCCGACCCACCAGGGCGCGGGGTTCTCCTCGTAGTGCAGGTAGCGCCCATCGAGCGCGTGCTCCGGGCGCGACGCGGCGGCCGCGCTCTCGCGCGGGCCCGCGACGATCGGACCGGGGTCGGGCTGCGCGATCAGCGTCTCGTCGTGCGACGTCTCGTCCGGTGCGGCGGGCGGCGGCGCGTGCAGCGCTCCCTTCCGCTCAGGCACGGGATACCTCCGCGTAGAGCTCGCCGCCGCGCTCGATCTGCTCGTCGAGCTCGAGCATCCGGTACTTCGGCGCCTCGATGTCGCGGAAGCGTCCGGAGAACACCGCCCACAGCGTCATGAACAGAATCGGCAGCATGCCGAGCAGGTAGGTGACGACCGTCACGGCGCCGAAGCCCACGACGTCGTCCTCGATCATGGTCATCGCGAACTCGGCCATCTTGTAGACGAAGGCGAGTCCGGCGACGGCCATCACCAGCACCGTCATCGCGAACAGCACGACACTCTTGCGCGACATCAGCCCTGCCCTCCCACGGACGCCGGCGCACCCGGCTCGTGGATCACGCCGTCCTTCACCCAGCTCCCGAGCCACTGCAGGTAGGTGACGAGCGCGAGCGCGCGCTCCGTCGGACGCCGCTCCTCGTCGAACATCCAGCGGTACGACGGCATCACCGAGTACGGCACGACGCTCGTCGGGTCGTAGAGGTGCGCCATGTGCCAGTCGTTCGAGTGTCGACCCGCTTCACGGATGAGGTCCGGCCCGACGCGTCGCGTGCCGAAGAGGTGCGGCAGGTTCATCTCGTTCTGGTACTCGCTCGCGACCGACACCGGACCGAAGCGCTGATCCTCGTTCGACACCGGGCGGACGAACTGCGAGTGGCAGTGCCAGCAGCCCTCGGCGATGTACCAGTCGCGCCCCATCACCAGCGCGCGCGCGAAGCTCTTCGCGTCGGGCGTGCCGAAGCTGCGCTCGAACTCCTCGGGGTAGTCCTCCGCGAGCTGCACGAACTCGGGCGGCACGTCCTGCGCGATCTCCTCGACCGTGCGCACGGGCACGTCGCGCAGCGTGATCATCGGCATCGCGCCCTGCAGGAAGAAGCCGAGGAGGAAGGTCACCACCCCGGCGACGAGGAACGTCGAGGCGAAGCGCTCCATTCAGGCGGCCTCCAGGGGAAG
Organism: Candidatus Binatia bacterium; assembly: GCA_036563615.1. Taxonomy (NCBI): domain Bacteria; phylum Candidatus Binatota; class Binatia (SeqCode); species Binatia bacterium. The sequence goes on from DATCMB010000004.1 coordinate 236,182, forward strand.
CGGCTCCGGCACGATGCGCTCGACGCGGCGCCGTGCGGTCGCCCACAGCGCGTAGAGGAAGAACACCTGGCCCGTGATGATCATCAACCCGGCGAAGGTTCGCACCCACCAGAACGGCATCGAGTCCTTCACCGACTGGCCCCAGTGCGCGAGCCCGGCCCAGCTGAAGCCCTGCACGAGACCCGCCGCCGTCAGATCGACGATCATCAGCGACAGCCCGGCGAGCGTGAGCCAGTAGTGCGCCGTCAAGAGCCGCGGCTGCACCCAGGCGCGACCCATCACCCGCGGCCAGAGCTCGACGAAGAAGCCGAAGATCCAGAAGCCGAAGACGCCGAACATCACCATGTGGGCGTGGCCCACCACCCAGTCGGTGAAGTGAATCACCTTCTGGAAGGTCAGCGTCACCTGGAAGGCGCACTGCAGGCAGGTGAGCCCGTACATGATCATGCCGGTGTAGAACCAGCGGATCGCGAGGTTGCCGCGCACCGCCTCCGAGCGCCCGTGCAGCGTGCCGAAGAAGTTCACCAGCACGGTGAGCACCACGACCTCGATCGCGATCGTCGCGACCACCGCGCCGTACTGCGCGTACATCGGGATCGGGCTGAACAGGAAGTGGTGCACGCCCTGCATCGGGTAGAAGAACGCGATCCCCCAGAAGCCGATCAGCGACAGCGCGTGGCTCCAGATCGGCTTCCGCAGCAGCAGCGGCACGAAGTAGTACATCAGCCCCCAGCCGATCGGCGTGACGAAGAGACCGACCAGGTCGTGGATGAAGAGCCCGGTGATCGCCGCACCCGCCGTGCCCGGGACCCAGAACTGCGGCAGGTAGTTGCCCATGAAGTAGACGAGCCCGGTCCACGCGAACGCGGCGAGGAAGTACCACAGGCTCACGTAGAGCCCCTGCTCCTTCGAGCGCACGATCGGCGCCGTCATGTTGATGACGAGCAGCACGAGCCCGACGAGGATCAGCGGGTCGACGAAGATCGGCGTCTCGCCCCACTCGATCGCCTGTCCGTAGCCGGCGAGCTGGCCGACGATGGTCAGCACCATGAAGAGCTGCCAGGCGCCGAAGATCACCCAGCCGAGGCGGTCGGAGAGGATCGGCTGGCCGGTCAGACGCGGGATCGCGAACAGCAGCCCCGCGATGAAGGCGTTGGCGATGAAGCCGTACGCCGCCATGTTGGTGTGCACCATGCGGACGCGGCCCGGCGACAGCCATTCGACCCCCTCGAACGGGTAGAGGCCGTTGAACTGGAACGCGTAGGCGAGCCCGCCGAGCAGCGACACCACGAGGAACGCGGCGCTCGCGACGAGATGCCAGCGCACCAGGTCGAGGTTGACGAGCGCGCGGTGATTGACGGTCGCGACCTTCGCGATCACGGGACCTCCTGGTGGTCGCGCGACGCGGCGCTCGCGACGGCGTGCGCGTCGGTGGCGTTCGCGTGCGCCGCGAGCGTCGCACCGCCGCGCGGCTTGGCGCGCAGCGACAGGATGTACGAGACGAGGTTCCAGGCGTCGCCCGGGTGGATGCTCTCGCCGTCGGGGTTCTCGAAGACGTCGGCGTACGAGGGCATCGCCGTGCCGTTCAGCCCGGTCATGAACGTCCGGTAGACGTCCTCGGGCGCGGCACCGCTCTTGAGCGCGCCCTTGGTGAAGTCGAACGGCTTCTGCGGGTTGCCCCAGCCGTCGGGCGCGAGCGTCGCGGCCGAGGGCCCGTCGCCGCGTCCCGCGTCGCCGTGACAGCGTCCGCAGTCGAGCATCTCGTAGAGCTCGCGCCCGCGCGCGACCGACTCGGGCGAGCCGAGCGTCGCCGGCGGCCGCGGGACGTGGATCGGCGTCGCCGCGCCCTCCTCCTCCGCCCAGCGCGGGTAGAAGGTCTTGAGATACGCGACGAGCGCCCAGCGGTCGCGCTCGGAGAGCAGCGACCACTCGGGCATCGAGGTACGGTTCACGCCGTTGGTGATCGTGCGGAAGAGATCCGCGTCGGTCGGCAGCGCGCCGTTCGGCGTCGTGCGAAACTTGTAGACGCCGCTCGTGAAGTCGCGTGGCTTGACGAGCAGCATCGCCGCGGCCGGGCCCTTGCCGTCGCCGTTCACGCCGTGGCAGCCCGCGCAGTACGTCTCGTAGACCGCCTTGCCGCGCGCGATGGTCTCGGCTTGCGGCGTCACCGGCGGACCTGCGCTCGCCTCGCGCGCCGCCGATGCGAGCGCGAGCAGCGCGATCGCGAACGCCGCAGCGAGACACCGCTCGCGCCCGCGTCGCCGACGCTCGCGGGCTCGAGGTGCCGTGAGCCGCTCGAACGGTCGAGCGACGCGGGCGCGGCGGGCGTCCCGCGCGAGCCTCGCGCGCTCCGGACGCCGTCGGTCGCGTCGGTCCGAGAATGTGAATGGTGCGATTCGCGCGAGGTGGCGCGGGAACTGCTCGCTGTCGTGGGCCATGGTCGCCGCGCCGGTGACGGCAAGCCGTATGCCACGTACGGTACGCGTTCCTGCGGACTCGGGACGCGCGCTTTTCCCAGCGCTGGGAATCGGCGACCCCGAACCCGCCCAGAAACTGCGAACGAGGTCGAAGAACGCATGCAGCAGGTGAGAGCGAGGTCGTTGGACGAGGACGAGACGCCGGTGGCGCAGGCGGCGCGGTCGCGCGCACCGCTGTTCGCGCCGCTTCCGGTGCGCGGTCCGTGGACGCCGCTTCACCTGACGCGCGCGCAGTTCGTCGCGATCCTCACCCTCGCCTGCCTGGTCTACGCCTTCCTCGGCGGTCCGCTCTGGCGCCACCTCGGCGAGGGCGACTTCGCGCGCATCGTCGTGAGCTATGCGGTGATCCCGCTCGGCGTCGCGGCGGCGCTCGCGCGCAACCGGGAGCTGCGCTTCGGGCTGTGGCTCGGCGCGAGCGCGGTGCTCGCGGCGCTGAAGCTGATCCTCACCGCGACGCTGGCGCTCGTGCTGGGCATCGCCGCGTCGCCCTGAGCGCGTCGCGGAGCTTCAGTGCAGGTGCACCTGCGCGTCCGGCGGCAGCACGCCGCGCAGCACGGTGAGCACGCCGAAGGCGACGACGAGCACGCCGGCTGCGAGCGAGAGGCGCGAGCGCAGCGCCGGACGCGCGAGAAGCCGCGTGAGCCCGAGGGTCAGCATCGCGGGCAGCGTGCCGAGCCCGAAGGCGAGCATGACGAGCGCGCCCTCGAGCGCCGACGCGGTCGCCGCCGCACGCGCCGCGAACGCGTAGACCAGGTGGCACGGGAGGAACGCGTTCACCACGCCGAGCGCGAGCGGCGCGCCGCGCGAGCCCGACGCGAGCACCGAGCCGAGCGAGCTCGCGAGCGCGCGCTGCGGCAGCAGGACGAAGCGCGCCGAGAGCCCCGCGACGACGCCCAGCATCTCGAGCCCGACGAGCACGATCACGACCCCCGCGACCACGGCGAGCACGCGCTCGGCGAGCTGCACCGACGCGGTCGTGACCAGCGCCGCGCCGAGCCCGCCGCTCAGCGCGCCGACGAAGGCGAGCGTGTTCAGCCGGCCCGCGTTGTAGAGCACCTGGCGCGCGAGGTTGTCCTGCCGTCGCGCGCGGGCGAGCGCGAGCGGGAAGACGCCGCACATCCCCACGCAGTGCAGCGAGCCCGCGAGCCCCCCCAGGAAGGCGAAGAGGTAGAGCACGCCGCCCGCGGGGAGCAAGGACGGTGCCCGACGCCGCGCCGTGCTTCTGCGTCAGCGACCCGCCGTCGGCGTCGGCGTCCGCAGCTCGCTGTCCCGTCGACACCAGCGATTCCTCGCGGCGTCGGCGTGCGTCGCCGTCAATCGACGACGAACTCCGCGTTGCAGCCGCGGTCGACCCAGATGCCGCGCCAGTCGACGCCCCAGTTGTCGCCGCGCACGCAGCGCTCGCGGCTCAGCTGCCGGACGAGGTGCACCTTGTGCCCCCAGGTCGAGACCGGGCAGTGCGCGTAGCCGTAGTCGCGCGACGTGCAGGTGATGCGCTTGCCGCGATCCGGCTGGTCGCGCCCCGACCACGAGCCGCGGTCGACGACGAAGACGCCGCGGCAGCCGTCGCGCACCCAGACGCCGCTGCCGTCCCCGTCGCTGCCCCAGGTCTGGTACTGCCGGCACGGCGCCTTGCTGAGCTGACGCTCGAGGCGCACGCGTCCGACGGTGTGCGTGCGGCAGTAGGCGTGCTTGCCCTTCAGGGAGCTGCACTCGATCCGCACCGCCGGAGGCCAGACGCGAGCCTCGCCGTCGACGGTCGCGGACGCGAGCAGGGCCAGCACCGCGGCCGCCGCGAGAAGGGTGCGCTGCGCGATCATGGGTCCATCCATGTCCCGGGCCCGCGGGGCCACGCAAGGGCCGGGGTCGGGAGTTTCCCCTAAGGGGCGCGCGTTCGCTTGGGCGAGCGAGCGGTTGCGGCGCAATCGCTTCGGCAGGCGAGATGGCGCGGCGCAATCCGCGACCGTCCGCGCCGCGGCCCATCGCGCGGCATCACGGGCGAGGCGCTTCACGGCCGGAGCCGGCAAACGGGGTATTCCACGGCAGGCGACTGGTGTAGGATCCCGCCGTCTCGCATCAAGAGAGATCCTGTGCAGTACGTGCACGACGAGCGTCCGTTCGTCTTCGTCGCGAGCTTCCTCGCGCGAGAGGGACGCGACGGCGCGCTGCACGAAGGCCGGGTCTCGTTGCTCACGCACCGTCGCGCGCACGGCGAGAACGTCAAGCACAACGGCGCGCTCGATCTCTCGCGCCCCGACCCGCTGCATCACGAGCCTGCTTCGCGACATCTCACCGCACGAGCGAGCGCGTGACCACGGGCGCGGCGAGCCATGCGGTCCGCTCGGGCGGTGACGGCCGCCGCGACGTCGAGCGCGCGATCGCCGTGCTCGCGGAGCGTCTGCCCGAGCCGCTCGTCGCGCTCGCGCGCGTCGCCTACGACTACTCGTGGACCTGGGCACTTGGCGGCCCGCAGCTCTTCCGCACGATCGACCCGACGCTGTGGATCCGCTCGGGCGGCAACCCGCGCTGGCTGATCGAGGCCGTCGCGCCGCACCGCCTGCGCGAGCTCGCCGGCGACGCGGGCTTCCTCGCGCGCCTCGGGGAGCAGGAGCAGCGGCTCGAGGCGCAGCGCGCGCGTCCGAGCCGGACCATCGGCGTCGTCGGCGCCGAGCGGCCGGTCGCATACTTCTGCTCGGAGTTCGCCGTGCACGCGACGCTGCCGCTCTACGGCGGCGGGCTCGGCGTGCTCGCCGGCGACGTGCTGAAGGCCGCGTCGGACACGGCGCTGCCGATGGTCGGCATCGGGCTCCTCTACCGTCAGGGCTACTTCCACCAGCGGCTCGACCTCTCGGGCTGGCAGCACGAGTCGTGGGTGGCGACGGACTTCGAGCGCCATCCGCTCGTGCGTGTCACGACCGACGACGGCAGGCCGCTCACGGTGTCGGTGGAGATCCGCAACCGTCACGTGCAGGTGCAGATCTGGCGCGCCGACATCGGCCGCGTGCCGCTCTACCTCCTCGACACCGACTTCGAGCCCAACGCGACCATCGACCGCTGGATCACCGCGCGGCTCTACGTCGGCGACCGACACACGCGGCTCGCGCAGTACGCGGTGCTCGGCGTCGGTGGCGTGCGCGCGCTCGCGGCGCTCGGCGTGCGTCCCGGCCTCCTCCACCTGAACGAAGGACACGCGGCGCTCGCCAACGTCGAGCGTCTCGCCGCGCTCGTCGCCGACGGGCGCGACGTCGACGACGCCCTCGAGGTGGTGCGCGCCGGCAGCGTCTTCACGACGCACACGCCGGTCGCGGCCGGCAACGAGTGGTACGCGATGGAGGAGGTCGAGCCGGTGCTCGGCTGCTACATCGACCGCTGCGGGCTGCCGCGCGACAGGATGTACGGCTTCGGACGCTTCCGCGCCGAAGACCAGCACGAGCCGATGAACATCACGCCGCTCGCGCTGCGCACGAGCCGCAAGTCGATCGGGGTGTCGCGCCGGCACGGCGAGGTCGCGCGGGTCATGTGGCAGCCGCTGTGGTCCGAGAGGGAGATCTCCGAGGTCCCGATCGAGCACGTCACGAACGGCGTCCACACGACGTCCTGGATGTCGCGCCGGATGCAGTCGCTGCTCGATCGCTACTTGACGCCCGGCTGGCGCGAGCGCGTCGCCGAGCCGGAGACCTGGGAGCCGGTCGCGCAGATCCCGTCGCGCGAGCTGTGGGAGACGCGGCGCGCGCTGCGCGCCCACCTCGTCGGCTTCGTCCGCGACAAGTCGGTGCGCGATCGGCTGTCGCACGGCGAGCCGCCGAGCTACGTCGAGCAGGCGGCGCAGGTCTTCGACGAGGACACGCTGACCATCGGCTTCGGACGCCGCGTCGCGACCTACAAGCGGCTGCACCTGCTGATGCACCGCCTCGAGCGCGGTCTGCGGCTGCTCGACGACGCGGCGGCGCCGATCCAGATCGTGATCGCGGGCAAGGCGCATCCTGCGGACGACGAGGCGAAGCAGACGCTGCGCCGCCTGCTCGAGGTCCGGCGCATGCCGAACGTCGGGCGGCGCATCGCGTTTCTCGAGGACTACGACCTCGACATCGCGCGCCGCCTGGTCGCGGGCGTCGACCTGTGGCTCAACCTGCCGCGGCCGCCGTACGAGGCGAGCGGCACGAGCGGCATGAAGGTCGTGCTCAACGGCGGCCTCAACCTGAGCGTGCTCGACGGCTGGTGGTGCGAGGCCTACGAGCCCGACGTCGGCTGGGCGATCGAATCGCCGCCCGGCGACCTGCATACGCAGGACGACCACGACGCGCTCGTGCTCTTCGATCTCCTCGAGCACGAGGTGGTGCCGGAGTTCTACGAGCGCGGCGCGGACGGGATCCCGGAGCGCTGGCTCGCCAAGGTGCGCGCGTCGCTGCAGCGGCTCGCGCCGCGCTTCAGCGCGCAGCGCATGGTCGAGGAGTACGCAAGCGTGCTCTACGCGCCGCGCCCGACGCCGACCTCGGCGAGCGCGCCGCCCGACACGACGCCGCTCGCGGCGCAGGGGCGTCCGACCTGAGCGACGGCGCACGATGGCCGCCCTCGCCTGCCCCCGCGCCGCCGCCCCCTCGACCCAGCGATTCGTCGCCGCCTCACGTCGGCAGCGCGAGCTTCACGAAGTCCGTCTCGGTGACGATCCCGACGAGCCGCTGCCCCTCGACCACGGGCAGGCAGCCGATCTTGTGCTCGAGCATCAGCCGCGCGGCGTTGGCGATCGGCTCGAACGGCCCGATGGTGACCACGTGCGGGCTCATCACCTCCTTCACGCGCAGCGTCGAGTGCAGCTTCTGCTGCGCCGTGCGTCCGTAGCCCAGCGCCTGCGCGAGCGCGCCGCGGAACAGGTCGCGCTGGCTCACCACACCGCACACCACGCCGCGCTCGTCGACGACCGGCAGGTGGCGAATGCGTTGCATGGCCATGATGTCGTCCGCGACCTCGAGGCGATCGTCGACATGCAGAGTCCGTACGACAGGCGTCATCAGATGACGTACCTCGCTGCGCTCGGCTGGCACGGTGCTCATCGCGAAGCCTCCCGAGACGCAGCGGCAGCAAGCGACGTACCCCGGATTTCGTGCGCGTCGCGCGCTCGTCTTCCCGGACCGGCGAATCGTCGCCGCACGACGTTCTCGCAGGTCGGAAAGCGGCGCGGGCCAGCACGCATCCCCCACCCCGAGACGATGGCGTATCCTGAGCGCAGGGCGACCTCTGCGCGGGAGGAGCAGCGATGAGCGACACCACCGCCGAACGCGAGTACATGGTCGCGACGCAGATCCAGGCGCGCGGCATCCGCGATCCGCACGTGCTGCGTGCGATGCGCGAGGTGCCACGCGAGGCGTTCCTGCCGCCCGAGCTCGCGGAGTTCGCCTACCGCGACAGCCCGCTGCCGATCGAGCGCGGCCAGACCATCTCGCAGCCGTTCATCGTCGCGCTGATGACCGCCGCGCTCGAGCTCGAGCCGGGCGATCGCGTGCTCGAGGTCGGCACCGGATCGGGCTACGCCGCCGCGGTGCTGTCGCGCATCGCGCGCGAGGTGGTGACGATCGAGCGCCACGAGGAGCTCGCGCGCACCGCCGCCGAGCGTCTGCGCGCGCTCGGCTACGACAACGTCACCGTGCACCACGGCGACGGCACGCTCGGCTGGCGCGAGAGCGCGCCGTACGACGCGATCGTGGTCGCGGCCGGCGGCCCGAGCGTCCCCGAGGCGCTGCTCGACCAGCTGGCGGTCGGCGGACGGCTCGTGATGCCGGTCGGCGAGGACCGCGAGCTGCAGACGCTCGTGCGCATCACGCGGCGCGCCGACGGCACGCTCGAGCAGGAGTCGCTCGGCGACGTGCGCTTCGTGCCGCTGATCGGCGTGCAGGGCTGGCGCGACGACGAGCGGCCCTGGGACGGCCGTGCGCCGCACGTCCCGAGCGAGCCGGAAGCGGTCGCGCAGCTCGTGCGCGAGAGCGCGTGGCGCTTCGACGAGATCGACGACGCCGACCTCGGACCGCTCCTCGAGCGCATGGCCCACGCGCGCGTCGTCTGCCTCGGCGAGGCGACGCACGGCACCTCCGAGTTCTACCGCATGCGGGCGCGCATCACGCGCGCGCTGATCGAGCGCCACGGCTTCCGCATCGTCGCGATCGAAGGCGACTGGCCGGACGCCGCGGTGGTCAACCGCTGGGTGCGACGCCTCCCGAACGGCACGCCTCTTCCCGGCGGTCCGTTCTCCCGCTTCCCGACCTGGATGTGGCGCAACCACGAGGTGCTCGAGTTCGTGCGCTGGCTGAACGCCTGGAACGCGTTCCACGACGAGGCGGCGCAGACCGGCTTCTACGGACTCGACCTCTACTCGATGTTCAGCTCGATCCGCGCCGTGCTCGACTACCTCGACAGCGTCGATCCGGAGGCGGCCAGGATCGCGCGCCGCCGCTATGCATGCTTGACGCCGTGGGAGAACGATCCCCAGGCCTACGGCGGCGCCGCCGTCACCGGCCGCTACCGCGTGTGCGAGAAGGAGGCGACCGCGATGCTCGCCGACCTGCTCGCGCGCCGGCTCGAGTACTCGGCCCGCGACGGCGATCGCTTCTTCGACGCCGCGCGCAACGCGGCGCTCGTGGCGAGCGCCGAGCGCTACTACCGCGTGATGTACTACGGCGGCGACGAGTCGTGGAACCTGCGCGACCGGCACATGTTCGACACGCTGCTCGCGCTGCTCGACTTCCACGGCCCGGAGTCGAAGGCCGTGGTGTGGGCGCACAACTCGCACGTCGGCGACGCGCGCGCGACCGAGATGGGCGTGCGCGGCCAGCTCGACGTCGGACAGCTCTGCCGCGAGCGCTTCGGGCGCGCGGCCTTCCTGGTCGGCTTCGGCACCGACCACGGCACGGTCGCCGCCGCGCACGACTGGGATGCCCCGATGGAGGTGATGCGCGTCCGCCACGCGCACGCCGAGAGCTACGAGCGCATCTGCCACCAGAGCGGTGTGCCGGCGTTCATCCTGCAGCTCCGCGAGCCGGAGCGCGAGGAGCTGCGCGGCGAGCTCGTCCCGCCGCGCCTCGAGCGCGCGATCGGCGTGATCTACCGGCCGGAAACCGAGCTGCAGAGCCACTACTTCCACGCCTCGCTGCCGCTGCAGTTCGACGCGTGGATCTGGTTCGACGAGTCGCACACCGTCCTGCCGGTGACCGCGCAGGACATGCGCGTGCTCGAGCAGCTCGCGGACGGCGCGCGCTAGCGAACGGCTCCTCGCCGTCGCGGCGCGCGGCGCGACGGCTCGTGGCGCGAGCGCTCGCGGACGGCGGCGACGTCGCCGTCGAGCGGCACCATCGCGCCGTCCTCGGCGACGCTCACGTTCCAGCCGAGCTGCTCCTCGACGAGCTCGCAGAGGCTCGCCGACGCTTCGGGCTCGCCGTGCACGAGCCAGAGCTTCCTCGGCGCGCGCCGGAAGCCGCGCAGCCAGCGCAGGATGTCTTGACGGTCGGCGTGCGCGGAGAAGCCGTCGAGCGCGACGACCTTCGCTCGCACGGTCACCTCCTCGCCGAACATGCGTAGCGTCTTCGCGCCGTCCTGCAGCGAGCGTCCGCGCGTGCCGGCGGCCTGGAAGCCGGTCAGCAGGACGGTGTTGCGCTCGTCGGGCAGACGCTGTCGCAGGTGGTGCAGGACGCGTCCGCCGGTCGCCATGCCGCTGCCGGCGATGACGATCATCGGACCGCGCGCCATGCCGATCTCGCGCGAGTCGGCGACCGAGCGCACGAGCTCGAAGCGCCGCGTCTCGAGCGGGTTGCGCTGCGCGTCGGTGAGCGCCTGCATGTCGACGTCGTGCTCGTCGCGGTGACGCGCGTAGATCTGCGTCACGTGCGACGCCATCGGGCTGTCGACGAAGACCGGCACGACCGGAATCCGGTCGGTGTCCTCGAGGTGGCGCAGCGCCCAGACCAGCTCCTGCGTGCGCCCGACGGCGAACGCGGGAACGATCAGCACGCCGCCGCGCTCCACCGTGTCGTTGACGACCTGGGCGAGGATCGAGGTCGGGTCGCTCGGGTGGACGCGGTCGCCGTAGGTCGACTCGACGAGCACGACGTCGCCCTCGTCGATGTACTCCGGGTCGTGCAGGATCGGCCGCTTCCAGCGTCCGAGGTCGCCCGAGAAGACGAGCCGACGCGGCGGCGGTCCGTCGATCTCGAGCTCGACGATCGCCGAGCCCAGGATGTGCCCCGCCTGGCGCAGGCGCGCCGACACGCCGTCGGCGACGCGGAACCACTCGCCGCGCTTGCGCACCTCGACGAGACGCCACACCTGCTCGACGTCCTCGGCGGTGTAGAGCGGCAGCGCCGGACGGTGCTTCGAGTAGCCGTGCCGGTTCGCGTACGCGGCCTCCTCCTCCTGCAACCGCGCCGCGTCGAGCAGCAGGATGGCGAGCAGGTCCGCGGTCGCGGGCGTGCAGTACACGGGCCCGCGAAATCCTTGCTTGAAGAGGAGCGGCAGGGCGCCGGAGTGGTCGATGTGCGCGTGGCTCAGCACCACCGCCGAGACCGCTTCGGGATCGAGCGGCAGCGGGCGCCAGTTGCGCAGGCGCAGCTCCTTCTGCCCCTGGAACATCCCGCAGTCGAGCAGCACCTGGCTCTTCGCCGTGCGCACGAGGTGCTTCGAGCCGGTGACGGTTCGGGCACCGCCGAGGAAGGCGAGCGTCGTCGCGTCCCCGGCGCGCTTGCCGTCGGCCTTCCGCGGACGCTCGCGCACGCGGTGTCTTTACAGCAGCGTCGCCGCTCCGCGAAGCGCCGCGCACGAGCGGCGAAGGTTGCGCCCTGGCGGGAAGCCCGCGATAACGGCCGTCATGACCAGAACGCACCGTGGGCCCTGCGAGGAGACGGCAAGCCGCTCGGCGGCGCTGCGGCGACGCGCCGCGCGCAGGCCGGTGGTGCGCGCCGTGACGACGGCGGTCGCGGCGCTCGCCTGGCTCGCAGCGCCCGCGGAGCCGGCACGCGGCGAAAGCGAAGGCGAGAAGCTCTATCGGACGCTGTGCGCGTCGTGCCACGGCGTCGACGGCCGCGGCGACGGTCCGGCGGCGCCCGCGCTCTCGCCGCCGCCGACCGACCTCACCAAGTCGGACCTCAGCGTCCCGGAGCTGATGAAGGTCATCGACGGACGGCGCACGATCCGAGCGCACGGCGACGCCGCCATGCCGGTCTGGGGACGCGTCTTCGAGCACGCGCTCGAGGGAAGCCCGCGCCAGCACCGCGCGGCGCTCAGCACCGAGCAGATCCTCGCCGAGTACGTGCGCAGCCTGCAGAAGTCCGACAAGGACGGGAAGAACTGACCCCGCGGACGGCGCTCCGCGCTCGTCGGGCACGAACCGGACGGCGCGGCGGGACGCGCGCCCCCGGCGCCCGGTGCAGCCCTTGCAATCCGCGACACGCCGACGCTAAGCCCGAGCCGTGCCGGATCCGATCCTGATCGCGGAAGACGAGCCCGGAGTCCGCGAAAGCCTCGCCGAGGTGCTGCGCGACGCGGGCCACGTGGTCGAAACCGCGGCGGACGGCGCGAGCGCGCTCGCGGCGCTCGAGCGACAAGAATTCGCTGTCGTCGTCACCGACCTCCGCATGCCGGGCGCGGACGGCCTCACCGTGCTGCGCCGCGCGCGCGAGCTGTCGCCGCAGACGGTGGTCATGGTGATGACCGCGCACGGCAGCATCGAGAGCGCGGTCGAGGCGCTGCGCGCGGGCGCCGCCGACTACGTGCTCAAGCCGGTGCTGTTCGACGACCTGCTCACCAAGGTCGAGCGCATCCTCGAGCACCGCGAGCTCGTCTGGCAGACGCAGATGCTGCGCCGCGAGCTCGAGCGCCACGTCGAGTTCGACCTGGTCGGCAAGAGCCCGGCGATGCAGGAGGTGACGAAGCTCCTCGCCAAGGTGGCGCCGACGCGCAGCACGGTGCTGATCACCGGCGAGAGCGGCACCGGCAAGGAGGTGATCGCGCGCGCGATCCACGCCGCGAGCGAGCTGCGCCACAAGATCTTCCTGCCGGTCAATTGCGCGGCGATCCCGGAGTCGCTGCTCGAGAGCCAGCTCTTCGGGCACGTGCGCGGCGCGTTCACCGGCGCGGTCTCGAACCAGGAAGGCCTCTTCAGCCGCGCGCGCGGCGGAACGATCTTCCTCGACGAGATCGGCGACATGCCGCTCGGGCTGCAGTCGAAGCTGCTGCGCGTCGTCGAGTCGCGCGAGATCCTGCCGGTCGGCGCGACGACGCCGATCAAGGTCGACGTCCGCGTGCTCGCCGCGACCAACCGCGACCTCGCGAAGATGGTCGAGGAAGGGACGTTCCGCGAGGACCTCTACTACCGGCTCAACGTGGTGAACATCCACCTGCCGCCGCTGCGCGAGCGGCGCGAGGACATCCCCGGCCTGATCGACTTCCTGATCCGGCGTCACCGTCGCGAGCTCAAGCGGCCGTTCAAGGGCGTCGACAACGCGGCGCTCAAGGTGCTGATGGCGCAGCCGTGGAAGGGCAACGTGCGCGAGCTCGACAACGTGATCGAGCACGCGATGATCGTCGGCGAGGGCGAGTGGATCACGCTCGCCGACCTGCCGCGCTCGCTGCGCGGTCCCGACGCCGACCTGTCGCCGGTGGTCGGCGACGACCTGCGCGAGGCGCTGCGCGCCTACGAGCGCATCCACATCGAGTCGGTGCTGCAGCGCACGGGCAACGACAAGAAGCTCGCCGCCGAGCGCCTCGGTCTCTCGCTCTCCTCGCTGTATCGCAAGATCGAGGAGCTGGGGATTCCGCTTGGCCGATGAACGCGACACGGCGCGCAAGACGCGCGAGCTCAGCGAGCTGATCGGCCTCGACGCCGAGAAGCGGGCCGAGCGCCTCGCGTTCTACGACATCTCCCCCGCCGACGAGGCGCACCTCGCGAAGCTCGCGGAGATCTGCGACCCGCACCTCGAGCGAGCGATCGCCGACTTCTACGCGCACCTGCTGCGCTTCCCGGAGCTCGAGGAGATGCTGCGCGCGGTCCCCGACCGCGTGCACAAGCTGCAGGGGCTGCAGCGGGAGTACTTCCACCAGCTCACGCGCGGCCGCCTCGACGCGGACTACTTCGAGAGCCGGCTGCGCGTCGGCAACGCGCACCAGCGCGTCGGGCTCCGGCCCGAGTGGTACATCGGCGGCTTCAGCCTGCTGCTGCGCGCGTACCTGCGGACGATCTTCGAGCAGCGCGGCAGCACGCTGCCGCCCGAGGCGGAGGCGCTGATCAAGACGCTCTTCCTCGACCTCTCGCTCGCGATCGACACCTACATCGCCGGCGGCTTCGTCGAGCGCGAGCACGCGGCGCGCCTGCAGCGCGCGACCGAGATGGCGCAGGAGGCGCTGCGCACCAAGGAGCAGACCGAGCGCTTGAAGGACGACCTCACGAGCATGGTCGTCCACGACCTGAAGAATCCGGTGAACGGCATCGCGATGACCGCGCAGCTCGCGCTGCGCAAGAGCGCCGACCTGCCGGAAGCGCACGTCAATTACCTGCGGCAGATCGAGCGCACCTGCCGCGAGATGATGCGTCTCATCCAGAACCTCCTCGAGATCGCGAAGATCGAGGAGGGCAAGATGCCGGTCGCGAAGGAAGCGCTGCCAGCGGCGGAGCTGATCGCCGAGGTGCAGCGCGAGTACGAGCCGGTCGCGGCACAGGCGGGACGCGAGCTCATCGTGCAGGTCCCGGACGGCCTGCCCGACCTGGTCGCCGACCGCAGCCTGCTCAAGCGCGTGCTCGTCAACCTGGTCGCGAACGCGCTGCGCCACAGCGGCAGCCCGGACGTCGTCATCGCCGCGGCGGTGGAGGATCCGTCGCACGTCGTGCTCACCGTCACCGACCGCGGCAGCGGCTTCGACGAGCCGGACCTCGAGGTGGTGTTCGAGAAGTTCCGCTCCGTGCGCCGCTCGCCGGCGAGCGCACCGACCGGCGACACCGGGCTCGGCCTCCCCTTCTGCAAGCTCGCCGTCGAGCACATGGGCGGCCGGATCGGCGTGCGCAGCCAGCCGGGCGTCGAGACGACCTTCTGGGTCAGCTTGCCGCGGAGCGCGTGACGGTGCTCGTCAGGCGCCGCGAGGGGTGCGGGACGAGCAGCACCGGCCAGCCGGCGTAGCGCACCACGCGGTCCGAGACGCTGCCGAGCAGCGGCGCCGTCGAGCGCGAGTGGCCGTGCGATCCGATGACGATCGCGAGCGGGCGCTCGACGTCGGCGAGCCGCAGCACCTCGCGCGCGGGATCGCCGGGACGGAGCAGCGTCCGCACGCTGAGCCCGCGCTCGACGAGCGTGCTGCGCGCGCGCTCGAGCGCCGCGCGCGAGCGCTCGCGTCGTGCGAGGCCATCGCCGTCGAGCGGCGCCGTCTCCGCCGCCGCCTCGACGTGCAGCAGCACGATCTCCGCGTCGAAGCGGCCAGCCATGTCCGCGGCGAACTCGAGCACGACCTCGGAGGTCGGCGAGAAGTCGAGCGGCACGAGAAGCGGACCTGGCTGGCTCATCGGCGCGAGCGCCATGCAAGGCACACACCAGCGCGCCACCGTCCTGCGCGCGCGTCGACGCCACACCTCGACGCGCCGCGTTCGCAAGCTTTGGAATCGCCGCCTCGGCTTCGTTTCCAGTCCTGAGAGTCGTGCAGGTCGCCTGCCCTTGCGCCGACGCCGGCGACGAGGGATCGTCGCTTGCAAAGCGAGCGAGCCGTGCGAGCGATGGTTCTCCGCAAGCTGTGCGACCTGCGGCACGAGACGGCGCCGCTGTCGTACGAGACCGTGCCCGACCCCGAGCCGGGTCCGAACGACCTGCTGCTCGAGGTCAGCGTGTGCGGCGTCTGCCATACCGAGCTCGACGAGATCGAAGGCCGCACGCCGCCACGCACGCTGCCG
The DNA here is from genome assembly GCA_036563615.1 of Candidatus Binatia bacterium. NCBI lineage: Bacteria > Candidatus Binatota > Binatia (SeqCode) > Binatia bacterium. The sequence continues at coordinate 251,569 of DATCMB010000004.1, forward strand.
ATGATCCTCGGCCACCAGGCGGTCGGGCGCGTCATCGGCCGCGGCGAGGCCGCGACGCAGATCGCGCTCGGCGCGCGCGTCGGCGTCGCCTGGATCCACCACGCGTGCGGCGTCTGCCGCCACTGCCGCGTGGGCGACGAGAACCTGTGCCTGGAGTTCGTCGCCACCGGACGCGACGTCCCCGGCGGCTACGCCGAGCGGATGATCGTCCCGGAGACGTTCGCGCACCCGATCCCGGAGGGGCTGTCGGACGTCGAGGCCGCGCCGCTTCTCTGCGCAGGCGCGATCGGCTGGCGCTCGCTGCGTCTCACCGGGATGTCCGACGGCGACCGACTCGGCCTCACCGGCTTCGGCGCCTCGGGCCACCTCGTGCTCGCGATGGTGCGCCGACGCTTCCCGTCGAGCGAGGTGTACGTCTTCGCGCGCAACCCCGAGGAGCGCGCGTTCGCGCGCGAGCTCGGCGCCGTGTGGACCGGCGACAGCGAGGATCTCGCGCCCGCGAAGCTGCACGCGATCATCGACACCACGCCCGCGTGGCGCCCCGTGCTCGGCGCGCTCGCGAACCTCGAGCCGGGCGGACGGCTGGTGATCAACGCGATCCGCAAGGAGAGCGCCGACCGCGACCGGCTCGCGACGCTCGACTACGCGCGCGACCTCTGGCTCGAGAAGGAGATCAAGAGCGTCGCCAACGTGACCCGCGCCGACGTGCGCGAGTTCCTCGAGTTCGCCGCGACCGCGAAGATCGCGCCCGCCGCGACCGAGTTCCCGCTCGCGGACGCGAACCGCGTGCTGGTCGAGCTCAAGCGCGCCGCGGGGCGCGGCGCGAAGGTGCTGCGCGTCGCGTGAGCCGTCCGTCATGAGCACGATCGGCGCCCGCGCCGCGGCCTCCGCGCTCGTCCTGGCTGCGACGCTCGCCTGCGCGCTCGGCGCGCGCGACGCGCACGCCCGCCTGCGCACCGACCTGCGCGGCGCGCAGCTCTACGCGACCGAGTGCGCGCCGTGCCACGGTCCGACCGGACGCGGCGACGGCCCCGAGGGCGTCTACTTCAACCCGCCGCCGCGCAACCTGCACGAGGGCTTTCTCGCGCTCTACGAGACCGACGAGATCGTGGCGCGGATCCGCAGCGGGCAGCCGCTGACGATCGAGATCGATCAGGTGGCGCTGCGCCGCCGCGAGCGGATGGTCGAGGACATCGTCGCGCACCTCGAGCGCTTGCCGGACGTCGACTGGGAGCGCGTCGAGCGCGGCGCCGAGCTCTACGCGACGCGCTGCGCGGGCTGCCACGGGCCGTTCGGGCGCCCGGAGGAGGCCGGCGCCCTTCCCGAGCAGCCCCCGCGGCAGAACCTGTCCGCGCCGTCCTTCCAAAAATCGGTCAGCGACACAAAGCTCCTCGAGCTCGTGCGGCACGAGCGCGAAGGCCTGCCCCGCATCGCGCCGCTCGACGCCTCCGACGCGCGCGACGTCGTCGCGTACGTGCGGCTCCTGTCGCCGGGCTTCGAGCTCTACTCGCTGTGGTGCGCGGGCTGCCACGGCGACGACGGCAGCGGCGTCGGCGAGCCCGGCGTCGGCGTCGACCGTCCGGAGGTCGTTCTCGACCGCGCCTATCTGCGCGCGCAGGATCCGAAGGAGCTGCGGCGCAACGTCGTGCACATGCTCGAGTCGCAGGAAGGCGCGATGCCGCACATGCAGCGCGGCCTCAGCGAGGAGCAGGTGCGCAGCATCGTCGAGTACCTGCGCGCGACCGACAAGAGCCCGCGGCCCTCGCCGCAGCGCAAGTGAACCCGCGCGTCGTGCGCGTGCGGTCGGGCGCTCAGTCGTTCTGCTTCAAATGGCCGACGATCGCGCGCAGCTCGGCATCCGACAGCGCTTCGCGGAAGTGCGGCATGCGCGCGCCGTGCTGCTCGAGCATGTGCGCGACCTCCTTGCGGAGCTGCGCGCGATCCTTGCTCGCGAGCCAGGCGCGATCGAAGACGACGCGCGGCCGCTGCTCGCCGCGCGCGAGCACGCCGTTCGCGCGTCCCTCGTCGCCGTGGCACGGCGCGCAGGAGTACGAGTAGGTCTCGAAGCCCGGCGACAGCAGGCGGAGAAACGGCAGCAGCGTGCGCGCCTTGGCGTCGTCCTGCAGCCCGGGGATGGCCGGCATCGCGCGGTGCCCGTGCTGGACCACGGCGATCAGCTCGTCGTCGCTCGTTACGCGCTGGAAGCCCGCGTCCCAGAGGTCGCGCGGCGGACGCTGCACGCCGGGCGGCAGCTCGGACGCCGGCAGCGGCTTGCCGTACGGTCCGTGACAGACGGCGCAGCGCGCGGCGAACAGCGCCGCACCGGCGTCGACCTGCGCCCAGTCGATGGTCGGCAGGCGCTCGACGTGCGCGACCAGCGCGTCGAGATTCGCGAGGCGCTCGGCGAGCGTCTTCGGATCGGGCGTGATCGGCAGCGGCGCGCCGTCGCGCAGGCGGGCGACCAGCGCGTCCTCGCTGGCGTCGAGCACGCCAGCGCGCAGGTCGCGGGGCTTGGGCACGAACCAGCGCGCCTCCGGTCCGTCGCCGCTGCCGCCGACGCCGTGGCAGGGCGCACACTGAACGAGGTAGAGCGCGGCGCCGTCGGGCGCGTCGGCGCCGAGGGCCACGGACGGCACGAGCAGTCCCAGGACGACGCCCAGGATCGCGACCAGCCGGCAGCGAAGGACGATCCGCATGCGGACCTTCCACCACGAGGCCGGACCCACTTCAAACAACCCGCGCAAGCTGGCAGCGCTCTTGCGATGGAGGAGAGCGCATGATGCTGGCGCAGGACAAAGGACGCATCGGGATCGGCGCCGGACGGGTGCGCGGACGCTTCCACGGGGTGAACGTCGAATGGACTCGCGACCGCTTCGCGGAGGTGATCCGTCGCGACGTGCAGGCGAAAGCGGCGCGCGGCTGGTCGCAGAGCCGCATCTGGAGCTGGCTCAAATCGGCGTACGCGCTCGACCAGGGCTCGGCGGACCTCGCGCGCAAGGCGTTCGACGAGGTGATCGGCCCCGCACCCACACCACGGGACGAGAACGGGGCGCACTGAGCTTTCCCATCGCTGCGACGCCGTGAGCGCCCGGGATTCCGATCCTCGCGGCGTCCGCTGAGCGGAGGGCGCCGGCGCCGCTTGACGGCGCGTCGCGGACCTGCGCACCCCGGGCATTCTTTGCAAGCGCGAGCAGCCACGACGGAACCCACGACAAACCGCACGAGCGAGCATGCGCGGCGCACCACCGGCCGCCTCGACTGGAGGACGACATGAGCAACGGCAAGGGGCTTCGCACCATCGTCGTCGGCACCGACTTCTCGGAGGACGCGACCGCCGCCCTCGGGTGGGCCGAAACCATCGCGCGTGACCACGGAGCGCACCTCGTGCTGGTGCACGCGGCGCCCTCCGAGGTGCTCCCCGCGCCGGAGTTCATCCCGCTGCCGGCCGAGTACTACGAGCGGATCCACGCCGAGTCGCGACAGCGGCTCGAGGGCATCGCGGCCGAGGTCCGTCAGCGTGGCTTGACGGTCGACTGCGAGCTCCTGCTGAGCTTGCCCGCGAACGGCGTGCTCGACGTCGCCGCGCGGCGCAACGCCGATCTGATCGTCGTCGGGACGCGCGGTCAGACCGGCTGGAAGCGCGCGCTGCTCGGCAGCACGGCGGCGCGGCTCGTCCGCGAGGCGACCTGCCCCGTGCTGGTCGTGCACCCGCAGGACGCGGGTCCGCCGCGTCCGGTGCGCACGATCGTCGTGCCGACCGACTTCTCGGAGGACGCGAGCCTCGCGGCGAACGCCGCCGCGAAGCTGCTCGGCGAGCTCGGCGGCGAGCGGCGTCTGGTGCTGCTGCACGCCTACCGCTGCCCGATCGAGGCGGCGCACCTGCCGGCGAAGGTCTTGATGGACGCGCTGCGCGACGCCGAGCGCGCGGCGCAGCAGAGCCTCGAGTCGCTCGCCGCGACGCTGCGCCGTCCTGGGCTCACGATCGACACCATGGCGCGCGAGGGCTACCCGCCCGAGGTGATCGTCGAGCTCGCGCGCACCGCGAAGGCCGATCTGATCGCGATGGGGACGCACGGACGCTCGGGGCTCGGCCGCTTCCTGCTCGGCAGCACCGCGGAGCGCGTCCTGCCGACGGCGCCCTGCCCGGTGCTGACGGTGCACCGGCCGAGCTAGCCGACGCGCGTGCGGCGGTGGCGCAGCTTCGCGTCGAGCGTGCTCAGGAAGCCGGAGTGGCGGCCGGGGACGACGAGCGCGAGCGCCGGCGCGAGGAGCGCGGCGAGCGGGACGCCTTCTTCGCGGCGGGCTTCGCGCTCTCGGCCTTCGCCGCCTCGGGCTCGGGCGCTCGCTCCGTGCGCTCCGCTCGCTCTGCGGACTCCGCCGGACGCGTGCTCATCTCGGGTCCGAAGCGGGTCACGATGTAGGAGCGGTTCTGCGCGTCGCGCGTGAGCTCGAGCAGGCCGCGGCGCGCCGCGTCCTCGAGCAGCTTGCCGAAGGTCTTGTAGCCGTAGAACGCCTCGTTGAACGACGGCCTCTTGCGCTTGATGGTCTCCTTGATCAGCGACGACCACAGCACGTCGCGGTTCTCGCGACGCAGCGCCTGCAGCGACTCGAGCAGCAGCGCGAACGCCTTGCGCTGCTTCTCGTTCGCGGCCGGCAGCTCGGCCGGCTCCTCGACGACGGCGGCGAGGTCCTCGTAGTAGATGAACTCGTGGCAGTTGTCGCGCAAAAGATCGGAGGTCGAGGCCTCGGTGCCGAGTCCGATGACGTGCTTGCCGTTCTCCTTGAGCTTCGAGACCAGCGGCGAGAAGTCGCTGTCGCCCGAGACGATCACGAAGGTGTTGATGTGCGGCTTCGAGTTGCAGAGATCCATCGCGTCGACGCACAGACGGATGTCGGCCGAGTTCTTGCCGCTGATGCCGCGGCCGGGGATCTCGATCAGCTCGAACGCCGCCTCGTGGAGCTGCGTGCGGAAGTCGGCGAAGCGCTTCCAGTCGGCGTACGCACGCTTGACGACGATGTCGCCCTTCTCGACCAGGCGCGCGAGCACCCGCTCGATGTCGAAGCGCTCGCCCGCCTTGAAGCCGAGGGCGAGGTTCTCGAAGTCGACGAATACCGCGAGGATCTTGCGCTCATCCACCATGGGCGACGTCGAAATGACAGCCTGCAGGCCCCGAGCGCAAGTGGCTCCGGGTCGTTCACCTGCATTCGGTTTGGGATAGGATGACGGCTGCGCGCCGGGGCGCGCAGCGGCCCGCCCGGGTCGCCGGGCTGGAAGGAGGACCGACGTGTCATTTGGAAAGCTTCTGGACGAGGCGGTGGGCCGGCTCGAGGACGCGAGCCTCCGGATCGAGGCAGCGAAGGTGAAGCCCTTCGACCAGCAGTGCAGCCGCGAGTGGCTCGAAGCGCTGACCGACTACTGCGTGGCGCTGAACGACATCCAGCGGCTCAACAACGCGTCGATTCACGAGAAGCTGCACCGGATCGCCGGCCACCTGAAGCTCGACGACCTGCTGTGAGCGGCGCGTGGCGCGCGGCCGGCGGACGCCCGCGCCGGGACGCGGCGGAACGATGCGACGAGGCGCGCGGACGGCGAGCGATCGCCGTCGCGCGCGAAGGAGGTGAGCGATGACCGTGAAGACGATCTTCCTCGGCGCGACCCTGGTCGCAGCGCTTCTCGTCGGAGGCCCCGCCGACGCCCAGAACGCGACGCCCGCGCCGGGTCCGACGCTCGCGCCCGTGCCGGGCGGCGCCAAGATGGGCGGACCGCGCGGGCCGATGGGGTCGCGGATGGGCGCTCACGGCATGCGCGCGCGCGGCCCGATGGGCGGCGGGCCGGGCGGCGCGATGTGCACGCTCGCCGAGCACGCGGATACGATCGAGGTGAAGAACCTCGACGACGGCGTGACGATCACGCTGCGCTCGCGCGACAAGTCGGACGTCACGCGGATGCAGAAGATCGCCGAGGCGATGCGGCTCCTGTACGAGGCGTCGTCGGAGTGACGTCGACGGCGAGGTGACGCGAATGACCGGCGCGCGCGGCCCGATGCGGATCGCATCGGCGCCGGCGTCCGGGCGAGGTGCTCAGGCGCCCGAGACCTCGCTCATCGAGCTCGCGAGGCCGAGGAACGCGTCGAGCACGTCGCTGCGCGTGACGATGCCGACGAGCCTGCCGTTCTCGACGATCGGCACCGCACCGAAGCGCTCGCGACGCATCAGCCGTGCGGCATCCTCCATGGTGTCCTGCGGCGAGAGCGTCATCGGCTCGTGCGTCATGACCATCTCGACCGCCACCTTGCCCGGATCGTTGTCGCGCGCGCGCGGCCGTCGCCGTCGCGGCTCGAGCTCGCGAGTGATCGCCTCCTCGATCTCGGTGAACACCGAGGGGAAGGCGTCGCGGAGGTCGCGGTCGGTGACGATGCCGATCACGTGCCCATCGCGCACCACGGGCAGCTGGTTCACGCGGTGGCGGAACATCTGCTCGCGCGCGTGCGCGATCGTGTCGAGCGGCTTCACGGTGTGCACGGGGCGCGACATCCATTCCTCGATCAGCATGGCGAACCTCCTCTGCGCCTGCGCGCGGCAGCGACGGTGGACCGCACCGGTCGCGGCCCACGCAAGCGTTGCGCGGTCGCAAGCGCGAGGCCAGACCGGTCCGCCGATTCGTGCAGCGTCCTCGCGCCTGCGCGTCGTTCGCGATGCCAAACCTGCGACGCCCCGCCGCCCGGCTTTCGCTCGTTCGGGAACGGCCGCGCCGCGAGGTGGCGTCGTGGTGCAGCTTTTCTTCGGCGCTCGCCTGGCAGCGGGCTTGCGTCTCCGCGGTCGGGCCCCACGGGCCGCGATGGGGACGGGTCTGCCAGCCCGGCGGATCCGCGCCACACGGGGGAAGGAATGAAGGAACCGCTGAGAATCACGTATCGCGGCATCGAGCCGACGCCGGCCATCGAGGCCAAGATCCGCGAGCGCGCCGCGAGGCTCGATCGCTACTACGACGACATCATCAGCTGCCACGTGACGGTCGACACGCCACACCGCAGCCAGGTCAAGGCCAAGCTGTACGACGTGCGCATCGATCTGGTGGTCAAGGGCGCCGAGATCGTCGTGCGGCGCGAGCCGGCGCAGCACCCGGAGCACACCGATCTCTACGTGGCGATCCGCGACGCGTTCGACGCCGCCAAGCGCCGGCTCCAGGACCACGCGCGTCGCCAGCGGCGCGAGGTCAAGGTCAACGAGCACCCGCCGCGCGCCCGCGTCGCGCGCATCTTCCCCGACGAGGGCTACGGCTTTCTCGAGACGCCCGACGGGCGCGAGATCTACTTTCACCGCAACAGCGTGCTGAACGGCGCCTTCGATCGGCTGACCGAAGGGACGCTCGTTCGCTACGCGGAGGAGCAAGGGACGGAGGGGCCGCAGGCGAGCACGGTGGCGCTGCCGTAGCGCGCGCTGCGTGTCGGGGCGGGCGGTGCGCGGTGCGCGATGGTAAGCGCGCCCCCGTCCCCGCGACGGCTCGCGCACGCAGCGGCTCGCCAATGCGCCGCGCCCGCGCGCGCCGCCGGCACGCGCGCGGGCGCTCACACATCGAGCGTGACCTGCGCCATCCAGCCGTCGTCGGTCCGCTCGACGCGCAGGCCCGCGAGCGTCACCGCCTTGACGTCCGCCTCGAGCCGGTGACGCGTCGGATCGATGCGCTCGCCGCGCAGCTCGGCGCGCACCTCGTGCTCGCCGTCGCGCGACGCGACGCGCACCTCGGTCGCGCGCAGCAGGAGCTGCTCCGCGTCCTTCCAGAAGACGAGCTCCTCGAGGAAGACCATGAGCAGCAGATCGAGCTCGCTCGCCGTCAGGAGCACCGGCTTCGCGACGGTCGGCGCGATCGAGTCGAGCGAGCCGACCATCGCGCTCGCCGTCGCCTCGGCGGCGATCCAGAAGAGCCCGTCGAGGTCGTCCGCGTAGGCGCGGAACGTGACGTCGGCGGTGACGCCCTCGATGTACTCGAAGCGCGGCGCCGGCACGTCAGCCCTTGACGTTGCCGATCGGCGTCAAGCGCACGACCGGACGGCTGATCCCGGCGCGCGCGGTCGCCGCGATCACCTGGTCGATGTCCTTGTAGGCCGCGCCCGCCTCCTCGGCGAGGCCCGACCACGAGACGCTGCGCACGTAGATGCCGCGCCGCTCGAGCTGGTCGCGCAGCTCGCGTCCGCGGAAGGACTTCTTCGCCTTGTGCCGGCTCATCGTCCGGCCGCTGCCGTGGGCGGTGCTGAAGAACGACGCCTCGCCGCCCTTGGTACCGACGAGCAGATACGAGCCGCTCTCCATCGAGCCGCCGATGATGACCGGCTGGCCGACCTCGGCGAGCTCCTCCGGCACGCCCGCCATGCCAGGCGCGAACGCGCGCGTCGCGCCCTTACGGTGCACGAGGAGCTTGCGCTTGACGCCGCCCACCACGTGCGTCTCGACCTTCGCCGTGTTGTGCGCGACGTCGTACACCTGGTTCAGACCCAGGTCCTCCGGCGCGCGACGGAACACGCTGGAGAACACCTCGCGCACGCGGTGCAGGATCACCTGGCGGTTCGCGAACGACACGTTCGCGGCGCACTTCATCGCTGCGAAGTAGCGCTGCCCTTCGGGTGAGCGGAACGGCGCGCAGGCGAGCTCGCGGTCGAGCACCTCGAGGCCGTACTTCTTGGTCATCACGTCGAGGAAGAGCCGCACGTAGTCGCTCGCCACCTGGTGGCCGAAGCCGCGGCTGCCGCAGTGGAACATCACCGCGACCTGGTAGGGGCGCACGAAGCCCATGCGCTGCGCGAGCTTCGCGTCGATCACGTGCTCCGGGCGCACGACCTGGATCTCGAGGTAGTGATTGCCCGAGCCCAGCGTGCCGATCTGGTGATGGCCGCGCTCGACGGCGCGCTCGCTGACCGCGTCGGGATCGGCGCCGGGGAAGCAGCCGCGCTCCTCGGTGCGGCGCAGGTCCTCCTCGGTGCCGAGCCCGCGCCGCACGCACCACGGCGCGCCCTCGCGCAGCACGTCGGCGAACTCCGACGGCGTCAGCTCGAGGAAGCCGCGCGAGCCGACGCCCGCCGGCACGCGCTCGAACAGCGCGTCGACCAGCTCGCGCAGCCGCGGCCGCACCTCGTCGAGCGTCAGGTTGGTCAGCACGAGCCGCATGCCGCAGTTGATGTCGAAGCCGATGCCGCCGGGCGAAATCACGCCGTCCTCGAGATCCATCGCCGCGACGCCGCCGATCGGGAAGCCGTAGCCCCAGTGTGCGTCGGGCATCACCATGCTCGCGCCGACGATGCCCGGCAGGCGCGCGACGTTCGCCGCCTGCTCGAAGACCGCGTCGTCCATCGCGTGCACGAGATCCTCGGTTGCGAACACGCGGATCGGGACGCGCATGCCGGAGCGGAAGCTCGTCGGCAGCTCCCACACCGCGTCGCTGATTCGCTTGATGCCCTTCGGTGCTGCCATTTCGTCGATTGTATCGCTGGCTGCGAGCGGAGCCAGAGCGTCTTGGTTGATTTGGCCCGGCGGCGTGCGATCTGCACCACCCGCAACGCGACGTCGCACTGCGCGCCGCGCGCGCTGCCGTCGAGCACGTCTCGAAGAGCGCGCGAACGACATTTTCGTCTTGCTGCGGTCGTGGATCCGTGAGATGCCGTCGCTACCACCCGCAGCCGAAAGGAGGGCGCCATGCTGCGCCTCTCGATCTTCCTCGTGGCCTTGGCGTCGATTCCCGGCGAGGCGCTCGCAATCGACCGCTTCGTGTCGCCGCGGGGGACGGACACCGCGAACGACTGCTCGAGCAGCGCCGCTCCTTGCCGCACCCTCGCGCACGCGCTCGGCCAGGCGGGCGCCGGCGACGTCGTCAAGCTCGCAATTGGCACGCACCGCACGAACGCGCTCGTCGACCTTCCCGCGACGCTGACGGTCTCAGGCGGCTGGACGTCCGGCTTCACCAAGCAGGACGCGCCCCGCAAGACGCCGCGCACGCGCCTCGACGGTCGCAAGCTCGATCGCGTCCTCGCCCTCGACGCGGACGCCGAGACCATCGACGTCACGCTCGAGAACCTGACCGTCCTGCGCGGGCAGTCGTCGACCGCCCTACCCGGCGTCGGGCTGCACGGCGGCGGCATCCTCGCGACGGCGCGCAACGGCGGCACGCTCTCGCTCACGCTGCGCAACGTGGCCGTGATGCGCAACCAGACCACCAAGGACTTCCCGATCTCCGGCGGCGGACTCGGCGTGTTCGGCCACGACGCGAGCTCGGTGACGGTGCTCGCGCAGGACGCGTCGTTCAGCAACAACGTCGCCGAGCACGGCGGCGCGATCTCCGTGGTCGGCGCGGGGAACGTCTCTCTTCAGCTCGAGCGCACGGCTCTGCGCAGCAACGTCGCGCGCTCGAGCGGGCGCGGTGGCGCCATCGCGCTCGACCGGCTCGCGGATCCCGGCTTCACGACGATGACGATCGACGCCGGGCTGCTCGAGAAGAACCGCGCGCACGAAGGCGCGGCCCTCTCGCTCCGCGGGGCGGTGACGGCGACGCTGGTCAACACCGTGGCGCGCGACAACCGCGCACCCTTCGGCGTCGTCTCCGTCGACGGCGAGCCGCTCGTGCCGCTTCCCGAGCTGACGGTGTCGAGCTCGACGCTCCTGACCGCGTCGAAGCGTCAGCCGCCGCCGATCCCGCTCCGGATCGTGAACGGCACGGTCACCGTGCGGAGCTCGATCGTGTGGAGCACGGGCGCCGCCGTGCTGCTGCACGGAGGCGGCGTCCTCGACCTCGACCACAGCGACGTCGGCGGGATCGCGTTCCCGGGCGTCCCCGGCGTCGTCAACGACTTCGGTGGCAACATCTCGGCCGACCCGCAGCTCGTGCGCGCGAACGGCTCGGACGTCCACCTGAAGGCGACCTCGCCGTGCGTGAACGCCGGCACGTGCGTCGGCGCGCCGCCGGTCGATTTCGAGGGCGACCCGCGGCCGGTCGGTGCGGAGTGCGACATCGGCGCGGACGAGCGCGTCTCTTGACGCGCGGTAGGTCTTCGTCGACGCGTTGGCGCGGTACTTGACGCGTGACGAAGGATGGAGCGCACGTCGCCGCTCCGGGGACGCACGTGGCGTGACGCCCGGAGCGGCGACGCGGCCGGCGTTCAGCCGCGGATGAACGCGAGGATGTCGGGGTTGATCACGTCGGCGTTGATGGTGAACGCGCCGTGCGAGAAACCCTTGTAGACCTTCAGCGTGCTGTTCTTGACGAGCTTCGCCGACAGCAGCGCCGAGGCCTCGATCGGCACGACCTGGTCGTCGTCGCCGTGCAGGATCAGGGTCGGCACGTCGATCGCCTTCAGGTCCTCGGTGAAGTCGGTCTCGGAGAACGCCTTGATGCAGTCGTAGTGCGCCTTGGCGCCGCCCATCATGCCCTGGCGCCACCAGTTCCAGACCACCCCGTCGAGACGCTTCGCGCCCGGGCGATTGAAGCCGTAGAAGGGCCCGCTCGCGACGTCGAGGTAGAACTGCGCGCGGTTCGCGGCGAGCGACGCGCGGAAGCCGTCGAAGACCTCGAGCGGCGTGCCCTGCGGGTTCTTGTCGCTCTTCACCATGATCGGCGGCACCGCGCTGATCAGGACGGCCTTGGCGACGCGCCCCTTGCCGTAGCGGGCGACGTAGCGTGCGACCTCGCCGCCACCGGTGGAGTGTCCGATGTGGATCGCGTCGCGCAGATCGAGCGCCTCGACGAGTTGCTTGACGTCTTCGACATAGGTGTCCATGTCGTTGCCGGTCGCGGTCTGCGTCGAGCGACCGTGGCCCCGCCGATCGTGCGCGATCACGCGGTAGCCTTTCTCGAGGAAGAACAGCATCTGGGCATCCCAGTCGTCCGAGCTGAGCGGCCAGCCGTGATGGAACATGACCGGCTGTCCGCTGCCCCAGCCCTTGTAGAAGATCTCCGTGCCGTCCTTCGTCTTGAACACGCCCATGGTCTTCCTCCTCTGAATCTCCTCTGACTCTCCTCCTGCCGACGACCAGCGCTGCGCGTCCGCTCGACACGCGAGTCGAGCTCCGTCGACGGCGTATTCTCGTCCGCAAGCATCCTGCCAGCGTCGCGAGTAGATTCCAGAGCCGCATTGCAGCGTCGTTGCGGATCACGCGCCTGATCGGATGTCGGCACCGTGACGCTATGTCGGCAGCTCTGGCGATCCTTTCGGCATCGTGACGCGTGCGTTGGCGTCTGCGTGACGTCGGCGTCGTCTTCGTGGTCGCTGCGGTCGCGTCGCGCTGATGCTCCGGCGCCCTCGTGCGCGTCTCCTGTCACGAAACGTGCTGCTACCTGGTCTTCCTTTTCGTATTCGCACTGCGAGGAGCACGGGCCGCGCGGCGCCCACCTCGCCTGCCGACGAAGGGAAAATCCATGAAGATCGTGGTCATCGGTGGCAACGGGCTCATTGGCAGCGGCCTCGTCGAGATCCTTCGCGAGCGCGGACACACGGTCGTGTCGGCCTCGCCGCGCTCGGGCGTCGACACGCTGACCGGCGAGGGCCTCGCGGATGTGCTTGACGGCGCCGACGTCGTGGTCGACGTCACCAACTCGCCGTCGTGGGCCGACGACGACGTGATGCGCTTCTTCCAGACCTCGACGCGCAACCAGCTCGCAGCGGAAAGAAAGGCCGGCGTGCAGCATCACGTCGCACTCTCCGTCGTCGGCTGCGAGCGCATGCCCGAGAGCGGCTACTTCCGCGCCAAGGTCGCGCAGGAGGAGCTGATCGAGAACGGCCCCGTGCCGTACTCGATCCTCCGCGCGACGCAGTTCTTCGAGTTCCTCGGACAGGTCGCCGACGCCGGCTTCGACGGCACCGCGGTGCACGTACCGCCGATCCTGATGCAGCCGATCGCGGCGCGTGATGTGTCGGCGGCGCTCGCCGACGTCGCGTGCGGCAAGCCGCTGCAGGGCATGGCCGAGGTCGCCGGTCCCGAGCGCCTGCGGCTCGACGGCCTCGCGCGCCGCGTGCTGCACGCGCGCGGCGACGACCGTCCCGTGGTCGCGGACCCGGAGGCGCTCTACTTCGGCACGCCGGCGGACGACGAGTCGCTCGTCGCCGGCGACGACGCGCGGCTCGCGCCGACGCGGTTCGCCGAGTGGTTGCCGCGGGTCGCGCACTGACGCTGCTGGCTCCGAGCGACGTTCACATGGTGCGCGCAGGACGGGCGGCGTGCGCCGTGCGCGTGCACGCGGTCTCCTTCGCGCGTCCGGTCCGCTTGCCGAGGAGGCGACGCATGGCGAATCGGTCGGCTCTCATTCTTCGTGGCTCGCGCGGCGCGACGCGTTCGGTCGCGCTGTTGTGCACGTTGGTCGTGGTCGCCGTCGCCTCGGTCGTGATCGCGTCGGCGGACGAGGCGCGCGCCGGCGAGGCGGGACGCGTCACGGAGCTCATGACGCAGGCGCTCCCGAACGTCCCTGGCAAGGAGGTCACGATGATCACGGTGGACTACGCGCCCGGCGCCGTCGACCCCGTGCATCGCCACGACGGCGCCGCGTTCCTCTACGTGCTCGAAGGGACGATCGAGATGCAGATGGAGGGCGGCCAGAAGGTGACGCTCGAGGCCGGCGAGACGTTCTACGAAGAGCCGGGCCGCGTGCACGCGGTGGGGCGGAATACGAGTGACACGAAGCCTGCGAAGTTCGTCGTGGTGCTGGTGAAGGATCGCGGGACGCCGCTGCTCGAGGTCGTCGAGCCCTGATACGGGGCGGCGGACAACCTCTGTCCCCACGCCGGGCTAAGCTCCCGCGTCATCGACACGCGAGAGGAGCCCGCCCCCGTGACGCGTCAGAAGATCGGAGTTTGGTACATCGAGCAGCTTGCGCGCAGCACCCTGCGGACGACCTGGCGACGGTTCGGTGACACCGCCGTCCGCATCGCGGACGAGCCGGTGAGCTGGGCCTACAGAGCAGACCTAGGCGAGCTCGAGCGCGCCATCGAAAACAAGGATTTCGATGCCTGGCTCGACGCCCGCGACCGCGTCGCGCGGTTGTTCGACCGGCGTGCTCGGCTCTGGCACGTCACGACCGAGGCGGTCATCACCAACTGGGCTTCGCTGGCGGGTACGTGGACGTCCTCTGTCGAACGGCTCGAGCTGCGCGACGGAAGCTCGCTCTTCATCGCCATCGGCGATCCCGAGCAACCGGACGAGCCCGTCCTGCTGCTCGCCCACGCGCAGCCGTCCGCCGATCTCGAGATCCGACGCGCCGTGATCGAGGAGCTCCTCGCCAGCCGGGGAGTGAGGTTCCATGCAGCCGAGTACGTTTCGGACGTTCGCTGGTGCACGGTCACGATCTGCGATCCGGATCTGCTCGACGCGGCGCGCGCCGGATACCGCCGCGCGATCACGCGGGCGACGAAGGCTGGCGCGCCGTTCGGGCCGGCTGATCTGGTCGGAGCGAGCGAGGCCATGCTCGACGAGTACACCGAGCGGTCGGTGCAGCTCGACTGACTCCGGACGCTGCGACGATGTCGGATTCCATCGGATGACTTGCGATGGGCGGGCAGTTGATCCCCTTCGTCGAGGCTCCTGGCGGCGGTGCCATCGGCATGTCGCCCTGCCCCGGTGCGCCGGCGCACGATCGCGGTGCGCTGCGACGCGACATCGAAAGCTTTCGCGCCATAGGTGTGACCGCGCTCGTCGGGAATCGGCAACCAGTAACCACTCGAGACCAGCGCGTTCCGCGGCGTCGCCGATCTCGCGTGGGATCACGCGGAACGTTCTTTCGCGCGATGACGAGAGACACGCCTCGGCCACCGCGCGATCACGATTCGCGTCAAGCGCAGCAATCAGGTGCGCGTCGCCACTCGCCGGCCGGTCGCTCCGGGAACGCTCACGGCCCCGAGCGAGATCCACGACGCTACCGCCGAACTTCCTCCACGTGCGTCTCACCGACGGTGACGTCGACGTCGTCGCGTTCCGGCGGCAGGGGTCCGCGGATCGACCTCGCCTTCCACACGTCGACGCTTCGCTGCGACGACGTCGCGTACTCCTGGGACTTCCACGCGCTCGACGCCCACGCGAGCACCGGGCGCGTCGGCTTGCCCGACCACGCCATGCTGCTCGTCGACCTCGCGCCGGCGTGACGCCGCAACAGCCCCGCCTGCCTGAACGTCAGCAGGCTTCCTACGCTCGCGCCGCGTGATCGGTCGGCTCGTCTCGACCCGATGAGGACCTCGCGGCATCGCGGCGCGTCGCCCCGTACCGTCGCGCCGCGGAAGCGATCCGCTCCGCGATCTCCGCGCGCAGCTCCGCCGGACGCAGCACCTCGACCCACGGCGACATGCTCATGATCCAGTTCGCGAGCTCGACCGTGCCGCGCACCTTGAGCGTCAGCACGGCGCGGCCGTCGCTGCGACGCGTGATCCGCTGCGACGGGTGCACCGTACGCTGGCGAAGGTAGGCCTCGGTCTCGGCGTTGAGGATCAGGAGCTCGACCTCGCTCTCCGGACCTTCGACGACGCCGAACATTCCTGCGGTGTAGCGCTCGGGGCGGAAGCCCTTCGGGTACGTGAACCGCACGGGCTTGCCATCCTCGCCGTTGACCGGCGTCACCGCGCGCATGCGCTCGACCGCGAACCAGAGCACGCGCTGCCCGTGGTTGCTCTTGCCGAGCAGGTAGAGGCCACCGCGGTAGCCGAGCAGCGTGTAGGGCTCGACCTCGTGCACGCGACCCTCGCCGAGCAGTCCGCCGTAGTCGATCTGCAGCCGGTACTGATCGACCAGCGCCTTGATGAGCTCCCCGATCGTCGCGTCGTGCTTGCGGTAGTCCTTGGGCACGAAGGCGAGGACGTGAAACTTGCGGTCGATGTCGCGCAGCCGCTCGCGCTGCGACAGCGGCAGGCTGTTGAGCATCTTCTTCCACAGCAGGTCCATGCCCTGATCGAGCACGGTGCCCTCGAGGAAGCGGATCATCGACCAGGTGAAGAAGAACGACACCGCGGCCCACGCGCCGGCCTCGGGCGGCTTGCCCTTCGACGCGAGGCGCAGCACGCGCTTGCCGCCGCGCGTCTCGACCTCGATCAGCGGCGCGCCCGTCGGATCGACGAGCTCCTCGCGACAGGCCTCGACGTAGCGATTCACCGTGCGCTCGGCGATGCCGAGCTCGTCAGCGATCGATTTCAGGCTCCAGCCGAAAGGCCGCTCGACGAGCCCGTACACGATTCGCGCGAGGCGTGTCGCCGCGCCGTAGGTCGGCTTCCTTCCGCTGCTCATCCCACTCCCATCTTCGTCCGCTGAGCGTCCGCTTCGTCGCGGACAGCCGTTGGCCGCGCCCCGATGTACAAGACTCTGTCAGACGTCAGCAACCAAGGAGGTGCACTTGCCGGCAGACGAAGAGAAACAAGTTGACCCGACCCAGCGGATCCTCGAGCAAGCAGCGGCCTTGCGCGCGCACCGCTCCCGCCCGTGCCTGGTGCTCGTCGCCCCCACCATGCAGCGCTGGGACGTGCTCACGCTGCGCGAGACGCTCGGCAGCAAGCGCGGCGACGCGCTCGACGTGCTGTTCTGCAGCAGCGGCGGCGACATCGACGCGGCCTACATCATGGCCCGCGAGCTGCGGAAGCGCTTCGAGCACCTCGCGGTGTTCGTGCCGCTGATCGCCAAGAGCGCGGCGACGCTGCTCTGCCTCGCCGCGGACGAGCTCGTCCTCGGCGACCTCGGCGAGCTCGGGCCGCTCGACGCGCAGTGCGACGAGCGCCAGCAGGCCGACTTCCCGCTCAACACCTCGCGGCTCGCGCTGTTCAAGGCCGTCGAGCAGCTGCAGCTCATGGCCCTCGACGCGTACGACGACGCCGCTCGCCGCGTCGTCAATCAAAGCCGCATGAGCCCGTTCGACGCGGGCACGAAGGCGAGCGAGCTCACCGCGAGCCTGTTCGGGCCGATCTACGCCAAGATCGATCCGATCCGCGTCGCCGAGGCGGCGCGCGGCCTCGAGCTCGGCTCCGAATACGCGCGGCGGATCCTCGCGCGCTACCGCCCGGACGTTCCGCGCGAGCGGCACGCGCAACTCGTCCACCGCCTCATCCACAACTACCCGTCGCACGGCTTCGTGATCGACGCCGACGAGCTGCGCGAGCTCGGGCTGCCGAACCGTCCGCCGGACGCGACCGAGCACGCCATCCTCGATAAGGCCGCGATCGCTCTTGCGGAGCACGGTGAGCGCGGGGACGTCTTCGAGCTGGTCGACGAGCCGCGTGTCGCGGAAGAGACCGACGTGATCGAGGCGGCCGTCGCCTCGGCGCCGCCGCTGGAAGACGCGAGCCCTGCCGACGACGGGGCGCTCATCGCGACGCACAGCACGCGAGCGCGGCGCGCGCCGTGCGAAGGGTGCTGGTGGCCGGCGTTGTGAGGAGCCTCCCCCGGACGGCGTCCCACGCTCTACCGAACGCCTCGCCAATCGCGTTCGCGACGCGCGCGTCACTTTTCTCCGCGCCGCGCGCGAACGCGATTGGTGTACCTCCGCCCCGGGGATACGCTCGCCCCTGGCGATGGACCCCAAGGACGTCCCGGGCGCGGAGCGTGACGACGCGGCGGCCACGTTCACGGCGCTGCGCGGCCGGCTCTTCGGAGTCGCCTACCGCATGCTCGGCAGCGCCGCCGAAGCCGACGACGTCGTGCAAGACGCGTGGCTTCGCTGGCAGGGTGCGGATCGGAGCGTCGTCCTCGACGCGACCGCGTTCCTCGTCACGACGACCACGCGCCTCGCGATCAACGTCGCGCAATCGGCGCGCGCACGCCGCGAGACCTACATCGGGCCGTGGTTGCCGGAGCCGGTCGATACGACGAACGACCCTGCGCTCGGCGCCGAGCGCAGCGAGGCGCTCGAGATCGCGACCCTGCTGCTGCTCGAGAAGCTCGCGCCCGCGGAACGCGCAGCCTACGTCCTGAGCGAAGCCTTCGACTACGCGTACGCGCAGATCGGCGAGATGCTTTCGGTGAGCGAGGCGAACGCGCGTCAGCTCGCGAGCCGCGCTCGCAAGCGCCTCGCGAACGACAGGCGCGGTCCGGCGCCCGCGAGTGAGCAGCGCCGTCTCCTCGAGGCGTTCCTCGCCGCCGCCAAGGATGGTGATCTCGGGGCGCTCGAGCGCCTCTTCACCGCCGACGTCGTAAGCTACTCCGACGGCGGGGGTGTCGTGCGGGCCGCGCGCAAGCCGGTCGTGGGAATCAGCCGCGTCGCACGCTTCCACGCAGCGATCGCACGTTGGCTCTGGCTGGACGCGAGCGTCGAGCCGCTCGACGCGAACGGCCATGGCGCGGTCTTGATCGAGCGTGAAGGCGCGCCGTACGCCGTGCTGACGGTCGGTGCGTCGAGCGGCGGGATCGACCGTGTGTTCTGGGTGATGAACCCGGCGAAGCTGGCGTTTGCCCGCGTGCCTCGCACGGCCTGAACGACGCGCGCGCGGGTCGAGCGCGTCACGAAAGACCATGCTCGCTGGTCCTGCTCGTCGAGAGCGCGACGCGCGCACACGGCGTCGCGCGTCGCCGAACGACGAAAGGAGACGATCATGAAGATCCGCGGCGTGACCGGCGCGTTGGCTGCAGCCTGGGTCGAGGTCCTTCGCGCGCGATGGCACACATCGCCGGCACAGGCCCGCCCGGTGCGCGTCACGACGATCCGCTTCGCCGATCCGTCGGCGTGGGCGGCGCGCTAGGGGCGCCGCGATGGAAGCGCACGGCGAGAGGCGTGGAGAGGCTTCAGCGCTGCAGGACACGGTGGCAATCGTGACCGGCGGCAGCTCCGGCATCGGGCGGGCGACGGCGCTCGACCTCGCGGCCCGCGGCGCGCGCGTCGTGGTCACGGGTCGACGCGCGCAGCCGCTCGAGGCGACGGCCGCCGAGCATCCCGACGTGGTCGGTCTCGTCGCCGACGTCGCCATGCCGCAGGACGCCGCGCGCACCGTCGCGACCGCGATCGAGACCTGGGGACGCCTCGACGTGCTGGTCAACAACGCAGGCGCGGGCGCGATCCTGCCGCTCGCTGACGCGACGGCGGAACGCATCGCGAGCATCTTCGCCGTCAACGTCATCGGCCCGAGCCTCCTCGCGGCGGCCGCGCTGCCGCACCTCGCGGCTGCGAAGGGCGCGATCGTCAACGTGTCGAGCACCTTCGGCCACAAGCCGGCGGCGACGCTCTCGCACTACGCGGCGAGCAAGGCGGCGCTCGAGCACTTGACGCGCTGCTGGGCGCTCGAGCTGGCACCGCTCGGCGTGCGGGTCAACGCGGTGGCCGCGGGCCCGACCGAGTCCGGTGCGTTGACCGGGATGATGGGCATGTCGCGCGAGGAGGCCGCGGCGCTTGAGCGCGAGGAGGCGAGACAGATCCCGCTCGGACGGCGCGGTGTACCGGCGGAGGTGGCGCGCTGGATCGTGCAGCTCGCCGATCCGAGATCCGCCTGGGTCACGGGTCAGGTCGTGACGATCGACGGCGGCCTCGAGGTTTCCTGAGGAGCCAGCCGCCGTATGACGCGACGAGGCGTGCCGTCGCTCGAGACGGGGCAAAACGAAACCGCCCTCTGGACCACGCGCCCGACGCATCGTCGAGACGGAAGCCCAGAGGGCGGTTCGCTTCGCAACCAGTGGAGGCGGGGGGAATTGAACCCCCGTCCGAAGGCGCTCGGCCGAAAGCTCCTACACGCTTAGCTCACGATTTGTCGTCATCCGCCTCGGCGCCCGTGAGCGGGCTCCTCGGGGACCAGCCAGGAGAGATTTAGGTCGCGAGCCTCCCGGCGGCAGCTCGCCTCCGATCCCGCATTGGCGACGCTCGCTTCAACCCCGCGGGAGAGGGTCGGACGAGCGCCTCACGGACTTAGGCCGCGAGGAGGTACTGATCGTTGTCTGCGGTTAAGCAGTCCGGCTGTTTAACGAGGCCAACCGGAACCTCGGCGTGCAACTCTCGACTTCGTCAACCTCCGTCGAAACCAGGTCGCCCCCGTTTCGAAGGACACGTTCACTATAAGGCGCTTCGGGCGCTCGCGCCACCCTCGGGCGCGAAACGGCGGGCCGGAGGGATCTCCGCCCCGGCCCGCCGCAGCTCACTCCGCGCCGCTCGGCGTGAAGATCACTCCTCGCCCGACAGCGTGAACGACGCGTGGACGTGGGGGCTCGTGACGTCGCCCGTCTGGACCTCGATCGTCACCAGGTCGCCCGGGTCGACCACGACCTCGTTCGCGGTGTCGCTGCACGTCTGGCTGAACGCATCGACCTCGCACGCGAGGGAGGTCGCCTGGCCGTTCACCATGACGCGGACCTGCACCGAATCGGAGCTCGCCGTCGTCAGGCGCACTCGCAGGTTGCCGATCGTTCCGCCCACGGGCAGCGGCGACGAGGCCGAGAGCGGATCTTCCTCCAAGCGCCCGGAGCCGATCGCAACGTAGCGGGTCGTCTCGTCCGGCAAGGTCACGTCCGAGGCGACGACGATGATGATCACCACCAGGCCGCGCGGGCCGGTCGGGCCCGTCGCACCGGTGGGACCGGTCGGCCCGGTGGGACCCGTGGCGCCCGTCGCACCGGTCGGCCCCGTGGGGCCCGGATCGCCGGTCGGCCCGGCGGGACCCATCATCCCGTCCGGACCGGTCGGGCCCGTGGGACCCGTCGGACCCGTGGGACCCGTCGGGCCGGTGGGACCGGTCGGCCCCGTCTCGCCCTCGAGGGCCAGGATCGCCCAGGCGTGCGGGCTCTCGTCGGGCGGGTTGTCGACGTTGTCGTCGATCAGGCTCAGGAAGCTCGTCCCGCCGAAGCTGACCGCGTCGTTGATCTTGTAGGTGACGTCGGGCTGCCAGGCGTCGCGCCACTGAAAGCCGGTCCGCTCCCAGGTGTAGTACTCCTCGCCCGGCGGGCAGGTCTGCTTGGGGCCGAGCTTGCGAAAGACCCGGACAGGCCCGATGTTCGTCTTGATCGTCGTCAGGCAGCTGCGTACCGTCGTTCCCTGCCCAGCCGCCTCGGCCTCCGGAGCCTCGACCTGCGCGCTTCCAACCGTCGCCGTTCCGAGCACCGCCGCCAGCGCCACAAGCGCAATCGACGCCCGGCTCCCGATCCATCTCCTACTCATCGAATCCTCCTGGGCCATCGATTACGCCGCGTGAGGCGGCAGCCCATTCGAGGATTCGGCGTTCGTCGAGGAGAACGTTAGAGACGTCGCGAATTCGCCGCGCACAGCAAACGCGCAGCCCGGGCGAGCGCCGTTCGCACCGGACGGTCGAGTGATCTCCGCGGCCGGAGAGCCTGGCCCGCGCCGAAATCGGGCGAGCGCCCTCCGCCGCGCTAGCCGCGCTGGCGCTGCCGCGCCTTCAGCGCGCGGTCGATCTCGCGCTTGCTCTCCGCCTTGCGCACCGCCTCACGACGGTCGTGGCGCTCCTTGCCGCGCGCGAGCCCGATCTCGACCTTCGCCCGGCCGTTCTTGAAGTACATGCGGGTCGGCACGAGCGTGTAGCCGCGCTCGCGCGTCTTGCCGGCGAGTCGATCGATCTCCGCGCGGTGCAGGAGCAGCTTCCGCTGACGGTCGGGCTCCGGGACGTCGCGGGTCGTGAAGCCGTACGGCGAGATGTGCACGCCGATCAGCACCGCCTCGCCGTCCTTGGTGATGCGCGCGTAGGAGTCCTTCAGGTTCACCCTGCCCTCGCGCAGCGACTTCACCTCGGAGCCGAGCAAGACGATGCCCGCCTCCACCGTCTCGTCGATGAAGTAGTCGTGTCGCGCCTTGCGGTTGACCGCGATCGTTTTCTCACCGCTCTCGCGGGCCATGCGCGCTCTCGCTAACAGGAGCGCGCGCTCTCGGCGACTGCCCGTGCGTCCTCCGCGACGATCCGCGCCACGGTGGAGGCCCCCGGCGCGCTCGGAAGCGCTTGCGTCGCCGCCCGGCTTCGGGGCTCAATCGAAAGGCAGTGCATCCGCTCGTCCTCCTCACGCTCGCGAGCCTGCTCGCGCTGCTGTTCGGCATCGCCGCCAACGTGCTCGCCAAGAGCCGCGCGCCGAGCGAGGCGGAGCGCCGCGCCGGACGAGGCGTCGCGGGGCTCAAGCACCTGCTGCAGGCCGGCGAGTGGCGCGCGGCGGCGCCCGCGCTGCTGATCACCCTGGGCCTGCTCGGCGTGATGGTGTTCGGCGCGCTGACGCTCGCCGTGGTCGGCGGGCAAGTCGTCACCGGGATCCTGATGCTCGCCGTGGCGCTGTTCGCCGCGGCGCGGATCGCGCGCGACTACGCGCGCGCCTGAGGACGTCGCGCCGAGCTCGCGCTCGCGCACCTCAAGCCGGCATCTCGGCGAAGCGCGGCAGGTCGCCGGTGATCTCGAACCACGGCGCCTTCGAGTCGACGTAGATGTGGCGCGCGGGGCGCACCCCGGGGTCGTCGTCGAGGCTGCCGGCGGGGATCGTGACGTAGCCGCGCTGGGTGTTGACGCGCGGCACCTTGCCGCCGCAGGTCGGGCAGAAGTTCTGCCCGAAGCGCTCCGCCTCGGGAACCTTGTACGCGGCCACGAGGTCGCCGCCGCGCGTCCAGGAGAAGCGCTCGACGCTCACGAAGAGGTTCGACGCGTGCGCCGCGCCGCGCGCGAAGCGGCAGCGCGAGCAGTGGCAGTTGTTCCACGCGTCGACCGGACCCGTGAAGGTGTACGCGATCGCGCCGCACAGGCAGCTCCCGCGCACGGGATCCGCCTGCGTGACCGACGCCGGCGGCGACAGCGCCTCGCCGTAGCCCGGCGGGTAGGCGTCGAAGCGCGGCAGATCGTCGGTGATCTCGTACCAGGGCGCCTTGTGCGCGACGAAGATGTGCACCGTCGGACGTCCGCCAGGATCGTCCTCGAGGTTGCCGAACGGGACGAACACCCGGTCCTCGAACGGCGCGCCCGGCACGCTCGAGCCGCAGCGCGGACAGAAGCAGCGCTGGCCGCCGGGCGACGTCTGGTAGCGCGCCACGCGATCCGCGCCGCGCACGAAGCGGAAGCTCGCGGCGGGAAAGGCGCCCATCGTGGTGAACGCCGTCCCCGACGACTTGCGGCACATGCCGCAGTGGCAGTGGTGAACCAGCTCGCCCTCGCCCGTTCCCTCCCAGGCGATGTCCCCGCACAGACAGCGTCCTCGCATGACGCACCTCCTTGGCGCCACACATACGCCACATCCGAGCGGTCAAGGACAGAGTGCACGCGCCGCGCTGCTTCGACGAGCGTGGACCTGTCGTATCGCGCGCGCGCCCGAGCGTCACGCGTGCCCGCGGCGCGCGAGCACGGCGGATACGCGCCAGGCGTTCGGACACCGCCGCGCGCGCACGGCCGTGCTGCCCGGGGCGCGCGCCGGAGCGCGCGCCCCGCTCTTCAACGCGTCACGCCGACTGCAGCAGCGGCGGTTGCTTGACGCGGTTGCGCTCGTCGACCATCACGATCTTCGGCTGGTGCCGACGCGCGCTCTCCTCGTCGAGCCAGGTGAACGCGCCGATGATGATCAGGTCGCCGGGCGCGACCTTGCGGGCCGCCGCGCCGTTGACGCAGATCACGCCCGAGTCGCGCTCGCCCTCGAGCACGTAGGTCTCGAAGCGCTCGCCGTTGTTCACGTCCCAGACGTGCACCGACTCGAACTCGAGGAGGTCCATCGCCTCCATCAGCGTCTTGTCGATCGTGATCGAGCCCTCGTAGTTGAGGTTCGCGTCGGTGACGGTCGCGCGGTGGATCTTGCCGCGCAGCATCTTGCGCACCGGCAGGGGACGGTCGTTCTGCTTCTTCTGCGAAATCTCGAGCATCGTGCGCCTCAGCGGTTCTCGAGCGACGGGACGAGCGCCTGCGCCCGTGCAGTCGGATGGATCATCGAAGGTTCGTGACGCGCGATGCGCGCCGGCGAGGTGTCGCTCGGGTCGACGAGCGCGTTGTCGATCAGACGTACGCCGTCGACCCACACGGCGACCGCGAGCTGCGCGGCCCGGTCGACGCGCTCGACGGGCTCGAGCGACGTCGGATCGCACAGCACCGCGTACTCGAGCCGCGCCCGCGGCTCGGCTGCGATCACGCGCGCGACCGCGCCCGCGACCTCGTCGGCGCTGCGCGCGCCGCGCGCCACCGCGAGCCGCGCCGCGTCGAGCGCCGCCGGCACGCAGCGCGCCGCCTCGCGACCGGTCGGCGACAGCCGCGCGTTGCGGCTCGACATCGCGAGCCCGTCCGCCTCGCGCACCGTCGGACCGGCCACGATCTCGATGCCGAAGTCGAGGTCGCGCACCATGCGGCGCACGACCGCAAGCTGCTGGAAGTCCTTCTCGCCGAACACCGCGACGTGCGGCTTGACGGCGTGGAAGAGCTTCGCGACCACCGTGGTCACGCCGCGGAAGTGACCGGGACGGTGCGCGCCGCACATCCCGTCCGTCAAGCGATCGACGGCGACCGCGGTGACGAACTCCTCCGGGTACATCTCCTGCGCCTGCGGCGCGAACAGCACGTCGACGCCCGCTTCCTCGAGCAAGCGGCGATCGCGCTCCGGATCGCGCGGGTAGGAGATCAGGTCCTCCTCGCGATCGAACTGGATCGGGTTGACGAAGATCGAGACCACGACCCGGTCGCCGCGCGCGCGCGCCGCGCGCACCAGCGACAGGTGGCCTTCGTGCAGGTAGCCCATGGTCGGCACGAAGGCGATGCGCAGCCCGAGCGCACGCTGGCGATCGGCCCACTCCTGCATCTCGGCGACGCGCTCGATCTCGAGCATGCGCTTGCCGGGCGCGGCGACCGCGGCCTCGGCGGCGTCGCGCTCGCCGTTTTTCGCGCGCGGCGCGTGGTACGACTCGGCGTCCGACGGGAAGCCGCCCGCGCGCACGTCGTCGGCGTACGCGCGCACCGCCGCGGTCACCTGCGCGCCGAGGCCGGCGTAGCGGCGCACGAAGCGCGGCGCCTTGCGCTCCTCGGTCGCGAGCCCGAGCAGGTCGTGCATCACCAGCACCTGGCCGTCGCAGAACGGCCCCGCGCCGATGCCGATCGTCGGGATGTCGATCGCCGCCGTGATCTCGCGGCCGAGCTCGAGCGGCACGCCCTCGACCACCACCGCGAACGCGCCCGCATCGGCCACGGCGCGCGCGTCGTCGAGCAGCCGCTTGCGGCTCTCGTCGTCGCGGCCCTGCACCTTGTGGCCGCCCATGCGGTGGACGCTCTGCGGCGTGAGGCCGATGTGGCCGACGACCGGGATGTCGGCGCGCACGAGCGCGCGGATCGTCGCCGCCTGCGCGCGTCCGCCCTCGAGCTTGACCGCCTCGGCGCCGGCCTTGATCAGCTTGCCGGCGCTCTCGAGCGCGTCGCGTCGGCTGGTCTGGTAGGACAGGAACGGCAGGTCGCCGATGACCAGCGCGTTGGTCCGCGCCCGGGCGACCAGCCGGACGTGGTAGGCCATCTCGTCGAGGGTGACCGGCAGGGTCGATTCCTCGCCCTGCACGACCATCCCGAGGCTATCGCCGACGAGAAGCATGTCGATGCCTGCCCGGTCGATCAGCTGCGCGAAGGTGCAGTCGTACGCCGTCACCATCGTCAGGCGACGCGTTCCCTTCGCTCGTCGAACGTCCGGGACGGTGATCTTCGTTCTCACGGATCAATCCTCCCGGACCGGTCGGAAGGCCGTGAGAGCGATCGACGCATGCGCACGTCGCTCGGCGCTCGCGAGCTCGACAGGCCTCGGCCACGGCGTGGCGTCTGGGGCTGTCGTGCCCCCTACCCGTCCCGGTCCAGTCTCGGTCGCCGCCGCTCGGTCACGAGCGGGCTGCGACGGTTACCTGGATCCCAGCGGTATGTAGTGCTGCACCCCTTTGCGGACGCTCCTGATCTCTCGGAGCAGGTCGACGCGTTCGTCGCCGTTCCCGAGAAAATCGATCATGGAGCTGTTCACGACCAACAGGGGCGCGTCGTCATACGAGTGGAAGTAGTTCCTGTACGCCTCTGCCAGCGAGCGCAGGTACTCCGGCGCGATTCGGCGCTCGTAGTCCCGGTTTCGCTTGCGAAGCCGTCTTTGCAGAACTTCGGCGCTCGCCTCGAGGTAGACCACGAGGTCGGGCTTCCGCAGCTCTGGGTGGCTGTTTTGCGCCAGCGCGCCGGCGATCGCCCGGTACAGCTCGTACTCGGGCTTGGCCAGCGTGAGGCGCGCGAAAATCTCGTCCTTGGCCAGGAGGTAGTCGCAGACCACCGCGCGGTCGTCGCCAGAGGCCCGACGCTGCGCGATGCGCGCCTGCTGCTCGAGCCGCAAGAGCAGGAAGCGAAGCTGGGCCGCGAGCGCATGCCGGTCGGGCGCCATGTAGAAAGGACGCAGGAACTCGTTGTGCTCGGCCGGATCGAGCTCCAGCTCGGCATCGAACTCCTCGGCGAGGATCTTCGCCAGCGACGTCTTTCCAACGGCAATGGGCCCTTCGACTACGATGTACCGTCCTCGGCTCACCCCGCCGCACCGCCGCGGCCCGGATAACACACGGTTCCGGCTACGTAAACACGCGAACGTCACCCCGGCGTGCGCCCGTCCGCGCGCCCGTCGACCCGGTCCGCTTGGCGGCGAGGTAGCTGGTCACGAGGAGCGTCATCTCCTGCGCCTGCTGCTCGAACGTCGAGTTCGGGCTCGCAGCGGCGCGCGGTGCAGCGTCGTCGTGCACGACGAGCCGGTGCGTCAAGCTCTCGAGCACCTCGGCCGCGAGCCGTGCGGCGATCGGCGCCTCGGCGGGCGGGACGCCGTGCTCCTCGAGGAGCTTCGCGACCTCGGACGCCATCGCCTGCTCGAGCGCGGTGACGCGCGCGCGCAGACGCGGCGGCAGCGGCGCCTCCTCGAACAGCACCCGGTGCAGCCCCGGATCGCGCGCGTGCAGCGCGACCATCACGTCGACCAGCCGGCGCACGACGTCGGGAAGCGGCAGGCGCGACGCGCGCACCGCGGCGAGCTCCGCCGCGAGCGTGCGCTCCGCCTCGTCGACGTGGCGCTCGGTGAGCGCGACCAGGATCGCGTCCTTGCTCGGGAAGTACTCGTAGAGCGAGCCGATCGACACGCCGGCGCGCCGCGCGATGTGGTTGGTGGTCGTGCGCGCGTAGCCCGAGGTCGCGAAAACCCGAGCAGCCGCCTGCAGGATCGCGTCGACCGTCGCCTGCGAGCGCCGCTGGATCGGCTTCTTGCGCGGCTCGAGCCGCTTTTTGCGGGGCGCTCGGGTGGGCATGGGAATCCGAGTAGCGAATCCGAGCAATTACTCGGTATTTCTCGCGGCGTCAAGAAGGAGCGTCAAGAATGGAGGATCGCCTCATGCCCGTCCTCGCTCTCGTGGGCTTCGTGCTGTTCGCCCTGCTCGCCTTCGGCTGGCGCACGTGGGTGCACTGGCGTCGCACCGGCTCGAGCGGCTTCCGCGGCTTCTCGGGACGCGCCGGTAGCCTCGAGCGGTTCGCGGGGCTGCTGTTCGCGGTCGCGATCGCGGCCGCCCCGCTCGCGGCGGTGCTCGATCTCACCGGCACGCTGACGCGCGTCGCCCTGCTCGACACGACGCTCGCGCGCGTCGTCGGGCTCGTCGCCTACGCGCTCGGCGTCGCCGGCACGCTGTGGTCGCAGCTCGCGATGGGGGACTCGTGGCGCATCGGCGTCGATCCCAGCGAGCGCACGACGCTCGTCACCCGCGGCCCCTACCGCAGCGTGCGCAACCCCATCTTCAGCTTCATGGTGCTCGCGGTGG
This sequence comes from Candidatus Binatia bacterium, assembly GCA_036563615.1. Taxonomy (NCBI): domain Bacteria; phylum Candidatus Binatota; class Binatia (SeqCode); species Binatia bacterium. The sequence goes on from DATCMB010000004.1 coordinate 279,242, forward strand.
CGGGTCTCGCGCTGCTCACGCCGAACGTGCTCGCGCTCGCCGCGGTCGCGGCGCTGATCGTCGCGGTCGAGATCCAGGTGAAGAAGGTCGAGGAGCCCTACCTCGAGCGCACGCACGGCGACGCGTACCGCGCGTACCGCGCGCGCACCGGGCGCTTCGTCCCGGGCATCGGTCGCTGAGCGTAGACGCGGCCTTGCGACGCGACGGACGGCCGACCGTCGTCACGCGCGCGAGCTCAGGCGCGCGCCGTGACGACCGTGAGCTGCGTCGAGCCGCGCCTCAGCCGAGCCGCTCGCCCGCCGCGAGCTTCGCCTCGGCCGCGAACTCCGCCGCCTTGACCTTGCCGCCCGCGCCGCGCACGCGGCCGATGGCGATCGCGCCGGCGCCGTCGCCCTGCCCGGCCGCGACGACGATCCCGCGCTCGTCGACCGCGAGCACCGTCCCGGGCGCGGCGCCGCGCACGTCGTCGCCGACCCGGCGCGCGTCGTAGAGACGCAGCGTCTCGCCGCGCAGGCGCGTGTGCGCGCCGGGCTGCGGATCACAGCCGCGGATCAGGTCGTAGACCTGCTTGCACGGCAGCTCCCAGCGCACGCCCGCGTGCTCGTCGGTGCACAGCGGGTCGTAGCTCGCCTGCGACTCGTCCTGCGGGATGCGCGGCGCGGTGCCCGCGGCCACCATGTCGACCGCGCGCACCGTCCCGGCGACGCCCTTCTCGAAGATCTTGTCGAAGTACAGCGAGCCGGCGGTGTCGTCGGGACCGATCTCGACCTCTTCCTGGAGCAGGATCGGTCCGGTGTCGATGCCGGCGTCGGTCCAGAAGACGGTGTAGCCGCCGCGCGTCTCGCCGCGGATGATCTGCCAGGCGAGCGCGCTGCCGCCGCGGTAGCGCGGCAAGAGCGACGGGTGGAAGCACAGCGTGCCGAGGCGCGGCGCCTCGAACACCGCGGGCGGGATGATCTTGGTGACGTAGGCGAGCACGCCGAGGTCGGCGTTCAGCTCGCGGAACTCGCGCGCGACCTCCTCGGTCTTGTAGCTCGCCGGCGTCCGCACCGGGACGCCCGCCTCGGCGGCCGCGGCCGCGAGCGGATCGGGCTTGCCGCCCTTCTCCGGCGGCGCATACGCCGCCACGACCTCGTGCCCGGACGCGAGCAAACCCTGCAAGACACGTTGTGCGAACGCAGCCTGACCAACGAGAACGACACGCATGGCCCGTCGGCTAGCATGGAAGCCGCGCTCGATTCCAAGCGGACACGCGGCTTCCCAAGCTCTCGCGACGGATGATAAGGCTTCGCCGAACGTACCAAACGTACCTGTTTCCTCGGAGGTCGAACGAATGCCTGCGAAACGCTCGTGGTCGTGGATCCTGTCTGGCCTCATCGTGTGCAGCACGCTCGCGCTGCACGCCTGCACGCAGTCCGAGCCCGAGAAGACCGAGCAGCCCGCGTCGGCTCCGAGCGCGGCGGCTCCGGCGGCACCCGCGCCCGGGCAGCCTGCGCAGGCGCCCGCTCCCGGCGCGACGATGTCGATGGTGATCGACGAGCTCTACGTCGACGCCGAAGCCGACCCCGACGAGGGCGCGCCGCCGCTCACCGTCAAGTTCACCTCGACGGTGGAGGACGCGACCGGCGCGGTCACGTGCACCTGGGACTTCGGCGACGGCACGCCGGCGAGCAACGACATGAACCCGACGCACGTGTACCAGGCGGAGGGCGACTACGTGGTCACCCTCAAGTGCAAGGACTCGAAGGGGATCGAGGGCGAGACCGAGATCGACGTCAGCGTTTACACGGAAGAGTGAGGCTCGCGAGCGCGCGGGCGACGTCGCGTCCCAGGCGCGCGACGCCCGCGCGCGTGCGTAGCAGCGCGTTGTTGATCTCGAGCTCGACGTAGGCGACGTCGTGCGCCTCGCCGTGTCGGCGAGCGCTGTAGATCAACCCGTCGAGCCCCGAGTAGGGCTCGTTGTAGCGCACCCGGTAGCCGAGCTTCGCGAGCGCGCGCCCGAGCCGGCGGGCGAGCACCGGGTAGGCATCGAACAGCACGCCGATGTCGAACGGCCGCGGGTTGCCGTTCAGCACCGGCGTGAAGCTGTGCAGCGCGAGGATCTGCACGGCCGCGTCCGGATGACGACGCTTGGCGCGCGCCACCATGCGGTCGACCGCCGCGTGGTAGGGCTCGTGGTAGAGCGCGATCCGCCGGCGACGCTCGGCCGCGTCGACCCGCGCGTTGCCCGGCACCACCACCCCGTCGCTCTGGCGGACGATCAGGCTCGGGTCGCGCGGATCGCGGTTGCAGTCGATCAGCAGGCGCGACCAGCGCGACGCGACGTAGGGAACACCGAGCCGCCTCGCGACCTCGCGCTGGACCGCGTGGGCGCCGATGTCCCAGCCGATGTGGTCGCGGATCGCCGCGCGCGGCACGCCGAGACCGCGGTACTCGCGCGGCACCGCGTAGCTCGCGTGCTCGCACGTCAGCACCCAGAGGACGCGTCCGCCCGCCGACCGCGCCACCGGCTTCACTTCTTGAGCGTCGTTTCGAAGAGCCGCAGCAGACGCTTCCACGCGTCCTGCGCCGCAGCCGCGTGGTACGACGGCCGCTCGTCGCAGAAGAAGCCGTGGTCCGCGCCCGGGTAGACGATCACCTCGGCGTCCTTGCCGAGCGCCGCGAGGCGCTCCTTCACCAGCGCGACCTCGTCGGGCGGGATGAAGGCGTCCTTCTCGCCGTAGAAGACCACCATCTTGGCGCCGATCCCCTGCGCCTCCTCGATCGGCGGGTGCGGTCGACGCTCGCTCGGCATCATGTTGCGGCCGATGCCGCCGCCGTAGAACGGCGCCGCCGCGCGCAGCGGCAGCCGGCAGGCGGCGAGGAAGGTGATGAAGCCGCCCATGCAGAAGCCGGTCATGCCGATCGCGCCGCGCTTGACCGACGGCAGCGCTTCGAGGTGGTCGATCGTCGCCCGCACGTCGCCGACGATCGCGTCGTAGCCCGGGAGCTCCATCATGAGCCCGATCGCCCGCTGCAGCTCGGAGTAGGCGCAGACGCGCTCGCCGGGATGGCGGTAGTAGAGGTCCGGAGCGATCGTCACGTAGCCCTCACGGGCGATCCGATCGGCGACCTCCTTGATGTGGCCGTTCAGCCCGAAGGCCTCCATCACCACGATGACGCCCGGAAAGGGCCCCTCACCCACCGGTTGGGACCGGTAGGCCGGCATCACGCCGTCGCCGGTCCGGATCTCGACCATCTCGCCCTGCACGTCCACTGCCGACACCTCCCGCGCGCTCGAGCGCGAAAATAGAACGGGCCCAGGCGGCTCCGCCAGCCGGGGTTTGACTTCGCCGCCGGTGCCGCCTAGTCGTAAAACGCTTTTTGCAGCCGGATGGCCGGCTGCAGGCCTTCCGGCCGGGCCGCTCTCCTACCATGGTGCGACGCGACAAAACCAACTACGTGATTCAGTCGGTGGCGCATGCCCTCGACGTCCTCGAGCAGTTCGCAGGCGACACCGAGGAGCTCGGCGTCACCGACCTCTCCAAGCGGCTCAAGCTGCACAAGAACAACGTCTTCCGTCTGCTCGCGACGCTCGAGTCGCGCGGCTACATCGAGCAGAACAAGTCGACCGAGAACTACCGCCTGGGCATCCGCTGCCTGCAGCTCGGCCAGACCTTCGTCCAGCAGATGGGGCTGCTGCGCCAGGCGCGTCCGATCATGGAGGACGTCGTCAAGGCGTGTCAGGAGACGGTCTACCTGAGCCTGCTGCGGCGTGCGTCGGTGGTGCCGCTGCAGTCGGTCGAGGCGGACCGTCCGGTGCGGGTCATCTCGCTCCTCGGCCAGGCGCTGCCGCTGCACTGCACGGCCGCGGGCAAGGTTCACCTCGCGTTCGAGTCCGAGGAAGAGATCAAGCAATCGCTGCCGGAGTCGCTCGAGCGCCACACCGACAAGACCATCACCAGGCGCGTCGATCTGATCGCCGATCTGCGCGCGGTCGCCGAGCGCGGCTACGCCATCGAGGCCGCCGAGTACCTGCCCGACCTGATGTCGATCGCGGTGCCGATTCGCGACTACACGCGCACCGTGGTCGGTAGCCTGTCGATCACGGCGCCCGAGTACCGTCTTTCGCCCGATCGCATCGAGCGCGAGATCGCGCCGCTCGCGCTGCGCGCCGGACGCGATCTCTCGAACCGGCTCGGCTACAACGCCTGAGCTGGCGTCCAACACGGGCGCTCACGTCTTCCATCAGCAAACCCTTCGTTGACTCCGAGTAGCACCGTGTTATCCAGCCCTGGTCGATCGCGACATGCGCGTCCTGTGCGCCCCGCGCGACCAACGGCGCGCGGGACCTCGCGGCGCTTTTCCCGAGCGAAGGAGCATCCAGAGTGAAGATCCTGGTACCGATCAAGCGGGTTCCGGACCCGCAGACGAACATCAGCGTGAAGGCGGACGGGTCGGGCATCGTCACCGACAACGTCAAGTTCGTGATCAACCCCTTCGACGAGATCGCGCTCGAGGAAGCGCTGCGCATCAAGGAGAAGCAGGGTGGCGCGGAGGTCGTGCTGGTCTCGATCGGCCAGAAGGTCGCCCAGGAGCAGCTGCGCACCGGCCTCGCGATGGGCGCCGACCGCGCGGTCCTGGTGCTGTCGGACGACGAGCTCGATCCTTCGGTCACCGCGAACGTGCTGAAGAAGCTCGTCGAGCAGGAGAACCCGGACCTGGTGCTGCTCGGCAAGCAGGCGATCGACGACGACGCGAACCAGACCGGCCAGATCCTGGCGTCGATCCTCGACTGGCCTCAGGCGACGTTCGCGTCGAAGGTCGAGTTCTCCGACGACAAGAAGGAGGTCACGGTGACGCGCGAGGTCGACGGTGGCCTCGAGACCGTCGCGTTCGCGCTGCCCGGTGTCATCACCACCGATCTGCGCCTCAACGAGCCGCGCTATGCCTCGCTGCCCGGCATCATGAAGGCGCGCAAGAAGGAGCTCAAGGAGATCCCGCTCGCCGAGCTCGGCGTCGACACCACGCCGCGCGTCAAGACGCACAAGCTCGCCCCGCCGCCGAAGCGCGCTGCCGGGCGCAAGGTCGAGTCGGTGCAGGAGCTCGTCAACCTGCTGCACACCGAAGCGAAGCTGATCTGACGCCGCACGCGCGCTGAGGAGCAACGAGTCATGGCAACGGTTCTGGTCTACATCGAGCACGCGCACGGCAAGCTCCTGAAGAGCTCGCTGGTGGCCGTCCGCGCCGCACAGGAAGTCGCGAAGAAGGGCAACGACGACGTCGTCGCCCTCGTACTCGGTCAGGGCATCGACGCGATCGCCTCGGAGGTCGCGGGCCACGGCGTCAAGCAAGTGGTCGCGATCGACGACGCGCGGCTCGCGAGCTACGTCGCCGACCTGCAGGCGAAGGCGGTCGCGCACGTCGCCAAGGAGAAGGGCGCGACCTGGGTGGTCGGCGCCGCGACCGCGCAGGGCAAGGACTTCTTCCCGCGCGTCGCGCAGCTCCTCGACGCCGGCATGGCGAGCGACATCACGGCGTTCAACGAGGACGGCACGATCACCCGTCCGACCTACGCCGGCAACGCGCTCGCGACGGTGACGATCGAGACGCCGGTCAAGGTGGTCACGGTGCGCACCACCGCGTTCGAGCCGGCCGAGAAGTCGGGCAGCGCGAGCGTCGAGAAGGCCGCCCTGCCCGCCGACGTGACGAGCAAGATGCGCTTCGTCTCGTTCAACGAGACCAAGAGCGATCGTCCGTCGCTCGGCGACGCGACCATCGTCGTCTCCGGTGGCCGCGGCCTCAAGTCGGGCGAGAACTTCAAGGAGTACCTCGAGCCGCTCGTCGACGTGCTCGGCGCCGCGATGGGCGCCTCGCGCGCCGCGGTGGACGCGGGCTTCGTGCCGAACGACCTGCAGGTCGGCCAGACCGGCAAGGTGGTGGCGCCGCAGCTCTACATCGCGGTCGGCATCTCCGGCGCGATCCAGCATCTCGCCGGCATGAAGGACTCGAAGGTCATCGTGGCGATCAACAAGGATCCGGACGCGCCGATCTTCAGCGTCGCGGACTATGGTCTGGTCGCCGACCTCTTCAAGGCCGTCCCTGAGATGACGGAAGAGGTGAAGAAGCTGAAGGCGAGCTGAGCGCCCGCTTCTCGATCCGCGTGAATCGACTCGAGCCCGGGTGTCCAGCTTCCCGGGGCAGCGGTTGCATGCTCGGGGGAGTGCAATGACGCTACAGGACCTGAAGCTCGGCGAAACCCGCGAGATCTTCTGGAACGCGCCTCAGGTCTTCCGCGAGCACTTCGCGGACCTGTTCCACTTCATCTACCTGGGGCTGCCGTTCGTCCTGTTCGCGCTCTGGGGTCTGACGATCCTGTACCCGCTGTGGCGCTGGTACAGGATCATCCGCCTCGGCGCGCCTCGCGATCCGATCAATCGCTTCGACCACCTCGGGCTGCGCCTGCAGCGGGCGCTGCTCGAGGGCATCGGTCAGGGGCGCGTGGTGCGTGAGCCGTCGGGCGTCACGCACCAGGTGCTGTTCGTGTCGTTCGTCGTGCTGTTCCTCGGCACGTCGCTGATCACGGTCGAGGCCGACACGCCGCTCAACTTCTACTACGGCGCGTTCTACGCCCTCTACAAGTTCATGATGGACCTCGCGGGCGTCGGCCTCGTCGTGACGTCCTCGATGTTCCTCTACCGGCGCTTCATCCGGCCGCCGCGCGCGCTGCGCCAGCCGGGCAAGATGGCGTCGAGCTTCGAGAACGAGTCCGGCTACGGCTTCCCGCTGGTGATGCTGTGGCTGATCGGCATGACGGGCTTCATGCTCGAGGGCGCGCGCATCGTCGCCGAGCCGTCGAGCTCGCCGGGGCTCGCGTTCATCGGTCCGATCTTCGCGGCGGGCTTCCGCGCGCTCGGGACCGGTGAGGGCTTCCACCGCGTGGTGTGGATCGTCCACCTCGCGATCGTCCTCACCTTCCTCTACACGCTGACCGCCACCAAGCTCCGGCACATGTTCATCGCGCCGGTGAACATCTTCTTCCAGCGCATCGGCGCGGGCTACGAGAACGGCTACCGGGCGACCCCGATCACCGACTTCGAGACGGCCGAGACCTTCGGCGTCGAGAAGGTCGAGGAGTACTCCTGGAAGCAGCTCCTCGACATGGCGGCCTGCCTCGAGTGCGGTCGCTGCACGCTCAACTGCCCGACCGTCAATACCAACAAGGCGCTCAACCCGAAGCACCTGGTGATCGAGCAGCGCGAGCACCTGCTCGCCAAGACCTCGTTCCTCTGGGCGCAGATGGCGAAGTTCGCGGCGGATCGCCGTCGTGCTCTCGCGGCGGCCGACGCCGGCGCGACCGACGGCGCTGCGACCGACGCGGCCAACGAGCTCGACCTCGACCAGCCGCTCGACCGCGGCGATGGCGGCGACGTCGCGCTCGACGAGCTCGTCCCGCGCACGCGGCCGCTGCTCGGCGAGGAAGCGGGCCCCGGCGGCGATCCGGCGATGAGCGAGGGCGGCGTGCACGCCGCGAACGGCCACGACTCGGCCTGGCTCGCCAACGCCGACATGATCCGCGAGGTCGCGACCGAGCCCGTGATCTGGGGCTGCACGACCTGCGGCTGGTGCGAGGAGGGCTGCCCGGTCTCGATCGAGCACATCCAGCGCATCGTCGACATGCGGCGCCACGCCGTGCTCGTGCGCTCGGAGTTCCCGTCCGACCTCGCGAAGTCGTTCAAGGGCACCGAGAACCAGTCGAACCCGTGGGGCATCTCGGCCGACCAGCGCGCCGCCTGGGCCGAGGGGCTCGACGTCCCGACCATGGCGGAGCTCGGCGAGGACGAGCGCGTCGAGGTCCTCTACTGGGTCGGCTGCGCCGGCTCGTTCGACGAGCGCAACCAGAAGACCAGCAAGGCGTTCGTCAAGATCATGAAGCAGGCGGGCGTCAAGTTCGGCATCCTCGGCATGGAGGAGCAGTGCACGGGTGAGCCCGCGCGGCGTCTCGGCAACGAGTACCTCTACTTCACGCTCGCGCAGATGAACGTCGAGACGCTGAACCGCTACAAGTTCGACAAGATCGTCACGCAGTGCCCGCACTGCTTCAACACGATCAAGAACGAGTACCCCGACCTCGGCGGCAAGTTCGAGGTGCAGCACACGATGCAGTTCATCGAGAGCCTGCTCGAGTCGGGACGGCTCAAGCTCGAGAAGAACTTCCTCGACAAGCGCCTCACGATCCACGACCCGTGCTACCTCGCGCGCCACAACAACGTGCACGAGGCGCCGCGCCGCATCCTCGACAAGATCCCCGGCATGAAGCGCGAGGACGTGCCGAACTCGCGTCGGCGGACGTTCTGCTGCGGCGCGGGCGGCGGTCAGTTCTGGAAAGAGGAGGAGCACGGCACGCCGCGCATCAACGTGACGCGCTTCGAGCAGCTCATGGAGGCGAAGCCCGACACGATCGCGGTCGCCTGCCCCTTCTGCACGACGATGATCGGCGACGCGACCAAGGCGAAGGGCCTCGAGGAGCAGGTCGAGGTCAAGGACGTCGTCGAGATCGTCGCCGACTCGATCGCGTCCTGAGGCGCGACGTGCAGTTCTGGTCGCGCAGCCCTCGCGCGGAGCACGGTGTCGCCGCGCGAGCGCTCGCGGCGCTCGTCTGGTTCCTGCTGCTGCTCGCGAGCTGCCGCAGCTCGAGCGCAGCCGACACCGTCGTCGTCAAGACAAAGTCCGGGGCCGAGATCCCGGTCACGGTCGAGCTCGCGACCACGCCCGAGGCGCGCACGCTCGGCCTCATGTACCGCGACCGCCTCGATCCGGGCCGCGGCATGCTGTTCATCTTCCCCGAGCCCGGGCACCAGAGCTTCTGGATGCGCAACACGCGCATCCCGCTCGACATCCTGTTCATCGACGAGTCGCACCGCATCGTCCGCCTCTACGAGAACACGACGCCGTTCTCCGAGAAGTCGCTGCCGAGCGGCGCGCCCGTGCGCTTCGTGCTCGAGGTCCCGGGCGGCTTCTGCGCCGCGAACGGCATCGCCGTGGGCGACGCGGTCGAGCTCGGGACGCTCGCCACGAGACCGGTGACGTGAGCCGCGCCGGACGCGGCTGTTGCGCGTGGACCCGCGGTTGCTAGGGTCCGACGACGTGATCGTCATCCTCAAGCCCGACACGCCGAAGGATTCGCCCGAGGTCCAGCAGGTCCTCGACATCGCGGCGCGCTACGAGGGCGTGAGCGCGCGGCTTCACGTCGTCGAGGGCGCGACCCGGTCGTTGATCGAGATCTACCTGATCGGCTCGACCGTGGCCGTGCCAACCGAGCCCTTCGAGGAGCTCGACTGCGTCGAGCGCGTCGTTCGCGTGTCGGAGAAGTACCGCATCATCGGTCGCCACAAGGGCCAGGTGGAGGCGATCGGCTTCCAGTACCAGGGACTGACCTTCGACCAGGACAGCCTGCACGTCCTCGCCGGGCTGTGCGCCGTCGACACGCGCGAGCACGTCGAGCTGATGTTCCGCGCGCTGAACCGCGTCGGCCTGACCACGACGCGCATGGGCGCGTTCAAGCCGCGCACGAGCCCGTACGACTTCCAGGGGCTCGGCAAGGCGTGCCTGCCGTGGGTCTTCGAGCTCGCCGGCAAGTACGGGATCCGCGTGATCGCGATGGAGATCACGCACGAGTCGCAGATCGACGAGATCAATTCTGCGCTCGACGCTGCCGGCAGCCCGACCGGCGTCATGCTGCAGATCGGCACACGCAACGCGCAGAACTTCGAGCTGCTGAAGTACGTCGGTCAGCAGCAGCGCTTCCCGGTGCTGTTCAAGCGCGGCATGGGAATCACGCTCGAGGAGTCGCTCAACGCCTGCGAGTACGTCGCGAGCGAGGGCAACAACAAGATCGTCCTCTGCCTGCGCGGCATGAAGACCAACCTCGGCGACCCGCACCGCAACTTCGTCGACTTCGCGCACGTGCCGGTCGTGAAGCGCTTGACGCGCCTGCCGGTGTGCGTCGACCCGTCGCACTCGGTGGGCCGCAAGGAGCTCGCGCCCGACGGGCTCACCGACATCCACCACGCGACCGCGCAGGGCGTGATCGCCGGCGCCAACATGGTGCTGGTCGACTTCCACCCGAACCCGGCCAAGGCGCTGTGCGACGGACCGCAGGCGCTCACCCTCGAGGAGCTCGATGCCTACCTCGAGGACGTGCGCATCGTGCGCGAGGCCTACGAGCGACGTCGCGCGCTCGCCGAGCGCCCGACGCTGCCGACCGCGGCGTCCGCCTGACGGACGGGGCAGAAGGCGCGCTCGCGGCGTCGAGCGCAGCGCCTCGCCGCACGCCGCGGTGGGCCTCGCCGCCCTCGCCTCTCGCTGGACGCCCGCGCCCGACGCTCAGCCCAGCCGGCGCGCCGACGCCTGCGCGAGGTCGGCAAGCTTCGGCACGAAGTCGCCGAGCGCCGCGAAGCGCTCGTCCTTCGTCTGCCCGCGGACGTAGCGCACGTAGATCTGCTCGAGCACGACCGCGGTCTTGAAGAGCCCGAAGGTCTCGTAGAACGGCGCCTGCGAGACGTCGAAGCCGGTGCGGCGCGCGTAGCGCTCCGCGAGCTCGTCGCGGGTCAAGAAGCCCGGTAGCGAGGTGACGTTGCCGCCGGTGCCGCGCGGGCTCGTGTCGCTCGCCTCGGCCCAGTAGCCGAGCAGCGTGCCGAGGTCGACGAGCGGGTCGCCGAGCGTCGTCATGTCCCAGTCGAAGACCGCGACCAGGCGCGACGGGTCGTCGGCGTCGAACATCGCGTTGTCGAGCTTCCAGTCGTTGTGCAGGACGCTGGTCGCGACGGGCTTCGGGATGCGCTCCGCGAGCCACGTGCAGAGCTCGTCCATCACCGGCATGTCGCGCGTCTTGGCGCGCTGCCAGCGGTCGTACCAGCCGCTCACCTGACGCTGCACGAAGCCCTCGGGCTTGCCGAGCGCGGCGATCTCGGGACGCGTGGTGTCGATCAGGTGGAGGTCGGCGAGCGCGTCGATCAGCTCCTCGCTCATGCGCCGACGCAGCTCGGGCGAGTCCGGCAGGTCCTCGGGCCACGTCGCGCGCACGACGACGCCGCGCCGCCGCTCCATGATGAAGAAGACGGCGCCGATCACCGAGGTGTCCTCGCACAGCAGCACCGGACGCGGCGCGAGCGGATAGAGCGGAGAGAGCGCCTTCAGCGCGCGGAACTCGCGCGCCATGTCGTGCGAGCGCGGCGCGACCGGTCCGAGCGGCGGACGACGCAGCACGAGCTCGCGGTCGGGGTAGCGCAAGAGATAGGTCAGGTTCGCGTGCCCGCCGCGGAACTGCTGGACCTCGAACGGCCCCGCGAGCTCGGGCGCGTTGTCGCGAAACCAGGCGCGCAGACGCTCCTCGTCGAAGCGCTCGTCCGGGCGAATCTCTCCCGCGGAATCGATCATCGCCGAGGTGGTTACCAACGCGGCGACGCGTGGGTCAACGCGAGCGCGCCGCGCTTTCCCTGCGCCGCGCAAGTCGCTAACCAGACCGCTCGCGACACGCGCCCGAGCGGCGCCACATACCAACACGGGCAGGAGAGAGCATGGACCTGAATCTCGCAGGGCGGGTGATCGCGGTCACCGGCGCGGCTTCCGGCATCGGCCGCGCGACGGCGATCGAGCTCGGACGGGAGGGCGCGCGCGTCGCCTGCCTCGACGTCCAGGAGGATGCCGTGCGCGCCACCGCAGCGGAGATCGAGCGCGCGGGAGGCGACGCGCTCGCGCTGCGTCTCGACGTCGCCGACCCGGCGTCCGTCGCGAGCGCGATCGACGGCACGGTGCAGCGCTTCGGCGCGCTGCACGGGCTCGTCAACGCGGCGGGCGTCGGCGGCTTCGTCCGCTTCGAGGACATGACGCTCGCGGAGTGGAACCGCGTCATCGCGATCAACCTGACGGGCACGTTCCTGATGTGCCACGCCGCCCTGCCCCACCTGCTCGCCGCCGAGGGCGGCGGCGCGATCGTCAACCTGTCGTCGATCGCGGGGCTCAAGGGCCAGGCGTACTCCTGCGCCTACGGCGCATCGAAGGGCGGCGTCGCGCTGCTGACGCGCTCGCTCGCCAACGAGTTCGCGAAGCGCAAGCTGCGCGTGAACGCCGTCTGCCCGGGCGGCGTCGCCACGCCGATGCTCGCGGGCTTCGCGGTCTCCGGGCTCGACGACACGCTGATCGAGCGCATGCAGAACCCGGCGCACACGCTCGCGCAGCCCGAGGAGGTCGCGCACCTGATCGCGTTCCTGCTCTCGGACCGCGCGTCCTACATCACCGGCGCGACCTACCCGATCGACGGCGGCGCGATCGCGTAGCGAGGCGTTCAGCCGGTCTCCGCCGCGCCGTCGCCGGCGCACGACTCGACGTGGGCGGCGAGCTCGCTCAGCTTCCACGGCTCGCCCGGCGCGTACGTCACCACCAGCACCTCGCAGTTGCGCGCGACGCGCGGCCGCACCCAGCCGCCCTCGACGAACGCGCACAGCGCGAGCATCACGCCGCCGTGGCTCACGACCACGATGTCCTCGCCGGGGAAGCTCTCCGCGAGGCGGACCAGCACGGGTGCCGCGCGCTCGCGCACGTCGACCAGCGACTCGCCGCCCGCCGGACGCCACTCCCAGAAGCGCTCGACCGAGTACTCCGGGTGCTCGCGCATCGCGCTGTACGGCTGCCCCGCGAGCTCGCCGATCGCGCGCTCGCGCAGGTCGTGCTCGATCAGGATCTCGCCCGCGTGCCCGACCTCGCGCGCGATGATCTCGGCCGTGAGACGCGCGCGGCGGTACGAGCTCGCGACGATGCGGCTCGGGCGGAAGTGGCGTGCGATCAGCCGTCCGGTCTCGCACGCCTGCTCGATGCCGACCGGCGTCAAGCCAATGTCGGGATTCGGCGAGAAGCGTCGCGCCTGATTGCCCTCGCTCTCGCCGTGGCGCACGAGGATCAGCCGACCCGACGCCGCGTTCCGCGTCCACACCTCGAGCTCGACCTCCCGCTTCACGAAGTCCTCCCTGCCTGAGCCGGCGCGAACCGTGCGCGCAGCTCGTGCTTCTTCACCTTACCGGTCGCCGTGCGCGGCAACGCGTCGACCACCTCGAGCTGCTCGGGGATCTTCTGCGCCATGACGCCGCGCTCGCGCATGAACGCGCGCACCTCGTCGAGCGACGGCGGCTGCGCGCCGGCGCGCACCACGACGCAGGCGCACACGCGCTCGCCGCGCTCGTGGTCGGGCACGCCGATCACCGCCGTCTCGGCGATCGCCGGATGCTCGTGCAGCTCGTCCTCGATCGCCTTCGCGCTCAGGTTCTCGCCCTTGCGGATGATGACGTCCTTCTTGCGTCCGGTGATGCGCACGAAGCCGCGCTCGTCGACCACCGCGAGGTCGCCCGAGCGCAGAAAGCCGTCGCTCGTGAACGCCGCGCGCGTGAGCTCCGGGTCGAGGTAGCCGACGCAGAGCTGCGGCCCGAAGAGCTCGACCTCCCCTTCGCTGCCCGGCGGCAGCACGCGCCCGGCGTCGTCGACGACCCGCACCGTCACGCCCGGCGTCGGGCGTCCGTCGGTGCCGATCGCCGCGTCCTCGGGATCGTCGGGACGGCTCGCGGTCGCCATCGGGCACTCGGTCATGCCGTACGAGCGGTACACGAAGGCATCGAGGCGCTCGCCGAGCTCGCGCACGAGCTCGGGCGGCACGTCGGTCGCGCCGAGCGCGGCGACGCGCACGCTGCGCACGCGCTCGCGCGAGAAGCCCGGCGTCGCGAGCAGCGCCTGCAGGATCGGCGTCGGACCGCCGGCGCTGGTCACGCCCTCGCGCTCGATGAGCTCGAGCGCCAGCGCCGGATCGAACTGCTCGAGCAGCACGGCGCGCGTCCCGTGCAGCACCGGGCTCGAGCCGAAGGCGCAGATCCCGCCGATGTGGGTGAGCGGGAACCACACGATGCCGACCGCGTCGGGGTCGCTGCCGCCGCCCGCGAACTGGATCTCCTGGAACGCGCCGAGCGTCGACGGCGTGTGCAGGACGCCCTTCGGGTCCGACGTCGTGCCCGAGGTGTAGAACAGCGCGCGCACGTCGTGCGGTCCGGGCGGCGTCGGTGGCTCCGTGTCCTCGCCGTGCGCGGACAGAGCGTCGAACGAGCGCTGGCCGTCCGCCGGCTCGGCGCGCGCGACCAGCACGTGCTCGAGGTCCGGCGCATGGGCGGCAACCGCACGCGCGAGCTCGCGGTGGTCGTAGCCGCGCACCTCGCCCGGCACGACCAGCACCCGACTTTTCGCCTGACGCACGACGAAGCTCACCTCGCGCTCGCGGTAGATCGGCAGGATCGGATTCGAGACCGCGCCCAGCCGGTCGAGCGCGAAGGTCAGGACCACGCCCTCGATCCAGGTCGGGAGCTGCCAGGAGACGACGTCGCCCGCGCCGACGCCGAGCGCGCGCAGCCCGCGGGCGAGCCGCGACACGCGCCGGCCGAGGTCGCGCGCGTCGACCCGCTCCGCCCCTGCGACGTACAGCACCCGCTCGGGCGTCGCGCGCACCCGCCGCTCGAGCGCGGCCGTCAAGCTGCAGCGCGGCCACTCGCCGCGACGCTCGTGCAGCGCGATGCGCTCGGGGGAAAGGGCCGTCGGCGCCGGGCGATTCACGCAAGAAGGTGTCGCAAAATGGCCGCTTGGCGTGCAACTCGCGTTTGCCTTCGGCGTGCCACGCTCGTACGATTTCGCACCTTGCACGCCTCGCGTGGTGCGTTCGATGTCTTGCCGCACGTGTGACGGCTGTGCCGTCGAGTTGCTGCCCGATTCGCTGTTCTGCCATGCGTGCGGCAAGCCCCTGACCCGTCAGGAGACGCGCCTCGCGCACGGCGAGCGCAAGCCGATCACGGTGCTGTTCGTCGACGCGTTCGGCTCGATCGCGCTCGGCGACCGGCTCGACAACGAGACCTGGCACGACGTCGTCGAGCGCTTCTTCGCCATCGTGTCGGCGGCCGTCCGCCGCTACGGCGGCACCGTCGACCGCCTGACCGGCGGCGGCATCAAGGTGCTGTTCGGCGCGCCGACGGCGCTCGAGAGCCACGCGCGCCAGGCGTGTCACGCCGCTCTGCACATCGCGCGCGAGCTCGCCGACTTCGCGCAGGAGTTCCGCAAGAGCGCCGGGGTCGAGTTCTCCGTGCGCATGGGGCTCAACTCGGGTGAGGTGGTGTTCGGCCCCGTGGGCGGCGATTCCGACACCGTGTTCACCTCGCAGGGACACACCGCCGCGCTCGCGGCGCGCATGCAGCAGCTCGCGGGCCCCGGGCAGATATACTTGACGGCGCGCACGGCGAGCCTGGTCGCCGACTTCTTCGAGCTGCGCGACGTCGGCGCGCGCCCGGTGCGCAACGCGAGCGCTTCGGTGCGCATCTACGAGCTGATCCGCGCGCGCGAGCACCGCTCGCGGCTCGACGCCGCGCGCGAGCGCGGCCTGTCGCGCTTCGTCGGACGGGCGCGCGACATGGCGAAGCTCGAGGAGGCGCTGCGCTCCGCGCACGCGAGCGGTCCGCGCGTGATCGGCATCACCGGCGAGCCCGGCGTCGGCAAGAGCCGGCTCGGCGACGAGTTCGCGGAGCGGCAGCGCTCGCACGGTCTCTCCGTGCACCACACGCGCTGCGTCGAGCACGGCGCCTGGATCCCGTTCCACGCAGCGCTGCCGTTCATCCGCTCCGAGCTCGGCATCGCGACCGACGACGACCCGGAACTCGTCCGCGAGCGCGTCACGCGCCGCCTCCTCGCGCTCGATCCGACCCTCGAGGAAGCGCTGCCCGTCCTGCTCGCCGCGCTCGGCGTCGCGCCGCCCGAGCGACGCAACACGGGCTCGGCGGCGAACGATCTCGCGCGCATCTGCCGGACGCTGATCGAAGCGCACGACCCGCTCCGTCCTTCGGTGCTGCTGATCGACGACGCGCAGTGGATGGACGCCGCATCGGCCGCGGTCTTCGAGCACCTCGTCGAGGAGCCGCCGCGCCAGGCGGTGGTCGTGGTCGTCAGCTACCGGCGCGGCTTCCGCCGACGCTGGATGGACGATCCGTCGTTCAGCGAGATCGTGCTGCAGCCGCTCGACCGTCGCGCGACGCTCGAGCTCGTCCGCTCGCTCCTCGGCAGCGATGCCTCGCTCGGCGGGCTCGCGGACCGCATCGTCGACCGCGCCGGCGGCAACCCGTTCTTCGTCGAGGAGATGGTGCACGCGCTCGTCGAGTCGGAGGCGCTCGAGGGCGAGCGCGGCGCGTACCGCCCGCGCAAGCCGGTCTCGGACGTCCGCGTGCCCGACAGCCTGCAGGCGGTGCTCGCCGCGCGCATCGACCAGCTCTCGGACGTCGAGAAGACCGTGCTGCAAGCGGCGTCCGTGATCGGCCGCGAGCTCGACGCGGCGCTGCTCGCCGACGTCACCGGGCTCGACGCGAGCCGTGTCGCCGAGATCCTCGAGACGCTCGACGCGTCCGACTTCTTCGATGCGCCACCCGAGACGCCGTCCGCCGAGGCGGTCTACGGCTTCCGCCACCCGTTGCTGCGCGAGACCGCCTACCGCTCGCTGCTGCAGGAGCGGCGCGCCGAGCTGCACCGCCGCGTCGCGCGCGCGCTGCTGAGCCGCCACGGCGCCGCGCCCGAGACCTGCGCCGCGCAGCTCGCGCTGCACTACGAGGCCGCGGGCGAGCTGCGCGAAGCCGCCCTCTGGCACCGCAGCGCCGCGAGCCACACGGAGCCCTGGGATCCCGTGCAGAGCCTCGAGCACTGGCGGCGCGTCTTCGGCTGCACCGCGGGCGACGACGGCGACGAGGCGCGCCGCCACCGTCTCGCGGCGTGCGAGGCGATCGTGCGCCTCGGCGTGCACCAAGGCGTCACCGCGGAGCAGGCGCGCCCCTTCCTGCGCGAGGGACAGTCGCTCGCGATGAGCATGGGCGAGACCCGAGCCACCGCGCTGCTGCTCAGCGCCGAAGCCACCTTCCTCGGCGCGACCGGCGACATCGCGGGCTCGATCGAGCACAACGCGCGCGCGCTCGCGCTCGCGACGCGCAGCCAGGACGACGAGCTCGCGCTGCTGTGTGGCGCGCGCTTGACGCTGGGCTACCGCATGTCCGGCGACCTGAGAGCGGCGCTCACGACCGCGGAGGCGACGCTCGCCGCGCACCGCGACGGCTGCCGCGCCCCCACGCCGGGCTGGATGGCGCTGCACCAACTCGAGCTCGCACGCATCGGCACGCTGTTCGACCTCGGTCGGCTCGAGCTCGCGGCGTCCGAGCTCGAGCGCGTGGTCGCGACGCTGCGCGGCCAGGACGCGGGCATGGTGCTCGGCTGGGCGCTGAGCCTCGCGAGCACCGCGATCCGCTTCACCGGGATGGTCGAGCCGCACCTCGTCGCGAGCGTCGAGGAGGGCTACGCGCTCGCGCGACGCCTCGCGGTGCCGAGCCTGCTCGCGCGCGCCGCGGCGAGCGTCAGCGTGACGCGCCTCTTCCAGGGGCGCGCCGCCGAGGCCCAGGCGCACGCGCAGGAGGCGGGGCGGATCCTGCGCGGCGCGCCGCACGCGTTCTACGTCGACCTGAACCCACCCTTGCTCGTCGCGCAGGCGCAGCTCGCGCTCGGCGAGCACACCGCCGCCCGAGCCGCGGCCCACGAAGCGCTCGCGTACGCGATCGAGCACGGCTCGCGGCTCGGAGAGCTCGACGCCGAGCTCTGCCTCGGCCGCATCCTGGTCGTGATGCGCGACCCGGCCGACCTCGACGAGGTGCGCCGCCGGCTCGTGCGCGGCCTCGCGCTCGTCCACCGGACGCGCGCGCGCTCGCGCGAGCCGCACCTCTGGCTCGCGCTCGCGTACCACGCGCGTCACCGCGGCGACGAGACGCGGGCGCGGACGTACCAACGTCGCGCGCTGCGCCAGATGCGCGCGATGCGCGCGCTCGGCCACCTCCGGCTCGCGGCGCGCCTGCGCGTCGACGAAGCGAACACCGCGCACCGAGACGGCGCACCGGCGAGCGGGCGGTAGCGGACATGCGCGACGTCGTCCGCTGCGCGCGCTGCGCGGCACAGCTCATGCCCGCGTCCATCTACTGCCACGCCTGCGGCGCGCAGGTGCGCGACCAGGCCGGCGCGACGGTCGAGCCGCGCGAGAGCGCCGAGCGCAAGCCGATCACGGTGCTGTTCGTCGACGCCTTCGGCTCGCTCGGCCTCGCGACGCCGATCGACGCCGAGCGCTGGCTCGCCCTGGTCGACCGCTTCTTCTCGATCGTCTCGGCGACCGCGCGCCGCTTCGGCGGCACCGTCGACCGGCTCACCGGCGGCGGGATCAAGCTCCTGTTCGGCGCCCCGCTCGCGCACGAGAGCCACGCGCGTCAGGCGTGCCACGCGGCGCTGCAGCTCACGCGCGAGCTCGCCGAGTTCGGCCGCTCCTTCGCCACGACGGCGGGCGCGGACTTCTCGGTGCGCATGGGCATCAACTCCGGCGAGGTGGTGTTCGGCCGCGTCGGCGCGGATCGCGATCTCGACTTCACCTCGCAGGGTCACGTCGCCGCGCTCGCGGCGCGGCTCGAGGAGCTCGCGGCGCCGGGCAAGATTTACTTGACGGAGAGCACCGCGGCGCTCGTCGCCGGCTTCTTCGAGCTGCGCGAGGTCGGGACGCTGCCGATCCGCGGCACGTCGAGCGGCGTGCGCGTCTACGAGCTGCTGCGCGAGACCGAGAATCGCTCGCGCCTCGAGGTGCTCCGCGACCGGCTGAGCCCGTTCGTCGGACGCGAGCGCGAGCTCGCGGAGCTCGAGCGTGCGTTCCACGCGACGCGCCCGGAATCGCTGACGGTGATCGGGCTGGTCGGGGAGCCGGGCGTCGGCAAGAGCAGGCTGTGCGACGAGCTGATCGCGCGGCTCGGCGTCCGCGGCGCGCGCCTGCACCGCGTGCAGTGCTTCGAGCACGGACGCTCGATCCCCTTCCATGCCGCGCAGCCGTTCTTCCGCAGCCGCCTCGGCGTCGTCGACGACGAGCCGCCGGAAGCGAGCCGCGAGCGCCTCGAGCTGCGGCTGCGCGCGCTCGATCCCGCGCTCGGCTCGGCGCTGCCGTCGCTGCTCGAGGTGCTGGGCCTCGCCAAGGGCACGGCCCTCGATGGCTCCGACGGGCGCGGCCCGGTGCGCGACTTGACGCAGACCGCGCGCAGGATCGTCGAGGCGGGCGGACCGGCGCCGTCGCTCGTCGTGATCGACGACGCGCAGTGGATGGACGCCGCGTCGGAAGCGATCTTGACCGCGTTCCTCGAGGAGCCGGCGCGCACGCCGACCATGCTCGTCGCCACCTACCGGCCCGGGCTGCGCCGGCCGTGGATGTCGCGGCCGGAGTTCCGCGAGCTGCCGATCGCGCCGCTCGCACCGGCGGCCGCGATCGAGCTCGCCGAGCGCTTGCTCGGCGACGACGCCTCGCTCGGCGCGCTCGCCCGCCGCGTCGCCGAGCGCGCCGGCGGCAACCCGTACTTCGTCGAGGAGATCGTGCGCGCGCTCGCCGAGCAGGGACGGCTCAGCGGCCGCCGCGGCGCGTACTCGGCGCCGCGCGGCGTGCTCGACCTCCCCGTCCCGCCCACGCTGCAGGCCGTGCTCGCGGCGCGCGTCGACCAGCTTCCGGAAGGCGACAAGGCCCTGCTGCAGACCGCGGCGGTGATCGGACCCGAGGTGTCGGTGCCGCTGCTGCGCGCCGTGAGCGGGCTCGACCCGGAGCAGCTCGCGGCGACGCTCGCGAGCCTCGAGGAGGGCGGCTTTCTGCGCGCCGCGTACGAGGCGGCGACGTACCGCTTCCACCATCCGCTGCTGCAGGAGACGGTCTACCGCTCGCTGCTCCGCGAGCGACGCGCGCTGATCCACGGCGCCGTCGCGCGCGAGGCCGAGCGCCTGCGCCCGCCGGGCGTCAGCGGACAGCCGTCCGCCATCGCCTGGCACTACGAGCGCGCGGGCGAGCGTCGCGCGGCGGCGCGCTGGCATCGCGAAGCCGCGCACGCCGCGGCGCGCCGCGACCTCGCGACGTCGCTCGAGCACTGGCGGCGCGTGTACGCCCTCACCGAGGACGACGCCGATCGCGACGCCGCCTCGCTGCGCCTCGCCGCGTGCGAGGCGATGCTGCGCCTCGGGCCGTACGGCAACCTCCAGCGCGACGAGGCGATCGCGCTGCTGGTCGAAGGACGCCGGCTAGCCGCGCAGCTCGAGGACACGCGCATGACGGCGCTGCTGATCAGCGCGCAGGGCCTGATCCTCGGCGCGGTGGGCGACGTCGCCGGCGCGATCGCCTTCAACCGCGACGCGTTCGAGCTCGCGATGAAGATCGGCGACGAGCGTCTCGCGGTGCTGTTCGCCGCGCGCCTCGCGCTCGCGTACCGGACGGCGGGCGAGCTCGGACGGGCGGCGGACATCACGTCGCGCATCCTCGACCGCGCCGACAGGCCGCGGCTCGCGCCGGGCTCACCCGAGAGCACGACGTGGCATCAGCTCGAGCTCGTGCGCGTCGCGACCAACCTCGATTGCGGCGAGCTCGCGCGCGGCACCGAGCAGCTCGACGCCCTGCTCGCGGCGCTGCGCGAGAACGGCGATCGCCTGACGCTCGTCTGGGCGCTCGCGGCGAACGCGATGGTCGTGCGCTTCGCGGGCGACACCTCGCCGAGGCGGGTGCATCTGGTCGAGGAGGGACTCGAGATCGCGCGCCTGCTCGGGCTGCCGGGCACGCAGGCGCGCGCGCTCACGAGCATGTGCTTGACGCGCCTGTGCGAGCGCCGCTGGGCCGAGGCGCGCGACCTCGCGCGAGCCGCGGCGGAGTGCGTCGCCGGCGAGCCGCGCGCCGGCTACGTCGACATGAACTGCCCGATGATGCTCGCCGAAGCGTTCCTCGGCCTCGGCGAGATCGACGCAGCGCTGGCGCAGGCGCGCGAGGCGGTCGTGCTGGCGCGCTCGGGCCCGGCGAAGCTCGGCCAGGTCGACGCCGCGCTCACGCTCGGAAGAGTGCTGCTCGAGGTCGGGGCGCCGGACACCGACGCGGAAGCGCGGGCCGTGCTGGAGTCCGGGCTCGCTCTCGCCCTCTCCTGCTCGCTGCGCTCGCGCGAGCCGCACCTGCGCGCGGCGCTCGCCGTCGTCGCGCGACGCACGGGCGACGAGGAGCAGGCGGCCGCGCTCGAGCGCGACGCCTTGCGCCTCTGGGAGGCGATGGGCGCGCACGGCTACGCCGTCCGCTTCGCCGCGGGCGGCCTGCGCGCGCTCACCGGAAGTGCGGGATGACCTCCTTCGCGAAGAGCTCGATCGAGCGCATCACCTTGTCGTGCGGGATGCGGTCCGCCTGCATCAGCGCGATGAAGTGGTCGAGCCCGGCGTCGCGGTAGCGCTCGACCTTGCGGATCACGTGGTCGACGTCGCCGACGATGACCATGTCCTCCTGGTCGAGGTCCTCGAAGGTGCACTCGCCCTTCTGCATCTTGACGATGATCGGGTACTCCTTGGCGATCAGGTCGCGGTAGGGCGTGCTCTTGATCTCGAGCTCGGCATACTCGCGCTGCATGCCGCGCCCCTGCGGGTCCGCGAAGCCGCCGAGCACGCGGAAGGCGTACAGCAGGTAGTTGATCGCCGCGTCGGGACCGCCGTTCGCGACCGCCTGCTCCTTGCTCTCGGCGACGTGCACGATCGTGAACGCGCCGACCTTGGCATTGACGAACTTGCCGACCGGCTTCGCCTGCTCGAGCGCCTTGCGGTACGCGCGCACGCGCTCGGCGAGCTGCGGGATGCGGACGAAGATCGTGAGCCCGAGGATGCCGATGCCGTTGCGTCCCGCGATCTCCCAGCCCTCGGGGCTCGTCGCCGCCATCCAGATCGGCGGGTGCGGCTTCTGGATCGGCTTCGGGATGATGCTGCGTGGCGGCACGCTGACGAACTCGCCGCGGTGCTCGAAGACCTCCTCCGTCCACATCCGCGGGATCATTTCGAGCGCTTCCTGCCACATCGCGCGCGAGCGCTCGGTCTCGATCTCGAAGCCCGCCTGCTCGTACTGGCTCGAGCGTCCGGTGCCGAACTCGACGCGGCCGCCCGACAGGATGTCGAGCGCCGCGACCCGCTCCGCGACGCGGATCGGGTGGTTGAACTTGTGCGGCAGGAGCGTCACGCCGTGGCCGAGGCGGATGCGCTTCGTGCGCTGCGAGAGCGCGCCGAGGAAGACCTCCGGCGCCGAGCTGTGCGCGAACTCGGTCAGGAAGTGGTGCTCGACGAACCACACGGTGTCGAAGCCGAGGCGGTCGGCGAGCTCGATCTGCTCGATGGCCTCGTGGTAGCAGCGGTACTCGCTGCGCTCGTCGTGCGGCTTCGGCGTCTGCAGCTCGTAGAGCAGATCGAACTTCATCGCCGCGCGCTCACTCGAGCGCCCGCGCGCGGATGCCGCGAGAAGCGAGCGCGCCCTCGAGCTCGCGCTCGAGCAGCGCTTGCGCAGCCGGCTCGCGCTTGAGCGTCGCGTCGAACTGCGCGAGCCCGAGCCCGCGGACGAACGCGTAGGCCTGCTCCGGCGCGCACAGCTCGCTGATCGGCGCGATCTCCGCCGCGAGGCGCGCGAACTCGCCCGGCGGCGGCATCATGCGGAACATCTCGTGCACCTCCTCGATGCGGTCGCAGAAGTGCAGATGGTCGGCGTTCTCGAGGACGACCATGCGCTTCGGTCCCGAGGTGCGCTTCAGGATGTCGCGCATGCTGGAGAGCGGCAGCAGCGAGTCGCGGTCCGCGACCAGGAACAGCGCCGGCACCTCGCGTCCCCAGTCGAGCTCGAGCGTCGGCCCGAGGATCTCGCCGCCGAGCGAGCCGGCGCCGCCCCCGGGCGCCAGCGCGAGCACGGAGGCGACGCGCGGGTTGCGCGCCGTCACGGTGAGCGCGGTCCAGCCGCCGAAGCTGTGTCCGGTGACGCCGAGGCGCGCGTCGTCGACGTCGAGCGCCAGGTCGCGGCACGCGCGCAGCGACTCCGCGATCGCGAAGTCGACGTCGAGCGGGCGCGCGGCGACGAACTCGTGCACGCCCTCGAGCGCGTCGCGCTGCGTGCCCGCGCTCTGCGCCGCGAGCGCCGCCTGCAGCACGTCGAGCGCGGTGTTGCCGGTGTGGTCCACCGCCGCGACGACGTAGCCGTGGCTCGCGAGGTGCGTGCAGAGAAAAGTTGATTGACGCCGATGGCCGCCGAAGCCGTGCGAGAACGCGACCAGCGGATACTCGCCCGGCTCTGCCTCGGCGTCGCGCACCGCGTCCTGGTGCACCGGCGGCAGGCCGGGCATCAGCTCGTAGGTGTCGCGCGTGCCGGGCGCCGTGTCCCGACCGGCGTGGCGCTGGTGCGCCGGATACCAGAGCTCGATCGGCAGCCGCCGTCCGCGTGATGCGTCGAGCGCGTCGAGCGTGCGCACGCCGACCGGCCTGGGGCCCCGCGTGAAGGGATCGTAGGCCATGGCCGCGGACTCAAGCGCGGTCCGCGGCTGGAAGCAAGCACCCGGCAGCGAGGCGCTTCCGCGCGTCCGCGGATCGGCCTAGAGAGGACGCATGAGCAGAAAGGTCGCCCTGGTCACCGGCGCGAGCCGCGGCATCGGCCGCGCCTGCGCGATCGAGCTCGCGCGCCGCGGCTTCGACGTCGCCGTCGCCGCGCGCACCGTCCGCCCCGGCGAGTTCCACGAGTACTCGTCGACCCTCAAGAAGAAGGCGACCAAGCCGCTGCCCGGGAGCCTCGAGGAGACCGCAGCCGAGGTTCGCGCGCTCGGCGTCGACGCGCTGCCGGTGAAGCTCGACCTGTCGGTGCGCGAAGACTGGCCCGCCGCGATCGAGCGCACGATGGAGCGCTTCGGCCGCATCGACGTGCTGGTCAACAACGGCCGCTACATCGGCCCGGGTCACATGGACCCGTTCGAGGACACGCCGCTCGAGCTCATCGAGCAGATGTTCGTCTGCAACGTGTTCGCGCCGCTGCAGCTCATCAAGCTCTGCCTGCCGATCATGCGCCGTCAGGGCGGCGGCGTGGTGATCAACGTCACCTCGTCGGCGGGCGATCGCGAGACCTCGGCGCCGATCGGCCAGGGCGGCTGGGGGCTCGGCTACTCGATCACCAAGGCCGCCTTCAACCGCAGCGTCGCAGGGCTCGCGAAGGAGCTGCGCAAGGACAACATCGCGGTGATCGGCCTCATGCCGGGCTTCGTCGCGACCGAGCGCATGGCGATCGAGCTCGGCGACTTCGGCTTCGACGCCTCGAAGGGTCTGCCGGTCGAGAACCCCGGCCGCGTCTGCGCCATGCTCGCGACCGCGCGCGACCCGATGGTCTTCTCCGGCCGCGACATCCACGGCCCGACCTTCTACGAGGAGCACGCCCAGGTCCGCTTCGACTGAAGAATCGTCACCCGTCCGTAACCTCCGCAGCCGCTCGAACGTGGTGCGAGCAGAACGACGCGAAAACGACGCGACACGGTCGCCGCTCGCGGGCAACCGGCGTCGACGGAGGACGTCATGCGAGATCACGATTCGACGGACGTGGTGGTGGTCGGTGGCGGGCTCGCGGGGCTCGCCGCGGCGGCGCTCACCGCGCGGCTCGGTCGCCGCGTCCGCCTGCTCGAGAAGGCCGGCGAGCTCGGCGGCCGCGCGACCACGCAGACCAAGGACGGCTACGCGTTCAACATCGGGCCGCACGCGCTCTACCGGAAGGGCGGCGGCATGCGGACGCTCGAGCTGCTCGGCATCGGCCCCGAGGGCTCGGTGCCGCTCGGCTCCGGCGCCTGGGCGGTGCGCGGCGGCGCGAAGCACGCGCTGCCCGGCGGCTTCTTCTCGCTGCTGACGACGGGGCTCTTCGGCCTCGCCGGCAAGATCGAGCTCGCGCGCCTTCTCGGGCGCGTGCAGTCGATCGACCCCGAGCCGCTGCAGGGCTTGACGGTCGCCGAGGGGCTCGAGCGCCTCGCGCAGCGCCCCGAGGTGCGCGAGCTGATCGCCGCGATGTTCCGCCTCACGAGCTACGGCAACGCGCCCCGGCTGCAGAGCGCCGGCGCGTCGCTCGAGCAGCTACAGCTCGCGCTCTCCGGTAACGTGCTCTACCTGCACGGCGGCTGGCAGCAGATGGTCGACGAGCTGCGCAAGGTGGCGCTCGCTAGCGGCGTCGAGATCGAGAGCGGCGCGCGGGTCGACGCGGTCGAGACCGCGTCGGTCGCGGGCGCGACGCACGTGGTGCGCGTCGCGGACGGGCGCTCGATCGCGTGCGCGGCGGTGATCCTGGCGCTCGCGCCGGGCGACGCGGCGGCGCTGCTCGACGGCACTGCGCGCGCGACGGTCGCGCGCTGGGCCGCGGACGCGGTGCCGATCGAGGCGGCGTGCCTCGACCTCGCGCTCGCGCGCCTGCCCGAGCCGCGCTCGACCTTCGCGCTCGGCATCGATCGGCCGCTCTACCTGTCGGTGCACTCCGCGGTCGCGCGCCTCGCGCCGCAGGGCGGCGCGCTCGTGCACGTCGCCAAGTACCTCGACCCCGACGAGCCCGCCGACGCGACGCGCGACCAGCGCGAGCTCGAGCAGCTCATGGACCTCGTGCAGCCGGGCTGGCGCGCGCACGTCGTGCACCGGCGCTTCCTGCCGCACGTCGTGGTGTCGAACGCGGTGGTGCGCGCCGCGCACCGTGGGCTCGCCGGTCGGCCGGGCCCTGACGTGCCGGGTGTTCCTGGCCTCTACGTCGCGGGCGACTGGGTTGGTCGCGAGGGCATGCTCGCGGACGCGAGCCTGTCGAGCGCACGGCGCGCGGCCGAGCACTGCGTGCGCGCCGTGCCGGCGCTCGCGGTGGCTGCGTGAGCCGCGAGGGCGCAGCTTCCGGCGCGTCCGCGCGCCGCGCGGTCAGCGACGCCGAGCGCGACGCGCTCGCGACGCAGTTCCGCGAGCACCAGCGCTTCCTGTGGGGCCTCTGCTACCGCCTCACCGGCAGCGCCGCGGACGCGGACGACGTCGTGCAGGCGACGTTCGTCCGCGCGCTCGAGCACCCGCCGGAGCGCACCGACGAGCCGTGGCGCCCGTGGCTCACGCGGGTCGCGCTGAACCTCGGCAAGGATCTGCTGCGCCGGCGCAAGCGGCGCGGCTACGTCGGACCGTGGCTGCCTTCGCCGCTCGAGATCGACGAGCAGGCGATCGCCTCCTTCGAGCCCGAGCTCGCGTCGGGCACCACCACCGAGGGACGCTACGACATGCTCGAGAGCGTCTCGATGGCGTTCCTGCTCGCGCTCGAGGCGCTGACGCCCAAGCAGCGCGCCGTCCTGCTGCTGCGCGACGTCTTCGACTACACGGTCGCGGAGACGGCGGACGCGCTCGGCGTCTCCGAGGCCGACGTCAAGACCACGCACCACCGCGCACGCCGCGCGATGGAGAGCTACGACCGCCAGCGCTGCCGGCCGACGCGCGAGGTGCAGGAGAAGACGCGCGACGCCGTCACGCGCTTGCTGGCCGCGCTCACCACCGGCGACACCGAAGCGGCGGAGCGGGTTCTCGCGCCGTCCGTGGTCGCGCTCACCGACGGCGGCGGCGAGTACCTCGCAGCGCGCCAGCCGGTGATCGGCCGCGACCGCGTGCTCCGGTTCTTCGTCAGCATCCTGCGCAAGCGTCCGGGCGTCCTCACCTCGCGCGCGACGGTGATCAACGGGCTGCCCGCGCTGGTCAGCGAGTACAGCGAGGACGCGCCGCGCCTCGCGCCGCGGCAGGTCACCTGCTTCACGATCGACGCCGAGGGCCGCATCGACCGCATCTTCTCGGTGCTCGCCTCGACGAAGCTCACCGCGATCCGCTTCGGCGACGCCGGATCCGAGGCGAGCAGCGCGCGAGACGCGACGCCGCCAGCTTGACCACCCGGCCGGGCCGGGCCACGGTGCGACCGCCATGGACTACGCGGGCAAGGTGGTGGTCGTCACCGGGGCCTCGTCCGGGATCGGTCGGGTGACGGCGCGCGCGTTCGCGCGCCGAGGCGCCGTGGTGGTCGGCGTCGCGCGCCGCGGCGACCTGCTCGCGTCGCTGACCGAAGAGTGCCGCGCCGACTCGCCGGACTCCTTCCACCTGCAGGGCGACCTCGGCGAGCGCGCGTTCGCCGAGCACGTGATCGACGAGACCGTGCGGCGCACGGGTCGCATCGACGTGCTGGTCAACAACGCGGCGATCTCGAAGCACAAGCACGTCCTGCACACCGCGGCGGACGAGGCCGAGCTCGTCCTGCGCGTCAATTTCCTTTCCTGCGTGTGGACGACGTTCGCCGCGATCCCCTACATGCTCGCGCGCGACGGCGGCACGATCGTCAACGTGTCGTCGTTCGCGGCCAAGGTCGCGCCGCCGCGCGAAGCGCTCTACGCCGCGTCGAAGGCGGCGCTGAACGCGTTCAGCGAAGGCCTCTGGAGCGATCTCGCCGGCTCGGGCATCCACGTCGCGCTGGTCAACCCGGGACCGATCGACACCGAGATCTGGGAGAAGGAGGACGAGCCGCCGGCCTACGACGGCAAGAAGCACCCGCCCGAGATCGTCGCCGACGCGATCTTCGAGGCGATCGAGAAGCGTCTCTACGAGGTCACGGTGCCGCGGCGCAGCCCGCAGCTGGTCACGGCGCGGCTGCTGCGTCTGGTCGCGCCGTCCGTGCTGCGCGCGGGCATGGCGCGGATGGATCCGGTGCCGCGCGAGCTCATCGAGCGGGCGCGCGAGCGCGCGCGTCGCGGCAAGAGGCTCGGCGAGGTCGACGAGTGAGGCCATGACGGGGAGAACCATCGGGAGCGGCGGGACGCGCCGTCGTTTTCTCTTGACCAACGCGCGCGTGCTGACGATGGACGACGCGCGCCCGACGGCACGCGCGGTGGCGATCGAGGGCGAGAGCATCGTCGCGGTCGGCGACGACGACCTCGCGCGCGCCCATCCCGACGCCGAGGTGCGCGACCTCGGCGGGCGCATCCTCGTGCCGGGCTTCATCGACGCGCACAACCACCTGTCGATCGCGGCGCTGCACCCGCTGTGGGCGGATCTGAGCGGCGTCGGCACGCTCGAGGAGCTGCGCGCGGCGCTCGCCGAGCAGGCGGCGCGCGAGCCCGACGCCGAGTGGATCCGCGGCTTCGGCTGGAACGAGGCGAACGGCCTCACGCTCGACCGCAGCGACCTCGACGCGCTCGGCTTCACGCGCCCGGTGATCGTCGTGCACTTCACGCTGCACCAGGCGGTCGTGTGCTCGCGCGGGCTCGACGCGCTCGGCATCGGCCGCACGACGCCGGACCCGCCGGGCGGCGAGATCCCGCGCCGCGCCGACGGCGAGCCGACGGGCCTGCTCGTCGAGCGCGCGTGGAGCGACGCGCACGCGCGCTCGATCGCCGCCTACCGCGACCCGGCGCGCTGGGCCGATCTCTTCGTCGCGCGCGCCAAGGCGCTGCTGCGCGACGGCATCACCTGCGTGCACGACGCCGCCTGCTCGCCGGAAGCGGAAGAGATCTACCGCAGGCTCGCGCGCGAACGTCGGCTGCCGCTCTCGGTGCTCGCGATGCCGCACGCCGCGGCGCTCCTGTCGCGGCTCGATCCGTCGCGCCTCGACGGTCCGCCGACCGGCGAGGGCGACGCGTGGCTGCGCGTCGGCCCCGTCAAGCTGTTCGCCGACGGCGGCGCCGCGCCCGCGATCGACGTGCAGGTCGGCGGCGCGCCGCTCGCGCTCGGCATCTCGTTTCCCGGCCTGCGCGAGGACGCCGAGCGCATCGCGGCGCGCGGCTTCGGGGTCGCGGTGCACGCGATCGGCAACCTCGGGCTCGAGCTCGCGCTCGACGCCTTTCGCGCCGTGCGCCGCGTGTCGCGCGACGCCGACCTGCGGCTGCGCGTCGAGCACGCGATGCTCGCGTCGCCCGAGCAGATGGCCGAGCTCGCCGCGCTGGGGCTCGTCGGCGTCGTGCAGCCGGGCTTCGTCGATCACGTCGGGCGAGCGGTGGTCGACGTCCGCTTCGACCGCGAGACCTGGCTGCCGTTCGCGGACCTCGCCCGCGCCGGCGTGCGCCTCGCGGCGTCGTCGGACGACCCGTGCGCGTTCCACGAGCCGCTCCTCACCTCGGCGCGCGGCACGACGCGCCGCTGCGGCACGGGCCAGATCGTCGGCCCCGAGCAGGCGCTGCCCTACGAGGAGTGGCTGCGCGCGTACACCGCCGGCGCGGCGTACGCCGGCGGCCAGGAGTACGAGCGCGGCCGCATCGCGCCCGGGCTGCGCGCCGACCTGGTCGTGCTCGAGGGCGAGCTCGACGCCGAGCATCCGCCACGCGTCGCCGAGACCTGGGTCGCGGGTCGCTGCGCGTGGTCGGCGCGCGACGAGGACGACGCCTCGGCAACCACCGCACGCTGAGCGTTCGCGCCGCCCCGTTGCGCCGGCCCGGCGATGCGGCAAGGATCGCGCGTGATGGCGCACGATCCGTGGAACCCGGCGCAGTACGAGCGCTTCGCCGCCGAGCGGCGCCAGCCGTTCGACGACCTGCGCGCGCTGATCGAGCCGGAGCCCGCGATGCGCGTCGTCGACCTCGGCTGCGGCACGGGCGAGCTCACCGCCGAGCTGCACGCGTCGCTCGGCGCGCGCGAGACGCTCGGCATCGATCGCTCGGCGCGCATGCTCGAGCGCAGCACGCAGTTCGTGCGCCCCGGGCTGCGCTTCGCGCCCGGCGACATCGCGACCTTCACCGCGGACGCCGAGTGGGACCTCGTGTTCTCCAACGCGGCGCTGCACTGGGTCGGCGAGCACGAGGAGCTGATCCCGCGGCTTGCGGCCGCGCTCGCTCCGGGCGGACAGCTCGCGATCCAGGTGCCGGCGAACTTCGACCACGCCTCGCACGTCGTCGCCGCGCAGCTCGCCGCGGAGGAGCCGTTCGCGTCCGCGCTCGAGGGGCGTCCGCTGCGTCTCGCAAGCGTGCTCGCGCCCGAGGCGTACGCCACCCTGCTCGACCGCTGCGGCTTCGCGCGCCAGCACGTGCGCCTGCAGGTCTACGGACACCACCTCGCGTCGCGCGACGAGGTGGTCGAGTGGGTGCGCGGCACGACGCTGACGGCCTACGAGCAAGCGCTGCCGCAGGGGCTGTTTCCGCTCTTCCTCGAGCGCTACCGCGAGCGGCTGCTGCCGCGGCTGCCCGACACGCGACCGTTCTTCTACCCCTTCAAGCGCCTGCTGCTGTGGGCGCGCCGGGCGAAGGCGTGACGGCGAGCGGCGCCGCGCGACCTCGCGTCAAGATCGTCGCCACGATCGGACCGGCGACGCGCTCGCCCGCGGCGATCGACGCGCTGCTCGAGGCCGGTCTCGACGTCGCGCGCGTCAACTGCGCGCACGCGACCGGCGACGCGCTGCGCGCGACGATCGCGCTGCTGCGCGAGCGCGCCGCGCGCGCCGGCAGCCCGCTCGCGATCCTCGCCGACCTCGCGGGGCCGAAGCTGCGCGTCGGCGCGGTCGTCGGCGGCGCGGTCGAGCTCGAGCCGGGACACGAGCTGACGCTGACCACCGATGACGTGCTCGGCGACGCGACGCGCGTGTCCGTCAACTACGCCGGCCTGCCGGGCGACGTCGCGCCGGGCATGACGGTGTTCCTGAACGACGGCCTCCTGCGGCTGCGCGTGCTCGAGGTGCGCGGCCACGACGTGCGCACGCGCGTCGAGGCGGGCGGGACGCTGAGCGACCGCAAGGGGCTCACGCTGCCCGACGCGGGCACGTCGCTGCCGTCGCTCACCGACAAGGACTGGCGCGACCTCGACGTCGTGCTCGACGCGGGCGTCGACTACGTCGGGCTGTCGTTCGTGCGCGCGCCGAGCGACGTCGTCGAGCTGCGCGAGGGCATCCGCGCGCGCGGCGGCGACGCCCTGGTGGTCGCCAAGATCGAGAAGCGGCAAGCGGTCGAGCGCCTCGAGGAGATCGTGCGGGTCGCCGACGCCGTCATGGTGGCGCGCGGCGACCTCGGCGTCGAGTGCCCGATCGAGAGCGTGCCGCTGCTGCAGAAGAAGATCATCGCGCTTTGCCGCCGCGTCGGCACGCCGGTGATCACCGCGACGCAGATGCTCGAGTCGATGGTCGCGAGCCCGCTGCCGACGCGCGCCGAAGCGACCGACGTCGCGAACGCCGTCCTCGACGGCACCGACGCCGTCATGCTGTCGGCCGAGACCGCGATGGGGCGCTACCCGACCGAGGTCGTGCGCACCATGCGCCGCATCATCCTCGAAGCGGAGCGCTACGCGCCCGCGCCGCCCGACCCGACGCACCTGCCGCTCGACACGCTCGCGATCCCGGATGCCGCCGCGCGCGGCGCCGCGCTCGCCGCGGAAGCTTGCCGCGCCGACGCAATCGTGAGCTTGACGCAGAGCGGGCTCTCGGCGCGCGCCCTCGCCCGCTGGCGCCCGCGCCAGCCGCTCATCGCGGTGACGACCAGCGATCGGATCTGCCGGCGGCTCAACCTCGTGTGGTCGGTGCGGCCGCTCGCGATCGGCGACTTCGGCAACGACTTCGACGGCGCGG
The DNA here is from genome assembly GCA_036563615.1 of Candidatus Binatia bacterium. Taxonomy (NCBI): domain Bacteria; phylum Candidatus Binatota; class Binatia (SeqCode); species Binatia bacterium. The sequence continues at coordinate 310,713 of DATCMB010000004.1, forward strand.
TCGCCCGCATCAAGAGCCTGCTGCGCGAGCGGCTCGGGCTACCGGCGGGCGCGCAGGTGGTACTCACCGCGGGTCTGCCGTTCGGCGAGCACGCGAGCACCAACACGGTGCGCATCGAGGTGCTCTAGCGTCCCCCGCGCACGCAGCCGCCGCGGCGGACGCGCAGCGGACCTCACACGAGCGTCAGCTCGTCGATCCGGAAGGTCGCGCGCTGCCCGATGCCGAACCACGACGCGATTCGCGCCGGCCAGTACTTCGCCGCCATGCCGCGGCGGATGCGCTCGTGCGCGGCGGGATCCGACGTGACCTCGCGAAAGCGCCCGCGCAGCCGGGCGTCGCGGAACACGAGCTCGACCTCGCCCGCGGCGCGGGCGTTGCGCACCCAGTTGCGCGTCGCGTCGAGCGTGCCGATGCCGATCGCGCCGTCGTCGACGACGAACCAGATCGTCACCTCGCGCGGTTGACCCGTCTTGCGACCGCGCGTCACCAGGCGCACGGTCTTCTCGCGCGCGATGCGCGCAAGGGCGTTCTGGACGTCGTTTGACGTGCTCATCGAAACAGGCCCTATACTCCCGGCGCCAATGCGGTTCGAGAGCTGGTCGAAGACCGACATCGGGCTGGTCCGCGAGACCAATCAGGACCACGTCGGCTGCTATCCCGAGATCGGTCTGTACGTCGTCGCGGACGGCATGGGCGGTCACGCCGACGGCGAGGTCGCGAGCCGCATCGCCGTCGAGACCCTGCACGAGGCCTACGCCGGCGACGACGACACCCTGCCCGGCCGCACGCTGCCGCAGCTCCCGGCGGCGTCGTCCGGTCCGCTCGCCTGGCTCTCCCGCCTGAAGCGCAGCTGGACGGAGAAGGCCGAAACCAAGGCCGAGGAGAGCGACGAGGACGGCGGCGAGCGCGACGTCGCGCGCCTCGAGGCCGCGGTGCAGAACGCGAATCGGCGCATCTTCGACCTCGGCCACGAAGGCGGCGGACCCGCGACGCGCGCCATGGGCACCACCGTGATCGCGCTCGTCGCGTCACCGTCGGCGCGGCGGGTGGCGTGGGCGCACGTCGGCGACAGCCGGCTCTACCGCCTGCGCGACGGCAAGCTCGAGCTGCTCACCGCCGACCACACGCGCTTCGGCGAGCCCTACCGCGCGGGCGGCCCGGTGCCGCTCGACCTGCCGCACACCAACCAGCTCGTCCTCGCGCTCGGCGTCGAGCGCTCGGTGCCGGTCTCCGTCGGCTCCGACGCGGTCCGCCCGGGCGACGTCTTCCTGCTCGCGAGCGACGGCATCACCGGGCTCGTCCCGCCGGAGCGGATCGCGCAGATCCTGCGCGACATGCGCTCGCCCGCGGAAGCCGGCGAGGAATTGATCCGGCTCGCGCTCGCCGCCGGCGGCAGCGACAACGCGAGCGCGGTCGTGCTGCGCGCGGTGGAAGACTGAGCGCGCGCGACGCGCGTGCGGACGCTGCGCGTGCGCCGAGGGCGTACGGCCGGAGCGCGCCGGGTGCGCGTCAGCCGATCTTCGTCAGGTGGCGACGCTTCGCCGCCGCGCGCGAGCGCCGCTCGGGGTGCGGCATCTCGGCGTCGAGCTCGGCGCCGCGCTTGCGGTTCCAGGTCTCGACGTCGTGGAACACCGCCATGGTGTCGGCGCGCAGGCCGAGGCGCAGCGTCTCGAGGCCGATCACGTCGGTGGTGGCGATGTTGCCGAGGTTCACTTCGGGTCCGAGCTTGCGCACCATGAAACACTGCTGCGCGCGCTGCGGGGCCTCGAAGATCAGGTCCGCCGGATCGACCTTGGCGATGATCTCGTCGATCAGACCGGCGCGCACCTCGCCCGAGCCGAAGTAGAGCCCGACCGTGCCGCTCTCGCGCGCCTCGCAGATCACCTTCCAGGCGCCGGCGTCGAGGTCCGACTGGATGAGCTCGACCCAGCGGAAGGGCGGGATGATCTTCTCCGAGTCCTTGCTGCCGACCTCGGAGAGCACGGTGAACTCCTTCGCGAGCTGGCGAATGTACTTCGCCTTCTCCTTCATCGTCAGGTCGATGACGCCGTTCGAGATCTCGACGTGCGTCACGCCGAAGCTGCGCACCATGTCGCGGTAGGCGTCGAAGCGGCCCTGCAGGATCGCGACCTCGAGCAGCGTACCGCCGAAGCACACCGGGATGCCGGCCGCGCGGTACATCTCGATCTTCTCGCGGATGTTCTGGGTCACGTAGCCGGTGCCCCAGCCGAGCTTGACGATGTCGATGTAGTCCGAGCAGGTCGCGAGCAGGTCCTCGACCTGCCGGAGACCGAGGCCCTTGTCGATGACGTGGCTCACGCCGACGTCACGCGGCTTGGCGCTGCGCGGGGGGAGATTGAGGAGGTCAAGCATCGTCCTTCTCCTGCTTCTTCTCTAGGGCTGCGCCCTGCGCGCACCGGACACCTTGCGCACGCCGCTGCGCGACGCGCGCGCCCGCGCGAGCAGCCGTTCCTCCGCACGCGAGATGCGCGCCGCGACGCTGCGACGCCACCTCTCGGCGGCGTCGAGCTGCGTCGTGCAGTCGCGGATCATCGCGCGCACCGGCGCCTCGGCGGCGCCGCCGAGACAGGTGCGCGTCGCGACCACCGCGGCCGGATCCTCGACCGTGGCGAGCACGCGCCGCGGCAGGCGGAGCGCGCGGCCGAGGACCTTCTGCGCCGCTTCCTCGAGCACGTCGGGCGGGATCGTCCGGGCGTCGGGATCGCGCTCGAGCGCGGTGCGGACGGCGAGCCCGACCACGCGGTGCGCGGGACGGTAGGGCACGCCCGCTTCCCGGGTGATCGCCTCGGCGAGGTCCATCGCATGCGTGAAGCCGCGTCCGGCGCTCGCGCGCATCCGCTCGACGTCGAAGCCGACCGCGTCGACCACGGCGGCCATGAGCTCGACGGTCTCGGCCGCCTTCTCGAGCGTCCGCGGTACCTCGCCGAGCGGGAAGATCCGGTTGTCCATCTGAGCCGAAGGCGTCTTGCCGACCGCCGCCATCGAGGCCAGCCGGCCGAGCGCGCTTCCCGTCATACCGCGAACGAACGCCAGCGAGTAAGGGTTTTTCTTCTGCGGCATGATCATGCTGATGCGCGCGTGCCGATCGGCGAGCTCGACGAGCGAGAACTCCGCGGTGTTCCAGATCTGCAGGTCCTCGGCGAGGCGGTCGGCGTGCAGCAAGAGCATCGTCACCTGCGCCATCAGCTCGACCGGCTGATCGACCTGCCACATGGCGTCGCGCGTGTGCACGACGGGGCCGTCGAAGCCGAGCAGCTCGGCGAGACGGCGGCGGTCCATCGGCAGGCGCGAGCCGTTGATGTTGCCGATGCCGCCCGGGCACTGGTTGGTGCGGGCGAAGGCGGCGCGCAGGCGGTCGAGGTCGCGCAGCAGCGGGTAGGCGAACGACAGCAGGTAGTGCGCGAGGCTCGTCGGCGTCGCGGGCTGCAGGTAGGTGTAGTCGGGCGCGATGGTCCCGACGTGGCGCTTCGCCTGCGCGACCAGCGCGCGCCCGAGCGCGATCGTCGCCGCCGCAAGACGCAGCAGGCGCTCGCGCACCGCGATCCGGTAGGCGATGGTCGCCGGCTCGCGCCGCGGACGTCCGGCGCCGAGCCAGCCGGCGGCCTCGGCGTCGCGCTTGCGCACCCACGCCTCGCGGTTGGTCGACACGTCCTCGAGCGCCGGGTCGAGCGGGAAGCGCTCGAGCGGCAGCTCGTGCAGCTCGAGCAGCAGGTCGAGGAGACGGCGGGCGTCGGCCTTCGGAATGACGCCCGCGTCGCGCAGCACGAGCACGTGCGCCATGTCGGCGAAGCTCAGGCCCCGATAGAGGATCGGCGCGTCGGCGAGCTCGAGCGCGAACGACGCGCGCATGAGCTCGGGAGCCGGGCCCTCACGCAGCCGCGCGCCCTCGCCCTCGCCACGCGCGTGCGCGGCGGGCTGCTTCGTCGCGCGTGGCTTCGCGTCCCGGACCTTCGCCTGCTCGGCAGCGGCGCGCACGCGCGGACGCGTCCGCGGCACGGCGCGCGCGGCCGCTCGCGCCGCCTGCGTCGCCCTGCCCCGCCTGGCTCTCGCCTTCGCCACGGCGCGCCTAGTCGACGGTCACGCGCCGCAGGCCGTGGCCGACCGTCGGGTCCGCGGCGAGCAGCAGCTCCTGGAGGTGCTTCGGACGGTTGCTGCGCACGCGCGCACGCTCGGTCTCCGTCTTCTCCTTGGCGCGCAACCTGCGCTTGACGCGATTGACGCCCGCCTCGAGGATGCGCCCGAGCGAGGTCAGAAGCGGCTTCGGATCGTCCCAGGCGGCGTACGCGTACGTCCGCTTGCCGCGGTACGACGCGAGCCAGCTCCAGGTCGTGAGCCGCTTCTCGGGGAGGAAGTAGAGCTGGACCGTCTTCAGGTCGCGCTCCTCGTGGATCCACTTGATCCCTTCCTCGAACTCGGTCTGGCGCTCGACCGGCAGGCCGAGGACGTCGCGGTACCAGATGTGCGGCAGGTTGATGCCCGAGCGCGTCACCAGGCTGTGGGGGAACCACGTGCGGCCGCCCGTCGCTTCGGTGATCTTGAGCTTGCCGTCACGACGGTCGCGCTTGAACTCGATCACGCCGTAGCCGCGGTGCTGGATCGAGGACAGGATCTTGACCACGTTCTCCGCGATCCACGGCTCGCGCATGCTCTCGGCGAGCGTCGCCGTGCCGAAGCCGCGCGGGTACATGCGCAGCTTGCGCCCGGTCCACACCGCGAGCGGCTGGTGGTTGGCGTCGAGGTAGGTGACGCCCCACATCACCTGGCTGTCGTCGCCCGGCATGTACTCCTGGATGATGAGATCCTGGTGCACCGGGTAGATCAGCTCGTAGAGCTGCTTCAGCATGTCCGCCGAGTCGGCGAGGAAGAGCCGCGTGTCGAAGGTCTGGCGCCAGGTCGCGTTGGGCTGGAACGGCTTGATCAGGCAGGGGTACTCGATCTCGCGCGCGATCGCGTCGATGTCGTGCGCGCCGTCGGTGAACCAGGTGCGCGGCAGCGGGAAGCCGCGCTCCATCGCGAGCTTGTAGAACGACTTCTTGTCGAGGAAGAGCCGCAGCACCTCCTTCGACGGCAGCGACATGTAGAAGTACGGCTCGAGCTTCTCGCGCTCCTCCGAGACGAGCTGGACGTTCAGGTCGCCGCTCGGCAGGAGCACGCCCTTTTGCCCCATCGCCTCGAGCTTGCGCCCGAGGTCGAGCAGGCCTTCGAGGAGCGGCGGCCCGCCCTTCACGAAGTCCTTGACGTAGAACTTCACGCAGTAGCGGGTCTTGGCTCCCGGCTGCTCGAGGTCGTTGTCGACCCCGATCACGGGGATGCCGAGCCGGCCGAGCGCGCGTACCGTGCCGAGCCCGTTCTGGCCGAGCCCGAGCACGACCGCAGGCGGCCGGTCGTAGCGGGGAAGATTCATGCGGTCTCCGCGGGATCTGGTCGTGGGGATCGAAGCGAGCGCCGCGCGCGGTGCATCTGCGGGGCCTTCGGCATCGGGGCCTCACATGATCGGTCGCGCGCGCGTCGAAGGCAAGTCGGGTCGCGCATCGCGCCGCGTGCGCGACGCCCATGCGGATGCCTTGGCCTCGCGGCGGCGGGTCATCCGCGGGTCATTCGAGGTCGTAGCCGAGCTCGCGCGCGACCTTCTCGACCTGGCGCCGCACCGCGCGGCGGTCCTCCTCGCTCCACTCCGACGGCATCGGGAAGCTGCCACGCTGCGCGGCGTTGAGCTTGCGCCCGAGGACCTCCTCGACGAGCTCGCTCGCCGGAAAGTCGACGCCGACGAACGCGAAGATGCGGCGCAGCGTCGCCTCGTCGCCCGCGAACAGCAGGTCGGCGCGCAGATCGAGCGCGCGCTCGGGCGGAAGCGTCGCCATGAAGGCGCGCGCCTCCTCGTTGATGCGCGCCCAGAACCAGCCGCACTTCTCGAGCCGCGGCAGCTTCTCCCACTCGGCGGCGAGCGGCTCGTGCGGACGCGGCCGCACGCGCGCGAAGTCCCAGTTGTGGCTCTCGTAGTAGCCGCGGCGCATCGCCGAGCGCACCACCTCGTAGGGATGGCGGTGCAGGTGGATGAACTTGCTCGCCGGGAAGCAGGCCGCGAGCACGGGGGCGAGGTACGTCAGACGATTGTTGGTCTCGACGTAGATCTTGCCGCGCCGGTTGGCCTCGCAGACGAGGTCGTCGCGCGCCGCGTACACCACCTCGCGCCACTTTTCGCTCGACGCGAGGTCGCCGCCCTCGAGGTACGCGTCGATCGATGCCTTGACCAAGCGCGGGAAGGGCTCGTGCTCCGACACCACGCCCGGCGACAGCGCGAGCAGCGCCGTGAGCGTCTGGCTGCCGACGCGCCCGGTCGACAGCACGAACACCGCCGGGCAGCCCTGCCAGCCGCGCTCGTACGCCTCGGCGAGGCGTCCGACGTACGGCGGGCGGAGCTCCGTGTCGCCGGTCAGCAGCCGGTCGATCTTGCCCTTCACGCGCGAGAGACCCCGCTGGGTCGCCTGCAGCGCCTGTCTCTTCAAGCTCGACATCCTTTGTCCTCGGCCGCGGCGGTGATCACCCGCCGCGGCGAGCCTTTACCCGATCGCGCCTCCTACATCGACCACCCGCGCGCGGCTCTGCAGTCCCCGCCGCGATTCGTCGCGGGTCTTGCCTCGAACGCCGCACATGGGCGAAGATTTGGCGAAGATGTCGACTCCCGAGCTACCGGGCCGCGGCACCGACCAGAGCCCGCCGAACCGCTTCTACGAGCTGCGCTTCGAGCCCGACCCGGACCTCGAGCCGGATCCGGATGACGCCGAGCGTCCGCCCGAGCCGACGCGCTACTACCGCGACGCCTCGCGCTCGATCCTCGCCGAGAACTCGAGCCCGGACGTCGGCTTCCGCTGGAGCGTCAACCCGTACCGCGGCTGCGAGCACGGCTGCATCTACTGCTACGCGCGTCCGAGCCACGAGTACCTCGGCTGGAGCGCCGGGCTCGACTTCGAGCGTCGCCTGCTGATCAAGCTGGACGCGCCGCAGCTCCTGCGCCGCGCGCTCGCCGCGCCGCGCTGGCAGCCCGACGTGATCGCGCTCTCGGGCAACACCGACTGCTACCAGCCGATCGAGCGCCGTCTGCGCTTGACGCGCGGGCTCCTCGAGGTGCTGCACGAGTTCCGCAACCCGGTCGGCGTCATCACCAAGTCGGCGCTGGTCGCGCGCGACGTCGACCTGCTCGCGGGCCTCGCCGAGCACCAGGCGGTGCACGTGCGGATCTCGGTGACGACGCTCGACGCGGAGCTCGCGCGCCGCATGGAGCCGCGCGCCGCGACCCCGGAGCGCCGCCTCGAGGCGATCGAGCGCCTCGCCGCGGCCGGCGTGCCGGTCGGCGTCATGGTGGCGCCGATCATCCCGGGGCTGAACGACATGGAGATCCCGCGCATCCTCGAGGCCGCCGCCGCGGCCGGCGCGCAGAACGCGTCGTGGGTGCTGCTGCGCCTCGCCTCGCCGCTCGACGAGCTCTTCACGCACTGGCTCGCGAAGCACTACCCCGAGCGGCGCGAGAAGGTCCTGCACCGGATCCGCGAGACCCGCGCCGGGCGTCTCTCGGACTCGACCTTCGGCAAGCGCATGCGCGGCGAGGGCGAGTACGCGCGGCAGATCGCGGCGCTGTTCGAGGCGAGCGCGCGCAAGGCGGGGCTCGCGAAGCCGCTGCCGCCGCTCAGCACCGCCGCCTTTCGCAGACCCGCGCAGCGCGGCGAGCAGCTCGCGCTGCTCTAGCGACGCGCGCCGCTCACGGCGCGGCCGACGGCTCGAGGAAGAGCACCTCGTACACCGTGTGGCCCGAGGCGTCCGTGACCGGCCAGCGCGCGAACGAGCCGGGCGGCCGCCGGGCGGCGAACGCCAGCACGCGCTCGCGCGCCCGCCGCATCATGGTCTCGTCCTCGGGGTGCAGGACGACCGCGACGCGCTTCCCGCTCTGCAGCGCCGCGGCGAGCTCGGCGGTCGCCTGCTCGAGGTCGGCGCCGTCCTGGAGCAGCGCGTAGAGGTTCCGATGGCGTCGGCGCGACGCCGGCGGCGCGAGCGCGAAGAGCTGGTTGTGCAGCCCCCAGTCGGCGGACACGACGAGGTCGGGGGCGAGGCGCTCGAGGTCGCGCGACAGGCCGTAGATCGCGGTGCTCGCCCAGGACTGGATCGCGCCGCGGTCGCGGAGCTGCGCGAGGTAAGCGGCGTCGAAGCGCACCTGCCCCGCGACGACGACGAGCACGAGCAGGCTCGCGCCGGCGCCCACCCGGCGCCGCGCGCGCGACGGCATCGCCGCGACCAGCGTCGCGCCGGTCGCGAGCAGCGCGAACGCGGGCCACGGGTGCAGCATCGCGGCGTGGTGCGGCCCGTTCGCCTGCGGCGTCGCGGCGAGCTGCACGAGCAGGAGCGCGCACAGCACCGCGAAGAACGCCGCGAGGCGCGCGAGTCGCCGCACCTCCGCGTCTCGGATCCCGCGCACACCGGACGAGAGCACGGCGCACGACGCGACCACCACCAGCCCCGAGACCTCGAGCGTCGCCCACTCCGGACGCGCGGGAGCCGGCGTGCGAAACGCGATGCGCCACCACGCGCTGCCGTCGAGCGTCGTGCGCACGAGCGTCGGCAGGGCGAGCGCGCGCTCGGCGAGCGTCGTGCTCGGAAAGTCGCCGCCCGGTCCCGGCCCGAGAAGCAGCGGCAGGACGACGAAGCCGCCGACGTAGAGCAACGCGCCCGCGCCCACCGCGATCGGCAGCCACACGGCGGGCCTCGACGCGCGCAGCGCCGCGACGAAGCGGCGCCGCTCGACGAGCAGCGCCGCGCCGCCGAGCGCGAGCACGAACCAGACGAAGTTGAGCTTGTCGAAGACGCCGAGCGCGAGCACGGCGACGAGCGCCGCGACGCCCCCGGCCGACGGACGCTCGAGCCAGGCGAAGAGCAGCGCCACCGACGCCGCCTTGAACAACCCCGCGAGCACGACCGGGCCGTAGTCGACCCGCGCCGTCGTCAAGGAGAGCGGATCGGTGACCAGGACGAGCGTCAAGAGCAGACCCGCGCGCCAGCCGAACAGGCGCTCGCCGAGCCGCGACAGGATGAGCAGCGTCGCGCAGACGATCAGGATCGACGGCGCGCGCAGCGTCTCGATCGAGACCCCGAAGAGCGCGAACACCGGAGCGTGCAGCCACGCCTTCAGCGCCCCGACGTAGGACATCAGCATGAAGGGCACGCCGAGCACCGTGGAGTGCACGAAGCTTCCGTCGATGCCGCCGAGCGCCGCGTTGACGAACAGGATCTCGTCGTAGAGCGGCCCGGGACGCGAGATGCGGTGCAGCGCCGCGCCGGCGAAGCCGGCGACGAGCGCCCAGCGCACGATCCCGATGCAGCGGCGGCTTCGCGCGTCGCGCGTGACGTCCTCGCCCACCGCCGCTACGGACGTCGTCTTCGCGCCTCCTTTACGACCCGTCTGCGGTCGCGACCACGGCGATCGATCCCGAGGGCACGTACACGCGCCGCTCGCTGCCGCCGGCGCTGCGCGCGAGACGCTCGAGCGCGGACGCGAGCCGCGGGTGTCCGCGCGCGACGCGCGACGCGAGGAAGTCGAGCCGCGCGTACTGCCCGGCGGGCGTCATCGTCTCGATGCGGAAGCCGTGCTTCTCGAGCGCGCGACGCAGCGTCTCGCGCGAGTACAGGATCACGTGCTCGGGGAACTTGAGCGACACCCAGTCGTCGCGCTGCAGACGCGCGAGCCAGCTCCGCACGTTCGGCGTCACCGCGAACAGCGCGCCGCCCGGGCGCAGCAGCCGACGGATCTTGGCGAGCGCCGCGTGCGGCTCGGGCAGGTGCTCGAGGCAGTCCTGCAGGCTCACGACGTCGAAGTAGCGCTGCGGCAGGTCGACGGACTCGATCGAGCCGACCACCACGCGGTGCGCAGACGATACTTGACGCGCCGCCGCCTCGCTGATCTCGACCACCCAGCGCTCGGCGAAGCGGCCCTGCGCGGCGTCGGCGAGGTAGCCGTAGCCCGCGCCGACGTCGAGCAGGCGTCCCGCGCCGACGTGCCGCTCGACGAGCGCGAGCCGCCGCCGGAAGGTGTCGCGGTGGTCCTCCGCCATCGCCGCGTAGTCGGCGTAGCCGCCGTCGCAGGCGTTCTCGCTCGCGAAGTAGCCGTCGTCGTAGAGCGCCGCGAGCGCGGCGCGCGTCGGCATCGGGTTCAGGTACCAGAGCCCGCACGCCGAGCACTCGACCATGCGGAAGCCCGCGTGCGCGACGCGCGGCACGAACTCGTCGGCGTGGCACAGCGGACACGACGTCGGCTCGGACTCGAGCGTCGGGAAGCGGTACGCGTCGCGCCTCAGGTTGCGCCGCACGCGCAGCAGATCGCGGAACATGCGCGAGCTGTCGCGCACGAGGTCGATCCGCGAGTCGTCGTTGTGCGTGAGACGCACCGGGAAGCGCTCGACGGTGAGCCCGTTCGCGAGCGCCGCCGCGAGCAGCTCGAAGTCGAAGCCGAAGCCGTCGATCGTGCGCATCGCGAACAGCTTGCGCGCGACGTCGGCGCGGAACGCCTTCAGGCCGCACTGCGAGTCGCGGAACGGCAGGCGGATCGCGAGCCAGGTGAGGAACGAGAACGACTGCCCCGAGATCCAGCGCAGCGTGCCGTAGCCGCGGTTCACCTCCGAGGTCGGCAGGTCCCGCGAGCCGATCGCGACGTCGCAGCGTCCGGACTCGAGCGCCGCGAGCATCGGACGCAGCGAGTCGAGGTCGTACGGCGAGTCGGCGTCGGTGAACGCGATCAGCGGATGGCGCGCGGCCGCCACACCCGCCGCGACCGCGACGCCCTTGCCGCGGTTGCGGCCGAGCCGCACGACGCGCACCGGCAGCTCGTCGCCGGACGCCCGCTCGGCGATCGCCGCGGTGTCGTCGCGGCTGCCGTCGTCGACGACGATCACCTCCGCCGGCGACGCGATGCTCGGCAGCGTGCGCTGGAGCGTCGCGAGGGTCGCCGGCAGGCGGGCGGCCTCGTCGTAGGCCGGGACGACGAGCGACAGGGCGCTCATTCGCCCCGCTTCACGCCGAGGGTCGGCGAGGCCTTGCTCGCGTCCCCGACCCCACGGCGCACGGCGCCGACGCCGAACCGTTCCGTGATCGCGTCGAGAGCCCGGTTGAGCTCGCGCGCGCGCGTCGCGCCAAACATCGAGATCTGTGTAGCACGCGAGGTCGCCGCAAGCTCGATTCCCGCGACCGCGACGCCCACCAGGCGGACGGGCAGCGGCAGGTCGCCGCGCGCGAGCAGCTCGCGCGCCGTGCGCGCGATCACCGCGCCGTCGTCGGTCGGCGCGGCGAGCGTCGTCTGGCGCGTGTAGAGCCGGTACTTGCCGGGCTGGCCCAGCTTCTCCGTCGACTTCACCTTGAGGCGCACGACGTTACCGACGACGCCGTCCCGCCGAAGCCTACGCGCGACCGCTTCGGCGTGCTGCCCGATGGCGTCGCCGAGGACGCGCAGGTCCGCGACGTCGTGCTGGAACGTGTTCTCCTCGCCGTACGAGCGGGCCTCGCGGTCGGGCTCGACGGAGCGCGCATCCTCGCCGCGCGCGAGCCGCCAGAGGCGCTCGAGCTGCGCCGGCGAGCAGCGCCGGCTGCGCGCGGCGCGCTCGGCGAGCTGCGTCACGTCGAGGTCCGCGAGGTCGCCGATCGTGCGCAGGCCGATCTCGGCGAGCGCCTTCTCGGTGACCGGCCCTACGCCCCAAAGACGCGAGATCGGCAGCGGCGCGAGGAACGCCCGCACCCCCTCCGGCCGGACCTCGAGCAGGCCGTCGGGCTTCGAGAGGTCGCTCGCGATCTTGGCGACCATCTTGACGGGCCCGATGCCGACCGAGACGCGCAGTCCGGTCTCGGCGAAGACCTCGGCCTTGAGCCGCCGGCCGATCTCGAGCGGCTCGGCGCGCAGCGCGCGCAGGCAGGTCGTGACGTCGATGAACGCCTCGTCGAGCGACAGCGGCTCGATGTCCGGCGAGTAGCGCGCGAAGATCTCGAAGATCCGCTTCGACTCGCGCGCGTACTTCGCCATGTCGCCGGGCAGGAAGACGAGGTCCTTGCAGCGGCGCAGCGCCTCGACCGACGGCATCGCCGAGTGGATGCCGAAGCGGCGCGCCTCGTAGGACGCGGCCGCGACCACGCCGCGCGGCGGCCGTCCGCCGACCACGAGCGGCAGCCCGCGCAGCTCGGGCCGGTCGCGCTGCTCGATCGCAGCGTAGAAGGCGTCCATGTCGGCGTGCAGGATCACGCGCGCGTCACGCTCCGCGTTGTACGGCGACGGCCGCGCCCTCGCCAGCCGCTCGCGAAGCGCCCTCGCGCGACCGGGCGCGAGGCGTCCGCAGCGCGCTTCCGTTGCCCGCCCGGCTCCGGCTCAGATCCGCGGCCAGCGCGGCGGACGCTTCTCGACGAACGCCGCGAAGCCCTCGCGGCACTCCGCGCCGACCAGCGAGTCCTGGAACATGCCGAGGTCGAGCGGCGGCAGGTTGCGGTTGATGTCGCGCTTCAGCGCCCGGCGCGCGGCGGGGCCGGTCAGCCGCACCTGCTCGATGGTCTCGGCGACCGCGTCGTCGAGCCGGTCGTGCGGCACGACGCGCGACACGAGGCCCATGTCGTACGCCTCCTGCGCGCCGAAGTACTGCGCGGTGAACAGCAGGTACTTGGCGCGCGCGACGCCGATGCGCGGCGCGAGCCGCGCGCCGAGGTAGCAGTCGGCGACGCCGCGCAGCAGCTCGGGGACGCGAAAGCGCGCGCGGTCGGAGACGATCGACAGATCGCTCATGAGCGTCATCACCAGACCGCCGCCCTGGCACATGCCGTTGATGCGCATCAGGACGAGCTTCGGGCAGCGCTCGATCTGGACGAACGGCGTGAGGTCGGGTCCGTCGGTGAAGCGGTCGAGCCGTCCGTCGCCCTCGTGCTGGCCGCCCATCTCGCCGCCGACGCAGAAGTAGTCGCCGGTGCCGGTGACCACGAGGAGGTCGATCTCGGGATCGCGCTCCGCGATGACGCACGCCTTCTTGATGCCGTGGTACATCTCGATGGTCAGGGCGTTGCGCCGCTCGGGGCGGTCGATGCGCACCGTGAGGACGCCGCGGTCCTTCTCGGCGATCAGGTGCCGCGAGTCGAGATCGACTTTCTCCGCCATGGCGCGGCGCTATCAGAGCCCTCGCCCGACGGTCAACGCGCTTGCGCTGCCCAGCGCGGACGCAGTACGACGGCGCGGCTCACGCGACACCCAGATGGACTTCGACCTGTCGGACAACGAGCGGCGCTTCCGGGACGAGCTCCGCGCCTGGCTCGACGAGAACCTGCCCGCCGAGTGGCGCAGCGTCCACCCGAAGGAGCCGTGGACCGACGAGCGCCGCGCGCTCGCGCGACGCTGGCAGGCGCGGCTCGCCGAGGGCCGCTACGTCGCGCTCGACTGGCCCGTCGAGTGGGGCGGCCGCGACGCGACGCTCGGCGAGCGCATCATCCTGCAGACCGAGCTCATCCGGGCGCGCGCGCCGCGCATCCTCGGCCACGTCGGCATCGACCTCGTCGGGCCGGCGCTGATCGCGCACGGCAGCGAGGCGCAGAAGAAGCGCTTCCTCGAAAAGATCCGCACGGGCGAGGAGCTCTGGTGCCAGGGTTTCTCCGAGCCCGGCGCGGGCTCCGACCTGGGCGGCCTGCGCACGCGCGCGGTGCTCGACGGCGACCACTGGGTCGTCACCGGGCAGAAGGTGTGGACGAGCGTCGCCGAGGTCGCCGACTGGTGCTTCCTGCTCGCGCGCACCGACCCCGACGTGAAGAAGCACGCCGGCATCTCCGCGCTGCTCGTCGACATGAAGCAGCCGGGCATCGAGGTGCGTCCGCTGCGCCAGATCACCGGCGAGGCGGAGTTCAACGAGGTCTTCTTCGACGGCGTGCGCGTGCCGCGCGAGAACATCGTCGGCCAGCCCGGCGACGGCTGGAAGATCGCGATGGGCATCCTCGCGCACGAGCGCGGGCCGATGTGGGCGTTCATGTTCCACGGCTACATGACCGAGGACCTGAACCAGCTCCTGGCGCTCGCGCGCCGTCGCGGCCTCGCGAGCGACCCGGTCGTGCGCCAGCGCATCGCGCGCGCGCACATCGATCTCGAGATCATGCGCCTGCTCGGCTGTCGCAGCTTGACGGCCGAGTCGCGCGGCGAGCCGATCGGCCCCAAGACCTCGCTCGAGAAGCTCTTCGGCAGCGAGCTCTCGCAGCGCGTCCGCGAGCTCGCGATGGATCTGCTCGGACCGAGCGCCCTGCTCGGCATGGACGACGAGCGCGCCGAGTGGGAAGGCCGCTGGCTGCGCTTCTACCTCTTCTCCCGCGCCGACACGATCATGGGCGGCACGTCGGAGATCCAGCGCACCGTCATCGCACACCAGCTTCTGGGCCTGCCGCGCTAGCGCCCGGACGACCGACCTCACACCACCACCACCGAGGACCGACATGACCACCAGCCACCGCACCCGAACCCGCACTCTTGCCGTGTTCGCCGCCGTGCTCGCTGCGGCGCTCTGCGCGCTCGGCGCGACGCGCGCGGCGCACGCGCAGCCGTCCTTCATCAACTTCGAGTCCGGACAGGTGCGTCCGCTCGCGATGTCGCCCGACGGCTCGCGTCTGTTCGCGGTCAACACGCCGGACAATCGCCTCGAGATCTTCTCGATCGGCGCGGGTGGCGCGCTGACCCACACGGCGTCCGTGCCGGTCGGGCTCGAGCCGGTCGCCGTCGCGGCGCGCAACGACTCCGAGGTCTGGGTCGTCAATCACCTGTCGGACTCGGTGAGCATCGTCGACGTCGGCTCGAATCCGCCGCGCGTCGTGCGCACGCTGCTCGTCGGTGACGAGCCGCGCGACATCGTGTTCGCGGGTCCTGGCGGCAACCGCGCGTTCATCACCACCGCGCACCGCGGACAGAACACCAGCATCAACCACGCGGTCGACCTGATCACGCCGGGTCAGGGCCGCGCGGACGTCTGGGTGTTCGACGCGCTGAACCTCGGCTCGTCGCTCGGCGGCACGCCGCTCAACGTCGTCACGCTGTTCGGCGACACGCCGCGCGCGCTCGCCGCGAGCCCCGACGGCAGCCGCGTCTACGCGGCGGTGTACTTCTCGGGCAACCGCACGACGGTGATCTCCGAGGGCGGCGTGTGCGACGGCGGCGCGTCGGCGGGCCCGTGCACGATCCACGGCACGCAGGTCCCCGGTGGCCTCCCCGCCCCGAACTTCAACTTCCAGGGCAGCCGCGGTCCCGAGACCGGGCTCATCGTCAAGTACAACCCGGACGTCGGCCAGTGGCAGGACGAGCTCGGCCGCAACTGGAACAACGCGGTGCGCTTCAACCTGCCCGACCTCGACGTGTTCGCGATCGACGCCAACGCGCCGATCCCTGAGGAGGTCCAGAGCTGGTCGAGCGTCGGCACGATCCTGTTCAACATGGTCGTGAGCCCGACCGACCCGGACAAGATCTACGTCAGCAACACCGAGGCGCGGAACGAGGTGCGCTTCGAGGGTCCGGGCAACAACTCGACGACCGTCCGCGGACACCTGCACGAGGCGCGCATCACGGTGATCGACGGCACCAACGTGCTGCCGCGCCACCTCAACAAGCACATCGACTACGACGTCGTGCCGAGCCCGCCGGGCACGATCGAGAAGAGCCTCGCCACGCCGCTCGGAATGGCGGTGAGCTCCGACGGCGAGACGCTCTACGTCGCGGCCTTCGGCTCGAGCAAGGTCGGCGTGTTCTCGACCGCCGAGCTCGACGCCAACACCTTCGTCCCCGACCCGGCGAGCCACATCGTGGTCACCGGCGGCGGACCGTCGGGGCTCGTGCTCGACGAGGCGCGCCAGCGGCTCTACGTCTTCACGCGCTTCGACAACTCGATCTCGGTGGTCGACACGACTTCGAACGAGGAGATCGCGCACGTGCCGGTCTTCAACCCCGAGCCGCCGGCGATCGTCTCGGGCCGTCCGCTGCTCTACGACGCGGCCTTCAGCTCGAGCAACGGCGAGGCCTCGTGCTCGAGCTGCCACGTCTTCGGCGACCTCGACCACCTCGCCTGGGACCTCGGCAACCCGGACGACCCGGTGACGTCGAACCCGATGGAGATCAAGCTCGCGCTCCTCGGTCAGCTGACCGTCGGGGACGCGCTCAACGGCGACGCCGACATCGACGAGTTCCACCCGATGAAGGGCCCCATGACGACGCAGACGCTGCGCGGGCTCGCCAACAGCGGACCGATGCACTGGCGCGGCGACCGCGCGAACGGCTTCTTCGGCATTGGCACCGACGAGGCGCTGTCGTTCGACAACTTCATCGTCGCCTTCGAGGGGCTGCTCGGACGCGAGGAGCTGATCCCGGAAGCCGACATGCACGAGTTCACCGACTTCGCGCTGTCGATCACGCTACCGCCGAACCCGATCCGCGCGCTCAACAACTCGCTGACGGCAGATCAGCAGGCGGGGCGCAACTTCTACTTCGGCAACCGGCGCTCCGACGGCCTCAACATCGACGGCTTCGGCTTCAACTGCAACGGCTGCCACACGCTCGACCCGGCGCAGGGCTTCTTCGGCACCAACGGTGACGCGAGCTTCGAGAACGAGATGCAGATCATCAAGGTCGCGCACCTGCGGAACCTGTACACGAAGGTCGGCATGTTCGGGATGATGCGGGTCGACTTCCTGAACGGTGGCGACAACGGTCACAAGGGTGACCAGATCCGCGGCTTCGGCTTCCTGCACGACGGCTCGATCGACACCATCTTTCGCTTCTTCCAGGCGACGGTGTTCAATAACCAGAACGGCGTCGGCTTCGACGGACCGGACAACGGCAACGTCAGGCGTCGGCAGATGGAGCAGTTCATGCTCGCGTTCGACACCGACCTGGCGCCGATCGTCGGCCAGCAGATCACGCTGACGTCGACCAACGCCGCCGTCGTCGGCCCGCGCATCGACCTGCTGCTGCAGCGCGCCGCGGCCCCCTTCACCTCGAAGATCCTGGGCGGCGCGGTCACCGAGTGCGACGTCGTCGTGAAGGGCAACGTCGGCGGCCAGCCGCGCGGCTGGGTGCGGACGAGCAACGGTCAATTCCGCAGCGACAAGGCGGCGGAGCCGCTGATTTCTGATGCGACGCTGCGCTCGATGGCCGCGACGCCGGGTCAGGAGCTGACCTACACCTGCGTCCCGCCGGGCTCGGGTCTGCGCATCGGCATCGACCGCGACGAGGACGGCTACTTCGACGGCGACGAGCTCGACGCCGGCAGCAACCCGGCCGACCCCGGCAGCATCCCGGACGGCTCGCCGACGCCGACGCCCACGCCGAGTCCGACGCCAACCCCGACCCCGACGTCGACGGCGACCGCGACGCCGACGCCGACCGTGACCGCGACGCCGACGCCGACCGCCACCTCGACGCCCGGCCCGACGCCCACCGGCGGTCCGACGCCGACGCCCGGCGGCCCGACGCCGACGCCGGGCGGTCCGACGCCGACGCCGACGCCTGGCGGCACGCCCTCCGTCCCGGTGGCGCCGATCCGCGCGAGCGCGCTCGTGCTGGGCGACGACCCGAAGCCGCCGATCACCCTCAACGCGCGCAACTTCCGCCTGCGCTCGGCGCCGCACAAGGGCTCGCCGAGCGGCGTCACGGTGCCGTCGTTCTTCAGCAAGGGCGATCCGACGCTGCTCGGCTCGACCGGCGGCGGCGCGACGCTGACCGTCTACAACCCGAACGGCGGCCAGAAGGTCGTCCTGCAGCTCCCGGCGAGCAAGTGGCTCGCGGGCGGCACGTTCGCGCGTCCGACGTTCCGCTACCGCGATCCGAAGCGCGCGAGCGGTCCGATCACCTCGGTCGTGCTCGCCAACGGACGGCTCGCGATCACCGGCAAGGGCGACGGGCTGTACTCGCTGGCGAATGCGCCGCAGGGCTCGCTGGCGGTGCGCCTGCGCCTGGGCACCGGCGTCGAGTTCTGCGCGGTCGCTCCGTCCAGGTCGCCGGCCGCGAAGTACGACACCACCGCGAAGTTCGTCGGCACGCCGAACTCGGCGCCGCCGGCGGAGTGCCCGCCGGTGCCGTGAGCCGACTGTAAGCAGAGTCCTCGACGGCGAGGCGTCCGCGCGCAGGCGCGGGCGCCTCGCTGCGGACGGCGAGCGCCGTCGCGCGCTTCATGCCCGCGCGGCGATCCACAGACTTGCGGGTCGTCTCGGCGCGCAATAAGAGTCTCCGGCTCGACTGGAATTTGCGCCCGTGCGGAGCCGCAAGCTTCCGTCACGGCTCGCCTAACTCGCCGCGCGATGCGGGCGAACACGCTTTTCCGATGACCAAACAAGAGCAGCTCGCAGAACTCGAACGGCGCAACCGTGAAGCCCTGCTGGGCGGCGGTGAGAAGCGGATCGCCAAGCAGCACGAGGGAGGTCGCCTCACCGCGCGCGAGCGCTGCGAGCAGCTCCTCGACCCGGGCAGCTTCGTCGAGATGGACCGCTTCAAGGTCCACCGCTGCAACGACTTCGGGGCCGACAAGCAGCGCATCCTGGGCGACGGCGTGGTCACGGGCTACGGCACGATCGACGGCCGCACCGTGTTCGTCTTCTCGCAGGACTTCACCGTCTTCGGCGGCAGCCTCTCCGGCGCGTACGCCGAGAAGATCTGCAAGGTGATGGACCTGGCGATGAAGAACGGCTGCCCGATGATCGGCATCAACGACGGTGCCGGGGCGCGCATCCAGGAGGGCGTCGTCAGCCTCGCGGGCTACGCCGACATCTTCCTGCGCAACGTCATGTCGTCGGGCGTGATCCCGCAGATCTCGGCGATCATGGGCCCGTGCGCGGGCGGTGCGGTGTACTCGCCGGTGATGACGGACTTCATCTTCATGGTCCAGAACACCAGCTACATGGCGATCACTGGACCGGACGTCATCAAGGCGACCACGCACGAGGAGGTCACGCTCGAGGAGCTCGGCGGCGCGGCGGTGCACAACGAGCGCTCGGGTGTCGCGCACTTCGCCGCGGCGAACGACCGCGAGTGCCTCGCGATGATGCGCGAGCTGCTGTCGTTCCTGCCGTCGAACAACCTCGACGATCCGCCGATCAAGCCGACCGCGGATCCGGCCGACCGGCGCGAGGCCTGGCTCGCCGATCTCATCCCCGACAGCCCGAACAAGCCGTACGACATGCACCGGCTGATCGAGGGCGTGGTCGACGACGGCTACTTCTTCGAGGTGCACCGCGACTTCGCGCGCAACATCATCGTCGGCTTCGCGCGCCTCGGCGGCATGCCGGTCGGCATCGTCGCCAACCAGCCGGACGTGCTCGCGGGCGTGCTCGACATCGCGTCGTCGGTGAAGGCGGCGCGCTTCGTCCGCTTCTGCGACTGCTTCAACATCCCGATCATCACGTTCGTCGACGTGCCGGGCTTCCTCCCGGGCACCGACCAGGAGTACCGCGGCATCATCCGCCACGGCGCGAAGCTGCTCTACGCCTTCTGCGAGGCGACGGTGCCGAAGATCACCATCATCACCCGCAAGGGCTACGGCGGCGCGTACGTCGTCATGTCGTCGAAGCACATCCGCGGTGACTTCAACTTCGCCTACCCGACCGCGGAGATCGCGGTGATGGGCCCGGAAGGCGCGGTCAACATCATCTTCCGCAACGAGCTCGCGAAGGCGAAGGATCCGGTCGCCGAGAAGGCGCGCCTGGTCGCCGACTATCGCGACAAGTTCGCCAACCCGTACAAGGCGGCGGAGCTCGGCTACATCGACGAGGTCATCAAGCCCGAGGACACGCGCCCGGTGCTGATTCGCAGCCTCAAGGTGCTGCGCACCAAGCGCGACAAGAACCCGCCGAAGAAGCACGGGAACATCCCGCTGTGAGCGCCGCCATGCGACAGCGCGAGCCCCGGATGTTCAAGCGCGTGCTGATCGCGAACCGCGGCGAGATCGCGGTCCGCGTGATCCGCGCCTGTCGCGACCTCGGCATCGAGACGGTCGCGGTGTACTCCGACGCCGACCGCACCGCGCTGCACGTGCGGCTCGCCGACTACGCCGTGCACATCGGCGGCGCGCCGGCGCTCGAGAGCTACCTCGTCAAGGAGAAGATCCTCGAGGCCGCGAAGAAGACCGGCGCCGAGGCGGTGCACCCCGGCTACGGCTTCCTCGCCGAGAACACCGAGTTCTCGGCGATGCTCGAGGAGGCTGGCATCGTCTTCATCGGTCCGCCCGCGTCCGCGATCGCCGCGATGGGCGACAAAGTCGCCGCGCGTCAGGCGATGGAGCGCGCGAAGGTGCCGTGCGTCCCCGGCTCGCCGGACGTGATCGCGGACGACGCCGAGGTCGTGCGCGTCGCGAAGGAGATCGGCCTGCCGGTGATGCTCAAGGCGTCGGCCGGCGGCGGCGGCAAGGGCATGCGCCTCGTGCACCGCGAGGAGGATCTGCTCGCGGCGGTGCGCAGCGTGCGCAGCGAGGCGCGCTCGGCGTTCGGCGACGACCGGCTCTACGTCGAGAAGTTCGTCGAGCGTCCGCGTCACATCGAGGTGCAGGTGATGGCGGACATGCACGGCAACACCGTGCACGTCTTCGAGCGCGAGTGCACCCTGCAGCGGCGCAACCAGAAGGTGGTCGAGGAGTCGCCCTCCCCCGTGCTGCGCGACGACGTGCGCCAGAAGATGGGCGCGATCGCGGTGCGCGCGGCGGAGGCGGTCGGCTACGTCGGCGCGGGAACGGTCGAGTTCCTCGTCGACCCGAAGCAGAACTTCTACTTCCTCGAGATGAACACGCGCATCCAGGTCGAGCACCCGATCACCGAGGAGGTGACGCGCATCGACCTCGTGCGTGCGCAGATCGAGATCGCGGCCGGCTTCCCGCTGCCGTGGAAGCAGGACGACATCCGGCAGCACGGGCACGCCATCGAGTGCCGCGTCTACGCCGAGGATCCGTTCAACAACTTCCTGCCTTCGCCGGGCAAGATCGAGCTGCTGCGCGTGCCGAACGGCCCCGGCATCCGCGACGACGGTGGCGTCTACGAGGGCGCCACGGTGTCGCGCTTCTACGACCCGATGATCTCGAAGCTCATCGCCTGGGGTCCGGACCGCGCGACCGCGATCGCCCGCATGAAGCGCGCGCTCGCCGAGTACCAGGTGCGCGGCCTGACGACGAACCTCGCCTTCCATCGCTGGGTGCTCGAGCACCCGGCGTTCCTCGCCGGCGACTTCGACACCGGCTTCATCGATCGCGAGTGGAAGCCCGAGGAGGCGCGCGCCCAGCTCGACGAGGAGCAGCGCGCGCTGCTGCTCGCCGCGGCGGCGCTCGCCGAGACCGAGGCAGCGGTCGGCGCGACGGCGGCAGGCGTCGGCGGTGGCTCCGCGAGCGGCCGGGGCGCGGCCGATCGCTGGGTGACGGTGGCGCGGCGGGAGGCGACGCATGGCTGAGCAATTCAAGCTGCCGCCCTCGTCGTACGTCGCCGAGCTGCCGGACCTCGAGCAGCCGCTGTCGGTCGAGCTCACCACCACCGACGACGGACGCGTTAAGGTGAACGTCGGCGAGCGCACGATCGAGCTCGCCGCGGAGCGCGTCGGCCCGAACACCTACTCGGTGATCGTCGACGACCGCGTGCACGAGATCACGGTGCTGCGCCGCAAGGACGGCAGCGTGGTCTACGACGGGCTGAGCGAGCTGCAGGTCCAGCTCGTCGACCGCCGTCGCTACCGCGCCGGCGGCGCGTCGGGCGGCTCCGGCAGCCGCGAGGTCAAGGCGGTCATGCCGGGCAAGGTGGTGACGATCCTCGTCTCCGTCGGCGACCAGGTCGAGCGCGATCAGCCGCTGCTCGTCCTCGAGGCGATGAAGATGGAGAACGACGTCAAGTCGCCGCGCAAGGGCACCGTCAAGGAGATCCACGTCGCGGCCGGTCAGGCGGTCGAGACCGGCGAGCTGATGGTGACGCTCGAGTAGCGTCGTCGTCGCTCGGATCTTCCTTCACACCGTCGCGCCTGCGCCTCGAGCGTCGCTCGTACGCACGCGTGGGCGCGAGCCTGCCGCTCACGCCCACGCCTCGCGCTCGTCGCGCGCAGGATCGTCGATCACGCGCGACTCGGCGTCGAGGATCATCGTCGCGCGGCGCTCGAGGTCGTAGGCCGGCCACGGGCCGACACCGCTCGCCGCCGGCACGCCGTCGCGCGCGAACGCGAGCCAGGCGTCCATCACCTGCTGCGAGAGCCGCTCGGCGACGGGACCGCCCCCCGAGAAGCGCTCCATGTGCGGCGCCCCGAGCGTGCCGAAGACGAACGGCAGCTCGATCGCGTGGCAGGCGCCGAGCAGACCGCCCGCCGCAGGCGACGGCCAGGCGAAGACGTACATGAAGGTCGCGGGCTGCAGCGCGCGCTGCGCCTCGGCGAGCTGGATCGCCGGGATGCGGAACATGCGATCGGTCTCGATCGCGTCGAAGATGTGCCAGGGCGGCGCGCCCTCGCGCGCACGCCGGTAGAGGTCGATCAGAGCCATGGTGTCGTCGCCGCGGCCGAGGCGTGCGAGCCGCCGCTCGATGCGCTTGACGAGCGCCGCCTCGTCCATCTGCCGGTGCTGCGGCGACGCGAAGGTGAACAGTCGCCACTCGTCGGCGGTCGTGCCGGTCATCAGGGCGACGTCGCGCGCCGCGCCGGCGCGGATCGCGTCGAGCGGATGCGCGGGTAGCACGTCGCCGTCGACGAGCGGCGCGAAGGCGAGGAACAGCTCGCCCGTCAAGCGCAGGCTCACGCGCTGTCCGGCCTGCACGAGCTGCTCGACCGGCACGTCGCGCAGCCGCGCCGCTTCGCTCACGGAAAGCCCCAGCTCCTCGAGGACTGCGTGCGCCGTGCGCGCAGCGCCTTCGCGGTCGAGCGTCGCCTGCGCGGCGCCGCTCTGCGCGATCGCGCGCCGCACGATGCCGCGCGACGCGGGACACGCGAGCAGCGTCGTCACCGACATGCCGCCCGCGGACTCGCCGAAGATCGTCACGTTCCCCGGATCGCCGCCGAACGCGGCGGCGTTGTCGCGCACCCAGGCGAGCGCCGCGAGCTGGTCGAGGACGCCGGGATTGTCGACCGCGCCGGGGACGTCGGCGCCGAGCGCC
The DNA here is from genome assembly GCA_036563615.1 of Candidatus Binatia bacterium. NCBI lineage: Bacteria > Candidatus Binatota > Binatia (SeqCode) > Binatia bacterium. The sequence goes on from DATCMB010000004.1 coordinate 333,858, forward strand.
GGCAGGTGCAGGAAGCCGAGCGGGCCGAGTCTGTAATTGACGGTGACGACGACGGCGTCGCCGCGCGCGGCGAGCGCGCCGCCGTCGTAGATCGCCTGCGCGCCCGAGCCGGCGCTGAAGCCGCCGCCGTGCAGCCACACGAGCACCGGCTTGCGCGAGCCGCCGCCGCGCGACGCGTAGACGTTCAGGAACAGGCAGTCCTCGCCTTGCGGGCCCGCCTCCATCCCGGGCAGCACGCTCGGCGGCTGCGGACACGAGAGGCCGAAGGCGTGCGCGTCCTGCACGCCGTCCCACGGCTCGGGCGCGACCGGTGCGGCGAAGCGGCGCGCACCGATCGGCGGCTGCGCGTAGCGCAGCCCGAGGTACGCGACGTGGCCGTCGCGCGCGATGCCGCGCACGCGACCGTGGGTCGTTTCGACGATCTCGCTCATCAATGCTCCTCCGTGCCGCGGCACTCCGCGCCTCCGTGTGGCCGCGCGTCCCTGCGTGCGTCGCGCGCCGCGGCACGAACGACCATGCCTGCGACGCGCGCGGATCGCCAGCGGGCGCGCCTGCGGGGCGCCCGCCGACCTCACGCCATGCTCGACGCGGAACGCTCACGGGAGCGGGCGCTCTGAGAGAACAGATGAGGACGCGCAGCGTCGCATGCGTGCACGCGATCGCAGCACGCGTGGCGCGCTAGCGGCGCTCGCCGGGCTCGTGCTCCTCCACCGCGTGCAGCAGCTCGTCCGCGTCGACCGGCTTGATCAGCAGCGGCGCGGGCGCGTCGTCCTCCCAGCTCGCCGGCGGCGACGCGGTCACGACCACGACCGGGATGGTCGCCGTGCTCGGGTCCTCCCTGAGATGGCGACGCAGCTCGGCGCCGTCCATGTCGGGCATCGTCCAGTCGAGCAGGATGACGAACGGCCGCACCCCGTGCTGCAGCAGCTCGAGGGCCGTGTGGCCGTCGCGCGCGCACAGGGTCGGGTAGCCCTCCGCCTCGAGCAGCAAGGAGAAGATCTCGAGCACCTCTTCGCTGTCGTCGATGATGAGGACGGGATTGTCGGGATGGCCGTGCATGACGTTCGGTGGGCCCACGACTGCTGGTTCCAAGAAGTCTGCCAACCCGCTTTCGCCCGCGACGGCGTGACACGCTCGTGGAGCGGGCCTGTCGCCTGTAGAATCGCCTGCGCCCTTTACCGGGCGCGGGCGGCGCGCAGCGTCAGCCCGCCCAGGACCAGCACCGCGAGGACGATCGCCGCCCACACGGCCGCGCGCTGCAGGCGCTCGCGCCGTAGCGCCGTGCCGCCCGGTGTGCCGCGCCAGGACGCGTTCTCGCCGCCGTCGCCGAGGGTTGCCCGCACGCCGCGCAGACCCTCCACCACGTGGCGGACGCGCTCGATCTCGTAGCGCGGCGCCGTCGCGTCGGGGTTACCGGCGAGCAGCGTGTACTCGCCGGGCGGCGCCGCGACCAGCAGCGTCGGCAACGCCACCGAGGTCTCGACGGCGGTGAGCGCGAGCGGCGCGTCGTCGCCGTCCTCGACCTCGAGCGTGAGCTCCTCGACGCGCGCCGGCGCGAACGAGATCGTCGCGGGGCGCGGTCGACGCAGGTCCTGCGCGAGGAGCCCCGTGCCCAGCTCGCGCTCCTCGCCGTCCACCGTGGTGAGCACGCGGTAGCGCCGTCCGAGCGCGGGACGCGCGGTGTGCACGACGAGCCCATCCAGCGTCAAGGGCGCGGCGGGCAGCGTGAGACGCCAGCGCGAGCGTCCGGCCTCGCGCACGGGTCCGGTCGCGACCAGCGCGACCTGCGCGCGCTCGGAGGTCGGCGCGACGAGGAACGGCCACTGCCGCTTCTCCGCGTCGACGAGGCGCAGGTCGGCGCGCGACGGCTCGGCGTGCGCCAGGTCCTCGGGCGCGAGGCGCACGAGCGCGAGCCCCTCGGGCGACGGCGGGATCGTCACCACGCGGTGCCAGCGCCAGTCGTCGGGGTCGAGCTCGGCGCCGGCGTGCATCAGCGGCGCGAGCGCCGGCGCCGGGTCGTAGCGCGGGTTCGGACGCACGGGACCGAGGTGCGCTGCCGGGATGCGCTCGGGATCCGCGAGCGCAGCACCACCCTCGGCGAGCGCATCGCGCAGCAGGTTCGCGAGGTCGTAGCGCGGCGCGTGGGCGCGGCCGCCGCCGAAGCGGAGCACGCCCGCCGCCTCGCCCGCGGCCGCGCCGGGCAGCGCGAACAGCAGCGCGGGCGCGCTGGTCAGCGCCGCGACGCGCAGCTCGGCGAGCGGCGGACTGTCGCCGTCGTCGATCTCGATGCGCAGGCGCGCGCGGCGCGCGGGCGCGATCTCGACGTCGAGCCGCTCGCCGAGTGCGGCGTCGGCAGCGGTCGGCGCGCGCCGGATGCGACCGCTGCCGAGCGGCGTCGCACCGCCGTCGACCGCGACGTCGTAGACCGCGACCTTGCGATCGAACGCCGGCGTCGCGCTCTCGATGTGCAGTCGTCCCGCGACCAGACCCGGCGGCCGCTCGACCTCGAGCACCGTGCGACCGTCCTCGCTTCGCTGCGACAGGATCGCGAGCGGACGCGAGCTCGCGTTGCTCGCGGCGAGCGTGCGATCGGCCTCGAAGCGCAGCTCGGGCTCGAGGAAGAAGCCTTTGTCGCCGGTGATCGTGACCACGATCTCCTCGCCGTCGAACGGCGGCAGCGCGATGCGGTCGCGGTCGACCAGCCGCTGTCCGAGGCGGACGAGGCTCGCGCGCGGCACGAGCGGCACCGTCGTGCCGTCGCGCGCCACGCCCTCGACCTCGACCGAGCGCACCCAGCGCGGCTGCGCCGAGGTCGCGATCAGCGTCCAGCTGCCGCTCGGCGCCGCGCGCTCGGGCAGACGCACGCGGTAACGCTCGCGGGTGAGCGTCTTCGCGTTCTCGCGCGGAATCTGCTCGCGCTCGAGGTCGGTCACCACCGCGTCGGCGACGACGCGCTCGACGCGCTCGCTGCCGCTCGGCAGCCCGGGGTCGACGAGGTAGGGCACCTCGTTGCCGCCCGCGTCGAAGAGACGCACGTCCGACAGATCCGGCGCGCAGCGATCGAGCACCTCGGGCGGCAGGACGAGACGCGCGAGGCCGGGTGCGCTCGGCTGCACGTCGGCCTCGAACGGGAAGAGCGTCGCGAGATCCTGCGCCGCGGCGCGTGACGGCGCGAAGAGCGTCGCGAGCATCGCGAGCGCGAGCACCGCTCGCGTCACGACCCGCGGCGCGCCGTTCACGGCTCGCCCTCGCTCGAGCGGCGGAAGACGAAGCGCTGGTACACGAGCGACACCACGATGAGCGACAGCGCGAGCCCGAGCAACGCGGCGACGCGGTAGAGGTCGCGCAGCTCGCTCAGGTCGTAGAGGAAGATCTTGCCGATCGTCAGCATCAGCAGAACCAGGCTCGCCCAGCGCAAGGCACCGCTCGCGAGGCGCACGCCGAGCACCAGCAGGACGATCGCGTAGAGCGTCCAGGCGATCGAGACGACGAGGTTCTCGGCCGGCGTCTCCGCGGCGAGCAGCCGCAGCTCGCCGGTGCCCGAGAACCAGTCGGCGATCGCGAGGTTGATCCAGACGAAGACGACGAGCAGCGCCGCGAGCCCGAGCGCGGACGTAGCGAGCGGCTGCTCGCGCGGGTACCAGCGCCGCTCCCAGTCGCGCAGCCGCGGCAGCTCGAGCGGGTGCAGCGTGCGCGCGGCGAAGACCAGCGCCGCCGCCGGCACGAGGTAGGTCCACGCGAGCCAGTTGACGATCGGCCAGCCGGAGCGCGGGTAGTAGTCGAGCACCGCGGGGTTGGCGACGAGGCGCACGGTCACGGCGGCGAGCAGGGCAAGCGCCGTGTACTTGAGGCCCGGATGGTCGAGGCGCTGCCACAGCACGAGCAGCGCCGCGCCCTCGAGCGCCCAGCCGATCGTGATCCACGACTTCTCGACCTGCATCGGGATCGCGACCGTCACGAAGCCGAGCGCGACGCCGCACAGCCAGGCGAGCGCGCTCGTGCGCACGTCGCTCTCACTCGGCCAGAGGTTCCGGGCGCGCGCGGCGACGGCCACCGTGACCGCGGCGAGCGCGAGCGGCAGCAGCGCGATCGGCAGCCAGTCCCCGAGGCGCTCCTGCAGCGCTCCGAACAGCACGTAGAGCGGCACGAAGAACACGACACCGGAGAGCGCGGCCGCGCGCCACGCCCAGCGGTCGTCGCGCAGGCGCTGCGCCGCCGCGAGCGGCCAGACGCCGAACAGCACGAACGACAAGAAGACCAGCGCGAACGGCCCGAGCGCCGACGACGTCTCCGAAAGCCCCTGCCCCGACCGCGTCGTCTGTGCGAGCCCGGTCGCGGCGACCGCGACCACGAGCCAGCGACAGCCGCCGAGGCGCGTCGCCGCGAGCAGGACGAGGAAGCCGAGCGCGAGCGGCACGAGCAGCCCGACGAGAATCGACTGCGAGGGATCGACCGTGACCCCGAGCAGAAGGACGAGCGCCAACGCCGCGGCGCCGTGCTCCGCGAAGCGCCGCGACCCGAGCCGCGGCTGCGCGAGCGCGAGCCCCTGCCACGCCGCCGCCACGGCGAGCATCGCCGGCAGGACGACGCCGGAGGCCGCGCTCGGCACGTCGGGATCGCCGCGGTGCCCGAGCCGGTGCGCGACGAGCAGAAGAGCGACGCCGACCGCAGCCGCGACCTGGACCCCGCCCCGCCCGGGAAACGTTGCTTGACGGACGAGCAGCAGCGCGACGCCGAGCGCCGCCGCGAGCAGCGGCCACAGCGAGACGCGCTCGTCGGCGGCGATCGCGATCAGCAGCACGAGCCAGCCGAGCCCGACCAGCGCCGCCGCGTTGGCGACCGCCCGCGACACCCACGCGCCCTCGCCCGCCGGGCCCGCGGCCGCCTGGCTTTCGTCCGCCGGCGCGTCGCCCTCCCCCAAGCGTTCGCGGCGCGCGAGCTCGAGCCCGAGCTGGTACGCCGCGGCGAGCGCCACCAGCACCACCGCCGCGCGCCACGGCGTGCCGCCGAGCAGCGGATTCTGCGCGAGCCAGACGAAGACGACGCCGAGCGTCGCCGCCCCCGCGCCGAGCGCGAGCAGCCCCTCGCCGTGGCGCACCGCGAGCCAGACCGCGGCCACGCCGAGCACGAAGAGCAGCCCGCCGAGCGGCAGGATGCCGGTCGCGAGCTCCGCTTCGGCGGCGAAGTAGAGCGCGGTCGCGAGCGGCAGCAGCACCGCGCCGTACTGCGCGAGCCGCCAGCCGCGCGCCGCACGGGCGTCCGCGCCGTCCGCCTCGCGCGGCACGAGCGCGACGAACAGCAGCGCGAAGACCGCGAGGATCGCGAGCCCGAGCAGCGTGCGCGCGGCACCCATGCTGCCGGCGATCCAGAAGACCTGGTAGAGCGTCGTGCCGGCGATCGCGAGCAGCGCGAGCAGCGGCCAGCGCGAGCGCCGCGCGAGCAGCAGCACGCCGACGTCGAGCAGCAAGAGATAGCCGAAGAGCCCGAACGGACGGTCCTCGCCGGTCGACGCGAAGGCCGGCGTCAAGAACCCGCCGACGAGCCCGATCACCGCGATCACCAGCGACTCGTGTCGCCACGAGAGCAGGCACGCCGTCGCCGTCACGAGCGCCATCGCGGCGAACACGACGCCCGGCGAGACCAGCTCGTAGAGCATGCCGGACGCCCAGAAGGCCGCGTACAGCACGACCAGCCCGCCGCCCGCGAGCGCGTTCGCGGTGCCCGCGTAGCGCGCGCGCAAGGTCGACTCGGCGGCGCCCACCGCGCCGACGCCGAGCACGACGCCGAGCACGACGCGCAGCCACGGCGGGATCAAGCCGTGCTCGATCGAGTAGCGGAAGAAGAAGAGACCGGCGAGCGCGAGCGCAGCGCCACCGAGCACGGCCGCGCCGCGCACGCCGAGCCAGCGCTCCCACTCGACGCGCGGCCTGGGCGGGATCAGCGGCTGCGGCAACGGCTCGGGCGGACGCCTGAGCGGCGCAGCACCGGACGCGGCGGCGTCGCGCGTCTCGTCGTGCGCCTCGTCGCGCGGCGGCTGGAGAGCCGCAGCCCCCGCGTCGGCGGCGTCCTCGTGCGCCGCCTCGTCGCGCGCCGCACTCTCGCCGACACCCGCCCCCGGGGCCTCGGCGGTCCCGACACCCTCGAAGGGCTCGCCGGCTTCCGCGTCCGCGCCGACCTCCGCCGCATCGCCCGCATCGACCTCGGCCGCGGCCTCGGCACCCGCCTCGAGCACCTCCACCCCTGCCGCGCGCAGCGCCGCACGCAGACGCTCGACCTCCGCCTCGAGACGCTTGACGCGCTGGACGAGATCGCTCCCCGCGCCGGTGCGCGAGAGCGCGACCAGCGCCAGAACGAGTGCGGCTAGGGCGAGGATGCTCAGCTCGGACTCCGGGAGGAGGCTCGTCCTCGAGCCGGATCATCGGCCGCTTCGCAGGCGGAGTTGATGCTTGCGCCCTGCCCCGCCGACGCGGCCGCGCGCCGGCCGTCGTTCGCCATGAAGTCCGCCACCCCGAGCCCGTCCCGCGTGCCTCATGGCAGCCGGGCGTGCGGAATGCCAGCGGGCGCAACTCGCATTCCGGGGGAGGCTTTCGCTAGTGTGCGGCCATGGACGACATCGACGCCATCCGCCGCGCACACGAGCAGTTCGAATCCGGCCCGGTCGCCAAGGTGACCGCCAAGTCGCCGGAGCGGCGCTCCGAGTTCGCGACCACCTCGGGCATCCCGATCAAGCGCCTGTACACCCCCGCCGACCGCGCCGAGTCGAACTACCTCGAGGAGCTCGGCTTCCCCGGCCAGCCGCCGTTCACGCGCGGCGTGCAGCCGACGATGTACCGCGGCCGCTTCTGGACCATGCGCCAGTACGCGGGCTTCGGCACGGCGGAGGAGTCGAACAAGCGCTACCGCTACCTGCTCGAGCAGGGCCAGACCGGTCTCTCGGTCGCCTTCGACCTGCCGACCCAGATGGGCCGCGACTCGGACCACATGCTGGCGCGCGGCGAGGTCGGGCGCGTCGGCGTCGCGATCGACTCGCTCGCCGACATGGAGACCCTGCTCGACCAGATCCCGCTCGACAAGGTCACGACGTCGATGACCATCAACGCGACGGCGTCGATCCTGCTCGCGCTCTACCTCGCCGTCGCCGAGAAGCAGGGCGTGCCGTGGACCAAGGTCGGCGGCACGATCCAGAACGACATCCTCAAGGAGTACGTCGCGCGCGGCACCTACATCTACCCGCCGCGCGAGTCGCTGCGGATCATCACCGACATCTTCGCGTTCTGCGCGAAGGAAGTGCCGTCGTGGAACACGATCTCGATCAGCGGCTACCACATCCGTGAGGCGGGCTCGACGGCGGCGCAGGAGATCGCCTTCACGATCGCGAACGGCATCGCCTACGTGCAGGCGGCGCTCGACGCGGGGCTCAACGTCGACGACTTCGGCCCGCGTCTCTCGTTCTTCTGGAACGTCCACAACGAGTTCTTCGAGGAGATCGCGAAGTTCCGCGCCGCGCGCCGCATCTGGTGCAAGATCATGCGCGAGCGCTTCGGCGCCAAGGATCCGCGCTCGCTGACGCTGCGCTGCCACGCGCAGACCGCGGGCAGCACGCTCACCGCGCAGCAGATCGACAACAACGTCGTGCGCGTCACGCTGCAGGCGCTCGCCGCGGTGCTCGGCGGCACGCAGTCGCTGCACACCAACGGCAAGGACGAGGCGCTCGCGCTGCCGACCGAGGATTCGGCGCGGCTTGCGCTGCGCACGCAGCAGCTCATCGCGTACGAGAGCGGCGTCGCCGACACGATCGATCCGCTCGCGGGCAGCTACTTCGTCGAGACGCTCACCGACGAGCTCGAGCGCCGCGCGTTCGAGTACATCGAGCGCATCGACGAGATGGGCGGCGCGGTCGCGGCGATCGAGCAAGGCTTCATGCAGCGCGAGATCCAGAACGCGGCCTACCGCTACCAGCAGGAGATCGAGCGCAAGGAGCGCATCATCGTCGGCGTGAACTCGTTCACGCTCGAGCGCGAGCCGGTGCCCGAGATCCTGCAGATCAAGCCCGAGCTCGAGGAGCGGCAGAAGCAGAAGGTCGCGAAGGTCCGCGCCGAGCGCGCGGCGCAGCCGGTCGCGGACGCGCTCGAGCGCGTCGAGCGTGCGGCCCGCGACGGCAGCAACCTGATGCCGCCGATCCTCGACGCCGTGCGCGCCTACGCGACGCTCGGCGAGATCTCGGACGCGATGCGCCGGGTGTTCGGCGAGTACCGCCCCGGCGCGCTGCTCTGACCTGCGACGTTCGCCGGTGCGGACGGCGCCGCCGCGTGTGCGGCGGCGTCGCCCGGCGAGACGCCACCGTCGGCCGCGCTCGCGGCCAAATTTCGATCCAACTTTCGAAGGAGCGCCTGGGTCGACCTGCGCCAGCCCGGCGACGCCGCCGTGCGGGCGCGGGGAACCGTCCCGGCAGGCGCTCGGCGGTCGGTGCGCGGGGCCTTTCCGCGCTGGCCCAGAGGCGCGAGCAGCGCGGGCTGCGACCCGCGCGCTGCGGCCCCGCCCCGTCCCGTCTCCGATCAAGGCTGGCGCACGAACCGCCGATGCTTCAGCAGTAGCGCGAGCGGCGCCCCGCGAGAGCCCGGTCTCGTCGCCGTCGCAGGCAAGATCGAATGGCGCTCTCCGAACCAACTCTGCCCGTCGTACGCGTGGTCTACGTGGGAGCGGCGGCGATCTATTTCGTGCTCGCGCTGGTCTACGTGACGGCGCCGCTCGCCGAGCCGCACCTCGCATTTGCCGCCGTATTCGCCGTGGTGGGGACGTTCCTCGGCGTGCTCGCGTTCGCCATCTCCTACGTGCCCGCTCGCTGGGTCGAGCTCCTCGTGCTGCTCAGCATCGTCGTGGCCGAGGCGGGCGCCCTCTCGTTCCTGGCCCTCACCGGCGACCCCAAGCAGTCGGTCGTCGTCCTGATCGTCGTCGTCGCCGCCGGTGTGGTGGCGCCGTCGGTGCGCACCGCGCTGTGCGGCGCGGCGTTCGGCGTCCTCGGCTGGCTCGTCCTCGCGGACGGGTTCTCGAACGCCGAGCTGGCGCACTGGGGGATCAACGTCGGGGGCGCGGCGGTGGTGTCCGTCGCGATCAGCGCGGCGCGGCTGCGCGCGGAGACGGACCTCAAGCTCGCCCGCTTCACCATCGACCGTGCGACCGACGCGATCTACCTGATCGCGCCGGACGGACGCTTCTCGTACGTGAACGAGGCGGCCTGCCGGCTGCTCGGCTACACGCGCGAGGAGATGCTCCGCATGCGCGTCCACGACATCAACCCGGTCTTGAGCGACGAGATCTGGCAAGCGCACTGGCAGAACCTGAGCGAGCAGCGGGCGCTCGTCGTGCAGACGTTTCACCGCACCCGTGACGGACGCCTCATCCCGGTCGAGGTCTCGCTCAACCTCGCGTCGTTCGACGGACGCGAGCTCAACGTCGCGATCGCGCGCGACGTCACCGAGCGGCGGAAGGTGTCCGCCGAGCTCAAGCGCGCGAAGCAGGCCGCGGAGGCCGCGTCGCAAGCGAAGAGCAACTTCCTCGCGACGATGAGCCACGAGATCCGGACGCCGTTGAACGGCGTCTTCGGCATGACGGAGCTCGCGCTCGACGCCGGGGACCCGGCCGAGCAGCGCGAGTTCATCATGCGCGCGCGCGCCAGCGCGGAGACGCTGCTCCTGCTGCTCGACGACATCCTCGACACCTCGCGGATGGAGTTCGGGCAGCTGCAGCTCGAGAAGATCGATTTCGACCCGCGCGACCTGATGCGCGACCTCGAGAGCGCGCTCTCCTTCACGGCGGCGCGCCGGGGGATCGAGCTGCGCCTGCACTGCGACGACGACGTGCCGGCGCGTGTGCACGGCGACCCGCGCCGGCTGCGCCAGATCTTGTTGAACTTGACGGCGAACGCGCTCAAGTTCACCGAGCGCGGCGCGGTGGAGGTGCGCCTCGAGGCAGGCACGTGCGACGAGCATCGCTTCGAGCTGCTCGGCGTCGTGCGCGACACCGGGATCGGGATCCCGGCCGACAAGCTCGAGTCGATCTTCGAGCCCTTCACGCAGGTCGACGGCTCGGACACGCGCGCCTACGGCGGCGCCGGGCTCGGCCTCGCGATCGTCCGGCAGCTCCTCGCGCTGATGAACGGCACCGTCGAGGTCGAGAGCGAGCCCGGCGTGGGCAGCACGTTCCGCTTTCGCGTGCCCCTGCAGATCGTGTCCGCCTCGACCAGCACGTCGCTCACGCACTGAACGTGGCGGCGAGCGGCCAGGCGCGACGCCCGCCCCGCGCGGCCACACACTCGACGACTTCGCGACCGGCGTTTGGCGTCAAGCCCGATCTGGTGCGCCTGGGCGTGACCGGCGGCGCGGCGCTGCTGCAGGAGCGGGAAGGCGAGCCGCCGCCCGTTGCGCAGGACGCCGCCGCCGAGCCCGCAAAATCGGCCGCAGGCCGGTAGCACCTCCCGACCAGCGTCGTTATAGATCGACGCTGTGAGAGGCTGGACCATCCAGGATGCGATCGAGCTGTACGACGTCCACGCCTGGGGTGCGGGCTTCGTCACGGTCAACGAGCGGGGCCACGTCGAGATCCGGCCTCGGGGCAACGGCGGCCCGGGAATCGACCTGCTCGACCTCGTCACCTACCTGCGCGGGCGAGGGCTGCACGTCCCGCTGCTGATCCGCTTCTCGGACATCCTCGCGGCGCGCATCCGCAACCTCTGCGAGTGCTTCGCGAGCGCGATCAGCGAGCACCAGTACAAGGGCCGTCACCGCGCGGTCTACCCGATCAAGGTCAACCAGCAGCGCCACGTCGTCGAGGAGGTGATCGACTTCGGGCGCGCGTTCGACGTCGGCCTCGAGGCGGGCAGCAAGCCGGAGCTGCTCGCGGTCATGCCGATCATGGACAACCCGGAGTCCTTGATCATCTGCAACGGCTACAAGGACCGCGAGTACATCGAGATCGCGCTGCTCGCGCAGAAGCTCGGCCGCACGCCGATCATCGTGATGGACCGCTTCCACGAGCTCGACCTCGTGATCCAGGTCTCGCGCGAGCTCGGCATCCGTCCGCACCTCGGCGTGCGCGCGAAGCTGTCCGCGAAGGGTGCGGGCCGTTGGGTCGAGTCCGGCGGCGACCGCAGCAAGTTCGGCCTCACCGCCGACGAGCTGATCGAGACCGTCGGGCGGCTGCGCTCGGAGAACATGCTCGACTGCCTCGAGCTGATGCACTTCCACGTCGGCTCGCAGATCACCAACATCCGCGCGATCCGCGAGGCGGTGAAGGAGGCGACGCAGTTCTACGTCGGCCTCGTCGAGCTCGGCGCCGGGCTCAAGTACCTCGACGTCGGTGGCGGTCTGGGCGTCGACTACGACGGCTCGCAGACGAACTTCCAGTCGTCGATGAACTACACCAACACCGAGTACGCGCGCGACATCATCGCGACGGTGAGCGAGGCGTGCGACGAGAAGGGCGTCCCGCACCCCGACATCGTCACCGAGACCGGGCGTGCGATGGTGGCGCACCACTCGGTGCTGATCTTCAACGTGCTCGGCGTCAACGAGGTGCTGCCGAAGAAGGCTCCCGAGGCGCCCGCCGAGGAAGACCACAAGGTCGTGCACGACCTGTTCGACGCCTACCAGTCGATCAGCCGCAAGAACGTGATCGAGGCCTACCACGACGCGGTCGCCGCGAAGGAAGAGGCGCTGACGCTGTTCAACCTCGGCTACCTCGATCTGCGGACGCGCGGCCGCTGCGAGCGTCTGTTCTGGGCGTGCTGCGAGAAGATCCTGCGGGTCGTGCGCGAGATGGACTACGTGCCCGAGGAGCTCGAGGGCCTCGAGCGCGCGATGGCGGACACCTACTACGGGAACTTCTCGGTCTTCCAGTCGGCGCCCGACCACTGGGCCGTCAAGCAACTGTTCCCGACCATGCCGATCCACCGGCTCGACCAGAGGCCGACCCGGCGCGGCGTGTTCGCCGACCTGACCTGCGACTCCGACGGCAAGCTCGACCTCTTCATCGACCGCCGCGACGTCAAGCACGTCCTCGAGCTGCATCCGTTCGACGGCGAGCCGTACTACATCGGCATCTTCCTGGTCGGCGCCTACCAGGAGATCCTCGGCGACCTGCACAACCTGTTCGGCGACACCGACGCGGTGCACGTCCGCCTCGGCGAGAACGACCGCATCGAGATCGAGCACCTGGTGGAGGGCGACTCCGTCGAGGAGGTGCTCGGCTACGTGCAGTACTCGAAGGCCGAGCTGGTCGAGCGCACGCGGCGCGCGATCGAGGCGGCGCTGCGCGACAAGCGCATCACCGTCGAGGAGTCGGCGCGCCTGCGCCGCCGCTACGAGCAGGGGCTGTCGGGGTACACCTACCTCGAGGTCGAGGACGCCGATCAGCAGATCATGGCGCGCCGGAGCCGCGCCGCAGGCGGGTGAAGGGCGGCGTGCTTCGCGCCGTCTCGCGCCCCATCCGAGAAGGCTCTGCGCCCGCCGCGATGAACCGGCCGTCGACCGGCGCCTGCGTGCTGCTGCGTAGCTTCTCTGGCCTCCTGCTCGCGACGCTCGTCCTGCTCGCAGCCTTGGTCGCGCCGGGTGCGGCGCACGCCGACGACGAGCGCCGCACGCCGGTCGTGCGCGCGGTCGAGCGCGTGCGCCCGGCGGTGGTCAACATCTCGGCCGAGCAGGCGGTGGTCGTCCAGCGCGACCCGTTCTTCGACCAGTTCTTCAACGACTTCTTCGAGATGCGGCCGCGCCGCCGGCGCTACACGCGCACGAGCCTCGGCTCGGGCGTGATCGTCCGCCCCGAGGGCTACGTCGTCACCAACGCGCACGTGATCGCGCGCGGGCAGAAGATCAAGGTCGTGCTCGCCGACGAGCGCGAGCTCGACGCGCGCGTCGTCGGCGTCGACCCGGACGCGGATCTCGCCGTGCTCAAGATCCCGGGCGGCTCCCTGCCCCACCTCGAGTTCGGCGACTCGGACGACCTGATGATCGGCGAGACGGTGATCGCGATCGGCAACCCGTTCGGCTTCTCGCACACCGTGACGACCGGCGTCGTCAGCGCCGTGCGGCGATCGCTCAAGAGCGGCGGGCGCGTCTTCCTCGACTTCATCCAGACCGATGCGTCGATCAACCCGGGCAACTCCGGCGGACCGCTGCTCAACATCAAGGGCGAGCTGATCGGCATCAACACCGCGATCTACGGCGGCGCGCAGAACATCGGCTTCGCGATCCCGGCGAAGCGCGCGAGCCGCGTCGTCAACGACCTGATCCGCTACGGCGAGGTGCGGCGCTCGTACCTCGGTCTGCAGGTGCAGGATCTCACGCCCGAGCTCGCGAGCGCGCTCGGCGTCGAGGAGGAGCGCTACGGCGTCGTCGTGCGCGAGGTCGAGGACGGCAGCCCGGCCGAGCGCGCCGGCATCGAGCCCGGCGACGTCATCCTCGCGGTCGACGGCCACGAGGTCGGCGACCGCGCCGAGTTCGACGAGCGCGCCGCGGAAGCCACGATCGGCTCGACGATCCGCCTCGACGTCCTGCGCTCGGGCACCAAGCGACGGGTGACGCTCGCCGCCGGCGAGATGACCGACGAGCGCATCGACGACCTCGGCTGGCGCCGCCTCGGCATCCGCGTCGCCGAGCGCGGCCGCGACGACGCGGTGGCGATCAAGTCGGTGCGCCGCAACAGCCACGCGGATCGCGCCGGCATCCGCCCGGGCGACCTGCTGATCGCGCTCGGCGACACCGCAACCGACTCGGCAGCCGCCTACCGGCGTGCGGTGTCGAGGCTGCGCAACGAGAGCGAAGCGCAGATCGCGGTGCAGCGCGGCCGCGCGCAGTACCGCCTGACCCTCCCGCTCGAGTAGACGACACCGCGCGTCGCGCTTCCCCGGGACCGGGCGTTTCTGCTACACGAGCGCGGTTTTCAGCAAAGCGCGAAGCTCCCCCTCCAATCCAGGGACTCTTCGCACCATTCAGCCAGGGAGCGTGGTATGCCAGTCGGTCGCGTCAAGTGGTTCAACAACGCCAAGGGTTACGGATTCATCGTCCAAGAAGGCGGTCCGGAGGTCTTCGTTCATTACTCGGCGATCCAGGGCGACGGGTACAAGACGTTGGTCGAAGGGCAGGAAGTCCAGTTCGACATCGCGCAGAGCGAGAAGGGTCCGCAGGCGGCGAACGTCATCAAGGTGAAGTGACGGGCACGGACGACCCTCCTTCAGGCGGGCGCCCGCCGAGCTCGGCGACGGAGATCCGGGTCCGGATCTCCGTGCGCGGGCGCGTGCAGGGAGTCTGGTATCGCGGCTCGACGCGCGATCAGGCGCGACGGCTCGGGCTGCGAGGCTGGGCGCGCAATCTCGCGGACGGCTCCGTCGAGGTGGTCGCCGAGGGCGACCCCGACGCCATCGAGCAGCTCGTCGCGTGGTGCCGCACCGGACCACCCGGCGCGCGCGTAACCGGGATCACGGTGCAACGTGAGCCCGTGCGGGGCGACGTCCAGGACTTCAAGGTCCTCTGACACGCCGCCCGAAGGAGGGGCCGACATGCCCGACAAGACCTACAAGATGGTGGAGATCGTCGGGGTCTCCGACGACTCGATCCAGCAAGCCGTCCGCAACGCGCTCGCGAAGGCCTCGCGGACGCTGCGCAACCTCGACTGGTTCGAGGTCACGGCGATCCGCGGGCTCGTGCGCAACAACCGCGACCCGCAGTTCCAGGTCCAGCTCAAGGTCGGCTTCCGGCTGCTCGAGCGCGACCTCCTCGCCTCGCTCGACGAGCCCACCGCCAACCCGACGAGCACCGAGCGCGCCGAGCGCCGCAAGGAAGAAAAGCGCGCCGGCAAGCGTGACAAGAAGAACAAGGGCAGGAAGAAGTAGCATCATGGCCGAAGCCCTCGACGAATTCCGCGAAGAGCTGCGAACCTTTCTCGCCGAGCACCTCCGTCCCGAGCTCAAGCCCGAAGCGCTCGCCCGGCTCCCCGAGCCCGAGCGCATCTCGGTGCTGCGCGACTGGCAACGGACGCTCGCCAAGGGCCGCTGGGTCGGCATCACGTGGCCGCGCGAGTACGGCGGCCGCGAGGCGACGATCCCGCAGCAGATCGTCTACACCGAGGAGATGACCCGCGCGCAGGCGCCGGCGGCGATCAACAGCCTCGGCGTCGGCATCGTCGGTCCGCCGCTCATCGCGTTCGGCACCGAGGAGCAGAAGAAGCGCTTCGCGCCGCGCATCCTGTCGGCGGACGACCTGTGGTGCTGCGGCTTCTCGGAGCCGAGCGCCGGCTCCGACCTCGCCTCGCTGCGCACCAGCGCAACGCTCGACGGCGACCACTTCGTGGTCAACGGCCAGAAGGTGTGGACGACGCTCGCGCACCACGCCGACTGGTGCATGCTGCTCTGTCGCACCAACCCGGAGGAGAAGCGCGCGAAAGGCGTCTCCTGCCTGCTCGTCGACATGCGCAGCCCCGGCATCACGGTGCGGCCGCTGCGCCAGATCACCGGCGAGGCCGAGTTCAACGAGATCTTCTTCGAGAACGTGCGCGTGCCGCGCGAGAACCTGCTCGGCGAGCTGCACGGCGGCTGGCCGGTCGCGGTGGCGGCGCTGCAGAACGAGCGCGGCATCCTCTACGTCGTCGAGATGCGCATCCAGCTGCAGCAGGCGCGCGACCAGCTGCTCGCGCTCGCTCGCGAGCACGGCGCCGGCACGGATCCGGTGCTGCGCCAGGAGCTCGCGCAGATCCACCTCGCGACCGAGATCTTCCGCATGACCTGCCAGCGGACGCTCGACAAGCTGCTGCGCATGGGCGCGCCCGGACCGGAGGCGTCGATCATCAAGCTGCACTGGACCGAGGTCACGCAGGCGATCCCGCAGCTCGGCATGCAGATCATCGGCCCGCAGGGCCTGCTCTACGACACGCCCGAGCCGCGCGCGGGGCGCGTCGATCCGAGCCAGTGGCTGCAGCGCAGCTTCCTGCAGAGCCGCGCCGCGAGCATCGCGTCCGGAACGAGCGAGATCATGAAGGGTATCATCGCGATGCAGGTGCTCGGTCTGCCGCGCGGCCAGTAGCGGGCGTCGACATCCGCAGGCGAGCATGGCGAGCCCGGCGCGCAAGAGCTTGCTGCGCAGGCTCCGCCTGCCGCTCCTTCTGCTGCTCGCGCTCGTCGCGCTGGCGGCGCTCGCGCCGCAGCTCGTGCTGCCGCGCGTCGAGCGTGCGGCGAGCGAAGCGCTGCGCACGCCGGTCGACATCGGCTGGATCGAGGTCGATCCCTTCGCGCGCCGCGTGAGCCTGCGCGACGTCGCCTTCGGCGAGGGCGAGCCGCTGACCGTTCGCCGCATCAGCGCGCGTCCCGACGTCGAGCGGCTCGTGCGCGGCGAGATCGAGCTCGAGCGCGTCGAGATCGACGGCCTGCGCGGCGTGATCGATCAGGACGAGAAGGGCCTGCCCGTCCTGCGCGGCCTGCCCTTCCCCGAGCCCGGCGGACGCTCCGGCGGCCCGACGGTGGTGGTCGAGGAGGTCGTGCTCACCGACGTCGACCTCGAGGCGAGCCTGCCGGAGCGGCTGCGCCGTACGCCGGTCGCGCTCCACCTCGACGAGCTCGTCGCGCGCGAGGTGCCGACCTCGGCGGCGGGCGCGGCGTTCCAGGGCGAGCTCCGCGGCGCGCTCGACGGCGTGCCGCTCACCGCGGGCGCACGCATCGACGAGACGCCCGCCGGCTGGCGCGTCGAGGCGGAGGCCGAGCTGAAGGGCTCGCCGCTCGGCCGCGACCAGCTCCGCCTGCCGCCCGGCCTCGAGTCGCTCTCCGCCACCGTCGACGGGCGCGCGAGCTACCTGCTCGATCCTGAGCGCGGCGAGGAGCGGCTCGCGGCCGACGTGACGCTGAACGAGCTGCGCCTGAGCGGCGCCGCGGAGACGTCGCTCGCCGCGCGCCGGCTCTCCGTGCAGGGCCTCGTCGCCAACCTCACGGCCGGCGAGGTCGACCTCGGCGCGATCGAGCTCACGGCACCGCGCATCGTCGCCGCGCTCACCGCGGACGGGCTCGTCTACCCGGGGCTCGTCCCGGGGCTCGTCGAGTCCGGCGTCGAGCTCGCGCCCGACGGCGGCGCTGACGACGCCGCGCGCGAGCCCGGCTGGAAGGTGACCGGCGGTCGCTTCACCGCGCGCGACGGCGAGATCGTCGTGAAGCGCGACGACGCCCGTCTGCCGCTCACGATCGAGAGCTTCACCTGGCGCGGCATCGCGAGCGGCAAGCGCGGTGATCTGCGCTTGACGGTCGGCGTCGCGGAGGACGGGCGGATCGACGTCACGGGCAAGCTCGGCATCGACCCGCCGACGGTCGACGTCGTCGCCGAGCTGTCGTCGGTGCCGCTCGCCGATCTGTCGGCGCTGCTCGACACGCCGCTGCGCGTCTCGCGCGGCACCGCGCGCGGACGCGTGGAGATCGCCGGCGACCCGGCGCGGCCGCGCTTCGCGATCGCGCTCGAAGCGCACCAGGTGCACACCGCCCCGCCGACGGCGGAGCGCCCCGATCAGGTGCTCGCGGTCGACCGGCTCGAGACGACCTTGACGGTCGCGCCCGGACCGGACGGCGCGATCGAGATCGCGTCGCTCGCGCTGTCCTACCCGTACGCGATGGTGCAGCGCACGGCGCAGGGGACGTTCCCGCTCGACGTCCTCGGCGGTGCGTCCGGACACGAGGCGGCGTCCGGCGCGACGCGGGGAGCGGACGAAGCGAGCGCACCCGACGCACCGAGCAGGACGCGCGCGCCGCGGTCGGGAGCGAACGCCTCGGAGTCCACGGCGTCCGCACGCCCGCTGCGCATCGCGAGCCTCACCGTCAGCCAGGGCCGCTTCGACTTCGTCGACGCCACGACGACGCCGCCCTACTGGACGGGGCTCGCGTCGACCGACGCGACCGCACGCGGCCTCGCGCTCGAGCCGCACGCCCTCGACAGCCTGTCGCTGACCGCGCGCCAGGACGAGCTGCACCCGCTGCGCGCGTCCGCGCGCCGCACGGGCGACGAGAGCTGGCGCGGCGAGCTCGCGGTCGAGGGCCTCTCGCTGCCGACGCTGAACCCGTACCTCGCGCCGGTGCTCGGCTACGAGGCGCAGGCCGGCACGCTCGACCTCGAGATCGAGGCGACGCTCGCCCGCGGCCGCCTCGCCGCCACCACCGCGATCGCGCTCGACGGCGTCGCTCTGCGCCAGACCGGGCTCGACGTCATCCAGCAGCAGACCGGCGTGCCGCTGACCGTCGCGCTGTCGCTGCTCAAGGACGTCGGCGGCACGATCGAGATGACGATTCCGGTCGAGGTCGACACGGCGACCGGCGAGTACGAGCTCGGCTCGTTCGTCACCCAGGCGATCGGACGCGCCGTGCTCGGCGCGCTGTCCTCACCGCTGCGCTGGCTCGGCATGCTGTTCGGCACCGACGGACCGCCGCACGCGCTGGCGATCGACCCTGTGCCGTTCGCGCCCGGCAGCGCGACGCTCGACGCCGCGGGCCGCGCGCGCGTCGAGCAGGTCGCGCGCATCCTCGCCTCGCACGCCGAGCTCGACGTGATCCTGAAGTCGCAGATCGCCGAAAGCGATCGCGCGGCGGTGGGTGACGACGGGCTCGCGGCGCTCGCCGCGGCGCGCGTCGAGACGGTGCGCAGCGCGTTCGAGCGCGGCGCCGCGGGGCACGCGATCCTCGCGAGCCGGCTGCTGGTCGCGCCGTGGAGCATGCCCGCGGACGGCAAGCTCGATCCGGCGCCCGGCGTGTACGTCGAGGTGCAGTCGCGCTGAGGAAAAGTGCGGGAGAGGGACCACGTCCCCCTCCCGCACCGGTTGGTCACCGTTCCGTAACGATGAGCGAGGCCGTCAGTACAGGAGGCTCGGAACCTCGAGTACGAACGCCTGGCTGGCCGAACCGTACGGCGGCGTCGGGGTCGGAGTCGGCTCTGCGGTCGGGGTCGGGGTAGGCTCGCCGGTCGGGGTCGGCGTCGGCTCCCCGGTTGGCGTCGGAGTCGGGACCACCACCGTCGGGGTCGGAGTGGGTTCGGCGGTCGGAGTCGGGGTGGGCTCGCCGGTCGGAGTCGGGGTCGGCACACCCACCTTGAACGCCGGCACGCAGAGCTCCTTCATCACCGGGGTCTGATTCACCCGGATCGTGCCGCTGCCGAACTGGTCGGTGATCTGGATGTCCACCTGGCCGCCACCGTTCGGCTCACACCGCACGCGGTAGCAGAGGAAGTCCTGCCCCGAGAGCACGATGCCCCCGGGGGGGTTGCTCGGCAGCTTGCTCGTGGGGACGCAGATCCGGTCGGCGCGCGCGATCTGACCACCACCCACCGGCTTGCAGCCCTGGCTGTCGAGGATCTCGAGCTGCTCCGCGTCCAGAGTCAGCGGCGGCGGCATGGCCGCGTCGCGCAGGTCGCGGCTCACGTTCAGGCACGTCAAGTGGTCGAAGGTCTGCGCGGCCGCCGGCGTGACGCCCACGACCGCGAAAATACAGAGTGAGGCGAACCCCCACACTGCCGTTCCGACGGAACACTTCATTCGACACCTCCCCTTTTGCTGCTTTGAAAAGATTGCGCGTCGCCGGGTGGGCGCACTTCTCCCAGCCCTCTCGGCGGCGCTCGCGCCCGCAACTCTGCCGCGTGTCGCGACGCCAATTCCCCCTCCGTTAGGCGGTCCTCGCCGAACCGCTGCTGGCAGCGTTCCAGTTCCATGCCAGCCGCCGCGGCGAGCACCGCGTCGCCTGCGGGGCCTACGGGCGTTTTCTTAGGGGCGGAGAAGTGCCGGCAGCGCCGCGTGGAAAACTTGCAGGCGCGCTTGGCAGAACGGCGAGGAGTCCTGTGGAATTTACAGCGAGCGACGTACGTCGGATGCGCGCCGGTATGCCTCGCGACGCTGCACGCCGAGCTCTTGCACGGCTGCACGTGCCGCGGCCGCCACCGAGTCGCCGCTCGCGAGCCGCGCGCGCAGGAACGCGTCGAGATCGGCCGGGCGCGTGGCTGCGCTCGAGCGCGCGGGCTCGTCGCCGTCGCCCGCCGCGCCGCCGACCGCGAGGACGATCTCGCCGCGGATGCGCCCGGGCGAGCTCGGCTCGGCCTCGGGCTCGACCTCCGCGTTTGGCTTGACGTCCGCGTCCGACGCGTCGGCGTCGGTCTCGTCGACTTCCGTCTCGTCGTCGTTGCTCTCTTCGTCCGCGGCCGTTTCCGCGCCGGGGCTCGTCGCGAGCCGCGCCGCGAGCTCGCCGAGCGTGCCGCGACGGACCTCCTCGAAGCGCTTGGTGAGCTCGCGCCCGAGCACCGCGGGACGCTCGGCGCCGAGGATGTCGCACAGGTCGGCGAGCGCCGCGCCGAGGCGACGCGGCGACTCGAGGAAGACCAGCGTCTCGCGGCGTCCCGCGAGCTCGAGCAGCACGCGGCGGCGCGCCGAGCGCCGCGACGGCAGGAAGCCGACGAAGGTGAAGCGGTCGGTCGGCAGCGCGGCGCACGACAGCAGCGCGATCGGCGCGCACGGCCCGGGGACCGGCACGATCGGCACGCCGGCGTCGGCGGCGGCCCGCAGCAGACGGTAGCCCGGGTCGGCGATCAGCGGCGTCCCGGCGTCGCTGACCAGCGCGACGCTCTCGCCGCGCAGCAAGCGCTGCACGAGCTCGCCGGCGCGCTCGGACTCGACGTGGTCGTGGTAGGCGACGAGGCGACCGCGGATCCCGTGGTGCTCGAGCAGGACGCGCGTGCGTCGGGTGTCCTCGGCGGCGATCAGGTCGACCTCGCCGAGCACGCGCAGCGCGCGCAGCGTGATGTCGTCGAGGTTGCCGATCGGGGTGGCGACCACGTACAGCGTGCCGCGAGCGGGAGCGTCGGACGTCGGCATGAGCGCACGCTAGCAACGACGGCTCGCCTCGGCGACGCCGCGGTCTCCCGGCGGAGACCAGCCGGACCTCCGCCTGGTCGGACGATCGTCTTTTTGGCGAGCGATCGTTGTTCCTGACGCTTGCCCGCGCGGGATCGATGGGCGTACGTTCGCCTTCCCCCGAGCTTCGAGAAGGGAAGCGAGCGAACCAGAGCTGAACGAGGACCGCGGCTTCGCCGCCGCCTACGAGGTCCCGGGCGTGCTCGGCGAAGGCAGCTTCGGACGCGTCTACCGCGCGCGTCAGCGCTCCACGGGTCGCGACGTCGCCGTCAAGGCGTTGCGGCCCAACGCCCGCCCGCGGGCGCGCGAGAGCAAGTCGGCGGTCGAGCGCTTCAAGCGCGAGCTTCGCGTCGGCGCGCGGCTCGCGCACCCGAACGTCGTGCGCCTGATCGACTCGGGCGAGACCGCGAACGGCACGCTGTACGCGGTCTTCGAGCACGTGCCGGGCGTCACGCTGAAGGACCTGCTCGCGAACGAGGGACGGCTGTCGCTGCGCGAGACCACGCACCTCATGGCGCAGGTGCTCGACGCGCTGAGCTCCGCGCACGCGCTCGCCATCGTGCACCGCGACCTCACGCCGACCAACATCATAGCCCCGCCGAGTAGCCGTTCGCGCCGTAGATCAGAATCGGATCCGACACCGTCGCGCGCGTGCGATTCCAATACTGGTTCCAGCCGGCGCGCGGCGCGCGCGTGGCGGTTCGACGATTCGCACGCGGGCGTCCTGCACGCAGAGCGGAGCTCGGCTGCAGCAGCAGCGCGCACGACGCCGCCGTCGGCGTTCAGCGCCGCGGACGTTCGGCGTCCGCGGCGCCGCGCGCGTACCGGCGCTACGGCCGCGTCGCGGCGCTGCTCGACGACGTCTTCCACCAGCGCGAGGTCGCGCTGCCGACGCCGGCCGAGATGGACCAGCTGCACCGTCTGACGGTCGCGCTCATGCAGCGTCGCAGCATGCCGGCGAGCCACGCGGCGCAGCTCGCGATGGCGGACTGGATCGCGTCGCTCTACCTCGCGGGCAGCGAGGACTGGTAGGCCGCGCAGCGCGCGTCGAGCGCGGCGCGTCGGACGACGGCGCGGCGCGCGCTCAGTACGCGAGGAAGTGCGTCGAGCGTCCCGCGAAGTCGATCAGCGGGCCCCAGGCGACGCCGAGCACGAGGGTGCCTGCGGTGAGCAGCCCGAGCAGCAGCCCGTTGTGCCAGTCGAGCAGCACGGCGCCCTCGCCCCCCACGGGCTGGTCGAGGAACATCGTGCGCACGATGCGCGCGTAGTAGACCAGCGACACGACGCTGTTCAGCACGCCGATCACCGCGAGCAGGTAGAGCTGCTTCTCGACCACGGCGGCGAACAGATAGAACTTGCCGACGAAGCCGGCGAGCGGCGGCAGACCTGTGAGGGAGAACAGGAAGATCGCCATCGCCACCGCCGGAATCGCGCCGCCGCGCCACGCGAGCCCGCGGTAGCCGGCGACGTCCTCGCGCCCCGTCGCGTTCGCGACGATCATCACGACCAGGAACGCGCCGAGATTCATCAGGTAGTAGACGCCGACGTAGAACAGCATCGCGGTGAGCCCGTCGTCGGTCAGCACGGCGAAGCCCATCAGCATGTAGCCCGCGTGCGCGATGCTCGAGTACGCGAGCATGCGCTTGACGTTCTGCTGGTTCAGCGCCGCGAGGTTGCCGAACGTCATCGTGACGATCGACAGCACCAGCATGAGCTGGCTCCAGTCGACGCCGCCCACGAGCTGGTACATCCCGGCCCCCGCGGACGACGCCATCGCGGTGAAGAAGAAGCGGATCATCAGCGCGAGGCCGGCCGCCTTCGAGCCGACCGCGAGGAACGCCGTCACCGGGATCGGCGCGCCCTGGTAGACGTCGGGCGCCCACATGTGGAACGGGAACGCGGCGATCTTGTAGCCCAGCCCGGCGAGCGTCAGCAGCAGCGCGACGAACAGCGGCAGCGACACGCCGTCGCCCGACGCGAGCGCCGCGTTGATCGCGCGGAAGTCGAGGCTGCCGGCGAGCCCGTACACCCAGCTCATGCCGTAGATCATCGTGCCCGACGCGACGCCGCCGTAGATCAGGTACTTGAGCGACGCCTCGCCGGCGCGCCGGCTGTGGCGCATGAAGCCGGACAGCACGTAGGACGTCAGGCTGACGAACTCGAGGGCGAGGTACGCCATCAGCAGGTTCGTCGACGACGCCATGAACATCATGCCCAGCGCGCTCGCGAGCAGGATCGCCCAGTACTCGCCGGCGTTGTTGCGCTGGATCTCGCGCGAGCCGAGCGACATCCACACGGTGCCGAACGCGGCGAGCGCGATCAGCAGCTTGAAGTAGAGCGCGAAGCCGTCGAGCACGACCGCGCCGTTGTAGAGCGCGGCGCTGTCGGTCCAGAGAAGCCGCGTCGACAGCACGACCACGACGGCGAGCGTCAGCAGCGCCAGGTCGCCGAGCAGCTCTTTGCGCTTGACGACGAGGTCGAGCAGGAACAGCACGACCACCGAGCCGCCGAGCACCAGCTCGGGCAGGCTGTAGGCGAGGCTCGCGACGTTGCTCAGCGCCGATCCGTCCATGGCGTGGCTCGCAGCGACTCCGCGCTCAGGGCAGCGCGCCGGACGCGGTCGCGAGCGCGACCTGCGCCTTGCCCTGGACGACCGCGTTCAGGTGCACGAGCGAGGTGTTGATCAGGTCGAGCACCGGGTGCGGGTAGACGCCGAGCACGATGACCAGGATGCCGAGCGGCACCAGCGTGAACACCTCGCGCGCGTTGATGTCGGGCAGCCCGACGTACTTCTCGTTCGGCTTGCCGAGGTAGATGCGCTGCAGCGTCCACAGCATGTAGCCCGCCGTCAGCACGACGGCGCTCGCAGCGATGATCGTGATCGCCGGGTAGTGGCGCCAGCCGCCGAGCAGGACCAGCACCTCGGAGATGAACGCCGAAAGCCCCGGCAGGCCCATCGCCGCGAAGAACGCGAGCGCCGTCCAGCCGGTGTAGAACGGCATGATCCCGGCGATGCCGCCGAAGCCGTTGATCTCGCGGTGGTGCGCCCGGTCGTAGATCACGCCGACCAGGAGGAAGAGCATCGCGGTCACCGTGCCGTGGTTGAACATCTGCAGGACGGCGCCGTTGATCCCCTCCGCGGTGAGCGTCGCCATGCCGAACATGACGTAGCCCATGTGGCTGATCGACGAGTACGCGATCAGCTTCTTGAAGTCGGTCTGCGCCATCGCGCACAGCGCGCCGTAGACGATGTTCCAGGCGCCGAGCGCGATCAGGCACCAGAAGGCGAAGTCGAGCGTCGCCTGCGGCAGCATCGGGTAGTTGATGCGCAGGATGCCGTAGGTGCCCATCTTCAGCAGCACGCCCGCCAGGATCACCGAGATCGCGGTCGGCGCCTCGACGTGGGCGTCCGGCAGCCAGGTGTGGAACGGGAACGCCGGGATCTTGATCGCGAAGCCGATGAACAGCGCGATCCAGGCGAGCCGCTGGAAGCTCGTCGAGTAGGTCGACGAGCGCGACGCGAGCTCGAGCATGTCGAAGGTGTGCGGCTCGCTGTAGAAGTACAGGGCCAGCATCGCGACCAGCATCAGGACGCTGCCGACCATCGTGTAGAGGAAGAACTTGATCGCCGCGTACTCACGCCGCGGACCGCCCCAGATGCCGATGAGGAAGTACATCGGCAGGAGCATGACCTCCCAGAAGACGAAGAACAGGAAGAAGTCGAGCGCGCAGAAGACGCCCATCATCGCGGCGTCGAGGATCAGGAAAAGCGAAAAATACGCCTTCACCGCTCGGTCGATGCCCCACGACGCGAAGATGCACAGGAAGCACAGCAGCGCCGTGAGCAGCACCATGGTGATCGACACGCCGTCGACGCCGACGAAGTACTGGATGTTGAACGACGGGATCCACGGCACCTTGGTGACGAACTGGATCTCGTTCGTCGTGCGGTCGAAGTTCTGGAACAGCCAGATCGCCATCGCGAGCGGCGGGACGGTGAACGCCGCCGCGACGCTCTTGATCAAGGTGTGCGCGTTCCTCGGCAGGCACAGCACGACCGCCGCGCCGAGCACGGGCAGGAAGATCATCCACGTCAAGACGTTGGTCGGCATGCCTGAGCCCACCTCACAGTAGCCGCGCGAACATGATCACGACGACGCCGATCACGATCGCGTAGAGATACGAGTAGACGTGCCCGGTCTGGATGCGGCGCACGCGGTTGCCCATCCACATGGTGACCGAGCCGACCAGGTTGACGATCCCGTCGACGACGTAGCGGTCGAACGCCCCGTCCGCGGCGGACGCGAGACGCGTCACCGTCGCGGTCGCGTTGACCAGCCCGTCGATCACGACGCGGTCGAAGGCCGCGAGCGCGCGCGACAGCAGCATCGTTCCGCGCACGACCGTCGCCTCGTAGATCTCGTCGACGTAGTACTTGTTGAAGACGATCCTGTACGGCACGCCCGCCCACGCCTGGGTGAAGAACTCGGGCGAGATCGCCTTGCGCATGTACATCAGCCAGGCGAGCAGGATGCCGCCCATCGCGACCAGCACCGAGATCGTCATCAGGACGTACTCGAACGGGTCGTGCTCGACGTGGTGCAGCGTGTCGGCGACGGCGTGCTCGAGCTCCTTGACGACGCCGTGCGCGCCGGCCGTCGCGCCGTGCGCAGCCGCCACCTTCGCCGGCTCGAGCACCGGCGCGAGCCAGTTCTCGAAGACGTGGTGGCCGCCGAGCGCGCTCGGCACGTTGAGGAAGCCGACCACGACCGCGCCGAGCGCGAGGACGATCAACGGAATGGTCATGATCGCCGGCGACTCGTGCGGCTCGTGCGCCCCGCCGTGGTGTGCGTCGTGCGAGCCGTGCGCGTCGTCGTGGTGTCCGCCGTGCCCTCCGCGGTACTCGCCGAAGAACACCATGAAGACCTGGCGGAACATGTAGAACGCGGTGAGCCCGGCGGTCAGCGTGCCGAGCGCCCAGATCCAGCCCGCGCCGTACGGGCTCGACCACGCCTTCCAGAGGATCTCGTCCTTCGAGAAGAAGCCGGCGAACGGCGGCATGCCGGCGATCGCGAGCGTCGAGATCAAGAACGTCCAGAAGGTGATCGGCATGTACTTCCGCAGCCCGCCCATGCGCCGCATGTCCTGCTCGTGGTGCAGCGCGTGGATCACGCTGCCCGAGCCGAGGAACAGGCAGGCCTTGAAGAACGCGTGCGTGAAGAGGTGGAAGATGCCGGCCGCGTACGCGCCCACACCCATCGCGACCACCATGAAGCCGAGCTGCGACACCGTCGAGTACGCGAGCACGCGCTTGATGTCGTACTGCGTGGTGCCGATGGTCGCGGCGAAGAACGCGGTGGCGATGCCGATCGTCGCGATCACGGCGAGCGTCGCCGGCGCCATCGAGAACAGGAACGACAGGCGCGCGATCATGTACACGCCCGCGGTCACCATGGTCGCGGCGTGGATCAGCGCGGAGACTGGCGTCGGACCGGCCATCGCGTCGGGCAGCCAGACATAGAGCGGGATCTGCGCCGACTTGCCGGTCGCGCCGACGAACAGCATCAGCGTGACGAACGTCGGAACCGCGATGCCCCAGATGGTTTGACCGTCGAGCAGGTGGACGCGCTCGGCGATCTCACGGAAGACCAGCGTGCCCTGCCCCGCGCCGTCGAGCGCCCAGAACAGCGCGAACATGCCGACGACGAAGCCGAAGTCGCCGACGCGGTTGACGATGAACGCCTTCGAGCCCGCGCTCGCGTTCGCCCACTCCTTGTACCAGAAGCCGATCAGCGCGTAGGAGCAGAGCCCGACGCCCTCCCAGCCGACGAACAGCACGAGCAAGCTGTCGCCGAGCACGAGCGTCAGCATCGCCGCCATGAAGAGGTTCAGGTAGGCGAAGAAGCGCCAGAAGCTGGGCTCCTCGTCCATGTAGCCGACGGAGTAGAAGTGGATCAGCCCGCCGATCCCGGTGACGACGAGGATCATGACGGCGGACAGCGGATCGACCCAGAACGCGATGTCGAGCCGGAGCTGCCCGATGTGGATCCACTTCGACACCGAGTCGAGCAGGAAGCGCTGCGTCGGCTCGAGCGCGAGGAGCTGGCGGAACGCGGTGACCGCCAGGACGAAGCTGATCACCACCGGCACGCACGCGATCGCGGCGATCAGCGTCTTGCCGAAGGCCTTCTGCAGCCTGGCGCCGAACAGCCCGTTGATCGCGGCGCCGATCAGCGGCGCGAGGACGATCCAGCGAAGGTACGAGACTTCGATCGGATCCGACACGGCGTCAGTGCTTCCCTCGCTGGGTCGCCACGTCGCGCGTCAACCGCGCAACGTGTCGGTTGCCTCCACGTCGATGGTTTCGAACTGCCGATAGATGCCGAGCACGATGGCGAGGCCGATCGCCGCCTCCGCCGCGGCGAGCATGATGACGAAGACCGAGAACACCTGCCCGTCGTAGCCGCCGCCACCGAAGCGCGAGAAGGCGATGTAGTTGATGTTCGCGGAGTTCAGGATCAGCTCGATCCCCATCAGCACGCCGATCGCGTTGCGCCGCGTCAAAACGGTGAAGACGCCGGCGAGGAACACGATCAGACTGACGACGAGGTAGTGATGCAGCCCGATCTCGGTCACCCGCGGAGCTCCTTGCGCGACAGCACGATCGCGCCGACCAGCGCCGTCAAGAGCACGACCGAGGCGAGCTCGAACGGCAGCAGCCACTGGTTCAGGAAGGCGTCGCCGATGTGGTAGGTCGTCGGCGTCGCCTCGGGAAGCGGCTTGGTGTGCCAGGGCGCGCGGAACAGCGCGACGCCCATCCCGATGCCGACCAGCACCACCAGCGCGAACGCCGGCAGTCGTCCCACCGAGCGGTTCGATACCTGCACTTCCGAGATCTGGTGCGTCAGCATGATGGCGAAGAGCGTCAGCACGAGGATGCCGCCGACGTACACGAGCAGCTGCACGACGGCGACGAAGTCGGCGGCGAGGAAGACGAACAACCCCGACGCACCGAGCAGCGTCCCCATCAAGCACATCGCCGAATAGAAGACGTTGCGCGTGAACGCGACGCCGATGGCCGAGAGAACGGTGAGACCGGCGATCGCGTAGAAGAGAGCCGCGTAGATCACGTCAGCGCTTCACCGGGCGAGTCGTACGGGCGAGAGGCTTCATCCTTCGACCGTTGCGGACGCTGCGGACCCGGCGGACGTCGCCGGCCTCGCGGACGCTGCGGTTTTGGCGTCGCCGGGGCTAGCAAATTCGTCCAGGTACCTCAATCCGCGCGCCAGGATCGGCGCCACCTCGGGGTTGGTCTCCGGTCCCTTCGGCGGCTTGTAGGCGACCACCGGAGCCTTCACGAAGCGGCGCACCAGGCTCTCGAGCGAGTAGTCCGCGCCCTCGAACTCCGGCGTGTGGTGGATCGCGCCGGTCGGGCACGGCTCCGAGCAGAGGCCGCAGTACATGCACTTCGCCAAGTCGATGTCGAAGCGCCTGAGGATCATCTCCTTGGTCTGCTTGTCCTTCTCGGCCTCGATCACGATGCAGTCGATCGGACACGCGCGCTCGCACGCGAGGCAGCCCGTGCAGATCTCGAGGTCGACGTCGAGCAGCCCGCGGTAGCGGAACGGCAGCGTGTCCTGCACGCGCACGTCGACCCGGTCGGGGTACTGCACGGTGTACGGCTTGCGCACCAGGTGCGACGCCGTGATCGCCATTCCCTCGAAGATCGTCCCGAGGGTCTCGCGGATGTTCGCGATGTAGGAGGAAAGTCCCATCGTCTCCTCAGGAGATCGGGTTCAACCTCAGCTCGGGACGCGCGCGCCGGAGATGGAACGCCACCCGCGAGAAGAAGTACAGGACGAGCGCGACGCCGAACAGGAACATCGCGATCCGCACCGGCACGAGGCCGTTCGGGAACGCGACCACCCACAGCATCGCGCCGACCAGGTTCACGAACGAGATCGGCACCAGGTACTTCCAGCACACGGTCATGAGCTGGTCGACGCGCACGCGCGGCAGCGTCGCGCGGATCCACATCGCGACGAACACGAGGAAGTAGGATTTCAAGAAGAAGACGGCGAACTGCGCCAGCCCGAGGACGACCGCGTTGTCGGTGAACGCCGGCACCTGCCAGCCGCCGAGGAAGAGCGTCGTGCACAGGGCGCCGATGACGTACAGGTTGCCCCACTCGACCAGGAAGAAGAGCAGGCTGCGCAGCCCGCTGTACTCGGTGAAGGCGCCGGCGACGAGCTCGGACTCCGCCTCGGGCAGGTCGAACGGCGTGCGGTTCCCTTCGGCGAGCAGCGCGATGAAGAAGATCGGAAACGCGATGAACGTGAACGGGTTGTCGAACAGGAACCAGTCCCACGGCGCCCAGCCCTGCTGACGGATGATGCCCTGCATGCTGAGCGTGCCGGTCAGCAGGATCACGGTGTTGATCGCGATCGCCGCCGGGATCTCGTAGCTCACGATCTGCGCCGCCGAGCGGATACCACCGAGCAGCGCCCACTTGTTGTTGGACGACCAGCCGGCCATCAGGATGCCGACCACGACGAGCCCGGTGACGGCGGTGATGTAGAGCACGCCGACGTTGAGGTCGGCGATGATCAGCCCGTCACCGAACGGGATGCAGGCCCAGGCGCCGAAGAAGCCGATCATCGCGAGGTACGGCGCGGCCTTGAACAGCGGCTTGTCGGCCGCCGCCGGCACGATGTCCTCCTTGAGGACGTTCTTGACGCCGTCGGCGAGCCACTGGATGACGCCCTGCGGCCCGACCCGGTTCGGCCCGACCCGCGACTGGATGCGCGCCCACACGCGCCGCTCGAGCCAGCTCGTCACCCCCGCGATGAGCATGATGAAGTTCAGCACCACGAAGGCGAAGAAGGCGATCACGAGCACGTAGCCGACGGAGGTCGGAAGCCCGGCGAGGATGCCTTCGGCGAGCAGGCGGTCGGCGAATTGCTGCATCAGCGGTCGACCTCGGGAGCAACGATGTCGAGGCTCGCGATGACCGCGACCAGGTCGGCGATCATCAGGCCCTTGCTGAGCTCCTCGATGATCGCCATCGCGGCGAACGAGCCGGTGCGGATGTGAACGCGGTACGGGAACGCGGTTCCGTCGCTGACGACGAACCAGCCCATGTCGCCGCGCGAGCCCTCGACGCGCACGTACGCTTCACCGGGCGGAGGCTTGAAGGTGCGCGGCACCTTGGCGATCACCGGCCCCTCGGGGATGCCCTCGATCGCTTGCCGCACGATGCGGCAGCTCTCCTTCATCTCCCGGATGCGCACCATGTAGCGGTCGTACGAGTCGCCGAGCGTGCCGCGCTCGCCGGTGCCGACCGGGACGTCGAACTCGAACTCGGGATAGACCGAGTACGGGTCGTCCTTGCGCACGTCGTACTTGATGCCCGAGCCGCGCAGGTTCGGACCGACGAGGTTGTACGCGATCGCCATCTCCGGCGGGATGACCGCGACGTTCGCGAGCCGCTCGACGTAGATCTTGTTGAACGAGATGAGCTCGTTGTACTCGTCGATCAGCGGCTCGAAGCGATCGAGGAAGGTGAGCACGCGCCGCGCGAAGCCGGGCGGCAGGTCCCACGCGCAGCCGCCGATGCGCATGTAGTTGAAGGTCAGGCGCGCGCCGCAGAGCTCCTCGAGCAGATCGTTGATCCGCTCGCGCTCGCGCAGCGCGTGCGTGAACGGCGTCATCGCGCCGATGTCCATGCCGGTCGCGCCGACCGACAGCAGGTGGCTCGCGATGCGACCGAGCTCCGCGGCGATCACGCGACAGTACTCGCCGCGCCGCGGCACCTGGATGCCGGCGAGCGCCTCGCACGCCATCGCCCAGCCCTGGTTGCACTGCATCGCCGACACGTAGTCGACGCGGTCGGTGTACGGCATGAAGCCGTGGTAGCCGACCTTCTCGGCGATCTTCTCGATCGAGCGGTGCAGGTAGCCGATGTCCGGGATCGCCCGGCGCATCACCTCGCCGTCCGCCTTGACGACGAAGCGCAGCACGCCGTGCGTCGACGGGTGCTGCGGACCCATGTTGAGGGTCATCTCCTCGGTCTCGAGTCCGGCGGGTGTCTCGCGCTCGACGTCGATGTCGATGGCGTTCATGCTCATAGCTTGAG
Organism: Candidatus Binatia bacterium; assembly: GCA_036563615.1. Taxonomy (NCBI): domain Bacteria; phylum Candidatus Binatota; class Binatia (SeqCode); species Binatia bacterium. The sequence continues at coordinate 364,900 of DATCMB010000004.1, forward strand.
AAGGCTCTCTCGCCGGGTCGAGATGCCGTGGTACTCCTCGGGCTCGACGAAGTCCTTGCGCAGCGGATGTCCGACCCAGTCCTCGGGCATCAGCAGGCGGCGGAGATCGGGATGACCGGCGAAGCGCACGCCGAGCAGGTCGAACGCCTCGCGCTCGAGCCAGTTCGCGATCGGCCAGATGTGCGACACGGTCGGCAAGACCGGATCGGGACGCGGGGTGGCGGCGCGCAGCGCGATGCGGTGCCGGTGCTTGTACGAGAACAGGTGGTAGTAGACCTCGATCGTGTCCTCGCCCTTGCGGTCGACGGCGCTCAGGTTCGACAGGCAGTCGAACGCGAGCTCCGGCTCGTCACGCAGGAAGCGGCACACCTCGGCGACCGACTGCGGCTTCACGTCGCACAGGCTCCAGCTCGCGACCTTGAGCTCGGCGGACACCAGGTTGCCGAGCCGCTCGCGCAGCCGACGGTGGATGTCCGCGGCGTCCATGGTTGAGCGGCTCACGCGCTGGCGACGTCGGCGTCGGGCTCGGCGGGTTTCCGCACGAGCCAGCGCTCCTGCTGGATCTTCTCCTGAAGCTTGAGCAGCCCCTCGGTGAGCGCCTCGGGCCGCGGCGGGCAACCCGGCACGTACACGTCGACCGGGATCACCTTGTCGACCCCGTCGCACACCGAGTAGGCGAGCTGGAAGAGCCCGCCGCAGTTCGCGCAGCTGCCCATCGAAATCACGTACTTCGGATCGGGCATCTGCTCGTAGAGAAGCTTGGTGCGCAGCGCCATCTTGAGCGTCAGCGTGCCCGACACGATGATCAGGTCGGACACGCGCGGCGTCGCCCGCGGCACCGCGCCGAAGCGATCGAGGTCCGCCCGCGGCCCGCCCGTCTGCATCATCTCGATCGCGCAGCAGGCGAGGCCGAAGAGCATGTACCAAACGGACGATTTGCGCGTCCAGTTCAGCACCTCGTCCAGCTTCGCCGTGACCACGGTCTCGGGAACGCTGTTGATCAGCGACATGAGCTTCCTTTGAGTCCTCTCGGTTGAGTCCTCTCGTTTCGCGCGGCTTCAGCTCTAGCGCGCCACCTTCTTCAGCCAGTCGAGATCCTGCTTGGCCCACACGTAGATCAGGCCAACGAACAAGATGCCGATGAAGACCAGCAGCTCCGTCAAGACCAGCAGTCCGCGGCCGTCGAGCACGTACTGCTTGAACGCCGTGACGACGGGGTAGACGAACGCGACCTCTACGTCGAAGATCACGAAGACCAGGGCGATCAGGTAGAAGCGGATGTTGAAGTTGATCCAGGCGCTGCCCGACGGCGGCTCACCGCACTCGTAGGTCGTGAGCTTGCGCGCGTCCGGGTTGGCGGGGCGGAGCAGCCACCCGAGGCCCAACATCAGCCCCGCGGTGATCGCACCGAGAAGCAGGAAGACCAGGACGTTGGCGAACTGAAATTCCACTTCCGCTCCGTCGTCAGAGCTGCGCCCGAGGGATGACTACCAACCGCCCTCCCGTGCAGTCAATTGAATGGCCCCGAAACGATTGCACGATTGCAATCGTTTAGCGTTGCTTATTCACAAGAGAAGCAACGCGCTCGCGATACTCGCGCGAGAGCGGCAGCACGACGAGCTGCCCGGTGACGTCGTTCGGCGCGACGTAAAGCTCCGTGCCGTACACGTCGCAGAGGTCGCGATAATTCAACACCGTAGCTGGATCTCCCGCGGCGTGCACGCGACCGCGGCTGAGCAGCACCAAGCGATCGCAGTACATCGCGGCGAGGTTGAGATCGTGCAGCACTACCGCGACCGCAAGCCCCTCGCCGCGGCAGAGGTCGCGCACCAGGTCGAGCAGCAGCACCGCGTGGCGCAGATCGAGGAACGCGGTCGGCTCGTCGAGCAGCAGGATGCGCGGCTGCTGTGCGAGAGCACGTGCGAGCACCGCACGCTGACGCTCACCGCCGGAGAGGCGGTCGAGCGGTCGGTCCGCGAGCTCGAGCACGCCTGCACGCTGCATCGCGTCGTGCGCCGCGCGCAGGTCCTCGGCGCGCTCCCAGCCGAAGGGTCCGGTGTGCGGCGAGCGACCGAGCAGCACGAGCTCGCGCACCCGGATGGGAAACGCGAGGTGCGTCTCCTGCGGCACGAGCGCGATGAGGCGCGCACGCTCGCGCCGCGGCACCTCGGCGATGGGCCTGCCACCGAGCAGGACGTCGCCGTCGTCCGGCGCGCGCACCCCGGCGAGCACGCGCACGAGCGTCGACTTCCCCGAGCCGTTCGGACCGATGATGCCGAGCACCTCGCCCGGCGTGACGCGCGCGTCGACGGCGCTGAGCGCCTCGCGTCCGGAGTAGCGAACGCCGACGCGGCGCGCCTCGAGCACGAGCGAGCGAGGGAACGCGACCGCGCTCATCGCAGCGCGCCCGCCTCGTCGCTCGCCTGGCGGCGCAACAATAAGAGGAAGAACGGCCCGCCGCAGAGCGCGGTGACCACGCCGACCGGCAGCTCGGTCGAGCCGAGCACGCTGCGCGCCGCGGTGTCGGCGACCACCAGGAACGCGCCGCCCATCCACATCGCGGCCGGCAGCACGAGACGCTGGTCGGCGCCGACGAGCAAGCGAACGACGTGCGGCACGATGAGTCCGACGAAGCCGATCATCCCCGACACCGGCACCGCGCCGGCGACGAGCAGCGCGACCGCGAGGTAGACCGCGCGTCGCGCGCGCGCGACGTCGACCCCGAGGCTCGTCGCGCCCTCCTCGCCGAGACCGAGCGCGTTCAGGTCGCGCGCGCTCGCCGACAGCAGCACGAGCCCGACGAGCAGCGTCACCGCGGCGGCGAGCGTCCACGCCGCGCCGCGCACCGTGACCGTGCCGACGACCCACGCGAGGATGCCGTGCGCGCGGTAGAAGTCGGCGAGCGTGTTGATGAAGGTGATGACCGCCGCGGCGAAGGCGTTGAACACGACGCCGGTCAGGAGCAGCGTGTGCGGCGTCACCCGCCCGCTCGTGCGCGCGACGCTCTGCACCAGCACGGCGGTCGCGAGCGCGCCGAAGAACGCCGCCGCCGGCACCACGAGCAGAGACACCTCGCCCGCGAGCCCGAGCGCCGCGGCGCCCGGAATCGTCGTCGCGATCATCGCGACGATGCCGAGCAGCGCAGCGCCGCCCGAGATGCCGAGCACGTGCGGACACGCGAGCGGGTTCGAGAGCAGCGCCTGCAGCGCCGCACCGGCGAGACCGAGCGCGCCGCCGACCAGCGCCGCGAGCACGATCCGCGGCACGCGCGCGCCGAACAGGATGACGCGCGCCGGATCGTCGGGCGGCGCGAGCCACGCGGCGATCGGATCGACGCGCACCGGGCCGACCAGCGCCGCGCCGAGCATGACGACGAGCAATCCCACGAGTCCGACGGCGTGCAGTACCGCGAGCCGTTGCCCGGTGACGCGCGGCGCGAGCGCTTGCCGGTCGTCGCCACGAAGCATCGGCGCTCCGCTCACGCCGCTGGCCCCGGCGTCGCGTCGGCGGCGGCGGGCGTGCGCGCGCCGCTGGGGGCGTCGTCCGCGTGAATGAGATCGAAGAGCTGCTGCGCCCCGAGCCCGACGCGCGGTCCCGGGCGCAGCAGCGCATCCGACGACTGCGCGCGCAGCCGTCCGTCGCGCACCGCGGGCACCGACGTGTAGGGCCGCCAGTAGGCTTCGAGGCTCGCGCCCGCCTCGGAGCCCATCGCGCCGTCGATGATGACCTCCGGCGCCGCCGCGACCACGGTCTCGAGCGAGATCCGCGGCCACGTGCCCGGGCTCTGCGCGCCGACGTTGATCCCGCCTGCGATGCCGATCAGCTCGTCGATGAACAGCCCCTTCCCCGCCACGACCAGCGGGTCGTGGCCGACGACGAACAGCACCTTGCGCGGCTGCACGCGCGACGCGCGCTCCCGCACCTCCGCGATCTGCGCCTGGATGCGCTCGACGAGCGCGTTCGCGCCCTCCTCGTTGCCGACCCAGCGCCCGATCGTGCGGATCGCCTGCCATGTGTCGTCGAGCGTGAGCTCGCCGACGATCACCACCGGGACGCCGAGCGAGCGCAGCTGCTCGACCGCCGTCTGGTTGCCCGGCGTCGGCACGCCGATCACGACGTCCGGACGCAGCGCGACGATCGTCTCCACGCTCGGCGTCAAGTAGCTGCCGGCGCGCGGGATGCCGCGCACCTCGTCGGGCGGGTAGTCGCAGAACGTCGAGATACCGACCAAGCGGTCGCCGCGGTCGAGCGCGAAGACGGTCTCCGTCACCGACGGCACCAGCGACACGATGCGCTGGACTCCACCCGGCGGCGGCTCGGGGGACGCGTCGGCGCCGGGCACGGTTTTCGAATCGGCGTCGGCGGCCCCCGCTGCGACGGCCGGCTGCGCGACCGCGAGGAGAGACAACGTCAGCATCATGACGACCGCGAGCAGCACGGCGCGCGCGACGCGCATCGCCGACACCACCGCCGGGGGCACCGTCGCCGCGCGCGCCGTGGTCGCGCAGCGCGTACCGCGCGCCCGCCGCGCGCGTGCGCTCGTGTCAGCCCGCATCGCGTCGTCCCCGCGCGGCGGCCGCGCGCGCGACCAGGATCTCGGCGAGCGCCGGTGCGCTGCCGAAGTGCAGGTGCTGGTAGCCCGCGACGACGTTGCGCCAGGCCATGCCCTCGGCGCCGCTCGGCGCCTCGCCCGCGGCCGGCTCGGAGAGCAAGCGTACCTCCTCGCCGTCGACCACGGCCGGCTGCGGCCAGTCGACGAGCCGCGAGTGGCGGAACTCCTGGCCGCGCACCGTCAAGCAACGATCGTCGAGCGTCATGCGGGTCTCGCGGTAGCCGAGCGCGACGAGCCCTGGGCGCATCTCCGCGACGCCCGGAAAGACGCCCACCATCTCCTCCTCGCTGCCGTCGAGCAGTCGGATCGCGCGCTGCAGGACCATGAAGCCGCCGCACTCGGCGTAGATCATGCCGCCACGCGCGGCAAAGCGCCGGATCTCGTCGCGCAGGCCGCGCGCCGAGGCCAGCGTGCGCGCGTGCAGCTCGGGATAGCCGCCGCCCAAGTAGAGACCGTCGACGTCGGTCGGCAGGCGCGGCGAGGCGAGCGGGCTAAACTCGACGAGCTCCGCGCCGGCCGCGCGCAGGAGCTCGAGGTTGTCCTCGTAGTAGAAGCAGAACGCCTCGTCGCGGGCGACGGCGATGCGGCAGCGCGGCGGCGCAGACGCCCGCGAGGATGCGGACGTCCCCGCCGGTGGTGCGCCCTCGGACGGCGCCGGCGTCTCCGTTGCCGACGCTTCCGACGCAGGCGTGCGCGCGGACCACGCCGCCGCGTCCGCGCCGTCCGCACGCGCCACGCGTGTCCCCGCGCCGCGCTCGCGCACCAGCCGCAGCAGCGCGTCGACGTCGAGGTGCTCGCGCACCGCGCGCCCGAACGCCTCGTAGTCGCGCGGCCCGCTCGCCTCGCCCGCAAGGTGCAGCCCGAGGTGACGCTCGGGAATGTCGAGCGCCGGATTCGCCGGCAGCCCGCCGAGGACGACGACGCCCTCCGCCGCGCACGCGTCGCGGAGCATCGCCAGGTGTGCGTCGCCGCCGATCCGGTCGAAGACCACGGCCGCCACGTCGACGCTCTCGGAGAACGTCCGGAAGCCGCGCACCAGCGCCGCGACGCTGCGCGCCGCGGCGCTCGCGTCGACCACCAGCAGCACCGGCCAGCCGAGCAGCGACGCGATCTCCGCCGTGCTGCCGTGATCGCTCGCGCCGTCGACGCCGTCGAACAGCCCCATCATGCCCTCGACGACAGCGAAGTCCGCGTCGCGCGTCGTCTCGGCGACGAGCCGCGTCACGTATTGCGGCGAGGTGAGCCAGACGTCGAGGTTGCGCGCGCGACGTCCGGCGGCGCGCGTCAGGTGGCTCGGGTCGATGAAGTCCGGGCCGACCTTGAACGGCTGCACGCGCAGGCCGCGCGCGCGCAGCGCCGCGATCAGGCCGAGCGTGACCGTGGTCTTGCCGACGCCGCTCTGCGGCGCGGCGACGACGACGCCGGATGCGACCGTTTCACCCATGCTTGACGTTGCAGAATCGTCCGACGTGCGCCCCATCCTCAGAACGCCGCGCGTATGCCGGCGAGCGCGTTGATCGGCAGCGACGGGAAGCCCAGCACCTCCTCGTACTTGCGGTCGAAGAGGTTCGACACCTGCCCCCAGAGCGAGAACGTCACGTCGCGCAGGCGCCACGGCAGCAGGTACGCGGTGGCGAGGTCGACGCGCGTGTAGGCGGGGTTGGTCACGACGTCGCCAGTGACGGGATCGAAGTCCGGACGGTCGCCGACGTAAAAGACGTCGACCCGCACCTGGAACGCGTCGTCGTCCGCGAAGACGCGCGGCGTGTTGTAGCGCACGAAGGCGCTCATCTGGTTGTTCGGACGTCGCGTGACGCTGCCGGCGCCGCCCGCCGAGCTCAGGCCCAGGTAGGTGTACGCGCCGCCGAACGCGAAGCCGTAGCCGAGGTCGGCCTGGAGGATCGCCTCGACGCCCTGCGCATCGACGCGCCCGAGGTTCACCGGCGCGAACTCGAAGGTCTCGGGGTCGACGAGCACGGTCACGATGTCGTCGGTGACGCGGCGGTCGAAGTACGTGCTCGACAGCAGGACGCGGCCGTCGAACCACTGCAGATCGATGCCGACGTTCCACTCGGCGCTGCGCTCCGGATCGAGGTCCGGATTGCCGAAGCCCGGGAAGAACAGCTCGTTGAACGTCGGCGCGCGGAAGCCCTCGGCGTAGCTCGCGCGCAGACGCACGTCCGTCAAGTATGGCGGCCACGGCTCGAACGGCAGCCGCATCGCGATCGCGCCGGTCGGGCTCACGACGTCGCCGAACTGTTGGTCGTGGTCGTAGCGCACGCTGCCGAGCACGATCAGCCGATCGTCGAACAGCCGGATCTGCTCCTGACCGTAGACGCCGTAGTCGTTGCGCGAGACGTCGAAGGTCGTCTCGGGCGGATCGGAGAAGCTCGAGAACGAGCGCACGTGGGCGCTCTTGCGCGTGTACTGGAAGCCGAGCGTCGAGATCGACCAGCGCCACGCATAGTTCGCCTGCGCGTCGCCCTGAACGAGCTCGGACGGGATGGTCGAGCGCGTGTCGGCGCTGTTGCCCGGGTCGGGCGGGTCGTCGAAGCGCTGGTCGTCGCGCACGTAGGCGCCCGACAGACGATACGTCAGACCGTCGATCGGCGCGTCCTCCCAGCCGAGCTTCGCGAAGTAGAAGTCGTCGCGCAGGCGCGCGTTCGGATCGAGCACGCCGAGGAAGTTGCTCGCGTTCTGCAGACCGACGTCGCTGCCGACGTAGTGCAGGATCGCGTACAGCGCGGACGTGTCGGTCGGCGTCCAGTCGGCGCGCAGCGAGAAGGTCGTCGCCTCGTAGTCGTCGTTGTTGTCCTTCGCGGTGCCGCTCTCGTCGATCGGCACCGGCTCGCCGAAGCCGCCGGTGTAGATGTGCGTCGCCGAGCCCGCGATCCGGAAGAGGTCGGTCGCCGCGGAGAAGGTTCCGGTCTCGCGATCGGTCGAGCCGTTGCCGCCGGCGAGCGAGATCGCGCCCGACGCCGGCGTGTGGCCGCGTCGCGTGATCATGTTGATGACGCCGCCGACCGCCTCCGAGCCATACAGGCTGCCGCCGCCGCCGCGCAGCACCTCGACCCGATCGAAGCCCTCCGGCGTCAAGTTGGCGAAGTCGAACGCGCCGAGCGTGACGCTGTTCACCTGCACGCCGTCGATCAGCACCAGCACCTCGTCGGACTCGCTGCCGCGGATCGAGACCGAGGTGTTCGTCCCGCGCCCGCCGGACTGCAGCACCTCGACGCCGGCCACCGCGCGCAGCAGGTCACCGACCGTCTCGACCTTGCTCTCCTCGATGTCCTCGCGCGTGATCACGGTGACCGTCTGCGGCACGTCCGACAAGGGCTCGTCGGTGCGCGTCGCGGTGACCACCACGGGATCGAGGCGCGCGGTCCACGGACGGCTGCCGTCGGCCTGCGCGAGGAGCATCGGCACGTCACCCGACGCAGCCGTTTCGCCCAGCGCCGACGCATCACCCGACGAGGCCGCCTCGTCCTCCGCCGCGCGTGCCGCCGGCGCCGCCGCGCCGAGCACGGCGACGAGCAGCAGCGCGCTCAGCGCGACGCGCGGACGCGTCGCCGCCGAGCGTCTCCCGACCAGAATCGACACCTGCACTTGCCATCTCCTCCTCCGCGGTCGCGTCGACCTCGCGCGAAGCGCGCCGCGAAGCTCCGAGAGCCGGGTGCGACCCCGATCGGCGGAGCGGCCAGCCAAGCCGGCGGCACGTGAAGCCGCCGCCGAGCGAAAGAGACACGACGGCCGCAAGACGTGCGCGCCAGGCGTGCGGCGTCCGCCGCAGCCGCGCTGCGCTTCTCCGGTGTCGGTTTCCTGGTCGGCATGCGCCCCTCCACCTCCGAAAGGGTCCGCACGGAAATCCGATCAGGCAGGTCTCCTGGCTCGGGGATCGTCCTCGTCGCCACGCCTTCCCACCGTCCCGCCCGCTTGCACGGACGTTCTCGGCAGTGGCCTCGTGTGGCGCGAGTCCTCCCTCACAGTTGCGGGGCAGCGGGGGATTCTCACCCCCTTCCCTTTTCACCCGTTCGGGACCTGACCGGCGCGAACGCGGCTCTCTTACTGTCCGGCTGCGTGCGGTGTCAAGGTGCGCGCAGCGTCAAAACCAGGAAGAGCGCTTCGGCGAGCTCGATCGACGCGCCGTACACGTCGCCGGTGAGGCCGCCGAAGCGCCGCGCCGCGAGACGCGCGAAGAGCAGCGCCAGCAGCACCGTCGCGACGCCGGCGAGCACTCCGCGAAAGCCGAGGAAGAGCAGCGCCGCAGCCGCGGTCGCGAGCGCGAGCGCGACGTCCGAGGTCTTCGCGTGCGCGCGAAACGCGCTGCCGAGCCCGCTCGGCCGCGCGTAGGAAAACGACACCAGCTCGAGCGGCACGACGGCGCGCGCGAGGGCGGGAAAGACGACGAGCGGCGCGAGGCCGCCGCTCGCGACGTGCGCCTCGAGCGCCGCAACCTTCGCGAGCACGAGCAGCAGCAGCGCGCTCGCGCCGTGCGCGCCGATCCGGCTGTCGCGCAGCACCGCGAGGCGGCGCTCCGCGTCGCCCGAGGCGCCGAGCGCATCGAAGGTGTCGGCGAGACCGTCGAGGTGCAGCCCGCCCGTGAGCGCCGCGATCAGCGCGACCAGCAGCACCGCGAGCACGGACGCCGGCAGACGATCCGCGAGCAGCCACGCAACGCCCGCGACGATCGTCCCGAGGACCACTCCGACCAGCGGAAAGAACGCGACCGCGCGGCCGACGTCGACCTCGTCGCCCGCGATCCGCGCGAGCGGCAGGCGGGTGAGGAAGCTCAGCGCGAGCGCGAGCCGACGCACGAACGTGCTCATCTGCGCTCACTCGCCCCGCGCGTCGCTTCCTCCGCGAGCGCGGCGAAGCCGTCGACGATGCGACGCGCGTCCTCCCCGCCGCGCGCCGCGACGCGCACGAAGGACGGCAAGCCGAACGACGCGCAGTCGCGCACCAGAACGCCGTGCTCCGCGGCGAGACGCGCCCGGAAGCGCGCCGCACATCCGACCTCGATCAGGAAGTACGGCGTCGTCGAGGGAATCGTGCGGTAGCCGTGCGCGGCAATCGCCTGCGCGAGCGCGGCGCGCTCGGCGAGCAGACGCTCGCGGCAGGCCGCGACGAATGCGCCCTCGCCCGCCACCGCGATCGCGGCCGCCTGCGCCGCGCTGCCGACCGTCCACGCCGCGCGCGACGCCTCGATGCGCTCGGCGAGCGGCGGCTCCGCGACCACGTAGCCGAGGCGCACGCCGGGGATCGCGTGCTCCTTCGTCAAGCTACGAACGCAGACGACGTTCGGCGGCAGCGGCGCGGTCAGCTCGAGATGACGCTCGCTCAGCGCGAGGAACGACTGGTCGACGATCAGCACGAGGTCCGCGAGCGCGACCGCGAGCCGCTCGAGCTCGGCAACCGGCGTCGCGGCCCCGCTCGGGCTCGCCGGCGCGCACACGGCGACCGCCACGGCGCCGGCGTCGCGCGCGTTGCGGACGACCGCGTCGACGTCGAGCGCGAAGCCGTCCTCCGCCCGCGCACGCCAGGCGACGACGCGCGCGCCAAGAGTCTCGGCCGCGACGCGCAGCTCCGAGAACGATGGCTCGCACACGAGCACCGTCTCGCCGGGTGCGAGCAGCAGGCGCGCGAGCGTCCACAGCAGATCGGTCGCGCCGTTGCCGAGCACGATGCGCTCGAGCGAGATCGCGAGGCTCGCGGCGAGCGCCGCTCGCGCCGGCGCCGCGGTCGGCTCCGGGTAACGATCGATCGCCGCTTCGCGCACCGCGCGCGCGACCGCCTCGCTCGGTCCGTAGGGATTGACGCTCGTGCTGACGTCGAGCAGCGCATCCGGATCGACGCCGAGCGCGCGCAGCTCGTCCTCGACGACGCCGCCGTGCACGCGGCGCGCCGGCGGACGCCGCAGGATCTCAGCCCGCGACGGCACGACGAATCCCAAGCCCCGCGAAGGCGAGCAGCGCGGCGAGCACCGAAGCCACGAGCGTCAAGCGCCACGCGGCGTCGATCGTCTCCGCGCGCAGCGGCGCACGCGCGTCGCCGAGCCGGTAGTGTCCGACCTTCTCGAGCGCGACGCCGAGCGCGCCCGCCATCGCGGACATCGGCCAGCCCGCGTTCGGGCTCTCCGTGCCGCGCGCGTCGCGCAGCGCGATGCGCGCGGCGGCGCGCGCGTCGCGCCGCGTGAGCCACGCGGCTGCTACGAGCAGCGCCGCGGTGAGGCGCGCGGGGATCAGGTTCAGCAGGTCGTCGAAGCGCGCCGACGCCTTGCCGAGGTGCTCGTAGCGGCCGTGGTAGCCGACCATCGCGTCGAGCGTGTTGACCGCGCGGTAGAACACCGCGCCCGGCAGACCGAGCACCGCGTACGCGAGGAGCGGCGCGACGAAGCTGTCCGACGCGTTCTCGGCGACCGACTCGACGGCCGCGGCGGCGACGAGGGGTTCGTCGAGCGCGTTCGCGTCGCGCGAGCAGAGGTTCATCAAGTCACGGCGCGCCGCATCCAGATCGCCGCTCGCGAGGTCGCGACGCACCGTCTGCGCCGCGTCGCCGAGCGCGCGCAGGGCGAACGTGCTCTTGAGCAGCCAGGCCTCGACGACCAGCCGCACGAGCGGCGCGCCCGCGAGCGCGCCGAGCAGCAGCGCCGCGCCGAGCGTGAACGCACCCGGCACCAGCGCCGCCAGCGCGGCGCCGTAGGCGAGCTCGAGCCCCGACCGACCCGACGGCGCGAGACGCTCGGCCGCCGCCACCGCGCGCCCCATCCAGACCACCGGGTGCAGACGCGCCGGCGGCTCGCCGAGCGCCGCGTCCCAGACCAGGGCGAGGGCGAGCGCTGCGCCCGAGGGCACGGCGTCGAGCGGCATCCTTTATACTCCCGCGTCCGACACGCCGGCGGCGGAGAAGCTCGCCATCTCGTGCAGCACGCGCAGCGCGGCGTCGACCAGGCTCATCGCCAGCGCCGCCCCGGTGCCCTCGCCGAGGCGCAGGCCGAGATCGAGGAGCGGCGCGAGGCCGAGCGCGTCGAGGAGCGGCCCGTGCCCGGGCTCGACCGAGCGATGCGACGCGATCAAGTAGTCGCGCGCACCCGGCGCGAGACGCGTCGCGACCAGCGCCCCCGCGCTCGAGATCAGGCCGTCGATCACGACCGGAACGCGCTCGGCCGCCGCGCCGACGACGACGCCCGCGAGCCCGGCGATCTCGAAGCCGCCGAGCTTGGCGAGGACGTCGAGCGGATCCGCCGGATCCGGACGATTGCCGTCGATGGCGCGGCGCACGACCTCGACCTTGCGCCGCCAGCCGGCGTCGTCGACGCCGGTGCCGCGCCCGGTGACGCTCTCGACCGGCGCGCCGGTCAGCACCGCGGCGAGCGCGGCCGCCGAGGTGCTGTTCGCGATGCCCATCTCGCCGATGCCGAGCAGCGTCACGCCGTCGCGCGCGAGCTCCTGCGCGAGCGCGACGCCGACGTCGAGCGCGGCGCGCGCCTGCTCGACGGACATCGCCGGGCCCGAGGCGAAGCTCGCAGTGCCGGGAGCGATCCTGTGCATGCGCACCCCGGGCAGCGGCTCGGGCTCGCCCGCGACGCCCATGTCGACCACGACGACGCGCGCGTCCGCTTGCCGCGCGAGCACGTTGATCGCCGCCCCGCCCTGCGCGAAGTTGCGCAGCATCTGCCGCGTCACCTCCTGCGGGTAGGCGCTCACGCCTTCCGCGGCGACGCCGTGATCGGCGGCCATCACCACGATCGCCTTCGCCGCGGGCGGCGGCGCGTCGGTGGCGCGCATCGCGGCGTAGCGGCGCGCGAGCTCCTCGAGACGTCCGAGGCTGCCGCGCGGCTTGGTCTTGTCGTCGAGCGCGCGCTGCACGCGCGCGGCGACGGCGTCGTCGGGTGGACGGATGCGGTCGCGGGCAGCGTCGAGCAGCGTCGTCACGGCGTCCGTACCTCGATCGGCGTCGGGCGCAGGCGCAGGAGGACGCCGAGCGCCGCGAAGTGGATCTCGTCGGCGTCGCGCGCAAGGCGCTGGTGCGCCCGTCCGGTGACGTCACGGAAGGCGCGCGCGAGCTCGTTCTCCGGCACGATCCCCATCCCCACCTCGTTCGTGACCACGACGCTCGCGAACGACGCGCTCGCGAGCGTCGCCGCGAGCTCGTCGACCCGCGCGGCGATCGCATCTTCGGAATCGCCGCGCAGCAGCAGATTCGCGAGCCACAGCGTCAAGCAATCGATCAGGACGACGTCCGCGGAGTCCTCGAGCCCACGCAGCGTGGCGGCGAGCTCGAGCGGCTCCTCGACGGTGCGGAAGTCGTCGCCGCGCTCGGCGCGGTGCGCGGCGACGCGCTCGCGCATCTCGGCGTCGAGCGCCTGCGCGGTCGCGACGAACACCCGACGCGCACCGAGCTCTCTCGCGCGGACGAGCGCGAACGCGCTCTTGCCGGAGCGGGCGCCGCCGCCGATCAGGACGAGGTGACCGCGCATCAGGGCACCACCGCCGCCGCACGCGGGTGCGCGCCGTGACGCGCGAGCCAGCCGCGCACGCCCCGCTCGACCGCCTCCGCGACCGCCGCACCGATCAGATGTCCGAGCTCGGTGTGCTTGCCTGCGTAGACCTCGGTCACCGGGCCGAGCGGTGCTGCGACAACGATGCAGTCGGTGCCGGTGCCGGTTGCCGGACGACCGCTGCGCCGGCTGCGAATGCCCGCCTCGAGCACCGCGAGCGTGCGCGCCTCCGACGCGAGCGCGAGCGCCTCGAGCAGCGCCTCGTCGCTCACCGGTTTCGGCAGTCGACAGAGAAGGTTGATCGTTCCGGGGTGCGCGCGCTCGTCCGGGAGGTCGCCCGCGCGCAGCGCGTTCTCGAGCCCGACCGTCACCAGGCAGCGCACGGTCGAAGAGCCACACGCCTTCGTCACCTCGACGTAGTGGTCGAGCGACGTCCCGGTCATCAGGCCCACCGCAGTTGGGACGTCGGCCTCGCGCAGCCGAGCTTCGAGGAAGCTGCGCGGATCGACCGGTGGTGCGAGCTCGTCGTCGTCGACCTGGCACCACGCCACCGTGCGGCCCTCGACGAGGCCGCCACCGACGATCGCCCAGGAGGCGAGACGATGCGGCCCGCCGAGATCGACGATCAGGAAGCGGCCGCGCCGTGCGACGTGGAATTCGCTCACCGCGGCGTCCTTAGCATCCGCGCGCAGCCGCGCCGCAGCGCGAGGGGCCGCGTTGCCCGAAGTGAGAATCCAACCGGCTGCCCGCCTCGCGGGCGTGTGGCGAAAATTTGGCCAAGCCGGGCTTCTACCGCATTGCGTCATTAGCGAAACGCTGGCCAGATCTGTTGCATTTGCAGGCAACGCTGTTAATTCCTGAGTCAATTGTGTCGACCAATCCCAGCGGTGCGCGCACACCATATGCGCACCCTGGCGGGGAGGGAGAGAGGAGGACGATATGTCGACCCGATGGGGAAGGATGCTTCCCGTCCTCGGTGGTGTCGTCGCCATCGCCTGGGCGAGCGCCGCTGGAGCACAGACTCTCATCGACCGGACGGGAGAGTCGGAGCCTTACGTCGCCGCGGCCGAGACGAAGGAGCCGACGATCGAGCCGATTCCGCCGCTGCAGTACTTCGATGAGACGGTGGACGGCGTGAAGGGCTGGTTCGACAAGCACGGGATTCGGATCAGCTCCGGCTTGTCGACCGCGTTCCAGTGGTCGTTCAACGAGCCGGCCGACTTCAAGATCCCGCTGCGCTCGATGGACAACTGGCACAGCCGCTACTTCGTCGGCCTGTGGCAGCTGACCCTGGCGTACAACGATGCGCCCGACCTGAACGAGTTCGGCGGCCTCGTCCAGCTCGACGCGGGCCGCATCGCGCGGCGCATCAAGTCCGACTGGAACGGCAGCGGCGTCGTTCCGGACGCGGAGTGGGAGTTCAAGGAGGTCGAGCTCCAGCAGGCCTACCTCGTCTACAACGTCCCGATCGGCAACGGCCTCACCCTCAAGGGCGGTAAGTTCGTCACGCTGCTCGGCGCCGAGGTGATCGAGCCGTGGCTCAACCCGAACTGGTCGCGCTCGTACCTGTTCGGCCTCGCGATTCCGTTCACGCACGTCGGCGGTCTCGCGACCTACCCGATCACCGACATGGTGAGCGTCACGGTCGGTGGCGTGATCGGCTGGGACAACGTCGAGGACAACAACTCGAGCCCGAGCATCACCGGTCAGATCGCGATCTCGCCGAACGATCGGGTCGCGCTGTACGTCAACGGCATCTACGGCCCCGAGCAGACCTGCTTCCCCGAGCCGGGTGCGTTCCAGTCCGGCTGTAACCGCAACAAGCGCGGCGTGGTCGACGTCGTCGGCAACTTCAAGCTGACCGACGATCTCGGCTTCATCCTCAACTTCGACTGGGGCAGCGAGGACGAGGCGAGCGTCGTGAACCCGGGTCGGCACTCCACCTGGGTGGGCGCCGCGGGCATCCTGACCTACCAGATCACCGACCGCTTCAGCACCGCGCTGCGCGGCGAGTGGTTCGAGGACGCGCAGGGCTCGCGCACCGGCGTGCAGCAGGAGCTCTGGGAGATCACGCTCGACTTCAAGGCGATGCTCTCCGAGTACATCTACACCCGCGTCGAGTACCGCCACGACGAGTCGGACGAGCCGGTGTTCCTCAAGGGCAAGAATCGCTTCCTCGCCGGCGACGACTCGGTCGCAGTCGAGGTGGGCTACTACTTCTAAGTTTCAAAGAGTGAAACGGCGCCACGCCACGGCGTGACGTCGTAGCCCAAAAAAAGGCCACGTAGCGTTCGCTACGTGGCCTTTTTTCGTTTCACCTGCGGAAGATTCATTGACTTCCGCCATGCCTGTCGCGTAGGAGTGCGCCCCGAATCGCGTGACTACTCGCTGCACCAAACGCGGTTCGTCAAGTACAGGAGCGCAACCGGCCTCGCGCCATCGTGACCACACCCGAACCTTGGAGGTAGCCGTGCCCCACTGTCTCCGATCCCTGCACAGCTCGACCTGGATCCGCGCCTTGCTGCTCGCGACGCTGGTCCTCGCCCTTGGCGCCGGTGAGTCCGCCGCGCAGTCGATCAGCAACCTGGCGATCACGAAGAACGCCGGCAACACGGACGACACACTGTCGGACGGCGTGACCCAGAGCTACCAGCGCAAGTCGACGACCGCGGTCCAGAGCTCGAGCGCGACCTCGTTCACGACGCGCTACGCCTGGGTGGTCGGCGTCGACAACGGTGCGACCGCGGGCGACCGGACCGAGACGCTCAACACGGACTACCAGGTGACGTTCAGGGTCACGGCGCCCGGCGCCTACCGGCTCAACGTCAACACCGTTCGCCGTGGCGCGCTGACGCGCGTCGACGACGGCGGCGGCAACGCCAGCGCCGACATCAGCGGCGTCACCGGCTCGTTCAGCGGCGGCACGCTCACGTCGGGCACCCTCAACCTCGCCGATCCCGGCAGCCTTTCGAACGGCGGCAACAACGCCAACGTGCCGTTCGACCAGTCGGGCTCGGCGGTGATCACGGGCGTCAGCAATGGCTCCCCGGTCAACCACACGCTGCGCTTCACCTGGACGTCGAGCTGCACCAGCGACTCGACCGGCATCCTGAACGCGAACGGCGGTGACGAGTGCGCCGTGCGCGGCGGCCTGGCGATCGACTACGGCGGCGAGACGGCCGGCGACTACCCCGGCGCCGGCAGCCGCGTCCAGGCCAACGACGGCCACTTCGTCACCGTCACGCTGGTCAACCTGTGCGGCAACGGCACCGTCGACACGAGCGTCGGCGAGCAGTGCGACCAGGGTGCCGCGAACGGCACCTCGGGCTCCTGCTGCACCTCGACGTGCCAGTTCCGCGCGGCGGGCCAGATCTGCCGTGCGGCGAGCGGCGTCTGCGACGTCGCCGAGACCTGCACCGGCTCGAGCGCGACCTGCCCGGCCGACGCCGTCGCCAGCGCGGGCACGATGTGCCGCGCCGCCGCGGGCATCTGCGACGTCGCCGAGTTCTGCAACGGCAGCAGCAAGACCTGCCCGAACGACGGCTTCAAGCCCTCGACCGAGCTCTGCCGTGCGGCGGCGGGCGTCTGCGACGTGGCCGAGTTCTGCACCGGCAGCAGCGCGGCGTGCCCGAGCGACGCGAAGAGCACGGCCGAATGCCGCGCGTCGAAGGGCGTGTGTGACCCCGCCGAATTCTGCGACGGCTCCAGCAACGACTGCCCGGCGGACGCCAAGAGCACGGCGCTGTGCCGCGCGGTGGCGGACGTCTGCGACGTCGCCGAGTTCTGCGACGGCGAGAACGACCACTGCCCGGAGGACGGCTTCAAGCCGGCGACCGAGGTCTGCCGCGCCGCGGCCGGCATCTGTGACGTCGCCGAGTTCTGCACCGGCGACAGCGCGGCCTGCCCGGCGGACGAGGTGCTTCCCGAGGGCACGCTGTGCCGCGACGAGAACGGCGTCTGCGACGTCCAGGAGTTCTGCGACGGCGTCAACGTCGACTGCCCGAACGATGCGGGCAAGCCGGACACCGACGGCGACGGGCTCTGCGACATCGCGGACAACTGCCCCGAGACCGCAGACCCGACCTTCGCGGACGACGACAACGACGGCGTGGGCAACGTCTGCGACCCGTGCACCAACATCGGGCCGGTCGAGATCGTGAAGCCGTTGATCGCGCTCAAGAAGATCCACACGCCGGAGTCGGACGACACGCTGCGGTTGACCGGCGTCATCACGGCGCCGACCAGCCCGGCGATCGATCCGGTCGCGAAGGGCATCCGCTTCCGCTTCGAGGATCCGGACGGCAACGAGGTGCTCGACGTCACGATCCCGGGCGGCGAGTACAACGCGGCGCTGCGCGTCGGCTGGAAGGTCAAGGCCGGTGGTACCGCCTGGACCTACACCAACGGCGGCAAGATCGTGCCGCTGATCAACGGCATCAACTCCGTCAGCATCAAGGAGAACAAGAAGAAGCCCGGCGAGCTCAAGTTCAGCATCAAGGGCAAGACCGGCTTCTACCCGGTGTTCCCGGAGGAGATCCCGCTCAAGGTGAGCGTGGTGATCGATGCGCCGTTCGCCCAGACGGGCCAGTGCGGCGAGTCGATCCTCAACGAGCACCGCTGCATCTTCGACAAGAAGTTCACCAAGCTGACGTGCAAGTGAGGCGGGCTTGATGTCGCGCCATCGCAACTGGAACCGACTGCTCGTGCTCGGCACGAGCCTTCCCGCAGCACAAGGAAGGAGCGACCTCGTGAACACTCCCATCCGCACCTCGAGCGATGCGTGTCGCGCCCGACTTCGGACGGCTCTTCTCGCGGCGCTGGCGATGGCGGCCTTCGGGGCCGCCTCGCCGGCGCATGCCGCGGACGCCTGCACCGACGAGGCGCCGATCAACCCCTGCATCCCTGGCGGGTACAACGGCCGCCTCGACTGCCTGGTCGAGTGGCTGGTGACGCCCCAGCCGCCGCGCAACAACCGTGGGATCGTGCGCAACCGGATCCTCTGCTTCGAGGGTGACCCGCGGTGCGACGCGGATCCGGTCATCGACGACGGGATCTGCAAATTCGAGACGCAGATCTGCATCAACAACACCGACCCGCGCATCAAGAACTGCACGCCGTCGGACGTGTCGACGTTCGAGGTCGAGCAGCCGCTCTTCAAGAGCGACGACCCGATCGACGTCGCGAACAAGGACGCGCTCGAGTACGAGCTCGGCTACGGCGGGCTCGGCCCGTACATCGTGCAGAACAAGAAGCTCGTCTACGAAGGCGGCGTGAACGACACGCCCAACCTGTGCAGCAACCCGATCGAGCTCACCGTGCCCATGGTCCAGGGGCGCAACGGCAAGTTCCGCACCGGGCGCAAGCGGTTCATCATCCGCGGTGCGGCGTCAGACGGGCGCATCGACAAGGACCTGTTCACCTTCCGTTGCAAGCCGAGCACCTGCGGCGACGGCAAGAAGCAGCGTCACGAGCAGTGTGACGACGGCAACCGCATCAACGGTGACGGTTGCGATCAGGGCTGCAACATCGAGGAGCCCAACGAGCAGGGCTGAGGCAGGAAACGCGTGAGATGACCGGCGCGCGAGCGGTGCGGCACGAGGCCGCGCCGCTCGCGCGCCGTTTTTGTTGGAACGTGGTCAGGGCGCGCCGGCGGCCGGCTGCTGGCCCTGACCCGAGGTCTGACCCTTCGCCTGCAGAGCCTCGCCAGCCGCGATCACCTCGGCGGCCGTCTTGCCGTTGAGCGCGGCGTTGATCGCCGCTTGGACCTGCGCCGGATCCTTCGGCGCTTCTCCCTGCGGCGGCTTGACCGCGTTCACCACCAGCGCCGCCGCGGCCTGGTTGAAGCGCTGCTGATCCTCCTTCGACAGCGAGGCGCGCACCTCCTCCATGGAACGCTTCGCCGACTCCTGGGTCGACATGTCGAGGCGGGGCTCTTCCCGACTGGTGGTGCAAGCGGCGGCCGTCAGCGCGACGACGGCGACGCACACCCGAACGAAGCTTCCTCTCATCGCTCCTCCTACAAGAATGCCGGGCCGCGGCGCTCGAGCGCCTCGGCGACCAGGCGTTGCACGCGTTGCCTGACCTCCTCCGTGAGGCGGCTGACCAGCAGTCGGTCGTGCGCCGCCTCGGGTCCGTACTGCTGCGAGAAGTCGAGCGGCCGGCCGAACTCGATGCGCCACTTGCTCGGCAACGGCACCAGCCCGAGCAGCCCGAGCCACGGGAAGGTCGGGGTCAGCGGAAAGTACGGCAGGCGTAGCTGGCGCGCGAGCCAGTCCCACCGCCCGATGATCGGGTGGATCTCCTCCGACCCGATGATCGCGACCGGCACGATCGGCGTGCCGGTGCGCAGCGCGATGCGCACGAAGCCGCCGCGTCCGAAGCGCTGCAGACGGTAGCGCTGCGAATACGGCTTGCCGATGCCCTTGGTGCCCTCGGGGAACACGACCACCGCGTGGTCGCGGCGCAGGAGCCGCTCCGCGTTCTCCGGGCACGCGCGCACGCCGCCGCAGCGGATCATGAAGTCGCCGACGAACGGCAGGTTGTAGACGAAGTCGTCGACCAGCGGACGGACGCTGCGGTGCGCCGGGTGATGGTCCTGCACCGCGATCTTCAGCATCGCCCCGTCGTAGGCGAAGAGCCCGCCGGCGTGGTTCGCGACCAGGAGGACACGCCCTTCCCCGGGCACGTTCTCGAGCCCTTCGACGTCGACCCGCCACCACGTGCGGTACAGCGCGCGGAACAGCGGCGCGACGCTCTGCTCGTACTCGGCGTCGTAGCCGAACTCGTCGACCTCCGGGATGCGTCCCGCGCCGAGCGCGTTCGCGAGCAGGGTGAGCGGCGAGCTTTTCTCGAGGTCGCGCGCGAGCCGCGCGTACGCGTCGAGCGCCGCGTCGACCATCTCGGTGATGCGGCTGCCGCCGGCGCCGACGCCGCCGCTCTCGGCGAGCGCACGCTCGACCAGCGCGTCGAGCGCGCGCAGGCGCTCGCGGAAGAGGTCGTGGCGAAGCACCGCGGCCGTCGATCCGCCCGGGGGCGCCGGACGTGGCGGCGTCTTGCGCCGCACCGGCCGCAGCCGCCGGACGTTGCGCGCCTGCGGAGCGCCCGCGCCGTCCGCCTTCGCGCCGCCGCCCGCCTTGCCGCTCTTCTCCGGGCCCATCTTCTGCGGATTCACCATCGTCGCCGGCAAACCTATCACAGCTCCATGCGTGACAGCGCAGGGCGCGCCGAAATTCAATCGTCGAGCAGCGCGCGCGCGACCTCGGCCAAGGCGGGCGCCTCCGGCGTGTAGCGGATGCACAGGCTCTGCGCGCGCTCGCTGTGAAAGCGCAGCCTGTGCTCGACGACGAAGCCCGCGCCGCCGTGCAGGTGGTGCCCCGTCCAGCAGAGCCGCTTGAACGCCTGCCCGACGTAGGCGCAGGCCGAGGCGAGCTCGGTGCCCTCCTCCGTCCCGGCGTCGATGCGGGTGATCGCCTGCCAGGCGAGGTGGCGCGCCGCGGTGTACGCCGTGCCCATGTCGGCGATCTGGTGCCGCACCGCCTGGAAGAGCGCGATCTTCTGCCCGAACTGCTCGCGCTCCTTGACGTAGGCGACCGTCATCTCGAGGACGGCGTCCATGCCGCCGACCATCTCGGCGAGCGCGAGCGCGACCTGCCGTCGCCAGGCGCGCGCCAGCGCCTCCTCCGCCGCGCCCGGCGCTCCGACGCGTCCGACGATCGGCGCGTGGTCGTACGCGACGTGCGCTTGACGGTCGCCGCCGAAGGTCTGGAGCGGGGTGAGCCGCACGCCAGGAGCGCTCCGCTCGACGAGCACGAGGCTCAGCCCGCCCGCCTCGCGCGCGGCGACCAGGTGCAGGTCGGCGGCCGCGGCGTCCGGGACGTACGCCTTGGCGCCGCGCAGCACGTCCCCCGCGGCGGTCGAGACGACCTCGGTGCGGTACGCGTGCGGCGCCCTCGCCTGCTCCTCGTCGAGCGCCACGGCGAGCGTCCGCTCGCCGCGCGCCAGCGCGGGCAGCAGCGGGTGATTCGGATCGAGGTCGGCGAGCAGCGCTGCCGTGCGGATCGCACCGATGATCGGACGCGGCACGAGGCCGCGCGCGCACTCCTCGAGCAGGCAGGCGAGATCGACCAGCGAGCCGCCGGTCCCGCCTGCCGTCTCGGGCACGCCGACGCCGAGCCAGCCGAGCTCGGCGATCCTCCGTCGCGTCGCCTCGTCGACGCCGGTCGGCTCGCTCTCCCAGGCGAGCAGGCGCTCGGGCACGCACTCGCGCGCCGCGAGCTGACGGACCGCGTTCTTCAGCTCCTGCTGCTCCGGCGAGAAATCGAAGTCCATGCGCGCCCCGTCCCGTCCTACTTGCGCGGCAGGCCGTAGCCCATGAAGCCGATGATGTCGCGCTGCACCTCGTTGGTGCCGCCGCCGAACGCGAGCATCGGCGCGATGCGGTAGAGCCACTGCATGCGTCCGTCGACGAGCGCGCTCGGCTCCTGCGGGTGCGTCTGCCCGTTGAGCCCGAGGATCTCGCAGCCCGTGTCCGCGATCCGCTGCGTCAGCTCGGAGACGCAGATCTTCGCCATCGACGACTCGGCGGCCGGCACGCCGCCGCGGTCGAGCGCGACCGCGGTCTCGAGACCCAGCATGCGCGCGGCGTCGATCTCGACCTGCAAGCGCGCGAGACGCTCGCGCACCCACGGATCCTCGCGCAGCGGACGTCCGTCAATCACAAGCTCCTTGACGATTCTGACGAGCGCGCGGAAGTGGCGCCGCGCCATGCCGATCGAGCCGATCGACAGACGCTCGAAGTTGAGCGCCATCGCCGCGTAGTAGAAGCCCATGCCGCGCTCGCCGATCAGATAGCTCTTCGGCACGCGGACGTTGTCGAGGAAGAGCGCGTTGGTACGCAACCCCGGCCACACCCAGATCGGCTGCACGCTCACGCCCGGCGCGTCCATGGGCACGATCATCATCGAGATGCCCTTGTGCTTGGGCGCGTCGGGCTCGGTGCGCACGGCGAGCCAGTTGTGCGTCGCCATGTGCGCCATCGTGTTCCACATCTTCTGGCCGTTGATCACCCACTCGTCGCCGTCGAGCACGGCGTGCGTGCGCAGCGAGGCGAGGTCGGTGCCGGCCTCGGGCTCGGAGTAGCCGAGCGCGAAGTCGACCTCCGCGGCGTTGATCCGCGGCAGCCACTCGCGCTTCTGCTCCTCGGTGCCGACGCGCATGATCGTCGGCGCGACCGAGGTCGCGGTGAGCGGCAGCATCGGCGCGCCCGCGGTCTCGATCTCGTCGATGAAGATCCACTGCTCGACCGCGGTCTTCTCGAGCCCGCCGTACTCCTTCGGCCAGGCGAGCCCCCACCAGCCGCGCTCGCGCAGCGCCTCGAAGAACTTCCGCGCCCGCGGACCGCGCCCCTCGTTGCCGAGCTCGCGCGTCTCGCGCGCGAGCTCCTCGTCGACGTGCTCGGCGATGAAGGCGCGCACCTCGTCACGCCAGGCGCGCTCGCGCGGGGACAGATCGTAGTTCATGCGGCGGAAAGTGCCACGACGACGCTCGCTGGGAAACGTGTCGCGTCAGGAGGGCCGCAGACGCGGCAGGACCTTCTTCTCGAAGAGCTCGAGGCTCTCCCAGCCGAGCTTCGCCGGGATGCCGCCCATCAAGGGGTGCAGGATGATCCGGCCCTGGCGCTGCGCGAGCTCGACGCACTGGTCGGGCGTGAGGATCTGGTAGACGCCGCTCGCGCGCACCTCCTCGACCGTCTGCCCGCTGACGTGCACCTGCGAGCGCTGGTCGGGCGTCTGCCAGGCGGCGTAGGTGCGCGCGTCGTAGAGCGCGTGCTCGCCGATCCGCGCCCAGTCGCGCTCGGGATCCTCGCTGACGTGCACGAAGCCCGGACCGCCCGGCAGGCTCACGAAGCCGCCCGCGAAGCCGACCGCGCGGCACTCCTCCTCGTAGATCTCCTTGAGCTTCGGATCGCCGATCGACGGGAAGAAGCCGCAGCCGAGCCGCGCCGCCCGGCGCGCCGCCTTCTCGGTCGAGCCGCCGATCATGATGAGCGGCGGCGACGCCGGCTTCGGCGTGACGCGCACCATCCGCCCGCGCCATTCGAACGGCTCGCCGGTCCAGGCGCGGCGCATCACCTCCACGTACTCCTCGAGAAGCCGGCCGCGTCGCTTGCGGTCGACGCCGGCCATCTCGAACTCCTCGGCGCGGTAGCCGAGGCCCGCGACGAGGCTCACCCGTCCGCCGGTCGCGAGCGACGCGGTCGCGAGCTGCTCGGCGAGCCGGATCGGGTCGTGCAGCGGCACCAGCACGGCCGCGATGTTGATCGGGATCCGCTGCGTGCGTCCGCCGATCGCGGCCGCGAGCGTCACCGGCGACGACATGTAGCCGTCGTCGACGCCGTGGTGCTCGGAGAGCACGACGACGTCGAGCCCGTTGCGATCGGCCCACGCGCACTGGTCGAGGCAAGCCGCGTACTGCTCGGCGTGCGTCGCCGTGCTGAACGGGGGGACGCGCAGGTCGTAGCGGATGCCGATCATCACCATGGCTCCGCTGTATCGGCTTTCTCCGGCGCCTGTCGAGAACGCTGGGTCGATTGACCGCCCGGCGGGGCTCGATTACGTCCCGGGGGCGATGGCGGCTCCGCGGCTGGTGATCGTCACCGGAAAGGGGGGCGTGGGCAAGACGACCGTCGCGGCCGGGGTCGCCCGCGCCGCGGTGGCGGCACGCCGGCGCGCGCTGCTCGTCGAGGTCGCCACACCGGGCCGCCTCGCGAGCGTGCTCGGGGTGAACGCGCTCGGCGCCGAGCCGCGCGTGATCGCGGACGGGCTCTCGGCGGTCGCGCTCGACGAGGGCCGCGCGCTCGAGGAGCTCGTGCACCGTCTGATGCCGCTGCGGCTGCTGTCGCGCCGGCTCCTGTCGAGCGAGACCTTCCGCATCATCGCCGCGGCCGTGCCCGGCATCATCGAGGCCGCGCTGCTCGCGCAGATCGTCGCGTGGCTCGAGGAGCGCGATTTCCGTGGCCGCGCCCGCTGGGACGTCGTGGTGCTCGACGCGCCGGCGAGCGGGCACTCGGTGCCGCTGCTCGCGACGCCGCGTACGCTGTCCGGGCTCGCGACCGTCGGTCCGCTCGGCGAGGTGCTGCGGCGGATCTCGCGCTGGCTCGGCGATCCGGAGCTCACGCGGGCGCTGGTGGTCGCGATCCCGGAGGACTGGGCGGTCGCCGAGGCGGTCGAGCTTTACGAATCCTTGCGTGACGGCCTCGCGATCCCGGTCGGAAGGCCGCTGCTCAACGCCGTCTTTCCGCGCCGCTTCTCGCGCACCGAGGAAGCGCTGCTCGCCGACGCCGACGCCGGCCACACCGTCGACCCGGAGCTGCTCGCCGCGGGACGCTACTTCATCGAGCGTCGCCGCGCGGCGCTCGAGCACGGCAAGGCGCTGCGCGAGAAGACGCGCGCGCGACCGCTCGAGCTGCCGTTCGTCTTCGCGCGCGGCATGATCTGGGACGACCTCGACCCGATCGCCGAAGCCGCGGCCCCGGCGCTCGACTGAAGGCGACGATGGAGCGAGCGACCACCGCCACGGCCGAGCGCGGCCTGTCCGACCTGGTGCACGGATCCCGTGTCGTCGTCTGCCTGGGCCCGGGCGGCGTCGGCAAGACCACCAGCGCGGCCGCGATCGCGGTCGCGGCGGCGCTCGCGGGAAAGCGCGTCGCGGTCCTGACCGTCGATCCCGCCGCACGCCTCAAGGACGCGCTCGAGCTGCCGCGCGACCCGGGACGGCTGCACCGCGTGCCGCTGCCCGAGGGCGCGACCGGCACGCTCGACGCGATCCTGCTCGACGCGAAGGGTCTCTTCGACGGCCTCGTCCGCCGCCTGTCGCCGAGCCCGGCGCTCGCCGAGCGCGTGCTCGCGAACCCGGTCTACCGCAACGTCGCCGGCGCGTTCGCCGGCTCGGACGCGTACATGGCGCTCGAGCAGCTGCTCGACATCGTGCGCGACGAGGACTTCGACCTCGTGGTCGTCGACACGCCGCCCGCGAGCCACGCGCTCGAGCTGTTCGACGCCCCCGAGCGCATCCTCGCGCTGCTCGACTCGCGCGCGCTCGAGTACCTGGGCGAGCCGGTGCGGATCCTCGGCGCCGCGTCGTCGCGGCTCGCGCGCTCGCTGCTGTCCGCGGTGCTCGCCGGGCTCGAGCGGATGACCGGCCTGTCGCTGCTGCGCGACATCTCGACGCTCGCGACCGACTTCAGCGTCGTGTCGCCGGAGTTCAAGAAGCGCGCGCAGGCGATCCGCGACCTGCTGCGCGCGGCCGACACGCGCTACGTGCTGCTCGCCGCGCCCGACCCGCACGCGACGACGGACATCCTGAACTTCGCCACCGAGGTGCACCGCGCGGGCGTGTCGATCGACGCCGTCATCGTGAACCGCGTCCTGCAGGACGGCGTCGCGACGCCGCGCAGCGCGCACGGCATCGACGCGCGTCCGCCGACGAGCGAAGGCGCGACACCGCCCAAGACGGCGCGCTGGCCGTCGCACCTGGCGCGCAACCTGGTCGCCTGCGCGCGCGACCTCGCCACGCTGCGCGCGGCGCAGCAGGAGGTCATCGAGCGGCTGCGCGAAGGGCTCGCGACGCTGCCCGGCGGCAAGGCGGCGCCACGCGACGAGGAGCGCGTCTGGGTGCTGCTGCCCGCGCTGTCCCCCGCGCCGACGACGCTCGAGGGGATCGTCGCGCTCGCCCGCGCGCTCGGGGTCGCGGGGCCGCGCTCGACGTCGGCGGCGTGAGCGGGCGCCGCAGGGCGAGACGGCGCCGGCGGCGCGAGCAACGTCGTGGTGCGACCGGCGCCGAGCGGCGCGCGTCGCGAGGTCGTGAGCGCGCGCTCAGCCCTGCGCGGCGTCGTCCTCGCCGGCGGGCTTGCGGGCGCGCGGCATGCGCGGGGCGCGCTGCGGCGCCGGACGCTCCGCCGCCGCCTGCTGCTGGCGCTCGGCCAGAAGCCGATCGAGCTTGATGTTGATGTTGACGAGGCTGCCCTGCAGCGCCTCGATCTTGCTCGTGAGCTTGGTCAGATCGTTCTTGGTCGGGAGGTTCAGCGCCGACAGCAGCAGCTGCATGTTCTTGTCCACCTGCCCCTTCGTGCGCGCCGCGCGGCGCAGCGCCGCCGCGAGCGCGTCGGTGACGTGCGGGTTCTGCAGGATCTCCTCGGCGAACTGGCCGAGCCGCTCCTCACCGGCGCCGACAATGCGCTGCCAAAGCGACTCGGGCTGCTTTCGTTCCGCCATCGATGATGGTCCTTTCTGCGGGCGCGCGTCGCGCTGCGCTCGATCGGAGGCCGTCGTTGCACTACAGTTCGCCCCGTGAGGCGGTCAAGGTGGATCAGCTCGCGGACGTCCTCGGCATCCTGAGCGGGCTGCGCTTCGTGGCGCCGTACCTCGACCCCACCACCACGGTGGTCACGGCGGTCGCCATGCACGTCACCTACGCCGTGCTGTGCTGGATCTTCGCGACCAAGAACCGGCGCAGCGGCGTCGCCTGGAGCGCGGCGGGCTTTCTCGGCGGCGCCGCCATCGCGCTCGCCCTGCTGGTCGCGAACGAGCGCCAGGAGAGCCGCGAGCAGCCCCCCGCGACCTGACCGTCAGCGCGGCTCCTCGCCCTCGGCGACGACGAAGGCCATCGCGAGGTTCGCCGCGTGGGTCAGCGACAGCGACAGCCGGACGATGCCGAGGCGCCGCGCCGTCGCCGCGGCCGAGCCCGACAGCTCGATGCGCGGCGGCCCGCCACGCTCGCGCACGACCTCGATCTCGTGCCACGCGGCGTGCCGTCCCCAGCCGACGCCGAGCGCCTTCATCACCGCCTCCTTGGCCGCGAAGCGCGCCGCGTAGCTCTGCGCGCGGCCGCGGCCGCGCGACTCGCAGTAGCGCTGCTCGCCCGGCGTGAAGACGCGATCGCGCAGACGCGCGCCGTGGCGGGCGGCGAGCGCGCGCTCGATGCGGTCGATCTCGGCGAGGTCGACGCCGGTGGCGATCACCATGGGAGAGAACCCGTCAGCACGCGCTGCAGCTGTGGCAGGTCGCGACGTCGCACGGCGGCGTCTGCCGCTCGAGCAGCGCCTTGCGCCACTCGGCGAGCAGGTAGCGCTTGTCGACGCCGTGGTCGATGAAGTCCCAGGGCAGGATCTCGTCGGGCGCGTAGCGCCGGTGGACGAAGACGTCCGGCGACGGGCACGCACCGAGGCCGCCGTCGCGCACCGCGCGCTGCACGACCGGCCAGAAGGCGCCCCCGTTCTCGTGCACGGCGACGAGCAGCGACGCCACCCGCCGGTCGCCGCGCGACAGCAGCGTCTGCCAGTAGGCGTCGCGCGACGACTCGACGTCGAGCGTCGCGTTCGGGATGCGCTCGACGGCGCGACGCAGGAGCCGCGTGCGCTCCTTCAGCGTGCGGCGGTCCGCCATCGGCTCCCACTGCAGGGGCGTCCACGGCTTCGGCACGAACGGGTTGATCGACAGCGTGATGCGTCCGACGCCGCGCGCGAGCCGCGAGCGCAGCCGCTCGTGGATCTTCGCCGCGAGCTCCGCGATCGCGAGCACGTCGTCGTCGGTCTCGGTCGGAAGCCCGATCATCGCGTACAGCTTGAGCCCGGCGACGCCGCCGCCCGCGAGCAGCTCCGCGGCGCGCAGGATCTCGGTCTCGCTCAAATTCTTGTTGATCACGCGCCGCATGCGCTCGGAGCCGGCCTCGGGCGCGATCGTCACCGAGCGGGTCGAGCCGTTGCCGAGCGCCGCCGCGAGCTCGGGGGTGATCATGTCGGCCTTGAGCGACGACGGCGACGCGCGTCCGCCGCGCTCGGCGATCTCGCGGCAGAGCGTCGCGATGCCCGGATGGCTCGCCATCTCGGCGCCGACGAGGCCGATCGTCTTGCGGTGCTCGAGCGCATCGGCGAGCACGTCGTCGCGCAGCGCGCGCACGCTGCGGTGGCGCACGGGACGGTACATGAAGCCCGCCGCGCAGAAGCGGCAGCCCCACTCGCAGCCGCGGCTCGCCTCGACCAGGAACATGTCGCCGAACACCGCCTCGGGCGAGAGGATCTGCGAGCGCGTCGGCGCGTCGTCGAGGCGCGCGACGTAGCGGCGTCGCACGCGGGGCGCGGGACGCGGGTCGTCGCTCGCGAACCCGCCCCACGAGCCCGGCAGGTACGCGCCCTCGACCTCGGCCGAGGCGGCGAGCAACTCGTCGCGGGACGCGCCGCGACCGGCCGCGCGCAGCGCCGCGAGCCACTCGGGCACCATCTCCTCGCCCTCGCCGATCAGGAAGAGGTCGACGAACTCGGCGATCGGCTCGGGATTCAGAAACGTCGCCGGTCCGCCGACGACGACCAGCGGATCGCGCGCCGAGCGCTGCTCGCGGTACAGCGGCAGCCCCGCGCCGGCCAGCATGTCGAGCAGATGGACGTAGTCGGTCTCGAACGAGATCGAGAACGCGAGCACGTCGAACGACGACAGCGGACGCCCGCTCTCGAGCGAGCGCACGCGGTCGTAGGGCGGCTCGTCGGGCAGGAAGGCGCGCTCCACGGCGACGCCGGCGCGCGCGAGGATGCCGTAGATCGCCTGGAAGCCGAGGTTCGCCATGCCCACCGGGTAGGTGTTGGCGTAGGCGAGGCAGATCGAGAGGTCGGACGCGCGCGGCGGACGAGCGCCGACGTGGACCTCGCTCGCGAGGCGCTCGCGATCGCGGTCATCTTGGGCGCGCGGCATCCGCTGAAGGGTAGCCGGCGCCCGACGGGGCGACAACAACGCTCCGGGGGAGCTCTACGCTCCCCCGGGCTCGATCAATCCGCCTGCTTCCGCAGGAACGTCGGGACGTCGTACTCCGACTCGTCCTCGACGATGCTGCCGCCGCGGGCGGTCGGGTCGTCCGGCTCGTCGCCGCGGCGGCGGTGCCAGACCGGGTTCTCGCCGTCGTCGACGATCAGGCCCATCTTGACGACGCGGCGCGGACCCGAGTCGCGCACCGGCTCGCGGTACGAGCGCGGCTGCGCCACCGACGAGATCGGCGTCGGCGAGATCGGGCGGCGCATCTCGGGCTGCGCCGGCGCCGCGGGACGGGCCACGAACGGCTCCGCTGCCGGCTGCGCCGCGCGCTCCGGCTCACGATCGCCGAAGCCGGTCGCGATCACGGTGATGCGCAGCTTGTCGCCCATCGTCTCGTCGATCACCGCGCCGAAGATGATGTTGGCGTCGTCGTCGGCCTCTTCCTGGATCAGCGTCGCGGCCTCGTTGACCTCGTGCAGCGTCAGGTCGGGGCCGCCGGTGATGTTGATCAGCACGCCGCGCGCGCCCTGGATCGAGAGGTCGTCGAGCAGCGGCGACGAGATCGCGCGCTGCGCCGCCTCGACCGCGCGGTTCTCGCCCTCGGCGAGCGCCGCGCCCATCATCGCCATGCCCATCTCGCTCATGATCGTGCGGACGTCGGCGAAGTCGAGGTTGATCAGGCCGTGCACCGTGATCAGGTCGGAGATGCCGCGCACCGCCTGCAGCAGCACGTCGTCCGCCTTCTTGAAGGTCTCCATGATCGGCATGTTGCGACCGGAGACCGAGAGCAGGCGCTGGTTCGGGATGGTGATGAGCGTGTCGACGCTCTTCTTGAGCTCCTTGATGCCCTCTTCCGCCTGGCGCATGCGGCGCTTGCCCTCGAAGAGGAAGGGCTTGGTCACCACGCCGACCGTCAGCGCGCCGAGCTCCTTGGCGATCTGCGCGATCACCGGCGCGCCGCCGGTGCCGGTGCCGCCGCCCATGCCGGCGGTCACGAACACCATGTCGGCGCCTGCGAGCAGGTCGCGCAGGTACTCGACGTCCTGGCAGGCGGCCTCGCGTCCCACGGCGGGATTGGCGCCCGCGCCGAGCCCCTTGGTCAGGCTGGAGCCGAGCTGCACCTTCACCGTCGCGAGATTCGCGGCCAGCGCCTGAGCGTCGGTGTTGGCAGCGATGAAATCGACTCCCGGCATGCCCGCCTGGATCATCGTGTTGACGGCATTGCCGCCGCCACCTCCGACCCCGACGACCTTGATCCGCGCGCCCGCCTGCTCCCCACCCGTCAGCTCGATCATCAGCCAACCTCCAATTGACTCTTGCCCCCGAGCCGTGCGCGCCCGGCCGCCTCGCCGCCGCTCCGCGCTCGTTCGATGGGCTTCGTCACTCGCTCGCCTTTCGCCTCGTCTGCTGTCGCCGTTTCCTGTCGCCGATTCGTTTCGCGCGACTCCCTAGCGTATTGCAAGAATTCGCTCGAGCTCAAAAGAAGTCGCGCAGCCAGTCTCCCATCCGCTGCTTCACCTTCGAGAACGCGCCCTGCGCGCCGTTGCTCTGCGCGGGCGCGACCTCGAGACCCGGCGCACCGACGCCGAGCAGCAAGCCGACGCCGGTCGAGTACGCCGGACCGCTCACGATGTCGCCGAGACCGCCGCCGCTCTGGATCGGCGCGCCGATGCGCACCGGCGCGTGGAACACGCGCTCCGCGAGACCGGTGATGCCGTCGAGGCTCGCCGTGCCGCCGGTCAGGACCACGCCCGAGGCCATCATGCCGTCGACGCCGGCGCGCACCGCCTCCTGCGAGACGAGCGTCAGGATCTCCTCGACGCGCGGCTCGATGATCTGGGCGAGGATCTGGCGCGCCAGCACGCGCGGCCCGCGTCCGCCGACGCTCGGCACCTCGATCATGTCGTCGTCCGCGACCGTGCTCGCGAGCGCCGAGCCGAAGCGCTGCTTGAGCTTCTCCGCCTCCTGCGGCGGCGTGCGCAGCCCGGCCGCGATGTCGTTGGTCAGGTGGCTGCCGCCGAGACCGAGCACCGCGGTGTGGCGCACTGCGCCGCCCTGGTAGACGACCAGGTCGGTCGTGCCGCCGCCGATGTCGATCATCGCGACGCCGAGCTCGCGCTCCTCCTCGGTCAGCACCGCCTGCGCCGACGCGAGCGGCGCGAGCACGACCTGCGACACCTCGAGACCGCTGCGCTCGCAGCACTTGATGACGTTCTGCACCGCGGCGCTCGCCGCGGTCAGCACGTGGACGCGCGCCTCGAGCCGCACGCCGGACATGCCCTGCGGCTGCTTGATGCCGTCCTGGTCGTCGATGATGTACTCCTGCGGCAGAACGTGCAGGATCTGCCGATCCATCGGCAGCGCCACCGCGCGCGCGGCGTCGAGCACCGCCTCGACGTCGTGGGCGTTCACCTCGCCGCTCTTGATCGCCACCATGCCGTGGCTGTTGAAGCCGCGGATGTGGCTGCCGCTCGCGCTCACCACGACGCTGTGGATCTCGCAGTCGGCCATGATCTCGGCCTCGCGCACGGCGCGCTGGATCGCGTGCACCGTCGAGTCGATGTTGACCACGACGCCGCGCTTGAGCCCCTGCGAAGGCGCGGTGCCGAGTCCGATCACGTGCGGGCCGTCGTCGTGCATGGCCGCGACCAAGACGGACGTCTTGTGCGTACCGATGTCGAGTCCGACGTGGATCGCCTGCTTGCGCGCCATCGCTCTAGATCATCTCCTGCTGTGAAGTGGTCGAGGTCCAGCGTGCCACCACCGAGCGCGGATCGCTGACGTCGACGCTGCCCGCGAGTCGACCGAGGGCCACCTCCTCCGAAGCCTCCGCGCCGACCACGCCGGACAGCGACGCCGACGCGTGCGCGAGCACGCGCCGCAGCGACGACAGCTTGTCGCGCCAGGCGCCCCAGCCGAGGTGCATCGCGAGGCGGCCGTCCTCGCTGAACGCGACGATCTGCGGACGCTCGTCGCGCCCGATGCCCGCCACCCGTGGCTCGAGCGCGACCTCGGAGACGCGGATCCCCGCGTACCCGCTCTCGAACAAGTGCGCGACCCGCACCGCCTCGCGCAGCTCGCGCGGCAGCGGCAGCTCGGGCTGCGCGCGCTCCGGGTAGGCCGCGCGCCAGCGCTCGGCGTCGACGCTCACGATCGGCAGCTCCCCGGCGAAGCCGTCCGCCGCGTCGATGACGACGCCGGACTGGTCAAGCAAAAACATCCCGCCGTCGGTGCGCAGGATCGCGCGCGGCCGACGCTCGCGAACGACGACCCGCAGGCGATCCGGCCACAGCCGCCACACCTCGGCGTCGGCGATCGCCGCCTGCGCTTCAAGCCTGGCCTCGAGCACCTGAGGCGAGGCCTGCCAGATGCTTCCCCCCTCCACCATTCCCAACCACGACCGCACCGTTGACGCATCGAGTCGTTCGAGTCCCTCGATGTCGATCGCCCGCACGGCGAAATAACGATGTTCCATGCAGTAGCGCATCAGCGGGCCGAGTGTAAAGCAGAATCCGCCGGCTAGAAGGAAAAAAACGACGTTTCGTATCGGCCAACGTCGCCATCCGCCGAGGGGAACCCGCGGGCGGCGCAGCCGTGCCGCGGCGCGGCGTGACGTCGTTCGCCATGTCGACGGCCACCTCATGCCACCACCCCCTGGCCGAGCCGCGTCTCGCGAACGTGCAAGGACGCAAGATCGAGCAGACGCTCGATCAGCGCCGGGAACTCGATGCCCGCGTGACGCGCCATCGCCGGGAACCAGCCGAGCTCGTGCAGCCCCGGCAGCGTGTTGCACTCGAGGACGAACATCGCGCCGTCGTCGCGCACCCGCAGGTCGACGCGGCTGTACGGGCCCGCGAGCAGCGCCCGGTGGGTCGCGGCCGCGATCTCGAGCGCGCGCTCGTAGTGCTCGCCGAGCGGCGCCGGCAGCACGAAGCGCTCGCGTCCCGGCGTATACTTGACGTCGTAGGTGTGCAGCTCGTCGCCGAGCGGCACGACCTCCATCGCGGCCAGCGCCTCGCCGTCGAGGACTGCGACCGTGACCTCGCGTCCCGCGATGTACTGCTCGACGAGCGCGTCCGGGTCGTAGCTGTGCGCGAGCGCGATCGCGCCCTCGAGCGCCGCCGGATCGCGCACGATCGACACGCCGTTGCTCGATCCTTCGCCGCGCGGCTTGACCACCACCGGCAGCGGACACGGCAGCTCGCACGTCTCGCGCCCCGGACCGACCAGCGTCCCGACCGGCGTCGGCACGCCGGCGGCGAGCAGGATCTGCTTCGCGAGCCACTTGTCCATCGAGATCGCGCTGCCGAGCACGCCGGCGCCGGTGTACGGGATGCCCATCACCTCGAGGAGACCCTGGATGCAGCCGTCCTCGCCGTAGCGTCCGTGCAGCGCGTTGAATGCGACCTCGATGCGCTCCTCGGCGAGCACGCGGGCGATGTCGCGGCCGACCGAGATCTCGCGCACGTCGTAGCCCGCCGAGCGCAGCGCCGCGGCGACCGCGCGCGCGCTGCGCTCGGAGATCTCGCGCTCCGAGGACAGTCCGCCCGACAGCACGCCGACCCGCTTGCCGCGATACCTTCCGCGCTCGCTCACCGCTCCCCCACCCTCGCTGCGCTCACCACTCGCCCACCAGGCGCACCTCCGGCTCGAGGAGGACGCCGCAGCGCTGCGCCACCACGTCGCGGATCTCGTCCATCAGCGCGCGGACGTCCGCCGCGCGCGCGCCGCCGGTGTTGACGATGAAGTTCGCGTGCTGCGGCGACACCTGCGCGCCGCCCACGCGCTTGCCCTTGAGCCCGCAGAGCTCGATCAGACGTCCGGCGAAGTCGCCCGGCGGGTTCTTGAAGATCGAGCCCGCGTTGGGCAGTCCGAGCGGCTGGCGGCGTCCGCGCTTTCTCTTCGCGTCCGCGATGCGCTGCGCGATCGCCTGCGGATCGTCGCGCACGAGACGCATCTCGAGCGCCGTCACGACGAAGCCCGGCGGCAGATCGAGCCTGCGGTAGGCGAACGCGAGCTCGTCGCGCAGCAGCCGGCGACGCTCGCCCGTGCGGCTCACGCCGCGCAGCGCCTCGACCACGTTCGCGATCTCGCCGCCGAAGGCGCCCGCGTTCATCAGCACGCCGCCGCCGACCGTGCCCGGGATGCCTTCGCCGAACTCGAGGCCGCTGTAGCCGCGCTCGGTGACCTCGAGGACGAGCCGCTTGAAGTTCGCCGACGCGCCGGCGACGACGCGCGCGACGTCGCGCTCCTCGACCCACTCGATGCGCGCGAACGAGCGGCCGAGCTTGATGGTGAGGCCGCGCACGCCGGCGTCGGCGACCACCAGGTTCGTGCCGCCGCCGAGCATGAACACCGGCACGTCGCGCGCCGACGCCCAGCGCAGCAGCTCCGCGAGCGCATCCTCGGTCTCGACCTCGCAGAACAGATCCGCCGGACCGCCGACGCGCATCGAGGTGTGGCGCGCGAGCGGCTCGTTGCGGCGCACGACGCAGCCCGGTCCGAACGGCGGCGCGTCGAGGTCGATGGTCTCGGCGAGCGCGCTCACCGCCCGTCCTCCGCTCCGACGACTCCCACGCCGCTCACTTCACCACCCGTACGTTCGGCGCCGCCTCGCGCGCGCCGAGCGCCGCGAGCACGTCGTCGCCGAGCTTGACGATGTCGCCGGCGCCGAGCATCAGCACGACGTCGCCCGGACGCGCCTCGGCGGCGATCCGCTCGGGAAGCTCCTCGCGCGCCGGCACGAAGCGAACGTCGGCGTGGCCGCGCGCCTTCATCGCCTGCGCGAGCGCGGCGCCGCTGACGCCGTCGATCGGGTCCTCGCCGGCCGCGTAGATGTCCATCAGGAAGAGCGTGTCGGCGTCGTCGAAGGCGGCGAGAAACTCGTCGAACAGGTCGCGCGTGCGCGTGAAGCGATGCGGCTGGAAGGCGACCACCAGACGACGCGCCAGCCCCTCGCGCGCCGCGCGCAGCGTGACGCGGATCTCCTCGGGATGGTGCCCGTAGTCGTCGATCACGGTGACGCCGCCCGCCGTGCCGCGCACCTCGAAGCGGCGGTGGATGCCGCTGAACTGCTCGAGCGCGCGCGCGCAGGTCGCGAAGTCGACGCCGACCTCGAGCGCCGCGGCGATCGTCGCGAGCACGTTCTGCGCGACGTGCCGCCCCGGCATGTTGATGCGCACCGCACCGAGATCCTGCCCGGCGCGCGTCACCACGAAGCGCGTCGAGAAGCCCTCGACCACCAGCTCGCGCGCGCTGATCTCGGCGTCGGATGAGAGACCGTAGGTGACGAAGCGCTTGCGCACGCGCGGCAGCAGCGCCCGCACGCGCGGGCTGTCGATGCACAGCACGGCGAGCCCGTAGAACGGCACGCGGTTGACGAACTCGAGGAACGCGTCCGCCGCGCGCTCGACGCTGCCGTAGTGGTCGAGGTGCTCGGGGTCGATGTTGGTCACCACTGCGATCGTCGGCGACAGCAGCAGGAACGTCCCGTCGCTCTCGTCCGCCTCGACCACCATGTACTCGCCGAGCCCGAGGCGCGCGTTGGTGCCGAGCGAGAGCACCTTGCCGCCGATCACCACCGTCGGGTCGAGCCCGGCCTCCGACAGGATCGCGCCGAGGATCGAGGTCGTCGTGGTCTTGCCGTGCGTGCCCGCGACCGCGAGCCCGCTCTTCATCCGCATCAGCTCGGCGAGCATCTCGGCGCGCGGGATCACCGGGATGCGGAGGTCGCGCGCGCGCACCACTTCCGGATTCGAGAACTTGACGGCCGACGAGATCACCACGACGTCCGTGCCGGGCGTCACGTGCTCGGGGTCGTGGCCGTACGAGATGCGCGCGCCGAGCTTCTCGAGGCGCTGCGTCGAGTCGCTCGGCGCGAGATCGGAGCCGCTCACGGTGTAGCCGAGCGTCAAGAGCACCTCGGCGATGCCGCTCATGCCGATGCCGCCGATGCCGACGAAGTGGATGTGGTGACCCGACCGCATCTGGCGAGCCGTTGTAGCGGGCTCAGGGCCGCCGTGCATCTGCTCGGCCTCGGTTACGCGCATTTTCTTGGTCTGTCTGCGGCTCGACGAGCGCGAGGCATTCGTCGACCACGCGGCTCGTCGCATCCGGATGGCCGAGCGCACGCGCTCGCGCGCGCATCGCGCCGAGAGCTTCGGGATCGGCGAGCGCCGCGCGCACCGTCTCCGCGAGCCGCTCGGGGGTGAGCTCGCGATCGAGGATCATCCACGCCGCCTGCGCGTCGACCAGCGCCTGCCCGTTGAGCCGCTGGTGGTCGCCCGCCGCGAACGGAAACGGCACGAGGATCGCCGCGACGCCGAGCGCCGTCAGCTCGGCGATGGTCGTCGCACCGGCGCGGCAGATGACGAGATCGGCGCGGCGGTACTGCGCGATCATGTCGTCGATGAAGGCGTGCACGTCGGCGTCGAGACCGAGCCGACGGTACGCTTCCGCGACCTTGTCGCGGTCGGCGGCGCCGGTCTGGTGCGTGATCGCGAGCGGCCGGCCGATCCTCGCGAGCGCTTCCGGCACGACCTCGTTCAGCCGACGCGCCCCCGCGCTGCCGCCGAACACCAGGATGCGCGGCGGGTCGCCGAGCACCGGCCGCTCGCGCGTCGCGCCCTCCCCCGCCGCGCCGTCCGGCGCCGTCACGTCCGCCGCTGTGCCCGACGGCGCCGCGACGCTGCGCACCGGGTTGCCGGTCAGCACGGCGCGCGCCCCGAGCGCCTCCTTCGTCTGCGGGAAGCTGACGCACACCCGGCGCGCGAGCGGCGTCAGCGCGCGGGTCGCCGCCCCCGGGCTCGCGTTCTGCTCGAGGAGCACGATCGGCACGCGCGTGAGCCAGGCCGCGACCACCGCCGGAAACGACGCGTAGCCGCCGACGCCGATCACCAGGTGCGGCCGGAAGCGGCGCAAGAGCCGCAGCGCCGCGACGCAGCTCGCCGGGATCTGCCAGAGAGCGCGCGCGACGCCAGCCAGACCCTCGCGGCGCAGGCCGCGGATCTGCAGCAGCTCGACCTCGAAGCCGGCACGCGGCACCGCCGTGCGCTCGATGCCGTGCGTGCTGCCGACGAAGCGGACCTCGGCGCCCGTACGGCGCACGAGCTCCTGCGCGACCGCGATCCCCGGGAAGAGGTGCCCGCCGGTGCCGCCGCCGGCGATCAGAACGCGCAGCATCGGCCGCCACCCGATCCGCCGCTGCTGCGCCGCCGCTCATCCCGGCTCCCCATCGCGTCAGCGCGCCTCGCGCGACAGGCCGAGCAGCACGCCGATCATGAGCCCAGCGGTGAGCATCGCCGAGCCGCCGTAGCTGACGAGCGGCAGCGGCATGCCCTTGGTCGGCATCAGACCGACCGCGACCGCGACGTTGAGCAGCGCCTGTCCGACGATCAGGAAGGTGAGCCCGAAGGCGAGCAGCCGCGTGAAGCAGTCGCGCGAGCGCGTCGCGACGCGGAAGCCGCGCATCGCGAAGACGCCGAAGCACAGCAGCACGAGGCAGGCGCCGACCAGCCCGAGCCCCTCGCCGATCAACGAGAAGATGAAGTCCGTGTGGCCCTCGGGCAGGTAGAACATCTTCTGCTTGCCGTTGCCGAGGCCGACGCCGAGGACGCCGCCGCTGCCGAAGGCGAGGAACGACTGCACGAGCTGGAAGCCGTTGCCGAGCGGGTCGCGCCACGGGTCGAGGAACGCGGTGACGCGCTCCCAGCGGTAGGGCGACGTCCAGATCAGCGCGAGCGCGGGCGGCAGTCCCGCGAGCGCGAGCGCCGCGAGGTGCACGAGGCGCGCCCCGCCCGCGAACAGCATCGCGACCGTCACCAGCGCGAGCACGGCCGAGGCGCCGAAGTCGGGCTGCGCGAGCAGCAGCAGCACGGGCGCGAGCAGCATGACGAGGTGCGGCAGCACGCCGCGCACGAAGCTGTGGATGCGGTCCTGCTTCTTGGTCAGCGAGTGCGCGAGGTAGAGCACGAAGACCGGCTTCATCAGCTCCGACGGCTCGAACGAGAACAGCCCGAGCGAGATCCAGCGGCGCGCGCCGCCGCGCACCTGACCGATGCCCGGCACGAGGACGAGCAGCAGCAGGAACAGCGTCGCGAACAGCACGGGGTACGCGAACCGTCGCAGCAGCAGCGGATCGACGCGCGACATCACGAACGCGACGCACGACGCGAGCAGGATGAACAGCGTCTGCCGCCGGATGAGCGCGTAGGGATCGCCGAAGCGCTCGGCGCCGATGAAGTAGCTCGCCTCGAACACCATCACGAGGCCGAGCCCGACCAGCAGCAGCACCGAGCCGAGCAGCAGCAGATCGACCTGGCGGCTGCGCAGGACGACCGGGCGCCTCTCGCCCGGCACGAAGGGAGGAGAATCAGCAACGAGCGAGCGCATCGTCCGGGATCGACTCCACGATGGCCGCGAACGCGTCGCCGCGCGCGGCGTAGTTCTCGAACTGGTCCATGCTGGCGCAGGCGGGCGACAGCAGCACGACGTCGCCCGGGCGCGCGACCGCGATCGCCGCCGCGACGGCGTCGGCGAAGCGCTCGCGGACCGTCGTCTCGGCGACGCCGCGCCAGACGTCGGCGAGGAAGTCCCGCGCCTTGCCGTAGAGCACGAGGTGGCGCAGCTTGCGCGCGAGCAGCGGGCGCGCGACGCCGTAGTCGCCGCCCTTGTCGAGGCCGCCCGCGATCAGCACGACGCTGCCGTCGCGGTAGCCCTCGAGCGATTTCAGCAGCGCGCCGACGTTCGTGCCCTTCGAGTCGTCGACGTAGGTGACGCCGCCGACCTCGCGCACGAGCTCGAGCCGGTGACGGAGCCCGCGGAACTCGTCGAGCGCCGCCTGCAGCGCGTCCGCCGGCGCGCCGAGCGCGCGCGCGACGAGCAGCGCCGCCATGACGT
This sequence comes from Candidatus Binatia bacterium, assembly GCA_036563615.1. Classification (NCBI taxonomy): domain Bacteria; phylum Candidatus Binatota; class Binatia (SeqCode); species Binatia bacterium. The sequence goes on from DATCMB010000004.1 coordinate 403,703, forward strand.
TCTCGCGGTTGTGCTGTCCGGCGAGCGTCGTGCGGCGCAGCGAGAAGCGCAGCGGCGCGCCCGCCTCGTCCACGACGACGTCGTCGCCGTCGAGGCTCGCGTCGCCGGCGCCTCGGCGCGTCGGCGGCGCGCTGCCGAAGGTCTGCACCGAGGAGCGGAGCGACGGCGCGAGCGCGGCCACCGCGGCATCGTCGCGGTTCAGCACCGCGACGTCGTCCGCGCTCTGACGGGCGAAGATCCGCGCCTTGGTCTCGAGGTAGTGCTGGCGGTCGCGGTAGCGGTCGAGGTGGTCGTCGGTGACGTTGAGCAGGGCCGCGACCCGCGGCCGGAACGCCTCGACCCACTCGAGCTGGAAGCTCGACACCTCGGCGACCACGACGTCGAAGTCGCCGCCCACGGCGTCGACCAGCGGCGTGCCGAGGTTGCCGCCGGTGAACACCTTGCGCCCCGCGCGCTCGAGCATCGCGCCGACGAGCGAGGTCGTCGTGCTCTTGCCGTTGGTGCCGGTGATCGCGACCAGCGGCGCGGCGATCTCGCGCGCCGCGAGCTCGATCTCGCTCCACAACGGGACCCCGCGCCGGCACGCCTCGCGCAGCAGCGCCGAGTCCGCCGGCACCCCGGGGCTCGGCACGACGAGGTCGACGCCGTCGAGCAGCTCGGGCCCGTCCGTGCCGCGCACGAGCTCGACGTCCGCGACGTCGTCCGGCAGGGCCGCGTCGGCGCGCCGGTCACACGCGCGCACGCGCGCGCCGCGACCCGTCAGGTGGCGTGCGAGCGACGCACCCGTCCGCCCGAGACCGACCACCAGCACCTGCTTGCCACGCAGCGCCGCGGCATCGACGGTCCCGGAGCGCGTCACCGGCTACCTCAGCTTGAGCGTCGCGAGCGCGAGCAGCGCGCAGATGATCGCGATGATCCAGAAGCGGACGATGATCTGCGGCTCGGGCCAGCCGAGCAGCTCGAAGTGATGGTGAATCGGCGCCATGCGGAAGATGCGCTTGCGCCGCAGCTTGAAGGACACGACCTGGAAGATCACCGACAGCGCCTCGGCGACGAAGACGAAGCCGAGGAGCGGCAGCACCAGCTCCTGCTTCGCGGCGAGCGCGACCAGCGCGATCGCCGCGCCGAGCGGCAGCGAGCCGACGTCGCCCATGAACATCTGCGCCGGGTAGGCGTTGAACCAGAGGAAGCCGAGCCCCGCCGCGACCAGCGCGCCGCAGAACACCAGCAGCTCGCCCGTGCCGGGCACGTAGGCGATCTGCAGGTACTCGGCGAGCTTCGCGTTGCCGGCCACGTAGGCGAACACCCCGATCGTGCCCGCGGCGATCGCGACCGGGCCGATCGCGAGGCCGTCGAGGCCGTCGGTCAGGTTGACCGCGTTCGACGCGCCGACGATCACCAGCGCGGCGAACGGCACGTACCACATGCCGATGTCCGGCCGGACGTCCTTCAGGACGGGGAAGTTCAGCGTCGTGGTGAAGTCCGGCATCTGGGTGAGCGCGATGCCGGCGAGCAGCCCCAGCACGAGCTGGAGCGAGAACTTGGCCCGCGCCGAGAGGCCGCGCGAGCTGCGTCCGCGCAGCTTGCGGTAGTCGTCGATGAAGCCGATCCCGGCGAAGCCGACGGTGACGAACACCGCCAGCCAGACGTACGGGTTCGTCAGGTCCGCCAGCAGCAGCGTCGCCAGGATCCCCGAGAACAGGATGAGGACGCCACCCATGGTCGGCGTCCCGGCCTTGGCCAGGTGACGCTGCGGGCCGTCCTCACGGATCGGCTGGCCGACCTTGAGCGACGACAGCTTCTGGATCAGCACCGGGCCGAGCCAGAACGAGATCACGAGCGCCGTCAGGCCCGCGAGCAGGGTCCGGAACGTGATGTAGCGAAAGACGTTGAAGCCCGAGTACGTCGTGTGCAAGGGATAGAGGAGCTGGTAGAGCATCATCGCGCTTTCGTACCTGTTCCGTCGTGGTGCAAGACCCCTGGTGGAGAGGCCAGGCGCGACTCACCGCTCGGCCGAACGTCGCGAGCCGCCCCTGGCCCTCCTCCACCACCCCGGAAGCACACGCCACGACGACCCTACCACCCCACCGTGCGTCCGGGAGCCACCGCCACCACCCAACATCATCCACGACCGACGAAGCCCCGACCGCGCAGGGCGTTCCGCGCCTCCTCGCGATCGTCCAGATGGTGCTTCGTCGTCCCAACGATCTGATAGTCCTCGTGTCCCTTGCCGGTGATCAGCACGAGGTCGCCCTCGCGCGCGATCTCCACCGCAAGCTGAATCGCCGCGCGGCGCTCGGGCACCACCACATACCCATCCGCGTGCCCCGTTTGCCCGAGCGCCTGCTGCGCGACGCGCGTGCGGTTTGCCGCCCGCACGCCGTCCTCGATGGCCGCAATGATGGCCATCGGATCTTCCGTCCTCGGATTGTCGGAGGTCACGATCACCACGTCGGCGAGACGTCCGGCGATCTCCCCCATCAGCGGCCGCTTGCCCTTGTCGCGATCGCCGCCGCAGCCGAAGGTGACGATCAGCCGGCCGCGCGTGAGCTCCCGTAGGCTCGTCAGCGAGCGCTCGAGCGCGTCCGGCTTGTGCGCGTAGTCGACGATCACCGCGAACGGCTGGCCCATGTCGATCGCCTCGAGCCGTCCCGGGACGACGGCGAGGTTCTCGATGCCGGCGCGGATCGCGTCGTGCGCGATGCCGAGCCGGTGCGCGGCCGCGGTCGCGGCGAGGATGTTCATCAGGTGCGGCGTGCCGACCAGGCGGCTGCGGAACGCGAGCTCCGTGCCGGCGACGTCGAGCGTGCCCGCGAGCCCGCTCATGTCCGCCTCGAGCCGGCGACACGAGACGTCGCCGCCCTTGCCGAAGGTCACGATCGGCACGCGCAGATCGCTTGCGAGCGACATGACGCGCGCGTCCTCGGCGTTCAGCACGGCGGCCGCGTCCTTCTTGCTCGACGCCGGCAGCAGCTCCTTGAAGAGCCGCGCCTTCGCCGCGAGGTAGCCCTCGAGGTCGCCGTGGTAGTCGAGGTGGTCGCGCGAGCAGTTGGTGAACACGCCGACGTCGAACGACACCCCGGCGACGCGGTCCTGCGCGAGCGCGTGCGACGACACCTCCATCGCGACGTGCGACACGCCGACGTCCACCATGCGCGCGAGCAGCGTCTGCAGCTCGACCGCATCCGGCGTGGTGAGCGGCGCCGCCTCGACGTGTCCCGGGAAGCGGTACTCGATCGTGCCGACGACGCCCGTCGCGCGTCCCGCGGCGCGGAAGATCGACTCGAGCAGGTAGCTCGTGGTCGTCTTGCCGCTCGTCCCGGTGATGCCGACCATCGTCAAGCGCTCGCTCGGACGTCCCGCGAGCTCCGCCGCGGCGAGCGCGAGGAAGCGGCTAGGCACGGCGCAGCGGATCACCGCGACGCGCGGGTCGATGCCGAGGTCGCTCGTGCTGGCGTCGGCGTCGTGCGCGATCGCGACCGCCGCGGCACCGCGCGCGCAGGCGTCGCCGACGTACTCGAGGCCGTTCGTCTTCGTCCCCGGGACGGCGACGAACAGCGAGCCCGGAACGACGCGACGCGAATCCGCGGTGACCTGCTCGATCGTCGTGCCGCCGTCGCCGCGGGCGAGCGTCGCCTCGCTGCCGAGCGCCGCGAGCAGCGTGCGCAGCGAGCGTCCGTGCTTGACGCCCGCCGGGCTCGCGCCGCCGCTCGGCGGCATCCCGCCTCGCGGCTCGTCGATGCGGCTCGCGAGCTGCATCATGCCGTCGGCTCCAGGACGACGAGCACGCGGTCGCGCCCGTCGCACATCTCGCGCCCCGTGCTCGCGACCTCGCACAGTCCGGCGCGCTGCGGGAGCGGCGTGCCGGGCGGCGGATCCTGATCGACGACGAAGCCGCTGCCGCGCGCGTCGAGCTTGAGCCCGATGCGGTGCGCTTCGCGCAGCGCCGCGCGCAGGCTCATGCCGAGGAACGACGGCGTGATCTCGACCGGTCCGTCGAACGCGGGGCGCGTGCGCGTCTCCTTGCTGCGCTCGGCGTCGCGCCCGGCCTTCGCGTCCTTGGCGCGGCGCGCGCTCGTCGCGTCGCTCTTGCCGGCGCCATGGCCGTTCGACGCGCCGAAGCTCGCCGGGATGATCGTCGCGAGCGGCGCCGGGCGGCGGCCGAAGCGGTCGAGCGCGCGCGACATGATCGCCGAGAACACCGGCGCCGCGACGAGGCCGCCGTAGCGGACACCCTTCGGGTTGTCGATCATCACCAGCGTCACGAAGAGAGGGTCGTCGGCCGGCGCGTAGCCGATGAACGAGGCGAGACGCTCGTTCGAGTAGCGGCGCGTGCGCGAGTCGACCTTCTGGGCCGTACCGGTCTTGCCCGCGACGCGCACGCCCGGCACGCGCGCCTTCTTGCCCGTACCCTTCTCCTCCTCGACCACGCGCTCGAGCATCGCGCCGATCGTGCGCGCGGTCTCGGGGCTGATGACTTGACGCCCGACGGCGTTCGCCGCGTCGCGCTCGAACAGCACGCGGCCGTTGGCGTCGATCGCGCGCTCGAGCAGGTACGGCTGGTAGAGCCGTCCGCCGTTCGCGATCGCGGCGAAGGCGGCCGTGAGCTGCATCGCGGTCACCGAGATGCCCTGACCGAAGCTGCTGGTCGCGAGGTCGATGTGCGCCCAGCGCTCGACCGGACGCACGATGCCGCCCACCTCGCCCGGCAGATCCACCGACGTCGGGCGGCCGAAGCCGAAGCGCTCGAGGTAGCTGAAGTAGCGCTCGCGCCCGAGCTTCTCGGCGATCTTGCTGACGCCGATGTTGCTCGAGTACTGGATCACCTCGGGAATCGTCAGCAGCCCGTACGGATGGTGGTCGTTGATCGTCCACCGCCCGATTTTGTACTTGCCGTTCTCGCAGTAGACCCGGTCGTCCGGGTCGACCGCGCGCTCCTCGATCGCGGCGGCGGCGAGCACCGCCTTGAGCGTCGAGCCGGGCTCGAAGCTGTCGGTGACGGCGCGGTTGCGGCGCGCGTCGGCGCCGAACTCGCTCGGCCGGTTCGGGTCGTACCAGGGGTAGTTCGCGAGGGCGAGGATCGCGCCGGTGTGCGGGTCGAGCATCACCACCGTGCCGGCGTCGGCGTTCGCCGCCTCGACGCCCGCGGCGAGCTCGCGCTCGACCATCTCCTGCAGACCCGCGTCGATCGTCAGCTCGAGCGTCGCGCCCGCTTCGAGCCGCGTGTCGAGCGCGAGCGGGCCGCGCGGGCGCTCTTCGGTCTCCTCCGCGGCGACGCCGTGCGTGAACAGCGAGCGTCCGCGACCGTCGCGCTCGACGCGGTAGACGAGCTCCTGGCCGCGCATCCAGCGGTCGTAGCGCAGCTCGATGCCCTCGAGGCCGCGCAGGTCGATGCCCGCCGTGCCGACGACGTGCGAGCCGATCGTTCCGAGCGGGTAGACGCGACGTCCCTCGAGGATCGCGTCGACGCCGGCGAGCTTCAGGCGCTCGACCTGCGCCGCCTGCTCGCGCGTCGCGTGGCGCTTGAGCCACACGAAGCCGGCCTTGGAATCGAGCTTCCGGTCGAGCGTCGCGCGCGGCATGCCGAGGATCGAGGCGAGCTGGTCGCGCTTCTCGTGCGGGATCGGGTGGTAGCGCGGGCTCGCGTAGATCGACGGCATGCCGATCGTGTCGGCGAAGATCGTACCCTCGCGGTCACGGATCTGGCCGCGCGGCGCCGCCATGTGGATGCGCTCGACGTACTGGCTCTGCGCGCGCGCCGAGAGCTGCGGGCGCTCGAGGATCGTCAGGTGCGCGACCCGTAGCGCCATCACCAGCAGCAGCACCGCGACCCCGCCGGCGACGACGAGGATGCGCTCGCGCGGGGCGCCCGCCTCGTCGACCGGATTCACGGCAGCTCCACCACCTGGCCGGACTTCGGCCAGTCGAGCCCGAGACGCCGCCGCGCCTCGTCGGCGAGCAGGTCGGGCTTCAGCATCGCGCTGTACTCGATGCGCAGCTCGTTGAGCTGGCGGTCGAGGCGCTGGTTCAGGTCGTGCGCGCGCGACAGCTCGTAGCCGAGACGGTTCACGGTGAGCCCGGTCCACGCGTGCAGCAGCGCGGCGAGCAGAACGACCGCACCGGCGACCAGGTTGAGCCGCATCGCGCGCGAGCGCGCGCTGCGTCCGATCTCGGCGCCCGGCGCGTGCGGACGCCGCGCGGTGCGCACGAGCGCCGGACGCGGCACCGCCACCGGCGCCGTCAGCTGGGTCCGCGGCGTGCGCGGAACGAGTGCTGCTTCAGCGCCCATCGACCCACTCCACCGCGCGCAGCCGAGCGCTCCGAGCGCGCGGGTTGCGCGCCACCTCGTCGTCCGACGGCCGCTGCGCGCCAGGCGTCAAGCGGATCGCGCGCGCCTTGCCGCCGCACTGGCAGACCGGCAGCTCGGGCGGGCAGACGCAGCGCGCCGACCAGCGACGAAGATGTTGCTTGACGATCCGATCCTCGAGCGAGTGGTAAGCGAGGAACGCGACGCGCGCGCCCGGCGCGAGGCGCTGCGGCAGCGTCTCGAGCAGGTTTTCGAGCTCGCCCAGCTCGTCGTTCACCGCGATCCGCAGCGCCTGGAAGGTCAGCGTCGCCGGGTCGTGGCGACGGGTCGCGCGTCCGCCGACCGCGCGCAGCACCGCGGCGCGCAGCTCCTGGGTCGTCCGCGGACGTCCGCCTTCGGCGCGGCACAGCGCGCGCGCGATGCGCTTCGCCTCGGGCTCCTCGCCGAGGTCGCGCAGCAGCGCGGCGATCTCGCTCTGAGAGAGGCGCGCGAGCAGGTCGGCCGCGCTCTCGCCGCGCGTGCGGTCCATGCGCATGTCGAGCTCGCCCTCGCGCTGGAAGCTGAAGCCGCGCTGCGCGTCGTCGAGCTGCAGCGAGGAGACCCCGAGGTCCGCGACGACCGCGTCGACGCGCTCCCAGCCGAGCTCGTCGAGCGTCTGCGCGAGCTCGGAGAAGCGCGCGTGGCGCAGCACGACGCGCTCGCCCCACGGCGCGAGACGCTCGCCGGCGATCGCGAGCGCGTCGTCGTCGCGATCGAGGCCGAGCAGGCGGGCGTCGGCGGCGGCGCGCTCGAGGAGCGCTGCGGAGTGTCCGCCGAGGCCGAGCGTGACGTCGACGATCCGGGCTCCGGGGCGTGCGACCGCGGGCGCGAGCAGCTCGGTGACCTCGTGCAGCATCACCGGCTCGTGGCGCGGACGCTCCTCGCCAGCAGGGTTCATCGCCAACCCCTCCCTCGCGGGATCCGTGCCCGGTATCGCGTCAACCAACAGCATTGAATCGATTCGGCTTCTCGCGTAGCGCGATGCGGTACTGCTCCATGAGCTTCTGGCGCTCGATCGGGTTGAACACCTGGAAGCGGTTGTGGACGCCGACGAAGACCACCTCGTCGGTGAGCTGGGCGTGATCGCGCAACGACTGCGGCAGGAGGATGCGGCCCTGCTTGTCGGGGTGACAGGGCTGCGCCTCGCCGATGTACATGGTCTCGAACAGGCTGCGATCCTCGCCGAACGCGCCCTCCTTGGACTGAATCCGCACCACGAGCTCGTGCCAGGAGCGCGCGTCGTACGCCTCGAGGCACGGTGAGCCCTGGATGTCCCACGCGGTGATCATCAGCTTGTCCTGGCCGCTCGCGGCCAAGGCTTCACGGTACTTGGCCGGGAGGGCGACCCGCCCCTTGTCGTCGAGCCTGTTGGTGAACCGACCTTCGAACATCGACCACTCAGGACGGGATGCGCCCCCAGAAAACCGACCCTAGCCTCCACCACTCCCCACATTTCCCCACCACGCGCTGTTTCGGTCGTTTCGCGGACGGAGTCAAGAGGAATGTGCGGGCCGAGGTGCGATTTCGCTTCGAGTGGACAATTCTTCGCTGTTTTTTCGCCCCGCGGGCGACATGGCGCGGCGTGCGCGCGGACGTAAAGCGCAAGATTTGCGTGCGGTGCGACGCCCGGCGAGAGACGCATCACTCGGCACGGCGCGTGACGTGTGGCGCGGCTCGGGACTGGACCCGCGTCAAGCACTTGGTGACGCGGGCCGGGACGACGTCGAGCTACGTGGATGCCGACCGCGGGCGGGCCGCCCGGCAGGTCCTGCCGGGCGAGCGCCGCGCGATCGAAAGAAGGACTGAAGGGGGTCTGTAAGCCGGATTCTGTCCCCGGTCGTAATCGACCGGGCGACGGTCATTCCTCTGGGCGCACGATTGCTCGTGGGCTCGATGCGGCCGTACCCGGGGTCGACGGGCGGGCCACCCTCCCCCAGTTTGGCCTTGCTCCGGACGGGGTTTGCGAAGCGCCGCGGCTCACGCACGCGGCCGGTGGGCTCTTACCCCACCTTTTCACCGTGACCGGACACCCGGTTGCCCGCACGCCCGGCCGACTCGTTTTCTGTCGCACTTTCCCCCGATTGCTCGGGGCCGCGGTTGGCGGCCGTCCTTGCCCTGTGGAGTCCGGACTTTCCTACCGGGCGAACCCGATCGACCGTCCGACCCCCTTCAGAAGTCGTTCAGAGATGCGCACGGCGACGCCGTGCCGCAAGCCGATCAGCTACCGGAGCGCGCCTGCTGCTCTTCGCCGTTCGCCTCGGAGCGCGTGAACAGGATGCGCTGACAGCTCGGGCAGACGTGCACGTCGCGGCGCTTCTGGATCTCGATGTAGAGCTGCGGCGGAACGCGCATGTTGCAGCCGAGGCAGATGCCGTGTCGCACCTCGACGACGGCGACGCCGCCGCGACGCGCGAACACCTGCTCGTAGCGCTTGCGCACCGACACGTTGAGCTTCGACGCGAGCCCATCGCGGACACCTCGGTCGCCGTCGATCTCGGCGCGCAGCTGCGCGATGCGCGCGCGCGCATGCTCCTCGTGCTTGGCGATGCGCTCCTCGAGCTCCTTGAGCTCCGCCTCCGCCTCGCGCAGCCCACCGTCGACCGCCTCGCTCTGCTCGAGCAGCGTGAGCAGCTCCTCCTCGAGGCGCGAGTTCGCCTCCTTGGTGAGCTCGATCTCGCGCTGCGCGACCATCAGCTCCTTGTCGTTGCGGATGCGGTTGAGACGCATCCGCCGCTCCTTGATCTTGCGCTCCTCGTTCTGGAGCTGCTCTTCGAGCTGACGGCGACGGCCGTTGGTGTTGCCCGCCTCGACGCGGGCGGCCTCCACCTGCTGACGCTTGGAGGCGAGTCGTTCCTGAAGCTCCGAGGACTGGCGCTCGAGCTCCGCGAGCTCGAGCTCACGCTCGCGGTTCCGCCGATCGATTTCCTGCAGACTGGCGAGGATCTCAATCAGGCTTTCCAAACGCGCGCTCCATGTTGAGGTGGGACTTGGGTCTGTAACACTCTCGCTTCGGGGTGCAAGCACCGTTCGTCCGCGTGCTCATCGGACGCTCTCTCGATCGGGTCGATCGGGCGTTTGGCCACTGCTCGGCCCCCTCCACCGACCCACCGAAAGCGGGGTTCTCCGCCGCTTCGCGCCTCGAGAGCGTGGGCTTTGCGGCGTACCGCACGTCGGCGGCGACGTCGGCCCTCAGGAGGGTTTCGAGGGCAGCGAGCTCGCCGTCGTGTGCCGCGACCGCGAAGGCCGCAAGGAGACGTCGCTGCGCCGCCGCGCTCGTCGGCCAGCATCGCTCGGCGACGAGGTGCTTGCGCGCCCGGCTCGCGAGCTGCCGGGCGTTCGCTTCGCTGACGTCGAGAAGGTCGGCGATGTCGGCGTACGCGTAGTCGAACGCGCGGCGAAGAACGAAGGCCGCACGCTCGCCCGGCGCGAGCTTCTCGAGCAGCAGCGAGATCGCGAGGTCGAGCGCTTCGCCGTGCGCGAGCGCACGCTCGGGGTCGGCGCTCGCGTCGGGCGGCTCCGGCAGCCACCGGACGAGCGACCTCTCGTGACGCGCGCGCGCCGAGCACGCTGCGTTGAGCGCCAGCCTGGTCGTGGTCGTGACGAGGAACGCGGGCGCGTCGCGCACGACGCGTCGATCGGTCGCCTGCCAGCGCAGCCACGCCTCCTGCACGACGTCGTCGGCTTCCGCGGAGCTGCCGAGCACGCGCGACGCGATGCCGAGCAGCCGCGCGCGGACGCCGACGAAGGCGACGAGCCCGTCGTCGAGAGCGGCAGCGTGATCGTGAGCGCCGCTTTGCTGCGCGAAAACCTTCGCGTCGTCTTCGCGCCGCCGCAGCAGCGGCGGAGTCCTGCCGCCAATCGCGCCGGTCGCGCCGCGCTCACCGCCCTTGCGGAGCACTCCCTGCGCAGCGCTCCGCGCCGAGGCGACGGCGCTCGGCAAGGACGGCATGTCGTGTTGTAGGCGCGTCGCGGAGGTTGAGTCGACCCCGGTCGAGCCCGCGACTCGGCGTACCGTCAAGCAACAAAGAGAGGGATCATGGGCCCGCCAGGCCTCGAACCTGGGACCAACCGGTTATGAGCCGGCCGCTCTGACCAACTGAGCTACGGGCCCGTCACGATCAGGGACGTCGCTCGACGCTCGCCGAATCCGGACGCGACCGCAAGACGAGACGCGAACGCGAGCCGGACGATGGACGACGACCGCATCCCACCGCGCGCTAGCGCTCGGCGTCGGGATCGTACGCGAGGTCGTCCTCGTCGTAGACGTCGTCGGCGTCATCGTACGGCTCGGGCGGCGGGACAAAGGGCTCCTCGGGGGGCGGCGGCGCCGGGCGGTCGTCCGCCTCGTGCGCGCCTACATACGGCTCTTCGTGCATCCCCAGGGACAGTTCGTCGGGCGCGTCCGCGTACGGGTCTTCGTGCGCTTGTGCGTACGGCGCACCGGGCGCCCCGACGTACGGCTCGTCCGGCGCGCCCGCACCCGCGTACGGATCGTGCGCACCGACGTCGGAGCCAGCGACATCCGCGCCCGTCGCGGCCGCAACGCTCGCGTCCGTGTCGCCCTCCTCCGAGGCGAACGCGTCCGAGGTCTCCCGCAGCCGTCGCAGCGCCTCGAGCACCGCCGCGACCTGCTCGGCGTCGCGCCGGTGCTCCGCCGCGCGCAGCTGCGCGATCAGCGAGCGACGCTCGGCGCGCGCGCGGCGCTGCGCGCGGCGCGCGAACCACTCGTTGCCCGCGCGCCGCAGCTCGCTCTCGCTCGACGACGCGAGCCGGCGCGCGACGCGCTCGGCCATGCCGCGCGGCAGCTCGGCGAGCATCTCGCTGGCCTCGAACGGCCCGCCCGACATGCGCCGCGTGACGATCAGCTCGGCGAGACGGCGCAGCTCGGGATCCTCGAACTCGCGCCACACCTGCTCTTCCGCCGCGCGCGCGGCGACGGTCGCGTCGCACAGCACGAGCTCGACGAGCTCGGCCTCGGCCGAGAAGTGCGCGCCGCGCCCCGTGCGTTGCGCTTGACGCTGCGGCGTCGCACCGCGTACCGGCGCTCCGCCCGCGCCGACCGGCCTCCCCTGCCCCGCGCCGGCGCCGCCCCATCGCGACGGAGCGGCGGCGGGAGCCGAGCGCGCCGGCGCGACGCCCGCACTCCGTACCTGCGCCGCGCGGCTTCGCTGCGCGGCCTCGAGCAGCGCTGCATCCGACACCCCGAGCCGCCCGGCGACGCCACGCACGATCTTGTCGCGCACGATCGGGTCCTGGACGTTCGCGAGCAGCGCCGCCATCCGCGCCGCGGCGCGCGCGGTCTCGCCGACGCCCGCGTCGCGGCCGACGAGCTCGTCGAGGTAGAAGTCGAACAGCGTCGTCGCGTTAGCGACGCGCTCGGCGAACGCGTCGCGGCCGATCTTGCGCACGAGGCTGTCCGGGTCGTCGCCCGCCGGCAGGAACACGGCGCGCGGCCAGAGGTCGATCTGGTCGACGCACAGCGGGAACGCGCGCAGCGCGGCGCGGCGTCCGGCCTCGTCGCCGTCGAAGCAGATGACGATGTCCTCCGCGAAGCGGCGCGCGAGCTTGAGCTGGTCGACGGTGAGCGCCGTGCCGAGCACGGCCGCGACGTTGGCGATGCCGGCCTGCGCGAGCGCGATCGCGTCGAGGTAGCCCTCGACCAGCACGATGCGTCCCTCGGCGCGGATCGCGTCGCGCGCGAGGTCGAGGCCGTAGAGGTGATGCCCCTTGCGGTAGAGCGGCGTCTCCGGCGAGTTCAGGTACTTCGGCCCCTTGACCTCGCCGACCGCGCGGCCGCCGAACGCGATCACGCGACCCGAGAGGTCGTGGATCGGGAACATCAGCCGGTCGCGGAACAGCGGGTAGAGGCCGCGTCCGCTGCGGCTCGGGCTCGCGAGCCCGAGCGTCCGCAGCTCCTGCGCGGTGACGCCGCGGCGCAGGAGCTTCTCGTGCCAGGGCGTCGCCGGCGCAAACCCGAGCCCGAAGCGCTGCGCGGTCTCCTGATCGATGCCGCGGCGCTCGAGGTACTCGCGCCCCGGCGCGCCGAGCCGGCTCTCGCGCAGGATGATCGTGAAGAGCTGCGCCGCGAGGCCGTTCACCTCGGCGAGGCGGTCCTGCACCCCGGAGGCGCGCGACTCCGGCACCTCGACCCCGACCCGCGCCGCGAGCGTGCGCACGGCCTCGGGAAAGGTCGCGCCGGTCACGCGCATCAGGAAGGTGAACGCGTTGCCGCCCGCGTTGCAGCCGAAGCAGTGGAAGAAGCCACGCTCCGGGTCGACGTGGAACGACGGCGTCTTCTCCTGATGGAACGGACAGAGGCCGAGGAAGCCGCGGCCGCTGCGCTTGAGCGCGACGTGCTCGGAGATCAGCGCGGCAAGGTCCGTGCGCCGCTTGATCTCGTCCAGCACCGCGTCGGGAATCGCGCCCATCTTCCCTTCGGCTCCGACCGCCCACGCGGGCCGGAGCGCGACACCGCTTCCGGTGTGCGGACGAGCGCCGTCACGCGGTCTGCGTGACGGCGCTCGCCGGATTGCCGATCAGCCTTGGCTGCGCACGGCGCGCCGCAGCGCGCGCTTGCGGGCCGCCAGCGCCTTCTTCTTGCGCTTGACGCTGGGCTTCTCGTAGTGCTCGCGTTTGCGCAGCTCGGAGAGGATGCCTGCCTTCTCGCACTGCTTCTTGAAGCGCCGGATGGCGCTCTCGATCGGCTCGTTTTCCTTGACTCGTACTCCCGGCATTGAGGAACAACACCCCCCTTCGCTGCTCGGCTCGAAGGAATCTGCATAGCTCGGATACCGAGGGCCGGATGTCAAGCAGGGGCGGACAGGCGGCGGACCGCTTCGCGCAGCCGGTCCGGGTGGTCGCTCATCAGCCCGTCGACGCCGTAGCCCGCGAGGCGCAGCATGTCGGCGAGCGCGTTGACCGTCCAGACGTACACCGCGAGGCCCCGCTCGTGCGCCTCGCGGACCAGCGCCGGCGTCACCGTCGAGGCGCGCGGGTGGAGCGCGACCGCCCCGAGCGCCGCGGCGAGCTGCCACGCGCGGTCGAACGGCGGCGCGTCCCAGAGGATGCCGATCCGCGCCGCGTCGGACGCGGACCGCGCCGCCTCGACGCATACCGGATCGAACGACGAGAACACCACCCGATCGAGCGCGCCGCGCGCGGCGACCGCGCCGACCGCCGCCTGCGCGAGCCGCTGCGCGGCCTCGCGGCTGCCACGGCTCTTGAGCTCGAGGTTGAGCTGCGCCCGCGGCAGCACGAGCTCGAGCGTCTCCTCGAGCGTCGGCATGCGCTCGCCCGCATAGCGGCGGTCGCGCCAGGCGCCGACGTCGAGCCGGCGCAGCGCCGCGAGCGTCAGCTCGCGGACGACGCCGCTGCCGTTGCTCGTGCGCTCGAGCGTCCAGTCGTGGAACACGACCACGTGTCCGTCGGCGGTGAGCTGCAGGTCGCACTCGATCATCTGCGCGTCGAGCTCGAGCGCGCGGCGGAAGGCGGCGAGCGTGTTCTCGGGACACTCGGCCGACGCCCCGCGGTGCGCGATGCGCAGGAAGCCGCCGGCCTGCGGGCCACCCGACGTCGGGCTCGCGGGAGCGTTCGGGTCTGCAGCGGACATGACCGCGCGCTCCGGTAGCAGACGCCGCGCGCGGGTCGCCACGCGGGGCGACGGTCGCTAACCTCCGCCGCCATGCCGCAGCCTGCCGAGCCCTGGTCGAGGTTCTCGGCCCGCGTGCCGGCCGAGGTCGCGGACGCGCTCGGCGCGCGCTGCATCGAGCTCGGCGCGCCGGGCGTGATCGTCGACGAGCGCGACCTGCGCCGCGCGCCCACCGACGGCACCGCGCCGCCGCCGCGCGGCACGACGCGCTTCACCGCGTACTTCCCTCCCCGCCTCGACCCGCAGCGGATCGAAGCCGAGCTGCGCGCGGCGCTCGACGCGCTCGCCGCCGAGTTCCCGATCGCGCGCCGGCGCGAGATCCGCATCGAGCCGTTCCGCCCACCGCCCTACGATCGCACCTGGCGGCGGCACTTCCCGCCCGTACGGATCGGTCGGAAGCTGCTGGTGGCGCCGTCGTGGTGCACGAAGCGAGAGATCGCGCCGCTCGCCGCGGGACGCGTGGTGCTGCGCGTCGATCCCGCGCGCGCCTTCGGCACCGGTCACCATCCGACGACCCGCGGCTGCCTGGTCGCGATCGAGCGCGCGTGTCTGCGCACGCCGCCGGCGAGCGGCCTCGACGTCGGCAGCGGCAGCGGCATCCTCGCGGTCGCGATGCGTGCGCTCGGCGTCGAGCGCGTGGTCGCCGTGGAGACGGATCCGGTCGCGCGCGAGGCGACCGCGGCCTGCGCCGCGGCGAACGGCTTCCCCGACGTCCACGTGCTCGCATCGCTCGCGCGCGCGCGCGGTCGCTACGACCTGGTGGTCGCGAACCTCTACGCAGGGCTGCTGATCGAGATGGCGGAGGCGCTCGCGGCGCGCGTGCGTCCGGGCGGCACGCTGATCGTGTCGGGGCTGCTCGCGTCGCAGGAGCGCGAAGTCCGCGCGGCGCTCGAAAGCGCGGGCTTCACGCTCGAGCGCCGCGAGTGCCGCGCGACGTGGAGCACGCTGACGCTCGTCCGCGACGACGTAGGACGTGCACGCAGTGCGCCTCGACGCGCGCGCAGCGCGCCACGACGCACACGGAGCGGCACACGTTGAAAGGTCGCTTCTTCGTCGACCCCGACCCCACGCACTCCGAGCGCGCATCGCTCGACGCCGCCGGAGCGCGTCACCTGCGCGCCCTGCGCGTGCGCGAGGGCGACGAGGTGTGCGCGATCGTCGGCCCCGGCCGCGAGCGCGCCGCCGTCATCGAGCGGCTCGGACGCGACGGCGCGCTGCTCGCGCTCGGCACGGAGCTGCCGCCCAGCGGACGCGACCCCGTCGCCGCGCGCACGCTCGCGCTCGCGCTCGGCGACCTCGCGCGCATGGATCTCGTGGTCGAGAAGGCGACCGAGCTCGGCGCGACCGCGCTGCAGCCGTTCGTCGCCGAGCGCAGCCAGGCCCGCACGCTGCCGGAGACGCGGCTCGAGCGCTGGCGGCGCATTGCGCGCGCCGCGTGCGAGCAGTGCGGACGCACGCGCGAGCCGGAGATCCGTCCGTGCGTCGACTTCGCGACGCTCGTCGGCGCGCTCGATCCCGCGGCGCTCGTCTGGCTGCTGACGCCCGACGGCGATTCTCCTCGCGTGCTGCGAAGCAGCGACACACGTCGCCAGGAGCGGCCGCTGGTCCTCGTCGTCGGACCGGAGGGCGGGCTCGTCGAGCGCGAGACGGCGGCGCTGCTCGCACGCGGCGCCGAGCCCGTCCGTCTCGGACGCAGCACGCTGCGCTTCGAGACCGCGGCGCTCGCCGGCCTCGCCGCCGCAGCCGCCCTCTTCCCGGACGGCTGACGCACAAGCCGCGCCGTGCGGACGCGCGGGACTGCGCGGCCCGGGGTACGCGTCCGCGGGGCCAACTGGCGTTCGCGGGACGCTTCTGGAATGAGTTGCCCCATGATGAATTGCGCCGAGTGCGGGGCACCGCTGTCCCGCGCCGCCGAGACCTGCGAGGCGTGCGGAGCGCGCCCGGCCTCGGGACATCTGAACGGCTCCGCGCACGCCGAGGTCGAGGAGGACGACGGGCTGGTCTACGACACCGACGAGCCCCGGCTCGACGACCCGGACGAGGAGCACGGCGACCTGCGGCTCGCCAACCCCGCGGCGCAGCGCGTCGAGCGTCGCGAGCCGTCCTTCGTGCGGCAGCCGCTGCCCGACGATCCGACGGTGCCGACCCCGCGCTTCGTCACCGCGACCGCCGCGACGGCGGAGGGCACGGTGCGCGCCGGGGTCGTGCGGCGCGGGCTCGCGCTGGGCATCGACCTCGTCCTGCTGGGCCTGCTCGACGCCGTGCTGTTCGCGCTCGCGACCTCGGCGGTGATGACCGCGGAGACCCTCTCCGGAACGCGGATCGGCGACCCGGCGAGCTTCGTCGGCTCGCTGCTGTCGGCAGGCTCGACGACGCTCGGCATCGGCTACTTCTCGGTGCTGAACGCGCGCGCCGGGCAGACGCTCGGCAAGGCGGCGCTCGGCATCCGCGTCGTCGGACGCAACGGCGCGCCGATCGGCATCGCGCGCGGCGTGCTGCGCACCGCGGGCCTGCTGCTCTCGATGGCGACGCTCGGCGCAGGCTTCCTGTTCGCGCTCGGTCCGTCGAAGCGCGCGCTGCACGACTACCTCGCCGACACCATCGTCGTCCGCACGCGGGGGAACGCTTGAGCGGGCGGCGGCTCCGGCTCGGGTTCGTGATGGACCCGCTGCCGGTGATCAACATCGACAAGGACACGACGTTCGCCTTCCTGCTCGAAGCGCAGTCGCGCGGGCACGAGATCTTCTACATCGACGCGCGCGACCTGGCGCTGAACCGCGGCGTGCCGGAGGCGACCTTCCGCTCGGTGTCGGTGCGCCGCAAGCAGGGCGACCACTTCACGCTCGGCGACGCGCGGCGCGAGCCGCTGGTCTGGTTCGACGCGGTCTTCCTGCGCAAGGACCCGCCGTTCGACATGGACTTCTTCTTCGACACGCACATCGCGTCGCTGGTCGATCGGCGGAAGACCCTGGTGATCAACGACCCGCGCGGGCTGCGCGAGGCGAACGAGAAGCTCTACGCGCTGAACTTCCCCGACGTGATCCCCGAGAGCCTGGTGACGAGCGACGTCCGACGGCTCAAGGAGTTCCTCGTCGACATGGGCGGCGAGATGATCATCAAGCCGCTCGACGGCTGCGGCGGCGCGGGCGTCTTCCACCTGCACCGCGGCGACCGCAACCTGAACTCGATCCTCGAGTTCGCGACCAACGAGAGCCGCCGGCGCGTGATGGCGCAGCGCTACCTCCCCGAGGTGCGCAAGGGCGACAAGCGCATCATCCTGATCGACGGCGAGCCGCGCGGCGCCGTGCTGCGCGTCCCGAGCGAGGAGGAGGCGCGCTCGAACCTGCACGTCGGCGGCTCGGCGGTGGCGTTCGAGATGAGCCCGCGCGACCTCGAGATCTGCGCCCGCGTCGGCCCGAAGCTGCGCGAGGACGGCCTGGTGTTCGTCGGCCTCGACGTGATCGGCGACTACTTGACGGAGGTCAACGTCACGAGCCCGACCGGCGTCCAGGAGATCGCGGCGCTCTACGGCAAGCACCTCGAGGTCGAGATGATCGACTGGGTCGAGCGCGCGGCGGAGAAGCTCGAGCGCTAGAAGGCGCGAGCCGGAGCCTTGGGTCGCGAGCGCGCGCTCGCCGGCGCCGTGAACGCCCTACCCCGCGCGGGTCGGCGCGCGTTGACTCCCGCGGAAGGGTTCGTTAGCCATTGGAGTCCGCAAGCGGTCTGGCCAGGTAGCTCAGTTGGCAGAGCAGCAGACTGAAAATTTGCGTGTCGGGTGTTCGATTCACCCCCTGGCCACTCTTCCTTCCGCCGCGGCTTGAGGGCCGCCGCGGACGCGGCACAACGCTCGCCGTGCGGGCGTGCGCGACGCCGTCGCCGCAGCGCGGCGCGAGCCCGTCAGCGCAGGCCCGCAGCCGCTTCCGCCTCGCGCACGCGCTCGCGCTCCGCGACCGACGCGGTCGAGGCCACCTGCGCGGGCTCGGCGTCCGTGATCGACGCCAGCACCGGCGCGAGGAACTCGTCGACGCTCCAGCTGCTCGGCGCCTGCGTGCGGTGGAAGTTGGCGCCCGTGCGCACCGCCTCCGTGCCGGCACGCTCGTAGAGGCCGTTGCGCACGACCACCAGGTCGAGGCTCGGGATCACGTAGATGTCCTGGCTGTGCAGGCCGCGCGCGGCGAAGAGCTCCGCCGGCGCGTTCGGTGCCATGGCGCGGTTGCTGTTGCTCCACCAGTGCAGCCCGTAGAACGGCGCCTCGGCGAGCGGACGCGTCGCCTCCTCGACCCACTCGCGGCTCACCACCTGACGGCCGTCCCACTCGCCGCCGCGCGCGAACAGCAGGCCAAAGCGCGCGTACTCGCGTGTCGGAGCGTCGAGGCAGCAGTAGGTGAGCGCGTGGCCGGAAGCGTCGATCCACCACTCACCCGGTAGCCCGATCGGACCGAGCAGGTGCTCCTCCGCGTACTCCTTCGCGGAGCGTCCGGTCGCGGCCTCGATCACGCCGGAGATCAGCATCGAGTCGGCGCTCGAGTAGTTCCACGCCGTGCCCGGCGCGAAGCGCTGCGGTCGGTTCAAGGCGACGGTGAGCTGGTCGGTGTTGTTGCCGTAGAGCGGGATGTTGTCGGTGATCTCGTTCCACTCGATGCCGGAGCGCATCTCGAGCAGGTGGCGCAGCGTGACACCCTCCTTGTCGGTGCCGCGCCACTGCGGGAAGAACTCGGTCAGCGGCACGTCGAGGCTCGGGATGTCGCCGCGGTCGATCGCGATGCCGATCAGCGTGCCGGCGAAGCTCTTCGCCATCGACCAGCTGGTGGCGAGCGTCGTCGGGCCGGCGCCCTCGGCGTACCACTCGGCGACGATCGCGCCGTTGCGGACGACGACCACGCCCTGCGTGTTGCGTCCCTCCGCAAACGCGTACTCGCGCGCGCCCTCGAGGATGGTCGAGTCCATCCCCTCGGCCTCGGGCGTCGAGACGAACCATTCCTCGCCGGGCCAGCGCAGCCCGGAGCTCGAGCCGCCCGAGCTGGAGTCGCCGCAGGCGGCGACGGCGAAGACGACCAGGGTGATCGTGAGAGCGCGCAGTCGGTGAACGAGCATGCGTGGATGCTAGTCGGGGACGCCGCGGATTCGCTAGCCCGATCCGAGCGAACGGCTCGGATGCGCGCGCGAGCCGCCGTACGCGCGCGCCGTCGAGCGCCGACCGCGCCGCGTCCGCGCGGTAGCACCCGTTCCCGACCGGACACGGCAGCCGCGACTCCCTCCACCGTGCGCGCTCGCGATCGACGCCGATTCCCCCGCAATCGCGCGGGTTCTCGTCGCGTCCGCCGAGCGCGGCGCGCCGGTATGGCGGTTGCTGTGTCGGCCGCGCGTGGATCGCTTGGGGTTCGACATGGACGTCGTGGAGACGATGGTTCGCGCGGCGCACGACGCCGACGCGCTGAAGTCCGTCCTCGCCGCGGTGGGCTCGCTGCCGGGCAGCCGCGGCCGCGTCTACGGCGCCGCGGAGCTGATCGAGCTCGTCGACCTCGCGCTGCAGGCGCCGGCGCTCGCGCGGCACGTCACCCGGAGCTGTGGCCTGCGCGCGAAGGTCCGCGAGCTCGCGGGCGCGTCGACGCCCGCCGACGACCCGGACGACACGGCGCTCGCCGCGGCCGCGCTCGCCTGAGCCCGCGCGTCCCGCGAGCCGTCGTCGGCGCCGAGACCGGCAACGGCTCGCGCCAGGCTAGACCGGCAGCACCTCGATCCCGGGCACGCCAGCGACCACGCGGAAGCGGGCCTGAGTGCGCGCCTCCGCGTTCGGGTCGAAGGTGTCGAGCACGCGGAACTCGACGATCGCCTCCTCGGGCGTGAGGTCGACGGTCGCGTAGCCCTGGTTCAGCAGGTCGATCTGCTTCAGGTACGGCGTGTTCGCGACGAGCATGAGCTGCTCCGCCACGTGCAGCAGCTCCTCGGGCGCGATCGTGCGCGGATCGGGATCCGCGGTGAGCGAGCCGGTGACGAACTCGACCGCGGTGATCGGCGACGTCTCGTCGTCGAAGTCGGGCTGGATCTCGCTCGCCTTGTAGAAGTGCGTGTGCCCGGCCGACACCAGCACGTTCCGGATGCGGCGGCGCGCGATGTACTCCATCAGCTGGCGCCGCTCCCACTGGTAGTCGTCCCACGCCTCGTTCGAGACGTAGACGCCGCCGTTCCTCTGCAGATTGGGATTGGTGCGGCGCAGCTCCGGCGTGTCGCGGTCGATGATCTTCCACGGCGCCATGTCGTAGCTGCTGCCGATCAGCTTCCAGGTCTGGCGCGTGCGGCCGAGCTCGCCCTTGAGCCAGTTGCGCTGCTTGGTGCCGAGCGTCGTGCGCCCGGGCGCGAACATCTGCTCGCCGGGCGGCAGCGAGGTGTCCTGCGCGTCGATGATGTCGGCGAAGCGCGTGTTGGGCGGCACCTCGGGGTCGCGGTACTGCCGCGTGTCGAGGATCAGCATCTTGGCGAGCCGTCCCCACGTCAAGCTACGATAAATGCGGTCGTCGCGACGGCGCACGACCGGCATCGCCTCGAACCACGCGGTGCGCGCGGCGGCGAGGCGCTCGGGCGGCCCGGTGCGGTCGACGCCGTTGTAGAACTCGCCGTCGTCCCACACCGCGACGAGCGGCACCGCGGCGTGCAGCTCCTGCAGCAGCGGGTTCGAGTGGAAGCGTCGGTAGACCCGGCGGTAGTCGTCGAGCGTGATCGTGCCGGTGTCGCTGACGTAGACGTAGTCGCCGAGGTGGAGCAGGAAGTCGACGTTCTCTTTCGTGATCGCGCGGTGCGCGACGTAGTAGCTTTCGTTGCGCTGCTGGCAGCTCGCGAACGCGTAGCGCAGGCGTTCGGCCTTGGCGCCGATGCGCGGCGCGGTACGCAGCCGACCGGTCGGACCCGCCACGCCGTCGACCTCGAAGCGGTAGTAGTACCAGCGGTCCGGACGAAGCCCGCGCACGACGACCTTGACGTGGTGCCCGCCTGCCGCGGTCGCGTTCGCGAGGCCGCCGCGCACGACGCGCTGCATGTCGGGATCCTCCGCGACCGACCACACGACCGGCACCGTCGAGCCGTCGGGCGGCGCCGCGACGCGCGTCCAGATCACGCCGCCGCGCGGCCAGGGATCGCCCGCCTTCACGCCGTCGGGGAACAGCGTCGCGGGATCGACCGTCTGCGCGCCGGCGCGGCGCATCGGGGTCATGAGCGCCGCGGCCCCTCCGGCCGCGGCGGCGAGCATGCGGAGGAACTCGCGACGCGGCAGCGTGCGTCCTTCTCCTCCCGGTGGGCAGATGTCGAAGGGCGGGCGGTGGGACATGGCGGCGACGGCTAGCACGGTGGCGCGTAGCGCGGAAGACGTCGCGCGGCGCGCGTCCCGCCACGCGCGCCGCGCTTCCCTTTCCCCTCCGCCCGAATCTCGCTAGACCGGCGCGACGCAATGAGCCTTCCGCTTCTCGCCGCGCTGACGCTGATCGTCCTGGTCGTCGGCTACACCTCGTACGGCCGCTTCATCGCCCGGCAGTACGCGCTCGACGACGCGCGCACGACGCCGGCGGTCGAGCTCGAGGACGGCGTCGACTTCGTGCCGACCCGCCGCTTCTACCTCCTCGGCCAGCACTTCAGCGCGATCGCGGCCGCGGGTCCGATCGCGGGGCCGATCCTCGCCTGCCTGCAGTTCGGCTGGCTGCCCTGCCTGCTGTGGATCGGGCTCGGCGTCGTGTTCATCGGCGCGGTGCACGACTTCTCGGCGCTGGTCGCGTCGGTTCGCCATCGCGGGCGCTCGATCGCGGAGATCGTCAAGCTCACGCTCGGACCGCGCGCGTGGCTCGCGATCATGGCGTTCATCTGGATCGCGCTGGTCTACGTCATCGTCGCGTTCGCCGACATCACGGCGAGCAGCTTCGTGAGCGGCGGCGAGGACCTCGCGGGCACGGAGGTCACGTTCCACCCGGGCGGCGCCGTGGCGGCGGCGAGCGTCATGTACCTGCTGCTGTCGCTGGTGATGGGCGTCATCGACCGCGTGCTGCGCCCTCCCCTGTGGCTCCTCACGGTGGTGTTCGTGCCGGCGACGCTCGGCGTGGTCTGGCTCGGGACCGAGATCTCGACGTGGGCGGTGCTGCCGTCGCAGACCTGGGCGCTGCTGATCCTCGCGTACTGCTTCGTCGCCTCGCTCGCGCCGGTGTGGTCGCTGCTGCAGCCACGCGGCTACCTCGGCGGCTTCGTGCTCTACCTCGCGCTCTTCGTCGGCACCGTCGGGATGTTCTTCGGCGGCTTCACGATCGAGCAGGAAGCGTTCAAGACGTGGCACGCGCCCGGTCCGACGGGCGCACTCTTCCCCTTCTTGTTCGTGACGATCGCGTGCGGCGCGTGTTCGGGCTTCCACGGGCTCGTCTGCTCCGGGACGACCTCGAAGCAGATCGCCAAGGAGTCCGACTGCAAGCCGATCGGCTACGGCGCGATGCTGCTCGAGGCGTTCGTCGCGCTGATCGCGCTCGCGACCGTGATGATCGTCGCCACACCCGATACCGCCGGCAAGGCGCCGGGCACGATCTACGGCGCCGGGCTCGGACGCTTCCTCGCCGGGATGATCGGCGAGGAGCACCTGCTGTTCGCGACGACGTTCGGCGCGATGGCGTTCTCGACGTTCGTCTTCGACACGCTCGACGTCAGCACGCGGCTCGGCCGCTACGTCCTGCAAGAGCTCTTCGGCTGGACGGGACGCGTCGGCGCGATCGCCGCGACCGCGCTGACGGTGCTCGTGCCCGCGGTCTTCGTCCTCGCCGCGGGTGAAGGCTCCTACCGCGTCTTCTGGACGCTCTTCGGCACGAGCAACCAGCTCCTCGCCGCGCTGACGCTGCTCGGCGTCAGCGTGTGGCTGCGCAAGAGCGGACGCCGCGCGTGGTACACGCTGGTGCCGATGGTGTTCGTGATGGCGATCACCGTCTGGTCGCTGGTGATCCAGGCGCGTCAAGCATTTACCGCGCTCGCGAACGGCGCTGCGGGCTTCGACACGACGACGATCAACGGCGTCGTCGCGGTGCTGCTGATTGCGCTCGCGGGGATGCTGACCGTCGAAGCGGCGCGCGAGCTGCGCGCGCCGCTTCCCGAGACGGCGGGACGCGCCGACGCGTGACGCTCACGTCGCGCGTACGCGTGACGTGTCACGCCGCGCGCCGGCGCTGCGTCACGCGGTAAACGGCACGCCCTTCGGCCAGAGGCCGAACGCCTTCCAGAGCTTGACGGTGCGCGGCGTGATGAGATCGAGCTCCTGGCAGAGCGCGCGGACCTTGGCGACCGCGTCGGCGGTGCGCTGCCGGTGCTCGGGATTCTCGTAGTACGCCTCGCGCAGCACCGACTTCGGGATGTTGTAGGTCGCGACGATCTGCGGCGACGGCTGCATCATCATCTGCGACATCTGGCCGAGGATGAGCGGCGTGCGCACCTGCAGCATGCGCTTCTTGAACCGTCCGAGCTTCGGCACGTTGCGCCGCAGGTAGAGCCGCGCGAACGACAGGTGGCGCGCCTCCTCGGTGATGTGGATCTGGCAGATGCGGCGCAGCAGCGGGTGGACGTTCGCGCGGTTGCGCAGCA
This sequence comes from Candidatus Binatia bacterium, assembly GCA_036563615.1. Taxonomy (NCBI): domain Bacteria; phylum Candidatus Binatota; class Binatia (SeqCode); species Binatia bacterium. The sequence goes on from DATCMB010000004.1 coordinate 427,291, forward strand.
TCTGACGCTGCACGTGGTCGATCGGATCCTCGCCGCCGAGCACGAACATGAAGAACAGTTCGGGGAACGTGCGCCCCAGACGCACCACCCAGCGGCTCGCGACCTTCTGCCAGCCGGCGAGCCCGGGGATGTCGAAGCCCGAGCGGTTCACGAACTCCTGGAACATCAAGGAGTGCTGCGACTCCTCGATGATCTCGTGGTAGACGTAGCGGAACTCCGGCGCGCCGTTCGGCAGCTTGAAGGCGTACTCGAGCAGCCCGCGCTTGAGCACCGACTCGAACTGCAACCCGATCTTCATGAAGGTCGCGAACAGGTGCAGGCCGATGCGCGCGCGGATCGCCTGCGGCTGCGAGCGGTACCAGGACGTCGCGCCGAGCGAGACCTCGTTGTCGAGCTCCCAGCGCGGATCCTCGGGATCGATGCGCATCTCGGGCGCGTCCCAGTCGATGTCGGCGTAGGCATCGAAGTGCTTGACGACGGACTGGTGCGAGAGCCGCTTCAGCAGCTTGAGGTAGGCCTCGTCCTGCGCGGCTTCGCGCGCGGAGACCGAGAGCTCGTCGTCGAGCACGATCCCCGTGCCCGTCTGCGTCACCGTTTGACCGACCGTCGTGCTCATCCTTCTTGCTCTCCATCGGCGGGCGCGGTGTGACCCACGGGGGTGTCGCCCGCGCCGACCCTCTGCGCCTCGTCGAAGAGGCGGCTCACGAGATAGACGACCATCCGCTCGAGCTCGCCGAACAGCCGGTCGAGCTCGTCGCGATCCTTGCGCAGCTGGTGCTGCAGGAAGATGCCGTCGAGCGCCGCGAGCGCGAGCGCTGCGGTGGTCTCGAGGCCCGGTGGCCGGATGCCGATCACCTCGGCGATGCCGTCCACCAAGGCGGCGCGCGCACGGTCGAAGACGCGGATCAGGACCTCGCGCGTCTCGTCGCTGTCGGCCGTGCGCTCGAGCAGCATCGAGTGCAGCAGGCGGAGCAGCGCCGGCCGCGTCTCGACCAGCTCGCGCATGCCGCCGACCGCCCGCGACAGGCGCTCGCGCGGGTCGCCCGTCTGGTGGACGCTCGCGACGATGCCTTCGATCCAGGCGGTTGCCGTTTCTTCGAGCACCGCGGCGAGCAGCCCTTCCTTGCTCGCGAAGTGCCAGTAGACCGCGCTCTTCACGACGCCCGCCTCGCGGCAGACGTCGTCGATGCTGGTCGCCGAGAAGCCGCGCTCGGCGAAATGCCGCGCCGCGGCGCGCAGCAGGTTGTCGCGGCTGCGGAGCCCTTGAGCGACCCGTTTGCTGATCCGCCTGGTCCCGCTCGCGGCGGCGTTCCTGCTGGGATTTCGCGTCATTACGATCTGTCCAGAACGTTCGGTACAGAACTATCCCGAGGCGCTCCGGGAGTCAACGGGGGCTCGTCGCTTTTCTGCTCCGGCGCTCGCCGTCGCCGCTCGCGCGTGCCGGTCGCGGGCGCCCGGCGCGGCTCGCGTGACCGTCGCAGCGAAGGCGGACCGAGACCGCATGACTCGTCGCGCGCACCGCGGATTCACGGCTGCGGCTCGGTGCGGCGCGCGGTGAACGCGTCAGCGCGCAGCGTGCCTCCGAATCACGCGCGCACCGCACGGCGCACGATCTCGCACGCACGCATCACACACATCACGCGCGCAAGCGCGTCGCCCTACGCAATTGCCGCGCGCGCGAGCGCTGTGTTAGCCCTCGCACCTTCGCGGAGCGTGCCGTGCGACGCGCCACCGCTCCTCGCCCGCTCGCGTGGAGCCAGCGGGAGCGACGGCACGCCGATTGGAGTCCCTCCCCGCCTGCGCCCGCGCATGCGCGGCGCGAGGCTGCCGATAGGTGTACAGAGGTACCGATGTTCGATCAGAAGCTGCACGACTCCCTTCCCGAAACGCTGCGTCCGCTCGTGCGCATGGCGGGCAACCTGTGGTGGACCTGGAACGACTACGGGATCACCCTGTTCCGCGACATCGATCCGCAGCGCTGGGACGAATGCGGCCACAGCCCGCTGCAGCTCCTGCGCACCGCACGACCGGAGCGCCTGTCTCAGGTCGCGACCGATCCCGACTACATCGCGCGCATCGAGAAGACCGTCGCCAAGTTCGACGAGTACATGCGCGCCAAGCCGGGCTCGCCGCGCGGCGAGTGGGCGACGACCTGGGCGCGCCAGAACATCGCGCAGGCGTCCGCGGACCGTCCGATCGCCTACTTCTGCGCCGAGTACGGGATCCACGAGTCGCTGCACCTCTACGCGGGCGGTCTCGGCATCCTCGCCGGCGACCACCTGAAGTCGGCGTCCGACCTCGGGCTGCCGCTGGTCGGGATCGGGCTGCTCTACCGCCAGGGCTACTTCCGGCAGCGGATCAACGTCGACGGCTGGCAGGAGGAGTTCTACAGCGACGAGGACTTCCGCGAGCTGCCGCTGACGCTGATCCGTGACGAAGCCAACCAGCCGCTCACCGTCGAGGTGCCGATCCGCGGCCGCAAGGTGACGATCCAGATCTGGCGCGCCGACATCGGCCGCGTGCCGCTCTACCTCCTCGACACCGACTGCGACCAGAACGAGGACATCGACCGCTGGATCACCGCGCACCTCTACGGCGGCGACGAGAACACGCGCATCGTGCAGGAGGTCGTGCTCGGGATCGGCGGCGTGCGCGCGCTGCGCGCGCTCGGCATCACGCCGCACGCCTACCACCTGAACGAGGGGCACTCGGCGTTTCTCACGCTCGAGCTGGTGCGCGAGCGGGTCGCCGAGGGCGCGACGTTCGAGGACGCCTGCGCCGCCGTCAAGCAACAGTGCATCTTCACGACGCACACGCCCGTCCCGGCCGGCAACGACACCTTCGATCCGTCGCTCATGCAGGCCGTGCTCGGCGACTTCCTGCAGGAGCTCGGCACCGACATCGAGACCGTGCTCGGCATCGGACGCCGCCACCCGTCGGACAGCATGGAGCCGTTCGGCATGACGCCGCTCGCGATCCGGCTGTCGCGCTCGACGAACGGCGTGAGCAAGCGCCACGGCGAGGTGTGCGCGCGCATGTGGCAGTCGCTGTGGCCCGACGTGCCGGTCGAGCAGTCGCCGATCGGCGCGGTGACGAACGGCGTGCACCACGCGACCTGGGTCGCGCCGCTGATGCGCCGCCTGTTCGATCAGTACCTCGGTCCGGACTGGACGCAGCACGCCGACGATCCGGAGCTGTGGAAGAAGATCGACCTCATCCCGGACGCGGAGCTGTGGCGGGCGCACTGCCTGCTGCGCGCGCGCCTGGTCGCGGCGGCGCGCCATCGCGCGGAGGCGCAGTGGCGTGCGGCCGGCGAGTCGGACCAGCTCGTGCGCAGCGCGAAGCGCCTGCTCCACCCCGACGTGCTGACCTTCGGCTTCGCGCGCCGGGTCGCCGCCTACAAGCGCTGGAACCTCCTGCTCAGCGACATGGAGCGTGCGATCGCGCTGCTCGACCATCCGACGCAGCCGGTGCAGTTCGTCCTCGCCGGCAAGGCGCACCCGCGCGACAACGAGGCGAAGCGCATCCTGCAGCAGCTCATGCAGTGGAAGGATCGCCGCGAGCTCCGCGGGCGCGTCGTCTTCCTGCAGGACTACGACCAGTACGTCGCGCGCAAGCTCGTGCACGGCGTCGACGTGTGGCTCAACCTGCCGCTGCCGCCGCTCGAGGCGAGCGGCACGAGCGGCATGAAGGTCGTCGTCAACGGCGGCCTCAACTGCAGCGTGCTCGACGGCTGGTGGATCGAGGGCTCGAACGGCGAGAACGGCTGGGACGTCGGCCCGCCCTACGATCTGCCGGCGAAGGGCCGCATGGTCGCCTCCGAGGAGCGCAACGCGGTCGACGCGCAGTCGCTGATGGACCTGATCGAGAACCACATCCGCCCGCTGTTCTACGAGCGCAACCGCGACGGCGTGCCGCGCGGCTGGATGGCGCGCGTGCGCGCGTCGATGAAGTCGCTCGCGCCGATGTTCAGCGCGACGCGGATGGTCAAGGACTACGCGAGGATCTACTACCCCGAGTGACGCGCGGAGCTCGGCGGGCGCGCAAGCCGCGCTCGCCGAGCTTCACCGATCACCCGCTCGCAGGCGCTGGTCGCGCGGCTCGGCTGCCCGCGCCGCGCGCGGCGTCCGCGCCGATCCGGACGCCGCTCAGAACAGCGTGTAGATGAACGGCGCGAGCCACGGCGACGAGGCCGCGACCACGAGCAAGCCGCCCAGCGACAGCAGCCCGACCAGCACCGGCAGCATGTACCACTGCCCGCGCCGGACGAAGGTCGCGAACAGCTCGCCCATCACCGGCAGCCGATCGCGCAGGTACCAGATCGCCGCCGCGATGATCGCGAGCACGACGATCGTCGACACCCAGCGGCCGATCCACACCGGCAGCAGCCAGGCGAGCCAGCTCACACCGTAGATCAGCAGGACGACCGCGCCGACCAGCCCCGCGACCGAGGCGTAGCTCTTCACCGCGCCCTCGCTCGGGAAGCGGCGCCAGTACAACGTGCCCAGCAGCAGCCAGACGGCGATCGCGATCAGCGCGTTGCGGCCGAGGTGGCTCGCCTCCTCGGCGGACGGCTCCGGCAGCGTGAGACGCGCGATCTCGCGCGGCGGCGGTCCGAGGAACGCGGGGCTCGCGAGCGCGGTGTCGAGCTCCTGCACCAGCACGCGGTTGCCGAGCCCGTTCGTGTGCCAGTCGCGCGCGAAGTAGAGCTGCTGCGCGCCGCCCTGCGACGCCGCGACCATCGCCGGCAGCGTGTCGACCACCGGCAGCCCCGCCGCCTCGGCGGCGGCGACCATGCCGCGGTACGGGCGGTCCGGGTCGTACGCCGGATCGCCGATCACCTCGGCGATCGCCTGCCGCGCGTTCGGGTCGACCTGCGCCTTGTCCGGGATCACCATCACGAGCGGCTTGGCGCCGATCTCGTCGGCGACCGCGCGAAACGCGCGCAGCGCGAGCTCGGTCTCGGGCCAGCCGTCGGCGTCGGACTTGCGGATGCGCGGCCCCCACTCCGCCGGCAGCGGACGCGGGCCCTCGAGCATCGGGATCTCGGGCCCCTTGCCGAGGTTGCCGAGCAGGTTGCCGAGCGCGGTCTTGCGCTCGAGCCACGGCTCCTGACCCGGATCCTCGAGCGGCGCGAGCGAGCGCAGCGCCTCCTCGGGCGGCAGATCGGTGCGCAGCTTGGGCTTCGGGTAGCGCAGGTAGCGGTCCTGGCCGTTCCAGAAGATGTCGTTCTCGTACATCTGCAGGACGACGACGTCCGGCTTGTACTTGACGCCCTCGCGCGCGAGCCAGAGGACCTCCTGGTCGGTCGAGTAGCCCTCGGTGCCGCCGTTGATCACCTGGACGTTGCGACCCTCGGCGCGCATGCGCGCTTCGAGCAGCTCGGAGAGCGTGTCGGAGCGCTCGACGGTGTAGCCGAGCGTGAACGAGTCGCCGATCAGCAGGACGCGCTGCACGCCCTCGGGCTTCTCGTAGCCGACGGACTCGTCCTCGCGCAGACCGCGCGAGTTCGTCCGCAGCGTGACGTCGAACTCGCTCGTGTGGCGCCGCAGCGACGTCGAGGGCGTCTTCGTCCAGCCGAGCGCCGAGTCGAACTGGTTCATCGTCCGGCGCGGCGTGAAGCCGAACAGGCGCAGCCCGCCCTCGAGCACGAGGAAGACGAACAGCAGCGACACGAGCAAAGCGAGGGCTTGGTTGATGCGATTCACGGGATCCCCCGAGAGCGGCGGGTGCGGCGGCGGGACGAGATCATCTGCCCGCGCGCCGTGGTGCGAGGTCGGTATGGAGCGATGCGGGTCAACCTTGACGGTGAGCCGCGGCGAGCGTCTCGTTGTCCTTCTGCCAGGGGACGAAGGCGGTGTCGCCCGGCCGGCGGCGTCGCAGCGGATCGGTCGCGAGCCGCACGACGAGCGCGACCGGACCGAGCAGGACGAAGTACAGGAAGCCGAGGACGATGCCGCCCATCACCTCGCCGAAGCGGTGGAAGAAGGCGAGCAGCGCGGCGAGCTTGGGAGAAGAGGAACCTTCCATGTCGGCCGGGGATGATACCCGTCGTCCCGGTGGAAGGGTACCCACGATTTTCATCGTCCGGCGCGCCGGCCGGACCTCGGGTTCGACACGTCGAAGCCTATGCGGGTCGGCCCGGTCGACCCATGCCGCCGGGCGGCCTCGGACAGCGGCTGGCCGGCCGGACCGGCGCGCGCGTCGGCAGGATCAGCGCCCGGCCGCCGGGTCAGCGCGCGGCCGTCGAGCCGTCCGCGCCGCTCTCGCCCACCGCGCAGTCGACCGGCGACACGGCGCCCGGATCGAGCGTCCGCAGCGTGTCGCACCAGGCCGCGATCGCGGCCTCGTCGCTGCGCAGCTGCGTCGTGCGGTCGAGCAGCCGGTGGATGTCCGCCGCGCGCCGACGCTGGTTGATCGCGAGCGGCAGCGACGCCGGATCCTGCGCGTTGACCTCGCTCAGCGTGACGAGGTCGAGCGCGATCTCCGGGATGTTCTCGCGCCGGCGGTCGATCTGGAGCGCCTCCTCGAGCGCGGCCACCGCGGCGGCGCGATTGCCGACCGACGCGTGCACCGCGCCCAGGTTGCGCAGCCGGTTCGCCGCGCCGGCCTCGTTGCCGCGCTTGCGGTCGATCTTGAGCGCCGACTCGAGCAGCGAGATCGCACGCTGCGGATCGCCCTGCTTGCGCGCGAGCAGCGCCTGGTTGTTGAGGATCGTCGCGAGCGTCGCGTCCGCGCCGGCGGCCTCGGCGACCGCGCGCGCTTGCTGGTAGTGCGCGTCCGCCGCCGCGAGGTCGCCGGACTCCTCGTACAGCGTGCCGAGGTTACTCAGCGCCGCGGCCTCCTCCGCGCCGTCGCCGGTGAGCCGCGCGAGGCTCTGCGCTTCGAGGTACGCGAGACGCGCGCCTTCCGGATCGCCGGTACGCTGGCGCAGGTTGCCGACGCGGTTCAGCGCGCCCGCGATCGCCGCGGTGTCGTCGATGCTGCGGTAGCCGAGCAGCGCGCGCTCCTCGAGGATCCGCGCGCGCTCGAGGTCGCCGCGCTGCGCCGCCTCGAAGCTCGATTGCTCGAGCGTGCGGGCGTCGGCGCGCACGCCGGTGCGATCGCTGCTGCTCGTCGCCGAGCACGCGAGCGTCCCCGCCGCGAGCGCGAGCAGCGCCGCACGCTTGATCGCGTCGGACCGCATCTAGCGCGCACCCGCCGCGGGCGCGGCCCCCATGCTAGGCTCGATCGAGCTGTCGATGCGCTCCATCGCCGCCGGTAGCTGCTGCGTCTTCTGGTCGATGTAGCCGCGCAGGAAGATCGTCTTGCCGGCGGCGTCGAACACCGTGGTCGCCTCGCGGATGCCGCGCTGGGTCTCGAGCGCGAGCATCGGGAAGGTGTCCGAGGCGACCTTCAAGTTCTCGGCGACGACCTTCAGATCCTCGACGATGGTCGGGAAGTGCTGCGCGCTCTCGCGCAGCGTCTCCGAGAGCTGGGCGATCTCGCCGGCCGCCTTGCGCATCGACTGCATGGTCGCCGGCAGGTCCGAGGTCGCGATGCGGATCTGCTCGATCGTCCCCTGCGCCGAGAGCAGCACCTCGCGCGCGTTGGTCAGCGTGCCCGTGAGCTCCTCCTCGACCGACGGCGAGTTGATCAGCCGGCCGATCGTGCCCTCGCCGGCGTCGACCTTCGCGAGGATGTTGCTCATGCTCTCGAGCGAGCGCTGGATCGGCGACTGCTCGTCGGTCAGGTTGCCGGTCGCCGACGCGATGTCGCCGAGGATCTTGTCGAGCTTGTCGCGGATCGGCTCGATCTGGTCGATGATGTCGGTGAGCGTCAGCGGGTCCTGGCTGCGCAGCGTGGCGCCGGCGGGAATGATCGGCGCCTGCGCGCTGCCGACCGAGATCTCGACCGACTTGTCGCCGAGCAGGCCGACGGAGGCGATGGTCGCGACCGAGTCGGTGCGGATCTGCTCGTGGAAGCGCTCCTCGATGTTCATCACGACCTCGACCTTGCCGACGCGGCCGATCGGCTTCGGCTCCGCGTCGGCCGGCTCGTCGGCGGTCGGCTGGTAGGTATCGGCGGGCACGAAGCGAAGCCGCTCGACCGAGCCGACGTGCACGCCGGCGACGAACACCGGCGCACCCGCGCGCAGACCGCTCACCGTGCCGAAGATCGCGTTGACGCGAAACCGCTTCTCGAAGATGCGCTGGTTCGCCCCGAGCATGACCACCATCACGGTGGCCGCCGCCAGCGCGACGAGCACGAACACGCCGACGATGGTCTCGCGGCGACGCTCCGTTTCTCTGCTCATCTCAGTGATTCTCGGTCGTTCTTTTCTTCAGCCATACAGGAACGCGCGCAGCTTCGCGTTCGGGCTCTGCTTGATCTCCTCGAGCGGTCCCTCGACCAGAATCTTCCCCTCGTCGAGCATCGCCACCCGGTCCGCCACCAGGAAAGCGCAGCGGACGTCGTGCGTCACGACGATCGACGTCACGTGGCGCTCCCGCTGCAGCCGCCGGATGAGCTCGCTGATGGTGTCCGAGGTGAGCGGGTCGAGGCCCGTCGTCGGCTCGTCGTACACCACGATCTCGGGCTCGAGCACGATCGAGCGCGCGAGCCCGACGCGCTTCTGCATGCCGCCGGAGAGCTCGGCCGGCATCTTGTCCTCGATGCCCTCGAGCTCGATCCACGACAGCACCTCGGCGACGCGCGCTGCGATCTCGTCCTCCGAGAGCTTGCGGTGCTGACGCAGCGGGAAGGCGATGTTCTCGCCGACCGTCATCGAGTCGAAGAGCGCCGCGCCCTGGAACAGAAAGCCCGTGCGCAGCCAGACGTGCCGCCACTCGTCGATCGTCTTGAAGCGCGTCACGTCCTCGCCGTCGACCAGCACCTGACCTGCGTCGGGCGTCAGCAATCCCACCAGCATGCTCAGCAGCACCGACTTGCCCGAGCCGCTGCTGCCCATGATGACCTGGGTCTCGCCGCGGTTGACGCGCAGGTCGACGCCGCGCAGCACCTGCTTGTCGCCGAAGGACTTGTGCAGGTTGCGGAACTCGACCAGGACGCGGCCGTCGCTCGCGCCCTCCGAAGCGCTGGTCGTCGTCGGCGCGATCTTCTCAGAAGCCAAGGGAAACCAGGATCTGCGTCATGAAGACGTCGGTGATGAAGATCATCAGCGAGGCGGTGACCACGGTGTTGGTGGTCGCGCGCCCGACGCCGCTCGTGCCGCCCTCGGTGCGGAAGCCGTAGAACGACGCCGTCGTGCCCACGATCAGCCCGAAGATCACCGTCTTGCCGAGGCCGGTCAGCAGGTCGTTGAGCGTCACGTAGTAGAGCGTCGTCTCGAGGTAGGTCGACGGCGGCACGCCGCCCGCGGTCACCGCGACCAGCGCGCCGCCGAGGATGCCGAGCAGGTCGGAGATCGCCGCGAGCAGCGGCACGGCGAGCACGCAGGCGAGGATGCGCGTCGCGACCAGGTACTGCCGCGGGTCGACCGCGAGCACCTGCAGCGCGTCGATCTGGCGCGTCACCTTCATCGAGCCGAGCTCGGCGCTGATGCCCGATCCGGCGCGTCCCGCGACCATGAGCGCCGTCACCACCGGCCCGAGCTCCTTGGTGACCGACAGCCCCACCACCACCGCGACGTAGTGGACCGCGCCGAACTTGCGCAGCATGACGATCGTCTGCAGCGCGAGCACGACGCCGATCGCGAACGACGCAATCGCGGTGAGCGGCAGCGTCTTGAGGCCGATCTCGTAGAGCTGCAGCACGACGACGCGCACCGGGAAGCCGCGTCGCACGATCGTCCGCGCCGAGCTCGCGAGGAAGACGACCAGGCTGCCCACGAAGCTCGCGAGCTCGATCACCTGGCGGCCCGCGTTGGCGACGAATGTCGGTTTGGTCGGATTCATCGGCAACGTGCGCTGTGCGCGGCTTACCACGCGCTGCTGGTGCGATCTAACGACGGCGCGCGCCACCGCCGAACAGCGCGCCGATCTTGCCCGGCAGCGCCGCGAACCACTCCTCGACGGCTTCGCGCACCTGCTTGACGGCGGACGCGGGATCGGTGCGCGCGACCTGCCGCGTGACCTCGCGCGCGCACGACTCGCGCGGCGCGGTCCCCGCGAGGAACACCTCGGTGATCGCCGGACCGCAGCCCTCCGCCGCGAGCTTGCCGGACGAGGCTTCGACCGACACCAGCTCGACCCCGCGCGGCACCTCGAACTGCTCGCCCGGCAGGCCGGCGAGCGCGCGCTTCATGATCGCGGTCCACACCGGGACGGCGAGCTGGGCCGCGCCGCCGCGCAGCGGCCGGTCGTCGTCGAAGCCCACCCAGACGCCGACGACCAGCGTCGGCGTGTAGCCGACGAACCAGGCATCGCGCGAGTCGTCGCTGGTGCCGGTCTTGCCGGCGATCGCGCCGCGCAGACCGGCACGCCGCACCTGGCTCGCCGTGCCGTGGTCGACGACGCCCTCGAGCATCGAGTGCACGACGTAGGTCGCGTCCGCGCGCGCGACGTCCTCGCTGCGCTCCCCGCCCCGCAGCAGCACCACTCCCGACGGCGCCTTCACCGTCGCGATCGAGCGCGGCACGACGCGATCGCCGCCGCGCGGGAACAGCGTGTAGGCCGCCGTCACGCGCAAGAGCGAGCTCTCGAAGGCGCCGAGCGCGAGCGCCGGCACGCGCGGCAGCCCGGCGCTGACCAGCCCCAGGCGGTCGCCGAACTGCGCGATGCGCTCGACGCCGTAGCTCTCCGCGAGCTGCACCACCGGCACGTTGAGCGAGTTCTCGAGCGCGTTGCGCACCGTCACCGGGCCGCGGTAGCGGTCGTCGACGTTCTTCGGCGACCAGGTCGTGCGGTCGTAGCGCAGCGTGATCGGCTCGTCGTGCAGGATGGTCGCCGGCGTGATGCCGCTTCTCCGGTCGCCGATCGCCGCGAGATAGACGAACGGCTTGAACAGCGAGCCCACCTGACGGCGGGTGCGGATCGCACGGTCGAGCTGGCTCGCGAGGAAGTTGCGGCCGCCGACCAGCGCGCGCAGCGAGCCGTCGCGCGGGTCGAGCGCGACGACCGCGATCTGCACGGTCTCCTTGCCCGGCTGCTCGCGATCGAAGCGGCGTCCCGCCGCCTCGACCTCCTCGCTGGCGATGCGCTGCAGGCGGTAGTCGAGCGTCGTGTAGACCTCGCTGCCGAACGCGAGGCGGGTCGGGTCGAGCGCCTCCTCGCGCAGCTCGCGCCGGACCTGCTGCATGAACCAGACCTCGCTCGGCGCGCCGCGCCCCTTCGGCGGCTCGAGCTTCTCCTCGCGCGCCTTCTGCGCCTGCTCGGGCTCGATCCAGCCGAGCTCGAGCATGCGGTCGAGCACCTCGTTGCGCCGCCGGATCGCGTGCTCCGGGTGGCGCAGCGGCGAGTAGACGTTCGGCGCCCGGATCATGCCGGCGAGCAGCGCGCCCTCGGCGAGCGTCAGCTCCGAGACCGACTTGCCGAAGTAGACGGCGGCCCCTTCCGCGAAGCCGTAGATGCCGACCAGGCGATCGTGCCCGAGGTAGACGGTCGCGAGGTAGCACTCGAGGATCTCGCGCTTGTCGAAGCGCGCCTCGAGCAGCAGCGCCATCGGGATCTCGCGCAGCTTGCGGCTGATCGTCCGCTCCTGGGTCAGGAAGTGGTTCTTGACGATCTGCTGCGTGATCGTGCTGCCGCCCTGCTTCACCTCGCCCGCGAGCCAGTTGACGCGCAGCGCGCGCAGCAGCGCGCCGAGGTCGATGCCGCGGTGCGAGAGGAAGCGGTAGTCCTCGGCCGCGAGCACGGCGTCGACCACGACGGGCGGCACGTCCTCGAGACGCAGCGGACGCCGTCCCGTCCAGTGCGAGGTGAAGAGCCCCTCGAGCCGCCGCGGCTCGAGGCTGATCGTCTGCACCTGCGCGCCGTCGTCGGTCTCGATCGAGCGCACGCGCTTGCCGCCGTCGAGCTCGAGCGTCACGCGCTGCGCGGGGCGCTCGCCGTAGCCGTCGGGGTTGGGCGACGGGTTCAGGTAGATGTCGAGACGCTGCCCGGTGCGGCGGAACGTCCCCGGCTCGGTCGGACGCTCGGTGACCGCGCGGTAGCCGAGCTCCTGCAGCTCGTCGGCGATCCCGGCGGCGTCGACGTCCATGCCGACCGCGACCGCGCGCGGCGCGGCGTAGATCCGCACCGGGTGTCGCCAGCGAGCTTCGCCGAAGCCCCGCACCACCTGGCGATCGAGCAGGAACACGGCCGCACCCACCGCCACCGCGAGCAGGAGGAGCGCCCGCCGGAGGAGCCGCGGGGAGCGGCGGCGCTGCACTTCCGCGCCGGCTTCCACGCGAGCGATCTTAGAGCAGGCGCGCGGAAGCTGCGAACGCCCGGCACGCCGGAGTCGCGCCGCCGCGGCGATCGCGTGGCGTCGTGCGGGCGAGCCCGCCCGTCAGTTGAGCTGGTAGGTCGCCCGGAACCAGATCTCGTCGCGGTCGCGGAACAGGCCGAGGCCGGGGCCGAAGCCGTTGTTCTCGCTGCCGAAGGTGTGGATGTTGATGTACCGCGAGCTGAGGATGAACGAGTCGCTCACGCGGTAGACGAGGTCCGGCCAGATGCCGAGCGCGCCCCGGCCGTTCATCACGGCCGTGATGCCGGCGTTCAACTTGCCGTGCATGAAGTTCGACTCGAGGTGCGTCTGGAAGAAGTAGTCGAACACGGGGTTGTTGACGAAGTCGCAGCCGCCCGGACCGCCGTTGCAGCCCTCGACGACCGAGCCGGCCGGCGCCCCGCCCCTGCCCTGACGGATCAGCGCCGACGGCTTCAGGACGCCGCTCGCGCGGTAGTCCTTGTACTTGGTCTCGTCGGGGTTCGCGGTGAAGACGAACGCCGTCACCCAGATGAAGCTGTTCGACGGATTCAGCCAGCGGATGAAGATGTTGCGGTCGATGCCGAGCTCGCCGCGGATCAGGTTGATCTTGTCGTAGCGGCCGCAGGCCGCGAAGTTCTTCGGACCCGGCGCGTTGCACTCGGGGCTGAGGCCGCGCTCGATGTTGGTGTCGACGCGAAAGCCGGGCTGGTTGTTGAACACCTCGACCTCGGTGCGCACGATCGCGTTCAGGAGGTCGCTGTACCACGACGTCGCGGTGCCGATGACGTTGACGAGCGGGTACTCGGTGGAGGTGACGAGGCGCCCGGTGACGGGCGAGAGGCCGAGGTTGATCGCAACCGGCTCGGTCGGGAACGTCTTGTAGAACCAGACGCTGGTCGTGTAGTCGCCGATCACCGTCTGGAAGCGGACGCCCCAGCGCGAGTTGCCGGTCTTCGGCTGCGGGCGACGCTGGAACACCTCGACCGCGGGACCCGGCGCGGGCGGCGGCGCGGAGAACGGGCTGCCGCTCTGCATCTGCAGCGGCGACACCGTGGTGTCGAGCCATCCGGGAACCCAGTACGCGTCGATGAAGCCGCTCGACATCGGGCCGAGGTCGGTGAACAGCTGGTAGGTCGCGCGCAGCGTCCACAGCGGGATGCGCGCTTCGTCGATCTCGATGAACGCGCCCGGCGCGATCGTGGTGTCGAACGGATTGTTCGCGTCGAGCAGACCGATCGTGTCGGCCTCGCCCCAGGAGATCGCCTGGCGGCCGATGCGCACGAACAGCGGGCCCTTCGAGATGTTGACGTACGCCTCGTTGACGCGGATGCGGCGCGCGTAGATGTCGCGCACGTTGCGCGCGAGCGCGTTGCCCGCGATCGCCTGATTGCGCGTGTCGCCCTTGGTCTGGAACGCGCCGTGCGGACCCTGGTGAAATTTGATCTCGGCGGCGCGCTTCCGGTACTGCTTGGGGCCGAAGTCGTAGAGGCCGTCGTAGAAGCCCCACAGCGCGAGACGTCCGCTGAAGTCGTCGAGCCAGCCTTCCGGCAAGAGCGACGTCGCCTTCACCTCGAACTCGGGGTTGAAGAAGTTGCGCCACTGCATGACCTGGCCCGCGAACTTCGGCGGGTCGGTGACGAAGCGCTGGCTGTTCTCGGTCGCGAACGTCACCTGGCTGTAGGCCCGCATGCGCAGGCTCAACAGCTGGTTCTCGTCGAGGTAGAGGGCGTGCGCCTGGGAGGCGACGAGCGACGTCGTCGACGCCGCGATGATCAGGGCGATCGCACGATCGAGCTTCCGGCCGATCCCCTTGACGCACGATCGAACATCCATTGCGCCCCCTCCTGGCTCGTGGATTCAGCTTCGTCGTACTGCCCGGCTGAGCGGCGGCCGACACTATCGACGGCCCCTGGCGCGTGTCAACGAGAGCGCCATGTGCTGCGACGCGTCAGCCGTTGCAGCACGAGCATGGATGCTGCGAAGCTCCGCGCATGAGCCTCGACCTCGATCCGAAGAAGGCGGCGCTGCTCGTCGTCGAGCTGCAGAACGACATGGTGCACGAGTCGAACGTCGGGAAGCGCGGCCTCGGCGGCGCGCTCGCCGAGGCGGTGCACCGTCGCGGCGTGCTGCCGAAGGTCGCGCGACTGCTCGCCGTCGCGCGCGAGCACGCGGTGCCGGTCTTCTACATCAACGTCGCGAACAAGCCGGGCTTCCCGCGTCCGCGCGCGCGCATCTACGCGCTCGCCGCCAAGCGCGGTCCGCTGCTCGTCGAGGGCACGTGGGGCGCGCAGACGCACGAGGCCGTCAAGCCGGCGCCGCAGGACTACGTGCTCGAGCGCACCACGTCGGTCGACGGCTCGTACGGCACCGGGCTCTACGCGATCCTCGCACAGCTCCGCCGCGAGCAGCTCGCGGTCTGCGGCGTCTCGACGACGTTCGCGGTCGAGGGCATCGTGCGCGCGTCGCTCAACCGCGGCTACGAGATGTTCGTCGTCGAGGATTGCTGCGCCGGCGTGCCGCAGGAGTGGCACGACTGGTCGATCCGCAACACGCTGCCGCTGCTCGCGACGATCACGGACGCGGCCTCTCTCGAGGCCGCGATCCGCGGCTGATCGTCGACGCCAACGCTTCGGCGCTACTTCTTCGCGGTCGGGCGCGGCGTCATGTCGAGGTCCGGCGGCGGGACCTCGGGCAGCTTCCAGCGGATGTACGGCTTGTCCTTGAGCTCGTGGTACGCGTTGGCCATGTCGATGGCCTCGTGGAAGGCCTTCGCGAAGGCGTCGAAGTCCTGCGCCTCGAGCGGACCCTCGAGCGCCTTCCAGTTCTCTTCCATGTACTTGTTGAGCGCTTCCTCGTGCTTCGGACGCATGAACGCGCCGAGCTCCATCAGGCCCTTGATCTCCTTGTACTGGAACTTGGCCATCGGCCAGTTCTGCGCCTTGGCGGCGTAGTACAGCTTCCAGGTGCGCGCGCCGATCTCGGGCATGATGCGGGCAAGGCCTGGCTGGATGGTCGCAATGTCCTCAATGGTCATCGAGTTCTTGCCGCTCCAGAAGGTGAGCGCCTTGACCTTTTTCTCCAGTTCCTCGTCGGTCATCGAAGATGTCCTCCCTGCCAGGTCGTTTCCGTACCGCTCGCTACAGAGGCCTCGGCATATACGACGCTCGCGGGATGTTCCACCATCGTCGGCGCGGGCGTCTGCCACGCGCCGCGCGACGTGCTAGATCGGGGGGCATGAAGTACCGCTGCTGGTTCCAGTGCATCGACCCGGAGTGCGGCGAGAAGTACGACATCTTCGAGATCGTCTATCGCTGCCGCCGGTGCGGTGAGCTGCTCGAGGTCGAGCACGACGAGGAGCGCCTCAAGCGCACCAGCGCCGAGGGCTGGCGGCGGCTCTTCGACCGACGCATCCGCTCGACGACGTGGCCGTACGGCTCGGGCGTCTGGTGCCGGAAGGAGATGGTCCTGCCGCTCGTGCCCAACGACGACATCGTCAGCATGTACGAGGGCGGCTCGAACCTGTTCTGGGCCGAGCGTTTCGGGCGCGAGATCGGGCTGCCCGACCTGTGGGTCAAGCAGTGCGGCAACTCGCACACCGGGTCGTTCAAGGACCTCGGGATGACCGTGCTGGTGAGCGTCGTGAAGGCCATGCGCTCGCGCGGTCAGCACATCCCGGCGGTCGCCTGCGCCTCGACCGGCGACACGTCCGCCGCGCTCGCGGCGTACTGCGCGGCGGCCGGCATCCCGTCGGTCGTGCTCCTGCCGCGCAACAAGGTGTCGCTCGCGCAGCTCGTGCAGCCGATCTCGAACGGCGCCATCGTGCTGTCGCTCGACACCGACTTCGACGGCTGCATGCGCACCGTCCAGGAGCTCACCGAGAAGGAGAACATCTACCTCGCCAACTCGATGAACTCCTTGCGCATCGAGGGCCAGAAGACCGTCGGGATGGAGATCTGCCAGCAGTTCGACTGGGAGGTGCCGGACACGATCATCATCCCCGGCGGCAACCTCGGCAACGTGAGCGCGCTCGGCAAGGGCTTCCTGATGATGGAGCGCCTCGGCATGATCCACACTCGGCCGCGCATCGTGGTCGCGCAGGCCGAGCACGCAAACCCGCTCTACCTCGCGTACAAGACGGGCTTCAAGGAGTTCCGCCCGGTGCAGGCGAAGACCACGCTCGCGAGCGCCATCCAGATCGGCAATCCGGTCAGCTACAAGAAGGCGGTCCGGACGCTGCAGGAGTTCGACGGCATCGTCGAGCAGGCGAGCGAGGAAGAGCTCGCCGACGCCGCCGCGCAAGCGGACCGCACCGGAATGTTCAACTGCCCGCACACCGGCGTCGCGCTCGCCGTGCTGCTCAAGCTCTTGAAACGCGGGGTCATCGAGCGCGACGAGAAGGTGGTCGTGATCTCGACTGCACACGGACTCAAGTTCGCCGACCAGAAGGCGGCCTATCACCTCAAGCAGCTCCCCGGCATCGCGTCGCGCTTTGCGAACCAGCCGATCGAGCTGCCCAACGACCTCGGTCGCGTGCGCGACGCCCTGCACCGTCACATCGACGCGCTCGGCAACGCGACCAAGCAGTTCGTGGAGCACGCGTCGTGAGCGGACGCGCAGACGACATCAAGCGCAAGCGCCGCGCGTACACCACCGCCGTCCACGGCGGTGAGACGCGTCCGCGCCCGGCGAACGCGATCACCACGCCGATCTTCCAGACGGCGACCTACGTGTTCCGCGACACCGCCGAGCTCGTCGACTACATGTCGGGCAACATCGAGCGCGAGGAGTACGGGCGCTACGGCAACCCGACCCAGCGCATCGCCGAGCAGAAGTGCGCGGAGCTCGAGGGCGCCGAGGCCGGCCTCTCGTTCTCGAGCGGCATGGCCGCGATCACCACGACGCTGCTCGCGATCGTGCAGAGCGGACAGCACGTCATCCTCACCGACGACTGCTACCGCCGCACGCGGCAGTTCTGTCGCACCGTGCTCGCCAAGTTCGGCGTCGACGTGACGATCGTCGAGACCGGCAACGAGAAGGCGCTCGAGGAGGCGATCCGGCCGCAGACGCGCGTGCTGATCAGCGAGTCGCCGACCAACCCGTACAACAAGATCGTCGACCTCGATCGCATCGCCGAGATCGGCAAGAAGCACGGCATCCTGACGATCATCGACTCGACGCTCGCCACGCCGATCAACCAGAGCCCGATCGCGCACGGCATCGACCTCGTGCTGCACTCGGCGACGAAGTTCCTCGCCGGCCACAACGACGTGCTGGGCGGCGTGATCCTGGGCAACGCGTCGGTGATCGAGGCGATCCGGCAGTACCAGGGGGTGCTCGGCGCGATCCTCGATCCGCACGCGGCCTACCTGCTGATCCGCGGCCTGAAGACGCTGCCGTTGCGCGTCGAGCAGCACAACCGCAGCGCGCAGAAGATCGCCGAGGTGCTCGAGAAGCACCCGCGCGTCGAGCGCGTGCACTACGCGGGGCTGCCGTCACACCCCGGCCACGAGATCGCGCGCAAGCAGATGCGCGGCTTCGGCGGCGTGGTGAGCTTCGAGGTGAAGGGCGATCTGGAAGCCGCGTCGCGCGTCGTCGACGCCGTGAAGATCCCGCAGATCGCGCCGTCGATGGGCGGCGTCGAGTCGCTGATCGAGCAGCCCGCGCTGATGAGCTTCTTCGAGCTCACCACCGAGGAGCGCCTCGCGATCGGCATCAAGGACAACCTGGTCCGGCTGTCGGTCGGGCTCGAGGACACCGACGACCTGATCGAGGACCTGCTGCAGGCGCTCGGGTGAGCGCGCTCGCGCGAGGGGTCGCACGGCCCCTCGCCGCCCGAGCGCTCGTCGCCTCGTACGCCGCGCTCTCAGTCGTCCCCGACGGTCTCCCAGCGCACCTCCCAGAACTCCGGCACCGGCGGCTTGAGCTCGAAGTGGCCGCCGAAGCAGTCGAAGCTCGGTCGGTGCATGAGACGGTCGTTCAGCAAGCGCAGGTACTCGGCGAGCGGCTGACCCGCGGGCGGCGTGCCGATGTCGAGGCGCTTCGCCTGACCGCACTTCTTGCAGCGCACGTCGACCTTCACGGGTAGCGCACCCACTCGAGCGACAGGCCGTGCGGCGGCGCGGGCGGGGCCGCGAGACGGCGGTCGCGCGCCGCGAGCAGCTCGCGCATCCAGGAGACCGGCTTTCGCCCACGTCCGATCTCGACGAGCTGGCCGACGACGTTGCGCACCATGTGACGCGCGAACGAGTTCGCCTCGACCGCGTAGCGCACGATCTCGCCGTCGCGCTCGACGTCGCTGCGCACGACCACCCGGACGCTCGGACGCGGCACGTTGTCCGCACCCTGGAAGCTCGCGAAGTCGTGCTCGCCGACGAGCACCGCGGCGGCCTCCGCCATCGCCGCGACGTCGAGCGGCTCGCGCACGTGCCACGCCGTGCGCAGCTCGAATGGCGAGCGCACCTCGTGGTTCCAGATGCGGTAGAGGTACGCGCGCCGGATCGCGTCGCGGCGCGGATCGAAGTCGGGACGCGTGCGCTCGAGCGTGCGCAGGACGATGTCCTGCGGCAGCACGGCGTTGACCGAGCGCCAGACCCGCTCGAGCGGCGAGCGTCCGTCGCGCGCGCCGGGCTCGGGCGCCTCCGCGAGGTCCGCCGTCGCGTCGAAGGCGATCACCTGCCCGCGCGCGTGCACGCCGGCGTCGGTGCGGCCGGCCGCCGCGATGCGGATCGGCTCGCGCAGGACCGTCGACAGCGCCTTCTCGATCGTCTGCTGCAAGGTCGGGCCCTCGCTCTGCGCCTGCCAGCCTCGGTACGCGGTGCCGTCGTAGGCGACCACGGCACGGTAGCGCATCGCTCCCGGGTCAGCGCAGCTCGCGCAGCGCGATCTCGAGCGTCGCGACCAGCGTCAAGCCGAGGCCCTTGCGCAGGTCGTCGAACGCGAGCCAGAAGGCGAGCGCCCGCGGGTCGCGCGGCAAGGTGCGCAGCCGCGCGACGTGCACCGCCTCCGAGCCGTTGACGTCGACCGGGCCGGGCGTCTGGTCGTGCAGCAGGTCGGGCTCGTCGCCGTCGAGCTCCTCTTCGTCCTCGTCGGGCTCGGCGCTGTCGTCGTCCTCGTCCGGAAGCGTCTCCGCCCCGTCGCCCGAGCCGATGGGCGGCTCCGGCAGGACGACGCCTCGCCCCTCGCGCAGGAGCTTCGTCGCCTCGTCGAGCGTCAGCTCGTTCGCGAGCTCGACGAACACCGCCTGCGCGGTGCCGGCGAAGACCGGGATGCGCACGACGGTCGCGGCGACGTCGATCGGAGCGTCGAACAGCGTCGTGATCTCACGCGCGAGCCGACGCTCGTCGACCGACCAGCCCTCGCCCTCGAGCGACGACGGCTGCGGACGCGCGTTGAAGGCGAGCTGCTCCGGCGACTCGCGACGGTCGATGCCGCGGCCCTGCATCAGGGTGACGGACTGGCGCGACAGCTCGTCCATCGCCTCGCGGCCGCGCAGCGAGGCGGACTCGAAGACCGTCGTGACCACGCGACGCACGGTCGCGGCCTCGTGCAGCGGCGCGAGCGCGGCCGCGAGACCGGCCGTGTGCGGCCCGGGGATCGCGAGCACGCGCTCCTTCGCGAGCTCCTTGACGCTCGCCGCGTTGACCTCCGGCAGCACGAGCGGCGCACCGAGCTCGTCGCGCGAGAACGGCGACGCGTCGATCACGATCGCGCCCTGCTCGCGCGCCTCGGGGACGAGAGCGCGCGCGAGCTCGCCGTCGCCGAGGAACAGCGCGACGTCGACGCCGCCGAGGCTACCCGCGACGGCCGGCTCGACGCGCACGTCCCAGCCGGCCGCCTCGATCGCCTCGCCGGCGAGCGACTCGTCGGCGAGCACGCGCAGCCCCGTGAGGTCGAAGCCCCGGGCGGCGAGGACGTCGATCAGCTCGGAGGCGACCTCGGTGGTCGCGCCGACGATCGCGATGCGCACGGCGTCGCTCACGCTCGAAACCTCCTAGCCCTCGATCTCCGCGCGCACCGCGGCGCCCATCTCCTGCGTCGAGAGCGCGCGCTCGCCCGGCGCGGCGAGGTCCGCCGTGCGCAGCCCGCGCGCGAGCACGCGGTCGACCGCGCCTTCGATCATCGCGGCCCCCTCCTCGTGCGCGAGCGAGAAGCGCAGCAGCAGCGCCGCGGAAAGGATCGCGGCGAGCGGATTGGCGATGCCCTTCCCCGCGATGTCGGGCGCGCTGCCGTGGATCGGCTCGTAGAGGCCGAAGATCGCCGTGCGCTCGCCGATCTGGCGGCGGCGCTCGCCGAGCGAGGCCGACGGCAGAAGCCCCATCGACCCGGGCAGCATCGCCGCCTCGTCGGTCAGGATGTCGCCGAACATGTTCTCGGTGACGATGACGTCGAAGTCGCGCGGTCGGCGGATCAGGTGCATCGCCATCGCGTCGACCAGCACGTCCTCGTAGGCGACGTCGGGGTTCTCGGCCGCGACCTCGTGCGCGACCTCGCGCCACAGCCGCGACGAGCTCAGCACGTTCGCCTTGTCGACCGAGGTCACCTTCTTGCGACGCCCGCGCGCGAGGTCGAACGCGACCTGCACGACCCGCCGCACCTCCTGCTCGGTGTAGAAGAGCGTGTCGACCGCCTCGCGACCGGCCTTCCCTTCGCGACGCTCGCTGGGCTTGCCGAAGTAGATGCCGCCGGTGAGCTCGCGGATCACCAGGATGTCGACGCCGCTCACCACCTCCGGCTTGAGCGTCGAGGCGGAGATCAGCGCCTCGACCGTCTTGACCGGGCGGAGGTTCGCGAACAGACCGAGCTCCTGCCGGATGCCGAGCAGCGCCTGCTCGGGACGCACCTTGGCCTTCGGGTCGTCCCACTTCGGGCCGCCGACGGCGCCGAGCAGCACGGCGTCGGACTGCTGCGCGAGGCGCAGCGTCGCCTCGGGCAGCGGGATGCCGACGTCGTCGATCGCGCGGCCGCCGATGATCGCCTCCTCGAACTCGAGGGTGAGGCCGGTGCGCTTCGCGACCGTGCGCAGGCAGGCCACGGCCTCGGCCGTCACCTCGGGGCCGATGCCGTCGCCGGGAAGGACTGCGATGCGATGGGGATGCGTCATGGCTCAGGGTCCGTGCTCGGAGTCGACCGGGCGGTAGGTCCGCAGGTACTCGAGCTTGTTCAGGGCAGAGAGATAGGCGAGCGCGCTCGCCACGATGATGTCGGTGTGCGCGCCTTGTCCGGTCGCCACCGTTTCGCCGTCGCGCAGCAGGCACGACACCTCGCCCTGCGCGTCGGTGCCGCCGGTGATCGCCTTGACGACGTAGCGGTCGAGCTGCGGCACGCGGCCGCCGAAGCGCTCGACGACCTCGGCGAGCGCGTTGTAGGTCGCGTCGACGACGCCGTCGCCGGTGGCGCTGGCCTCGGCTTCACCCTCGCCGACGCGCACCTTGATCCTCGCCTGCGGCGGCCCGCTCGTGCTCGACGACGCCTCGAGCGAGATCAGCTCGTAGCGCTTCGGCACGCGCGTCGACTCCTCGGCGACGATCGCGACCAGGTCCTCGTCGTAGACGTTCTTCTTGCGGTCGGCGAGCGCCTTGAACGCGGCGAACGCCTTGTTGACGTCGAGCTCGGGGTGGAACAGCCCCAGCGTCTTCAGGCGGTCGACGAACGCGGCGCGTCCCGAGTGCTTGCCCAGCACGAGGCTGTTCGACGGACGCCCGATCTTCTCGGGCTTCATGATCTCGTAGTTCAGCTTGTGCTTGAGCACGCCGTCCTGGTGGATGCCCGCCTCGTGCGCGAACGCGTTCTCGCCGACGATCGGCTTGTTGATCGGCACCGCGATGCCGGTCACCTGCGTCAAGAGCCGGCTCGCGCGGTAGATCTGCTCGGTGCGGATGTTGGTCTTGAGCCCGAAGTAGTCGGCGCGGGTGTCGAGCGCCATCACCACCTCTTCCATCGAGGTGTTGCCGGCGCGCTCGCCGATGCCGTTGATCGTGCACTCGACCTGACGCGCGCCGCCGCGCACCGCGGCGAGCGAGTTCGCGACCGCCATGCCGAGGTCGTTGTGACAGTGCGTGCTCCAGGTCACGCGGTCCGCGCCCGGCACCTTGCTGCGCAGGTACTCGAACAGCTCCTTGAGCTGCTCGGGGATCGCGTAGCCGGTCGTGTCGGGGACGTTGCACACCGTCGCGCCCATGCGGATCGCCTCGGTGAAGACCTCCACCAGGTAGTCCGGGTCGCTGCGCGACGCGTCCTCGGCCGAGAACTCGACGTGGTCGACGTGCTTCTTCGCGAGATCGACCGCCCAGCCCGCGGCCTCGAGCACCTGCTGCCGGCTCATCATGAGCTTGTGCTTCAGGTGGATGTCCGAGGTGGCGATGAAGACGTGGATGCCGGGGTGCTTGGCCTTCTCGACCGCGCGCACCGCGCGCAGGATGTCGGCTTCCTTGGTGCGCGCGAGGCTCAGCACCACGGGCGTCGAAACGGCCGCGGCCACCGCCTGCACGGCCGCGAAGTCGCCCTCGCTCGAGGCGGCGAAGCCCGCCTCGATGACGTCGACCCCGAGCTCTTCGAGCTGGCGGGCGATCGCCAGCTTCTCCTCGACGTTCATCGTCGCGCCCGGCGATTGCTCGCCGTCGCGCAGCGTCGTGTCGAAGATCCGAACTACGTCTGTACCGGGTTGCTCCATGTTCGACCCTTTCCCGCCGCGGTAGCTCGAATTGCCCGGGAGCTCACCCACCCCGCCGCTCGACCTCTAGAGACAAAAACGCCACGGGGCCAACTGTGAGCGCCCGTGGCGAAATCGGCGGAGCGGCGTGCTTCCCTCTTTGCGGGAAACAGCTATCCGGCCAGCGCCAGGGGCGCGCATCTAAGGGAGAGTCCCGCGAGTGCGGACCCCAGACCGGCCTGGCACCGTGCCGTGCTCATCACTCTTCGCTTAGAAGTGCGTGAGCGGCGTGTCAAGGTGACGCGCCGCGTGCTGCTTGCCGCTCCAAGGGGATCTTGGTATCGCAACTAACGCGTATTTCGGCCGTGCGGGGCAGATCGTCGGCAACCCAGTCGGCCCCTCCCGAGCCTCGGGACCGCGACGGGTGCCGCTCAGACCAACCTTCGCCACGAGGAGCGAGAATGATCGAGCGATGGACAAGAGGCGTACGTCGGACGACCGTGCTTGTCGCCGCTGCAGCTCTGCTGACGCCGGCAATCGCCACGGCACAGGGAAAGATCACGGGTAAGGTCAAGTTCGAGGGCACGCCGCCTGCGCCGGCGAAGCTCAAGATGGACGCCGATCCCGTGTGCGCGCAGGCCCACCCGGACGGCGCCGTCTCCGAGGACATCGTCGTCGGCGAGGGTGGCGGTCTGCAGAACGTGTTCGTGTACCTCAAGGAAGTGCCGGGCGACTTCCCCGCGAAGACCGAGCCGGCCGTGATCGATCAGAAGGGCTGCCTCTACACGCCGCGCGTCATCGGCCTGCAGACCGGCCAGCCGCTCAAGTTCCTCAACAGCGACCCGACGCTGCACAACGTGCACGGCATGCCGAAGAACAACCCGGGCTGGAACTTCGCCATGCCGAAGTTCGTCAAGCAGAAGGAAACCAAGGACCTGACCAAGCCCGAGGTCATGGTCGCCGTCAAGTGCGACGTCCACCCGTGGATGGCGGGCTACATCGGCGTCCTGCCGCACCCCTTCTTCGCGGTCACCGGCAACGACGGCAGCTTCACGATCGAGAACGTCCCGCCGGGCGAGTACGAGATCATCGCCTGGCAGGAGAAGCTCGGCACGCAGAGCGGAAAGGTGAAGGTCGACGCGGGCGGCACCGCCACCAGCGACTTCACCTTCAAGGCGTCCTGACGACCCGAGACGTTCTACACCCGAGCTGAACCCGTGCAGGCCGCGTTGTTCTGGCTGACCGGGGGCGCGTTCTTCGCGCTCCAGCTCGGGATGTTGCTGTACCTTCTCTACGCGAGGCCCGCGGCGGGCCTCGCCTCCGGCGACGGACGCCGGCACCGCGACGAGATCGTCTGGACGCTGGTGCCGGCGTCGCTCGTCGTCGCCATTGCGCTGATGGTGACGGGGCTGACGGCCGCGCCGTGGTCGCGCGTCCGCACCGCGAGCGCTCCGGACATGGCGGTCGAGGCCAAGCTGCACGGGATCCAGCTCGTGCACCGCGCCGCATCGAGGTAGTTGCGATGCAGCGAAGCATGGCCCTGGCCACGCCGACGTCCCGCTTCTCCGACTACGTGGAGCTGGCGAAGCCGCGCATCACGCTGATGGTGGTCCTCACCACGGCGGCCGGCTTCTACCTCGGCGCGCGACCGTCGGTCGACTTCCTCGCCCTGCTGCACACGCTGCTCGGCACGAGCCTGGTCGCGTCGGCGGCGAGCGCGCTCAACCAGGTCCTCGAGCGCGACACCGACGCGCGGATGGAGCGCACCCGCACCCGTCCCATTCCGGCGGGTCGCATCGAGCCCGGCACCGCGCTCGGCTTCGGCATCGCGCTCGCGATCATCGGTGGCGTGTACCTGGCGGCCGCGGTGAACGTGCTCACCGCGACCGTCGGCATCGTCACGCTGCTGCTGTACGTGCTCGTCTACACGCCGCTCAAGCGCTACTCGTCGCTGTGCACGATCGTCGGCGCGGTGCCCGGCGCCCTGCCCCCGGTCATGGGCTGGACGGCGGCGACCGGCGTGCTGAGCGCCGAGGCCTGGGTGCTGTTCGGGATCCTGTTCTTCTGGCAGCTGCCGCACTTCCTCGCGATCGCCTGGAACCACCGCGAGGACTACGCGCGCGGCGACCAGCCGATGCTGCCGGTCGCGGATCCGAGCGGCGCGAGCACCGCGCGGCAGATCGTCCTCTACTGCATGGCGCTGATCCCGGTCAGCCTCGCGCCCACGATCATGCACCTCACTGGCGAGCTCTACTTCTACGGCGCGCTGCTGCTCGGCGTCGCGTACCTGCTCGCGGGCATCCACGCCGCGCGCAAGCTCACGCGCGACGCCGCGCTGACGCTGCTGCGTGTCTCGGTGATCTACTTGCCAGCGCTGCTCGCGCTGATGACCTTCGACAAGGTGCCGCTCTGAACGAGGCGGCCTCCGGGTACACCGGACAGCAAGACGAGATCCTCGCGGTCGACGGGCTGCGCCACAGCTACGGCGACACGCTCGCGCTCGACGGGCTCTCGTTCACGGTGCGGCGCGGCGAGATCTTCGGCCTGCTCGGTCCGAACGGCGGCGGCAAGACGACGCTGTTCCGCATCCTGTCGACGCTGCTCGCCCCGACCGGGGGCCGTGCCTCGATCGGCGGGCACGACGTCGTGCGCGAGCCGCACGCGGTACGACGTCAGATCGGCGTCGTGTTCCAGTCGCCGAGCCTCGACGTCAAGCTGACCGTCCGCGAGAACATGCGTCACCAGGGCCACCTGTACGGCCTCTCCGGCGCGGCCCTCGAGGAGCGCATCGACGAGATGCTCGGACGCGTCGCGATGCGCGACCGCGCCGACGCGCGCGTCGAGACCCTGTCCGGCGGCATGCGGCGCCGCGTCGACCTCGCCAAGGGTCTGCTGCACCGCCCTGCCCTCGTCCTGCTCGACGAGCCGACCACCGGCCTCGACCCAGGCGCGCGCCTCGACCTCTGGGAGTACGTGCGCGAGGCGCGCGAGCGCGACGGCCTCTCGGTGCTGATCACGACGCACCTGATGGAGGACGCCGAGCGCTGCGATCGCCTGCTGATCATCGACCGCGGTCGCATCGTCGCTCTCGACACGCCGGACGTGCTGCGCGACAGCGTCGGCGGCGACGTGATCGTCGCCCGCACGCGCGATCCCGCGGCGCTCGCCGCGAAGGTCCGCGAGCGCTTCGGCCAGGAGGCGAGCGTCGTCGACGGCACCGTGCACATCCGACGCCCGCGCGGCCACGAGTTCGTGCCCGCGCTGTTCGACGCCTTCCCCGGCCAGATCGAGGCGGTCAGCGTCGGCAAGCCGACCCTCGAGGACGTTTTCATCCAGCGCACCGGGCATCGCCTGTGGGACAGTGAGCGCTGAGGGGCTTTCGCTATGATGCGTCCCATGGACACGCTGATCCGCCCGACGCTGACCCTGTGGCAGCGGGAGATCGTGCGCTTCTACCGCCAGCGGAGCCGCATCGTCGGCGCGCTCGCGACGCCGGTGCTGTTCTGGATGCTGCTGGGCTCGGGCTTCGCAGAGTCCTTCCGTCCGGCCGGCAGCGAGGGTGTCGGCTACGCGGAGTACTTCTACCCGGGCACGATCGTGCTGGTGGTGCTGTTCACCGCGATCTTCTCGACGATCTCGGTGATCGAGGATCGGCGCGAGGGCTTCCTGCAGGCGGTGCTCGTGGCCCCCGTCGCGCGCTCGACCATCGTGCTCGGCAAGATCCTCGGCGGCACGACGCTCGCGCTCGGGCAAGCGCTGCTGCTGCTCGCCGCGGCCCCGCTGCTCGGGCTGCGGCTCGGCGTCTTCGACCTCGTGCTGGCGGTCGCGGTGCTCTTCGTCGTCGCATTCGCGCTCACCACGCTGGGCTTCCTGATCGCGTGGCGGATGGACTCGACGCAGGGCTTCCACGCGATCATGAACCTCGTGCTGATCCCGATGTGGCTGCTGTCGGGCGCGTTCTTTCCGGCGGCGGGCGCGTCGCCCTGGCTGCGCGCTCTGATGATGCTGAACCCGCTGACCTACGGCGTCGCGGCGCTACGCCGTTGCCTGTACGCCGGCACGGCGACCGTCGGCGCGGACGTGCCGGCGCTCGCGCTGTCGCTGCTCGTCACGTGTGCGTTTGCGGCGCTGACCTTCCTCGCGGCCCGCGCCCTCGCCTCGCGGCCGCTCGACGTGGGGCTCGCGTGACGGTCGCGAGCGAGAGCCGCCGCATCGGGCCCGCGGCCGGCGCGAGGCGCTCCTCGGCTGCCCGGACGGGTCTCGTGCTCGCCGCGCTGCTGCTGGTCGCAGGCGGCGCGTCGCTGTGGTTCAGCGTGACGGCGCGCCGCGCGAGCGACGAGCCGCTGCCGGTGCTCTCGACCGTGCCCGACTTCTCGTTGATCGAGGCGTCGGGCCGTCCGATCACGCGCCAGGACCTCGCCGGCAACCCGTGGGTCGCGGACCTCGTGTTCACGCACTGCGCGGCGATCTGCCCGATGATGACCGCGGAGATGTCGCGCCTCGTGCAGCAGAGCGACGACGTCCCGGAGGTCAAGTTCGTCTCGATCAGCGTCGACCCCGAGCGCGACACGCCCGAGGTGCTCACCGCTTACGCCGAGCGCCACGGCGCCGACCGCTCGCGCTGGCTCTTCCTCACCGGCGACGAGACGGAGATCCGCCGCCTCGCGCTCGAGGGGCTGCGGCTCCCGGTCGCCGACGGCAACGTCGCGGCGGGCGAGGATCCGATCCTGCACAGCCAGCGCTTCGTCCTGGTCGACGCGGAGTCGCGCGTGCGCGGCACGTACGACGTGCGCGACCCGGAGGCGATGCTGAAGCTGCGCGGCGACCTGCGCCGCGTGCGCGACGAGCAGCGCGCGCGCTGAAGCGCGCTCCCCTGGCCCGTCAGCTCCTCAGCTCGTCGCGCGCTGCGCGTCGCGCTCGCGGATGCGGGCTTCCTGCTTCTTGATCGCCCGGTAGATCGCGAAGCCGGCGCTACCGACGATCAGCGGCGGCAGCAGCAGCATCAGGGTCACGCCGAAGAAGAAGCCGCTCGTCCACTCGTTCTCCTGCCCACCGAAGCAGACCGCGCACGCGCTCGCGACGCGCGGGTCGGCGACGAGCGCGGCGAGCAGAGCGCCCAGCGTGGCGCGGCGTGGCGTCACGGCGTGCATCAGTGCGCCGACGCGCCCGCAGGGGCGGACGCCGGGTAGTGCCCGTGCGACACCGCTTCGAGCTCGTGCGCCGCGCGGCGGGCAGCGTCCTCGAGCGGGTGGATGCCGATGTCCGGCAGCACGAAGACGATCAGGATCAGCACCAGCGCGAGGCAGACCGCGACCGACCAGTTGATCAGCTTCCCCTCGCCGCGCAGGTGCATGAAGAAGGCCGCGATCAGGAAGACCTTCGCCGCCGCGATCACCAGCGCGATCACGACGCCCGCCGCGTGCGGCAGGTTCATGTACGCGACGCCGACCGTCATCAGCGTCAGCACGGCGAGACAGCCGAAGATGATGAGGTAGGTCCGCACCTCCGAGGACTTGTCGACCCCCTCGTGCTTGACGCCGGATCCGTGCGTGGTGGCCTTGGCGCTCATCGCGAAATCCTCCTGCTCAGAGCAGGTAGAGAATGGGGAACAGGATCACCCACACCAGGTCGACGAAGTGCCAATAGAGGCCGGCGCACTCGACCCGGTCGTGGTTCTCCGGGGTGAACCGTCCGCGCAGCCCGGCGACCAGGATGTACAGCATCAGCACGAGCCCGCCCGTGACGTGCAGCACGTGGAGCCCGGTCAGCGTGTAGTAGAACGAGCCGAAGAGGTTGCTCGACAGCGTGATGCCCTCTTCCCACTTGTGGTGGTACTCGTAGGCCTTGACGATCAGGAAGATCAGCCCGCCGCCGATCGTGCAGCCGATCCAGCGCGCGAAGCGCTGCACGTTGCCTTCCTGGATCGCGGCCAGCGCGAGCACCATCGTCACGGAGCTGGTGATCAGCGCGAACGTGTTGAAGGTCGCGAGCGGCACCCCCATCATCGAGCGCGGCGGCACCACCATGTGCGCGCTGCCGCTGCGCAGAATGACGTAGGCGCTGATCAGCCCACCGAACAGCATGATCTCGGACGCGAGGAACGTCCACGTCCCGAGCTTAGCGTTCGAGATGCCGGTGTTGGTCTCGGCAATGGCGGCTGTGCTCAATTTCGCACTCCTGTCGGTTTGCGTCGCGAGCAGCCGAGCGCGCGCTCAGGCGGCCTCGTCCTGCGGCCAGTAGTCGGTCTTGTGACCGGGGACGCTGTACTCGTACGGCCCACGGAAGACCTCGGGCTCCTTCAAGAAGTTGCCGTGCGGCGGCGGCGACGGGCACGACCACTCGAGCGTCGTCGAGCTCCACGGGTTCTCCGCCACGCGCTCGCCGTGCCTGAGGCTCCAGAAGAAGTTGAAGATGAACGGCAGCTGGCCGATGAACAGCACCGCGGCGGCGATGCCGATCACCATGCTCCAGCCCTGCACCGGCAGGTTGTGCCACTGGTCGGTCGGCACCGCGAGACGGCGCTGCATGCCCCACATGCCCTGGATGAGCAGCGGGAAGAACACGAAGTTCATCGGGATGATGGTCAGCCAGAAGTGCACCTTGCCGAGCGTCTCGTTCATCTTCCGGCCGAACATCTTCGGGTACCAGTAGTAGAGCCCGCCCATCAGGGCGACGAGGCTTCCCGGCGCGACGACGTAGTGGAAGTGGCCGATCACGTAGTACGTGTCGTGCAGGTGCATGTCGGTCGGCGCGAATCCGAGCGGTAGGCCGGTCAGCCCGCCGATGCCGAACATCGGCAGGAACGCGAGCGCGAACAGCATCGGCGTGTTGAAGCGGATCGAGCCGCCGCGCAGGCTCAGCACGAGGCACGTCAGCACCGCGACCGACGGAATCGAGATCGTCATCGTCGTCGTGACGAAGAGGTTCGCGAGGCTCGTCCGCATGCCCGAGAGGAACATGTGGTGCGCCCACACGACGAAGCTCAGGATGCCGATTACGATGATCGAGCCGACGATCTCCTTGTAGCCGAAGAGCGGCTTGCGGGTGTTGGTCGCGATGATCTCGGCGACGATGCCGAACGCCGGCAGCAGGAGGACGTAGACCTCGGGGTGCGCGAGGAACCAGAACAGGTGCTGCCAGAGCAGCGGGCTACCGCCACCCGCGCGCGGGAAGACGGTCGCGCCGTAGATCATGTCCTTCGGGATGTAGAAGCTCGTGCCGGCGACGCGGTCGAGGAGCTGCAGGATCGCGCCCGCCTCGAGCACCGGGAAGGCGAGCAGGAGAAGCACCGCGGTGACGAGCTGCGCCCAGCAGAAGACCGGCATGCGTCCGAGCGTCATGCCCTTCGCGCGCATGTTCAGCGTCGTCACGATGAAGTTGATCGCGCCGAACAGCGACGAGGTGATGATGATCACCATGCCGATGAGCCAGTAGGTCTGGCCCGTCGGTGCGACGACCGAGAGCGGCGCGTACGACGTCCAGCCCGACTGCGGCGCGCCGCCCGGCGCCCAGAAGCTCGCCATCAGGACGATGCCGCCGACGAGGTACGTCCAGTACGACGCCATGTTGAGGCGCGGGAACGCCATGTCGGGCGCGCCGATCTGCAGTGGCAGGACATAATTTCCGAACGCTGCGACGCCGAGCGGCACGACGCCGAGGAAGATCATGATCGTGCCGTGCATGGCCCCGAGCTGGTTGTAGAACTCGGGGTCCATGAAGCCGTACGGCATCTTTTCGGGCCACATCCAATTCAGGAAGCTACGGATGAGGCCGAGCTTCTCGGGATCGAAGTCGTCCGGCGGAGTCGGGACCGCGAGCTGCCAGCGCATCAGCAGCATCATCGAGAAGCCGATCAGCAGGAACACGAACGACGTGATCAAGTACTGGATCCCGATGACCTTGTGGTCGACCGAGAAGACGTACTTCCAGATGAACGACTGAGGTTCGGCGTGCCCGTGCGCGCCGGCGTGACCGTGTTCGTCTTTCACCGCTTGTCTCCTGCGTTGCTGCCTGCTGACACCGGTTCGGTGATCGGGCTCGGCGGAGCTCAGGAAGGCGAGTCGACGGTGGGTGCGACCGTGCTAGCGTCCGCGGTGCCGATGGTTCCAAGCTTCTCCGCCAGCTGCTCCTTCTGCCAGCTTTCGAACTCCTCGGGAGTCTGCACGAAGACATTGCCGACCATCTTCGTGTGACCGAGTCCGCAAAGCTGGGCGCAGCCGATCTCGTACTTGCCGGCGAGCGTCGGCTCGAACCACAGCATGGTCTCGAGGCCCGGAACGACGTCCTGCTTGTTGCGGAACTCGGTGACCTGGAAGCTGTGGATCACGTCCTTCGACGTCATCCGCAGGATGGTCGGCTTGCCAAGGGGAACGTTGAGGTTGTTGATCGTGACCACGTCGTCCTTCGACGCCGGATCATCCGGGTCGAGGCCGATCGGATTCTCCGCGCTCACGAGCGACACGTCGCGCCGTCCGAATTTTCCGTCCGGACCGGGGTACTGAAAGTTCCAAGCGAACTGCTGCGCCACCAGATTGACGGTCAACGAATCGTCCGGCGGCGGAGTTTCTTGCTTGATGCTCGCCCAGAGCGGAATGCCGAAGGCGAGGATCAACCAGATTTCGAACGCCAGGATGAGCCCGTCGGGGATGAACGAAGCCGACTCGCCCGCCTGGTGGTAAACGGCTCGCTCACCGTCGCGCGCGCGGTAACGCACGAGGCAGTAAACGAAGAAAATGCCCCACGCGACGAAGATGAAGACCATCACCGCGTGCAAGAGCCACAGCAGCCAATCGATTTCGCCCGCGTAGCTCGAGGCCGCCACCGGCAAGCCCCATTCATATCCCCATTCTTGACTCATAAATGAATCCCGGGATGGTCTTGCGACGCGTTAATGCCTGCAGCGCAAACCCGTTTTTCCGACGGGTGTCAAGCCCATCGGTCGGGGCCCAGCGGAACCTTCAGCGCAGCCGAAGCTTCGGGCGCGCTGAAAGAAGCTAGCCTGATCGTTGCGGAGCGCGACGAGGACGCCGTCTACTCGGACGTCGTCGCGAGCGCCGTCAAGCACCTCGGCGCCCCACGGCGGCGAGGGCTTCGGCGTCCGCCGGCGCTCGAGCGCTTGCCGCGTCGGGAGCTCGAACAGATCGCTCTGCTCGAGCGAGCTAGGTGACCGGCGGCGGCGGTGCGCACCGCCCGTGCGATCCCGAGGCCGAGCCCAGCCGCCTCTCCTTCTGTCGCTCGAGCAGGCGGTCGGCACGGCCATCGAAACTCGCGGATCGTGCGGTCAGGCGCTGCGAGCTCCGTCGATCCGTCGCTCGCGCTCGATCACTCGCCTGCGACCGCGACGTCGGAGGAGCGTCACCACGAGACCGATCGGTCCCGACGCGACGTACGCGAGGATCACGCAGAAGAACAGCAGCTGCGGTTGCGCGACCACCAGCGTCAAGACCACGAGCATCGCCACCACCGAGTAGAACGGCGCCCGGGCGCGCAGGTCGAGGTCCTTGAAGCTGTTGTAGCGAAGGTTGCTCACCATCAGGAAGGCGAGCGCGTAGATCATCAGCAGCAGGACGAGGTGCTTGTTCGCAGCGCCCTCGCCGCCGAAGAAGTAGTACAGCAGCACGGTCGCGGCGATCATGTCGGCGGCGGCGGGAATCGGCAGTCCGACGAAGCTCTTCTTCTCGGCGTACGTCGACTGCACGTTGAAGCGCGCGAGCCGCAGCGCGCCGCAGGCGATGAACAGCCCGACCGCGAGCCAGCCCCACGCGCCCCACGGCTCGAGCGCCCAGTGGTAGGCGAGGATGCCGGGCGCGACGCCGAACGCGACCAGGTCCGCGAGCGAGTCGTACTCGACGCCGAACTGGCTCGTCGTGTTGGTGAGGCGCGCGATGCGTCCGTCGAGGCCGTCGCACAGGTGCGCGACGCAGATCGTGACCGCCGCGGTGAGGAAGTCGCCGCGGCTCGCCGCGATGATCGCGTACACGCCGAGCAGCAGGCCGCCGGTCGTGAAGAGATTGGGCAGGATGTAGACGCCCTTCTGCAGCGACGCCCGACGCTCCGCAGCTCCCCCACGCAGCAGACGGACGCGCCCCGACCTCAACGGCACATTGCGTTCGATCATCGCATCACCCCGAGGACCGTCTCGCCAGCCCTCACGCGTTCACCCACCTTGACGTTGAGCTCGACGTCGCCGGCGATGAACACGTCGACCCGCGACCCCAGCTTGATCATGCCCACACGCTCGCCGCGCCTGCAACGATCGCCGGGGCGCACACGACACACGATGCGCCGTGCGAGAAAGCCTGCGATCTGCACGAAGGCGACCTGGCGTCCGTCGTCGGAGCGCATGACGACGGCGTTCTGCTCGTTGTCGAGCGACGCCTTCTCGGCGAAGGCCGCGAAGTACTTGCCCGGATTGTAGAAGACGCCGGTCACCTCGCCGTCGATCGGCGCGCGGTTCACGTGCACGTCGAGCGGCGACATGAACACGCTCACCTTCGCCGCGCGGCCGTGCAGGAAGCGCGGCTCGTCGACGCTCGGCTCGGCGACGATGACGCGGCCGTCGGCCGGCGAGATGACGAGGTTTGCGCCCTCGGGTGTCTTGCGCTCGGGGTCGCGGAAGAAGTTGACGAAGAATGCGGCCAGCACCGCCATCGCGACCGCGAGCACGACGAGGACGGTCGAAACCGCCCCGCCGGTCACGGTCGCGAGCAGCGCCGCGACGACGGCGATGCCAGCCGAGCCGCCGATCAGCGGATAGCCGTCCGCCGCGAGCGGGATCCGCCTGCCGCCCGCCACTAGTTGCGCGACTTGTCGACGAGACGGCTCTGCTGCATCCAGGGCATCAGCGCGCGCAGCTTCGCGCCGACCTCCTCGATCGGGTGGTGCTCGCCTTCCTTGCGCAGCTCACGGAAGTGCGGCAGGCCGCAGCGGTACTCGGTCATCCACTCCTCGGCGAACTTGCCGGACTGGATCTCCTTCAGGATCTCCTTCATCGCGGCGCGCGCCTCGGGGCCGATGACGCGCTTGCCGCGCGTCATGTCGCCGTACTCGGCGGTGTTGCTGATCGAGTAGCGCATGTTGGCGATGCCGCCCTCGTAGATGAGGTCGACGATCAGCTTCACCTCGTGCAAGCACTCGAAGTACGCCATCTCGGGGCTGTAGCCCGCCTCGACGAGCGTCTCGTAGCCCGCGCGGATGAGCTCGGTCAGGCCGCCGCAGAGCACCGCCTGCTCGCCGAAGAGATCGGTCTCGGTCTCCTCGCGGAAGGTGGTCTCGATGATCGCGGCGCGTCCGCCGCCGATCGCGCTCGCGTACGCGAGCGCCATCTGCTTCGAGTTGCCCGACGGGTCCTGGCCGACCGCGATCAGACACGGCACGCCGCGTCCCGCTTGGTACTCGCTGCGCACGAGGTGTCCGGGGCCCTTGGGCGCCACCATGAAGACGTTCACGTCCGCCGGCGGAACGATCTTCTTGAAGTGGAAGTTGAAGCCGTGGCCGAAGGCGAGGTAGTCGCCCTTCTTGAGCCCGGGCTTGATCTCGCTCTCGAAGATCTCGGCGCCCATCTCGTCGGGCACGAGCATCATCACGATGTCGGCCCACTTCGCCGCGTCGGCGGTCTCGCGAACGTCGAGCCCGGCGTTCTTCGCCTTCTCCCACGACGGGCTCGTCTTACGCAGACCGACGCAGACCTCGACGCCGCTGTCGCGCAGGTTCTGCGCGTGCGCGTGTCCCTGGCTGCCGTAGCCGATGACGGCGACCTTCTTGCCCTTGAGCAGGCTCAGGTCCGCGTCCTTGTCCGTGTAGATGTTCAGTGCCATTCCCAAGTCCCCTCGTTTCGCATCGCCCACGTACGATACCGCATCGCGCACGGATCGGCTGGCGATCTCGACGCCACCCGCTCGACGTTCGCCGCTCTGCTTCTCCGATGGGCCGTTCTTGTCAGACGAAGTCTGCTTCCGAGCCCTCGCGGGCGAGTCGTCCCTCGTGTCCCTCCGCGACGGCGGGCGTACCGTCCTCGTGCGCGGCGAGCACCTCGGCGCCGCGGAACATCGCGACGATTCCCGTTCGCACGACCTCCTTGATGCCGTACGGACGCAGCAGATTGATGAACGCCTCGATCTTGTCCTCGGTGCCGGTGACCTCGACGATGTACGACTCGCTCGCGACGTCGACCACCTTGCCGCGGAAGATGTTGACCACGCTCAGCACCTCGCCGCGCGTCTTGGCGTCGGCGGTCACCTTGACCAGCACCAGCTCGCGCTCGACGTGATCGATCGCGCTGAAGTCGCTGACCTTGATCACGTTGACGAGCTTGTTGAGGTGCTTCGTGATCTGCTCGAGAACGCGGTCGTCACCGCTGGTCACGAGCGTGATACGCGACACCGTGGGCTCGGTGGTCTCGGCGACGCACAGGCTCTCGATGTTGAAGCCGCGTCCGCTGAACAGGCCGGCGATCCTCGCGAGGACCCCGAACTCGTTCTCCACCAGAACGGAGATGATGTGGCGCATCCCCGGCGTTTAACCGTTGTCCGCCGGAAAATCGACTGACCACGGATACCCGTGGAAACGCAGCCCGGACGTGGCAGGCCGCACCGGCCCGGGCACTCGCAGAGGCGGGTGCAGAGACGAAGGGAGTGGGGTCGCGTCCCGGCGGCGTCGCCGCACGGCGTGGGCACCGCGCCCCTCATCGCACGCCGAGCGGCGGAGGGGCGCGGGCCCGTGCACGCTCAGTGTGTCTGGGAAGCCGCTCCGCTGCGATAGCGGTACAGGATCTCCATCATGCGATCCTTGCCCGCGAGCTTGAGCTTCTGAAGGCGTTTGCGTTCGAGTTCTTCCTCAGCGGAGAGGTGCGGCTTGGCGTTGAAGCGAGCGAGCTGGCGCTCGAACTCCTCGTGCTCGAGGTAGTGCTTGCGCAGTTCCGCGTCGCGGTCGATCAGCGACCGAATCAACTCCTCGTCACGCTTCTCCATCGAGTGTTCCTCCTGGAAACGTCGCCTGGGCGGCTGTTTGCGCCGAACCATCGACGGCCCGAAGGCTAGTGCACTTTAGTTGTAGGCCCGTTGGATTTGGATTGTCAACGCGAAGGTCCTCGAGCGGCGCCGCGCTCGCGCGCGATCTCCGCTTCCGACGCACGCGCGTAGAACGGGACGAGCTCCGCGACGTCGTCGGGGCCGCGTGCCGCGAGCAGCGCCGCGCCGAGACGCGCGACCACCGCACCGTGCGGGTGATGGCGCGCGAACGGCAGCGCGACCACCCTGCCCTCGAGCGGATCGACGATCTCGCCGCGATGACGCTCCGCTCCATCGCCGAGCAGCACGGCGCGACCGCCACTCTCTGCGAGCAGCGACTCGAGCATCTCGCGAAACGCCGCCGGACGCGCCGCGCGATCGGGCGTGAGGCGCTCGAGCGAGAGTCCGTGCTCGCCCTCGCGCAGCGCGAACGCCGCTCCGTAGACCTCGCCCTTGCGTGCGTCGAGGCACGACGCGACGAGCGTTCCCGGCACGACGGCGTCCGCAGGAACGCTTTCGCTCGCAACCCAGCCGGGCAGCAGCGTCGCCGCGAACGCCTCGAGCGTCGGCACGCCGATCAGCCGGACGTCGGTGCCGAGCACGAAGCCCTTCGCCGTCGCCAGCGCGACGCGCAGCCCCGTGAACGATCCCGGCCCCACCGACACGGCGACCGCGTCGATCTGCTCGAGCCCGACGCCGGCGCGCTCGAGCGCCTCGTCGACGAGCGGCATCAGCGCCGCACCGTGCTCGAGGCCGCCGACGCGCACGACGTCGGCGAGCACGTCGCTGCGCGCCGCGACGTCGCGCTCGTGTGGCGCAGGGAGTGCGTCGCGCAAGAGCGGAGCGCGCACCACGCCGACCGTGCCGACGCGCGTCGCGGTGTCGATGCCGAGGATGAGCACGAGAAACGCCGGCTCGAGCCGCCGGCGGCAAAGCCGCTTCTCAGCCGCCTCCGCCCACCAGGCGGTGCACGTCGTTGTAGAGCGCGAACGCCATCAGCGAGATCAGCAGGAACATCCCGACCGACTGCGCGATCTCGCGGTGACGGATCTCCATCGGGTGCCCGAGGATCTTCTCGACCCCCATGAACAGCAGGTGCCCGCCGTCGAGGATCGGGATCGGCAGCAGGTTCAGCACGCCTAGGTTGACGCTGAGAAACGCCATGAAGAACGCGAGCGCCGCAAAGCCGTGGTGCACCTGCTTGCCGGCCTCGGTCATGATCGTGAGCGGACCGCCCACCTCGGACGCCGACACGACGCCCTGGAAGAGCTTGACGAGCGTCAGCAGCGTGAGCCCGACGAGCTCGGCGGTGCGCCGGATGCCGAGCCAGATCGCCATGATCGGGTTGCTGCGCTCGGTGATGACCTTGTCCGACGGCTCGACGCCGATGACGTAGATCGGGATCGGCTCGCCGAAGATCGTCTTGCCCTCGGTGCGCTGCGGCGTGACCGTGATCTGGAAGGTCTCCGCGCCGCGCCGCACGTCGAGCACGACCGGCTTGCCGTCGCTCGCGCGGATCTCGCTCGAGAGCTGCTCCCAGCGGTCGACGGGCTCGCCGTCGACGGCGACGATCTCGTCGCCCGCCTGCAGACCGGCCTGCGCCGCCGGCATGCCGTCGCTCACCTTGCCGACCGTGGAGGTCAGGACGGGAACGCCGGTCGCGTAGAGCAGCGCGAGCAGGAACGCCGCGAACACCAGGTTGCCGAGCGGCCCCGCGACCACGATCAGCGCGCGCGCCCACAGCGGCTTCACGGCGAACGAGTTCGGCTGCGAGGCGGTCGCCGGATCGGGCTCGCTGCCGTCGTCCTCCTGGCCGATCATCTTGACGTACCCGCCGAGGGGAACCGCTGCGACCACGTACTCGGTCTCGCCGACGCGGCGCGAAAACAGCGTCGGGCCGAAGCCGAGCGAGAACTTGAGCACCCCGACCCCGACGCGCTTGCAGGCGAGGAAGTGCCCGAGCTCGTGCACGAAGATCAGGAGCCCGAGCACGACGATCGCCGCGACGACGCTAATCACCATCGATAGATCTCCCGCCTGCCCGAGGATTCAGGGCATCGGACCGGCATTGACATAGTACGCGAACACGAACGGCAAGACGAGGCTATCGATCCGGTCGAGGATGCCGCCGTGGCCGGGGATGATCCAGCCCGAGTCCTTCGCGCCGTAGGCGCGCTTGAGCAGGGATTCGATGAGGTCGCCGGCCTGCGCGAGCACGCCGATCGCGAGCCCGAGGAAAACGAGCTCCTCGAGCGTCGCGCCGGGCGGCGGCAGGACGAGCCAGACGCCGATCGCGAGCACCATGGCGCCGAGCAGCCCGCCCACCGAGCCCTCGACGGTCTTGCTCGGGCTCACGCGCGGCATGAGCTTCGTGCGCCCGGCAAAGCGTCCGGCGAAGTAGCCGCCGGTGTCCGAGCCCATCGCACACGCGATGGCGAACAGCACCCAGCGCTCCCCACCGACCGGCAGGAGCCGCAGCGCAACGACGTGCGGCAGCAGGAAGCCCACGTAGAGCGCCGCGAGGAGCGCGTTCGCGAAGCGCGCGACGGCGCCTTGCAGGTCTTCGTCGAAGAGCGACAGGAAGAGCCCGCCGGCGAGCACCGCAAAGAGCACGATTCCCAGCGCGCCCGGTCGCTGCGCGACCACGGCCGCGGCAAACGCGAGCCCCGCCGCGATGGCGAACAGCCGCACGAGGCGGTGCTCCGGCAGCGCCATGGTCGTGAACTCGTGCAGCCCGATCGCGGTGACGCCGACCACGAAGCCGGCGAACACCCAGCCCGGGCTGAAGAGCACGAGCCAGACGAGAAGTGGGATCGCGACCGCTGCGGTCGCGAGCCTAGTTCGCAGCACGCAGGCGGGCCTGGTCCCCGCTCTCGGGGAGACGCCCGAAGCGGCGCTCGCGCATCTGGAACTGGCGCAGCGCCTCGAGGAACTCCTTCTCGCGGAAGTCCGGCCAGAGCGTGTCGGTGATGTAGATCTCGGTGTAGGCGACCTGCCAGAGCAGGAAGTTCGACAGCCGAACCTCGCCGCTCGTGCGGATCAGCAGGTCGGGGTCCGGAATGCCGGCGGTGCCGAGGCTCTGGGCGATCGTGTCCTCGGTGATCTCCTCGGGCTCGAGCTCGCCGTGCTGCACGCGCTTGGCGACCGCGCGCACCGCCGAGGCGATCTCCTCGCGCGCGCTGTACGACAGCGCGAGGATCACCGTGAGACCACGGTTGCGGCGCGTCGTCTCGACGCTGACCTTGAGCGCCTGCTGCACGTCGCGCGGCAGCCGCTTGACGTTGCCGATGACGAGCAGCCGCACGTCGTTCTTCATCATGCGGTCGAGCTCGGTCGTCAGGTAACGCTTGAGCAGGCGCATCAAAGCGTTGACCTCGGCCGCCGGCCGACCCCAGTTCTCCGCCGAGAACGCGTACAGCGACAGGTACTCGATGCCGATCTCGCGCGAGATCTCGACGATCGCCTTGACCGAGTCCTTGCCGCGGCGATGACCGTAGATGCGATCGTAGCCACGCCCCTGCGCCCAGCGCCCGTTGCCGTCCATGATGATCGCCACATGGCGCGGCAGACGATTCGGGTCGATTCCCTGGAGCGCGAGGGTCGCGCGGCTCGGTTTTGCGATCATCGCCACCTCACACCACCATGATCTCTTCTTCCTTGGCCTTCAGCGTGCGGTCGATGCGCTCGATCCCTTCGTCGGTCAAGGCTTGCACCTTGTCGTGCGCGTGCCGGTAGTCGTCCTCCGAGATCTGCTTCTCCTTGAGCAGATCCTTGAGCATCTCGTTGGCGTCGCGCCGGTGGTTGCGCATCGACACGCGGAAGTCCTCGGCGATCTTCTTCACATGCTTGACGAGGTCGCGGCGGCGCTCCTCGGTCAGCTCGGGAATCGGGATCCGGATCAGCTTGCCGTCGTTGAGCGGGTTGAGCCCGAGGTCCGAGCCCTTGATCGCCCGCTCGATCTCGCCGATCGCCGAGCGGTCGAACGGCGTCACGACCAGCAAGCGCGGCTCGGGCGCGTTGACCGTGGCGAGCTGGTTGAGCGGCGTTCGTGCGCCGTAGTACTCGACCATGATCCCATCGAGCAGCGCCGTCGAGGCGCGCCCGGTCCGGACCTTGGCGAACTCCTTCTTGAGCTTGTTCGCGGTCTCGTCGATCTCGCGCTTCAGCTCGTTCAGCACGTCGTCGATCACGAGGTTCCTCCCCGCACGACAGTACCGATCGGCTCGCCCAGCATGGCCCGCTTCAGGTTGCCGGGCTCGAGCATGTTGAAGACGAGCACCGGCAGATCGTTGTCCATGCAGAGCGAGATCGCCGTCGAATCCATGACCTTTAGCTTCTGGCTCAGGACGTCGAGGTAGGTCAACTCGCGATAGCGCACCGCCGACGGGTTCAGCATCGGGTCGGAATCGTAGACGCCGTCGACCTTGGTTGCCTTGCACAAGATCTCGGCGCCGATCTCGACCGCGCGCAGGCTCGCGGCGGTGTCGGTGGTGAAGAACGGATTACCGGTGCCGGCGGCGAAGATCACCACCCGCCCCTTCTCGAGATGCCGCGTCGCGCGCCGACGGATGTACGGCTCGGCGACCTCCTTCATCTCGAGAGCGGAGAGCACGCGCGTCTGCACGCCGAAGCGCTCGATGGCAGCCTGCAAGGCGAGGCTGTTCATCATCGTCGCCAGCATGCCCATGTAATCGGCGGTCGCGCGCTCGATGCCGTGGCTGATCCCGGCCACGCCACGGAAGATGTTGCCGCCGCCGATCACCACGGCGAGCTCGACCCCGAGCTTCTGCACGTCGGAGATCTCGCTCGCGAAGCGTGTCAGAAGCGCGTCGTCGATGCCGTAGCCCGCGCTTCCGGCAAGAGCCTCACCGCTGAGCTTCAGCAGAACCCGGCGATAGGCGAGCGCGGCAGCCACCGGTGGTCGACCGGGTCAGGCCTCGGACGACGACTCGCCGAGCTGCAGACGAACGAAGCGAGCGATCTCGATCGGCAGCCCGACGGCCTTCGCCGTGCTCTCGACGAGCTTGCCCACCGTGGTCTGCGGGTCGCGGATGAACTCCTGCTCGACCAGGCAGAACTCGCCGAAGTACTTCTCGATCTTGCCCTGGACGATGCGCTCGACGACCTGCGCCGGCTTGCCCGAGGTGGCGGCCTGCGCGCGGTAGATCTCGCGCTCGCGCTCGAGCTCCGACTCGGGCACCTCCTCGCGCCGCACGTAGCGCGGGCTCGCCGCCGCGATCTGCATCGCGACGTCGCGCAGCAGCTTCTCGACCTCGGCGGTCTGCTCCGCGTTCGCGGTCTGGCCGCCGAAGCGCGCCTCGACGAGCACGCCGATCTTGCCGCCGGCATGGACGTAGGAGCCGACCGCCCCCTCGCCCGGCTTGACGGCCAGGCGCGCCACGCGACGCAGGACGACGCTCTCGCCCATCGACGCGATCGATTCGGCGATGACGTCCGAGATCGCCTTGCCGTCGACCTGGATCGAGCCGGCGTCGATATCCTGCGCGCCGCGCACGCCGTCGAGCTCCGTCCGGCCGGCGAACGCGCCGAGCAGACGGTTTGCGAGATCCTGGAACTGCGGCGTCTTCGCGACGAAGTCGGTCTCGCAGTTGAGCTCGAGCATCACGCCTTCGTTCGGGCCGAGCAGCCGCGCCGTGATGACGCCCTCGGCGGCGACCTTACCGGCGCGCTTCGCGGCGGTGGCGAGCCCCTTCTCGCGCAGGTACTTGATCGCGCCCTCGAAGTCGCCCCCCGCGGAGACCAGAGCCGCCTTGCAGTCCATCATGCCGGCGCCGGTCTTCTCGCGCAGCTCCTTCACCTGTGCCGCTGTGATTTCCAACTGGTTCGTCCTCGATTGCGCTCTGCCGGCGAGGTCTCGCCGGCATCGTTCATCGCCCGCCGACGGCGTTCGTCGCGCTCGCGCGCGCACGAGCCGTTGCGGATTCGCTTCTCCCGGCGATCGCTGCGCCGGGTCGTCGCTTGACGCCGGGCAGTCGCCTCAAGCTCCGGCCGGCGCCGGCCCCTCCGTGACGCCCTCCGCGCCCTCCTGCTCGGCGCCGGGCTCGTCGCCCTGGCCGCGCAGGCGCTCCTCGAACTCCTGCCGTCCCTCGATGATCGCGTCGGCGATCGACGAGCAGAACAGGCGGATCGCGCGGATCGCATCGTCGTTGCCCGGGATCTTGTAGTCCACGAGCTCCGGGTCGCAGTTGGTGTCGACCACCGCGATCACCGGGATGCCGAGCTTGTTCGCCTCCTTGACCGCGATCTCCTCCTTCTTCGGATCGATGACGAAGATCGCGTCGGGCAGCTTGCGCATGTTCTTGATGCCACCCAGCGAGGAGTTCAGCTTCTCGAGCTCGCGCGAGTAGTTGAGGATCTCCTTCTTGGTGTAGCGCTCCTGGGTGGCGGGATCGGCGAGCATCTCCTCGAGCTTCTTCAGCCGGTCGATGGACGCCTTGATGGTCTGGAAGTTCGTCAGCATGCCGCCGAGCCAGCGGTTGTTGACGTAGAACATCCCGCAGCGCTCGGCCTCCTCGCGGATCGGCTCCTGAGCCTGCTTCTTGGTGCCGACGAAGAGGATGACGCCGCCCGATGCCGCGAGCTCGCGCACCTCACGGTACACGTCGCGGAACATCTTCACCGTCTGCTGGAGATCGATGATGTAGATCCCGTTGCGGGCGCCGAAGATGTAGCGCTTCATCTTCGGGTTCCAGCGGCTCGTCTGGTGGCCGAAGTGGACTCCGGCTTCCAGGAGCTGTTTCATCGTCGGCTCGGGCATCTTTCAACCTTCCTCGAATTGGCCGGACGGGAGACGCCCGGACCATTGCGCCTGTGCAGCGCTTAACCGTCGCTGGCTAGCAAAGCCCCAAATTGTACGCAATTCACTCGCCGAGAGCGGCCCGCCTCGGCGCGACCGTGGCGAAGCGCCCCGGGGCCCAGCGCCCGGCCGCGTCCGCCACCTCGAGCGGGGTCGCAGGCCCCCTCGCTCACGAGTTCATCGACGCGATGAACTCGGCGTTGGTCTTGGTGTCCTTCATCTTGTCGA
The DNA here is from genome assembly GCA_036563615.1 of Candidatus Binatia bacterium. Taxonomy (NCBI): domain Bacteria; phylum Candidatus Binatota; class Binatia (SeqCode); species Binatia bacterium. Next base: position 470,339 of record DATCMB010000004.1, read on the forward strand.
GCAGGAACTCCATCGCCTCGACCGGATTCGCCTGCGCGAGCAGCCGCCGCAGGATCACGACGCGGTTCAGCACCTCGCGCGACAGCAGCAGCTCCTCCTTGCGGGTTCCCGAGCGGTTGATGTCCATCGCCGGGAAGGTCCGCTTGTCGATCAGGCGCCGGTCGAGGTGGATCTCCATGTTGCCGGTGCCCTTGAACTCCTCGAAGATCACCTCGTCCATGCGGCTGCCGGTGTCGATCAGCGCGGTGCCGATGATGGTCAGCGAGCCGCCGTTCTCGATGTTGCGCGCCGCGCCGAAGAACTTCTTCGGCTTGTGCAGCGCGTTCGAGTCCACACCGCCGGAGAGAATCTTGCCGGACGGCGGCACCACCGTGTTGTAGGCGCGCGCGAGCCGCGTGATCGAGTCGAGCAGGATGACGACGTCCTTGCCGTGCTCGACGAGACGCTTCGCCTTCTCGATCACCATCTCGGCGACCTGGACGTGACGCGTCGCCGGCTCGTCGAAGGTCGAGCTCACGACCTCGCCCTTCACCGAGCGCTGCATGTCGGTGACTTCCTCGGGACGCTCGTCGACCAGCAGCACGATCAGCACGACGTCGGGATGGTTCGCCGTGATGCCGTGCGCGATGTTCTGCAGCATCATCGTCTTGCCGGTGCGCGGCGGCGCGACGATGAGCCCGCGCTGTCCCTTGCCGATCGGCGTCAGCAGGTCGAGCACGCGCGTCGTCACCTCGTCGGGACGGTGCTCGAGACGCAGGTGCTCGTTCGGGTAGAGCGGCGTCAGGTTGTCGAAGAGGATCTTCTCTCGCGCGCGCTCGGGCTCCTCGTAGTTGATCTTCTCGACCTTGAGCAGCGCGAAGTACCGCTCGCCCTCCTTCGGCGGACGGATCTGACCCGACACCACGTCGCCCGTGCGCAGGTTGAAGCGGCGCACCTGCGACGGCGAGATGTAGATGTCGTCCGGCCCGGGCAGGTAGTTGTAGTCGGGCGCGCGCAGGAAGCCGAAGCCGTCGGGCAGAACCTCGAGCACGCCCTCGCCGTAGATCGACCCCGACTGCGCCGTCTGCGCCTGCAGGATGCCGAAGATCAGCTCCTGCTTGCGCATCGCGGAAGCGCCCTCGACGTTGAAGCTGCGAGCGATCTGCGCGAGCTCGTGGATCTCGAGCCGCTTCAGGTCCTTGAGATTGACCGGCGGCGGCGTCGAGCCGGTGATGATCGTGGGACCGGAGGGCGTCGTCGCCGGCCGCTCGGGAGCGGACGCACGGCGCGGCTCTTCGGCGGACGTCCGCTGCGTCGCGTCGTCGTTGCGCTCGGCGGCGCGCGGCGCGGCGTCGGCAGCGCTGGCAGAGCTTGCCGCGCTCGACGCCGGACGTCGGATGACGCCGGCGCGCGCCGGCGAAGCCTCGGTCGCGGCGCCGCTCTGGACGCGTGCCGTCGTCTTGACCTCCGACGGCGGATCGAGCTCGAGAGCATCGCCCTCGCCGTTCACTGCGTCGCCGACCGCCGCGATGTCCTCCGCGAGATCCGACTGCGCCTCGTTTCGGGATCGTGAGCGCGGCATCTCCCTCTCCTTCGCGAGCCTGGCTGGAGACCCCGACCGACGTGAGCTCATGGCTGTGGTTCGTTCGGCCTCAAGCACCCACTCGATGATCTGCAGATATTCGCTTGACGTGTGGCGTGCGGCTGGGCAAGGGCGGATCAGAGCGTCGGACCGGTGCAGGTGGTCGAGTAGTAGAGGAATGACCCCGACGCCCGCAGTCGGCTTAGAGCAAGCAGGATTCCGAGTCAACCCCCGCTTGCGTCACGAAGCGCTGCGTCGACGTCCGTTTTTCTTGTCGCGTCGTGCGCGCGGCTCGCACGCAGCTCGACGAGCAGATCTTGCATGTCGCGCGCGAGCGGCGCGACGAGCTCGAGCTCGCGTCCGTCCGCCGGATGTCGCAGCACGAGCGACGCCGCGTGCAACGCCTGACGCGGAAAGCTCTCGATCGCCGCGCGCGCGTGCGCCGACGCGTTCGCCGGCGCACGCCCCGATCCGTAGACGCGATCGCCGACGATCGGATGACCGATGCTCGCGAGGTGCACGCGGAGCTGGTGCGTGCGTCCGGTCTCCGGCTCGAGCGAGAGCAGCGCGGCGCACGGCGGATCCCCGAGCACCTCCCGCACTTCCCAGTTGGTCAGCGCGGGACGCGCTTGACCGACGCGCGCCTGCATCCGCTTGCGATCGATCGGATCGCGTCCGATCGGCAGGTCGACGACGCCGCGCTCCGTGCGCGGCGCACCGATCACGATCGCGGTGTAGCGCTTGCGCACGTGACGCCGCGCGAACTGACGCGCGAGCGCGTGCATCGCGGCCGGCGTCTTCGCGACCACGATGACGCCGGTCGTGTCCTTGTCGAGGCGGTGCACGATGCCGGGACGCTGCGGGTCCGGCCAGTCGCCGACGAAGCGCCAGCGGTGCAGCAGCGCCGCAACGAGCGTCCCGCGCCGCGTCCCCGGCGCGGGGTGGGTCGCCATCCCGGAGGGCTTGTTGATCGCGATCAGCGCCTCGTCCTCGTAGAGCACGTCGAGCTCGATGTCCTCGGCCTCGACCCACGACGGCTCGGGCGGCGGCACGCGCACCTCGACGCGCGCTCCCTCGGGCACCGGAAAGCTCGCCTTGCGCACCACGCCGTCGACGGTCACGAGCCCCGAGCGGATCAGGTGCGTGATGCGCGAACGCGTCGGCAGAAAATTCTGCTGCGCGAGCCAGCGATCGAGTCGCTGACCGCCCTCACCGCTGCGCACCGTGCAGCGAAACGTCTGCTCTCGAGCGGACGTCTCCTCGCGCTCGCTCACGACCGTGCGAGCACCTCGCGGGCGGCGCGAGCGTCGGCGCGGATCTGCGTGACGAGCGCGTCGACGGACGGAAACTTCATCTCGGCGCGCAGGCGCTTCTCGAACGCGACGTGGATCCGCTGCCCGTAGATGTCGTCCGAGAAGTCGAACAGGTGCACTTCGAGGCGACGCGCGTTCGTACCGAAGGTCGGATTGGTGCCGAGGTTCGCGACCGCGGGACGCTGCGGCGGCTCGTTGCCGATGCCGACGCGCACCGCGTAGACGCCGTTGGGAGGCAGCATGCCGCCGCGCGGATACACGTTCGCCGTGGGAAAGCCGATGCCCGCGCCGCGCCGATCGCCGCGACGCACCTTGCCGATCAGCGTGTGCGGACGACCGAGCAGGCGCGCAGCGTTCTCGACGTCACCCGCGTTGAGCATGCGACGCACGGCGCTGCTGCTCACCGTGTGCTCGCCGACCGTGACCGGCGGCACGACGTCGACGTCGAAGCCGTGCTCGCGCCCGAGCTCGGCGAGACGCTCCGGCGTTCCGACGCGGTCGCGTCCGAAGGTCACGTTGTAGCCGACGACCACGCCCGACACGCCGAGCGCGCCCACCAGCACGTCGCGCACGAACTCTTCGGGCGTGAGCGACGCGAACTCGCGCGTGAAGCGTCGCACCACGGCGCCGACCAGGCCCGCGTCGTGCAGCAGCGCGATGCGACAGGCGAGCGACGTGATCATCGTGGGCGCCCGCTCGGGCGCGAGAACGGCGACGGGGTGCGGCCAGAAGGTGAAGGCGATCGCGTCGACGCCCTTCGCGTGCGCGCGCTCGAGCGTCCGGCGCACGATGGCCTGATGGCCGAGGTGCAGGCCGTCGAAGTTCCCGAGCGCGACGACCGGCGAGCGAAACGGCCGGCTGCCGCGAGTCAGATGGCGTACGACGCGCATGGTCCTTGAGCCGTGAGGGCGTTCCACCCCCTTAGCACAGGGCCTCCGGTGACGCGCGTGTCGGGTCCGGCGACGTGCGCGGCCGGCTTCAGTTGCCGAGCGCGAGCAGCTCGCGCTTGGCCCGCGCCGCTTCCGGCGAGTTCGGATGATCGGCGATCAGCTTCTGCAGGATGAGCCGAGCGTCGATCTTGTCGCCCAGCTCCGCGAAGGCCGCCGCTTGACGCAGCAACGCGGCGGGCACCCGGTCGCTCTTCGGGAAGCCGACCAGGATCTCGTTGTACGCGAGGATCGCCTCGTTGAACTTGCCCTGCTGGTAGTACGACTCGCCGATCCAGTACTGCGCGTACGGCACCGCCTCGTTCTTCGGGTTCTTGTTGACGTAGCTGCGCAGCGTCTGGACGGCCTTCTGCGGCTCGCCGCGCTGGTACTGCGCGAGACCCGTGCGGTACTCCGGGCTCTCGCTGCGGTGGATGTCCGCCTCCACCGAGATCGGCGATCCGCTCGCCGGCATCGCCGGCGGCAGCGGCTCCGGACGCTCCGCCGGACGCTCGCCGAACTCCGCCCCCGGCGGCACCGGCTCCCGCTCCGGCTGCACGCTGACCACGCTCGTCTCCTCCGACGAGCGCGGCGGCGAGCTCATCTCGAGCGCACGCAGGCGCTGCTCGATGTCGTCCGCGGCGGGGCTCGACGTTCTCGACGACGTCCGCGAGCGGCGATCCTCGATCTGCCCGCGCAGCCGCGAAAGCTGGACGCGCAGGCTCTCGACGTCGGCGCGGGTGTCGGCGAGCTTGCGCGCGAGCTCGCGCTGCTCGCGCCGGATCGACGACAGGTCCGCCTCCGACGCGCACCCGATGCCGAGCAAAGCGACGAGCCCCGCGACCAGCGCGGGTGCAGCGTGCTGACGGAGGCGGATGGGCGACACGGACGTTCGTTCCTATTGGTTCAGGACGACGAAGTGCGCGCGCCGGTTCTCGGCCCAGCAGCTCTCCGTCTCCTCGTGACAGACCGGCAGCTCCTTGCCGTAGCTGATCGTGGTGATGCGATCGGGCGAGACGCCGAGCGCCGTCAGGTAGTCCCGCGCCGCGTTGGCGCGCTTCGCGCCGAGCGCGAGGTTGTACTCGACGGTGCCACGGCTGTCGCAGTGGCCCTCGATCTCGACGCGCGCCTGGCGGTTCTCGAGCAGCCAGTCGGCGTTGGCGCGCAGGATCTCGCGCGCGTTGTCCGAGAGCTCGTACGAGTCGTAGGAGAAGTAGACGTCCGACAGCGGGCCCTGCTCGCCGCGACCCAGCGTTCCGCGGCGGAACTGGTCGAGGCTCGAGCCACGCGTCACGTCGCTCTCGCCCATGCCGACGGTCTCGGTGTCGTCGTAGATGTCTTCGGTCGTCTTCTTCTTGCTGCAGCCAGGCAGCAAGACAAAGAAAGAGATCAAAACGAGCGCTGCGATGCGCCCGGTGAGGGAACGCGCACTCAGCAACATCCGCCCCGTACCGACATCGCGCGATTCGCTAACCCGCATCTTGCCCCCCAGCGCGGACCCCATCAGTCGAGCCGCGGCGACCAGGCCGGACTGGTATCACTGCCCGGACTACTTATCAATTGTCGTTGGCGCACACCGCGCGCGTCGCTGAAGAAGAGCTGCGCTCTTCCCGTGCGTGTCGAGCTGAAGATCAGGTAACGACCGTCGGGCGACCACGTCGGATCGACGTTGTCACCGCGACTCGACGTCACCTGCACGGCCTCGCCGCTGTTCACGTCGACGACGAAGATCTGAAAGCGACCATCGACGCGTCCGGTGTAGGCGATCTTGTCTCCCTTCGGCGACCACACCGGCTGCGTGTTGTACGAGCCGCGCGGACTCACGCGACGCGGACGTCCGCCGGCGACGCTCATCACGTAGATCTGCGGCGAGCCGCCGCGCGACGAGCAGAACGCGATCTGCGAGCCGTCGGGCGAGAAGCTCGGGCTCACGTTGATCGACTGCCCCTGCGTGAGCCGCGCGAGCATCTGCCCTTCCGGCGACACCAGCACGATGTCGGAATCCCCACCGCCCGTCGAACGCGTGACCGCGATCTCGCGACCGTCCGGTGCGAAGCTCGCGCCCATCACCATGCCGGGTCCGGTCGGGATGAGACGCTCACGACCGGTGACGACGTCGATCTCGTAGAGCTTCGGCCGGCCGTCCTTGTACGACGTGAAGATCACCGAGCGCGCGTCCGGCGCCCAGCTCGGCGACAGATTGATCGTCTGGTTGCGCGTCAGCTGGCGCAGATCGGAGCCGTCGAAGCTCATCGAGTAGAGCTCCTTGAAGCGTCCGCCGCGCGTCGAGACGAAGGCGATGCGGCTGTCGAACGGGCCGAGCTCGCCGGTGAGCAGCAGCAGGATCTCGTCGGCGAAGCGGTTCGCCATGCGACGCGCGTCGCGCCGCGAGCCCTGGTAGCGCTTGCCGCCGAGCTGACGCTGCTCGGCGACGTCGAACAGCCGCGCTTCGATGGTGAGCCCGTCGCCCGACGTCGACGCACGGCTCGTCACCAGCAAGCGCGCTCCGATCGAGCTCCAGTTCGCGAAGTTGATCTCCTCGACGCGGGTCGCGTCGCCCTGATCGATGAACGACGCCGGATCGAGGATGCGAAACATCCCCGAGAGATCGAGGTCACGCGTCAGCGTCGTCGCGAACTGGCTTCCCGCCTCGCCGCCGCCGCTCGGCGCCACGATCGCGATCGGGAAGGCGGTCTCCCCGGGCCCGGTGATGAGGCCGCGCACCTGCGCCTGCGACTCGCCGACGAGCCATGCCAGCGCCAGGACCACGAGCATGGCTCCGCGCGCGACGGCGCGTGCGCGCGTCCACGGGGTGATCGACTCGTTCGACATCCATTCCTCCCGTCGCGTCCGTGAGCTCATCGGGCACCCTGTAGGTCGCCCGGCTGGAACGTCAATTCGACGTCGGAAAAGTCCGTCCGATAGCGTTCGGGCGGCGGCGGCAGCGGGCTCGCGGCGCGCACCGCACGCAGCACCGACGAGTCGTACGCGGGATCGCCCGACGGCTGCGTGATCTTCAGGTCGGAGATCGTACCATCCTCGAGGATCCGGAAGCGGACCTTGACCTCCACGTCGGACGCCGCGCCGGGGTAGACCCACGCGTCGCGGATCCGCGCGAGCATTTGGTTGTAGTACAGGAGAAACTCCGTGCCGCGGAGCTGACCCGCGCCGCCGCGACCCGGGCCGACGCCGAGGCGGCGGTTCGGATCTGGCGCGTCGGTGCCGCCGACGCCGCCGCTGCCGCGCACCTGCCCGCCCGGCGCGCGCGTCGCGTCGGCGGATCCCTCGCGCGCGCTCCCCTCGACGTTGCGCTGCACGCGCGCCACCGCCTCCGCGATGCGCGCGTCGATCGAGCTCGTCGGGCTTGCCTGCGGCGCACGCGCGCGCGCCGCGTCGCGCGCCGGGGTCGCCGTGGGTCCCGAACGCACGATGACCGACGACGCCGTCGGGCGCGGCGCATCGGCCGGGCGTGCGGTCGGTCGCGCCGGGGCGCGCGTCGGCGACGGACGCGGCGTCGCGGTCGGCTTCGGACGCTCGGTCGGCTTCGCCGTCGGCTTGGCCGTCGGACGCGCGGTCGGCGCAGCCGTCGGACGCGCCGTCGGCGCAGCGGTCGGACGCGCGGTCGGGCGTGGCGTCGGCGGCGGCGTGGGCCGCGCCGTCGGTGCGGCCGTCGGCTTTGCGGTCGGACGCGGCGTCGGCGCCGGCGTCGCGACGATCAGATCGTCCTCGCTCTCGGCCTGCGCGAGCTGCTGCGGCGGCGGGGGCGGCTGCGGCTGCGCCTCCGGCTTCGGCGGCGGCTCGGGCTCGGGCTCCGGCTTCGGAGGAGGCGGCGGCTCCTCGCGACGTGGCGGCGGGGGTGGCTTTGGCGCGGCCTTCGCGGCACGGCGCTCCGGTCCGGGCGCGCCGCCGACGTCGAGCTTCGGGAGTCCGGCCGGCATGTGCCCGCCGAGCTCGCCCTCGTCGACGATCTCGACAGTGTACGCCACGCCGTCGGCTCGCGGCCGCAGACGATAGTCGCCGATCGCGACCAGAAGACCGAGCAGCACCAGGTGCGCCGCGAAGGCGATGAGGATCATCGCCGCGAGGCGGCGATCGAATCCCCGCTCGGTGAGAATCGATGGGGGACGCCGTTTCAGGCGGTGCTTACCTCACTCCTCGCCCGGCGGGAGCTGTGTGACCATGCCGACGCGCCGGATACCCGCCTGCTTGATCGCCGCCATCACGCCGACCACCTCGCCGTACGGAACGCTCTTGTCCGCACGGACGAAGACCTGGCCGTCAGGGCGCTGCGCCGCGATCGCGCGCAGCTTCGACTCGAGGTCGGCGGCCGACATCTTGGCGTCGTTCAGGTAGATGTCGCCGCCCTTCGCGAGCGACACGACGAGCTGCTCGTCCTTTCCGGAGAGCGCGCCCGCGCGCGCCTCGGGCAAGTCGACGGCAACGCCCTGCTGCAGGATCGGAGCGGTCACCATGAAGATCACCAGCAGCACCAGCATCACGTCGACGAGCGGCGTGACGTTGATCTGCGACATGGAGCCGTTGGCTGAGCCTTGTCCGTCGAAGGCCATGCTTGCCCTCTCCCCTCCCCGCGCTAACCCCGATCACTTCAAGAAGTGGCGCTCGGCGATGTTGAGGAACTCGGCCGAGAAATTTTCCATGTCGGCGTGCAGGACGCGGACCTCGCGATTGAAGTGGTTGTACGCGACCACGGCGGGAATCGCCGCCGCGAGGCCGACCGCCGTCGCGATCAGCGCCTCCGAGATGCCCGGCGCGACCGCCTGGATGCTCGAGGTCTGCGCCTCCGAGAGCCCGCGGAAGGCGTTCATGATTCCCCACACCGTCCCGAACAGGCCGATGAACGGCGCCGTCGACGCGATGGTCGCAAGGAACGTGAGCGCCTTCTCGAGCTTCGTCACTTCCTGGTTCGTCGCCCGGCGCATCGCCCGCTCGACGTTCGCCGAGCCGCCGAGCTCGGTGTCCGATTCCTCCTCGCCGCGCTCACCGCGCTTGCCGCGCGTCAGGCGCACCAGCTCCTGGTAGCCCGCGCGGAAGACCTGCGCGACCGGGCTCTGCTTGAACTCCAGGCTCGCCGTGTGGATGTGGCTCAAGCTGTTGGAGTCCCAAAACACCTCGATGAAGCGCTCGGACTGCTTGCGGGCCCGGCGAATCTGGCCGAGCTTGTAAAAGGTGATGCCCCACGCGGCCGCGGAGCACGCGATGAGTATCCACAGTACGGCGAGAACGACCGGACCGGTCCCCGAAAAGAGGTGCTCGATCATCCCGCCAGCAAACCCTCCAGCCCCACAGGCACGTCTAGTAAAGCTCTGGGATGACGGAACGTCAACGCGCTCGCCGCGCCAAACGCGTCCTTGACTCCTGAAGGAAGGAAGACCGCCATGAAGATCATCGACCAAGTCGAGCTCGACGGTCGTCGGACGTTCATCCGCGTCGACTTCAACGTGCCGCTCGAAGGCTCCGGCGACGTGCGGACGATCACCGACGACTCGCGCATCCGCGCGGCGCTGCCGACCATCCGTTACGCCGTCGAGCACGGCGCGCGCGTGGTGCTCGCGTCGCACCTCGGTCGGCCGAAGGGGAAGCGCGACCCGCGCGAGAGCCTAGCCCCCGCCGCGCGTCGCCTGTCGGAGCTGCTCGGCAAGGAGGTGCCGCTCGCGCCCGACTGCGTCGGTCCGGAGGTCGAGCAGATGGTCGCCAAGCTCGGCAAAGGCGAGGTCCTGATGCTCGAGAACCTGCGCTTCCACGCCGGCGAGGAGAAGAACGACGCGGAGTTCGCGAAGCAGCTCGCGGCGCTCGCCGACGTCTACGTGAACGACGCGTTCGGCGCCGCGCACCGCGCGCACGCGTCGACCGCCGGCATGGCGCGCCTCGTCCCGGTGCGGGCGGCGGGCTTCCTGCTGCGCGACGAGATCCATCACCTCGGCGCGCTGCTGCGCAGCCCCGAGAAGCCCTTCGTCGCGATCCTCGGCGGTGCCAAGGTCTCCGACAAGATCTCGGTGATCGACAACCTCCTGCCCCGCATCGACACGCTGCTCGTCGGCGGAGCGATGGCCTACACCTTCCTACGCGCCCGCGGCGTCGCGGTCGGCGCCTCGCGCGTCGAGGAGGACAAGATCGAGGAGGCCAAGCGGACGCTCGAGCAGGCCGAGCAGCGCGGCGTCCGCCTGCTCCTGCCCGAGGACCACGTCGTCGCCCGCAAGCCCGAGGCGACGGCCGAGTCCAAGGTCACCCCGGGACAGGAGATCGAGGACGGCTGGCTCGGCGTCGACATCGGTCCCAAGACCCGCGAGCGCTACGCCGCCGAGATCGCGAAGGCGAAGACCGTGCTGTGGAACGGCCCCATGGGGATCTTCGAGATGGAGCCGTTCGCCGGCGGCACGGTGGCGGTCGCCCGCGCGGTCGCGGACGCGCAGGGCGCCTTCACCGTGGTCGGCGGCGGCGACTCCGTTGCGGCCGTGCAGCAGGCCGGCGTCGCGGAGCGGATCAAGCACATCTCGACCGGCGGCGGCGCGTCGCTCGAGTTCCTCGAGGGGCAGACGCTGCCCGGGGTCGCCGCGCTGGAGGACTGACGACGGTCACTCGCGACTGGCCTGCCGGTCGCGCATCTGCTTAAGGAGGCGGCTCGGGGACGTGTCCCACCAGACCGGGACCCGTCCCCGGCACGAGCGAACATGGCGCGCACCCCGATCCTCGCCGGCAACTGGAAGATGCACTGCGGCACGGCCGCGGAGGCGACCGCGCTTGCGGGTGAGCTCGCAAAGCGTGTCGGCGCACGCACGGACCGCATGGTGATCCTGGCGCCGCCGTTCACCGCGCTCGCGGCCGTGCGCGCCGCCGTCGACGGCACGAAGATCGCCGTCGCCGCGCAGAACATGCACTGGGCCGACAAGGGCGCCTTCACCGGCGAGGTGTCGCACGGCATGCTGCGCGACCTCGGGGTGACGCACGTCATCCTCGGCCACTCGGAGCGTCGCGAGATCTTCGGCGAGACCGACGAGGTGATCCGCAAGAAGGTCGACACCGCGCTCGCGAACGGCCTCGTCCCGATCGTCTGCGTCGGCGAGACGCTCGCCGAGCGCGACGCCGGGCGCACGCTCGAGGTCGTCAAGCGCCAGGTCGACGCCGCGCTGCGCGGCGTCGGCAGCGACGCGGGCGGTCGCGTGATCGTCGCCTACGAGCCGGTCTGGGCGATCGGCACCGGGCGCGTCGCGACGCGCGAGCAGGCGCAGGAGGTGCACGGCGAGATCCGCGGCCTGCTGCGCGAGCTCGAGCTGCCGGCGGACGCGGTCCCGATCCTCTACGGCGGCAGCGTCAAGCCGGACAACATCGACGGCCTCATGGCCGAGCCCGACATCGACGGCGCGCTCGTCGGCGGCGCGAGCCTCGAGGTCGAGAGCTTCACTCGCATCGTCGAGTACCGCGCCTGAGCGGCGCCGGGCTCGAAAGCAGCGGAAGGCGGAAGAGAAGAGATGTCCATCGTCGTCACGATCCTGCACGTGCTCGCGTGCTTCGTTCTGATCGTCGTCGTGCTCCTGCAGACCGGTAAGGGAGCCGACATCGGCGCGGTGTTCGGTGGTTCGAGCCAGACGATCTTCGGCTCGAGCGGCGCCGGCAACCTGCTGACCCGCCTCACGACGTGGACGGCGATCGTCTTCATGCTGACGTCGCTCTTCCTGACCTGGAACTCGACCCGGCACTTGACGGCGTCGATCGCGGACACGCTGCCCGCCGAGCCCCCGCCGCTCGAAGCGCCGCTCGACGGCACGACGATCGACGAGGGCGCCGGTGCGGCGGCCGGCGCTGCGAGCGCCGAGGCGGGCGCGGACGCCGCTGCGAGCGGCGAGACCGCGGCGCCGACGGCGGAGGCCGGCGCCGACGCCGGAGCGGCGGCCGAGGGCAGCGCGGCGGACGCTGGCGCTGCGGCTGCCGGCGCGGAGGCGGGCACTGCGACGGGCGACGCGGCAGCCGATGCGGCTCCCGCGCAGGACGCGGCGCCGCAGGCCGAGGCCGGCGCCGAGGCCGAGGTGCCGGCTGCGGGCACCGCGCAGGACGGCGGTGCGTCCGCCGACGGCGCTGCCGCGCCGAGCGCGGACGCAGCGGGCGACGCGGCTCCGGCGCAGCCCTGAGCCGCGCCGAAGCTGCGCGGCGCGTCCGTCGGCGAGCGGACGAGCGATGGGTCTGGCCGACGTCCACGCGCACCTGACGCATCCGCGGCTCGCAAACGACGCCGAGGCGATCGTCGCACGCGCTCGCGCCGCGGGCGTGACGACGATCGTCGTCAACGGCCTCAACCCCGCGGACAACGAGGCGGTGCGCGCGCTCGCGCAGCGCTGCCCCGGCGTGCGGCCCGCGTTCGGCCTCTACCCGGTCGACGCCGTGCTGCGCGAGATGCGCGAGCTCGACGTCCCCTACCCGCGCGACGGCGAGGTCGCGACCGCCGAGGAAGGCGTCGCCTGGGTCCGCGAGCACGTCGATGAGGCGCTCGCGGTCGGCGAGATCGGCCTCGACGGGCACTGGGTGCCCGAGGCGCTCTGGCCGCGTCAAGAAGAAGTGTTCCGTGCGCTCGTCGCGCTCGCGCTGGAAGCCGACAAGCCGATCATCGTGCACACGCGACGACGCGAGCGTCGCTGCCTCGAGATCCTCGACGAGATGGGCGCCGAGCGCGTCAACTGGCACTGCTTCGGCGGCAAGGTCGCGCTCGCCCGGCGGATCGCGGAGCGCGGGCACTACCTGTCGATCCCGGCGAACGCGCGCCGCTCCGAGAGCTTCACGCGCATGCTCGAGACGCTGCCGCGCGACCGGGTGCTGCTCGAGACGGACTGCCCGTACCTCTCGCCCGACCGCGAGCGCGCGAGCGAGCCCGCCGACGTCGCCGGGACCGCGGCCTTCGCGGCGGAGCTCTGGGGCGTCTCGCTGGACGAGGTGGCGGCGCGCGTCGCGGAGAACTTCGCGCGCCTGTTCCGCGTCGAGCCCTGAGCGTTGGTTGACGGCATCCGCGGCGCGCGGAGATCGTCCGCGGCGCGCGCGGATCATCCGCGGCGGGCGTCGATCAGCCGCCGCCAGTCGCCCTCCCCCACCTCGCGTCGCTGGCGCTCGACGAACTTCCACGCCCCGTCCTCGCGACGCAGCCGCCAGCGATTGACGCCCAGCGTGTGGACGCGCCACTCGCCGCCGCGCCGGACGTGCACGCACGCGTAGCCCCAGGCGGTCGCGTGGTCGCCGTCGACGTCGAGGTCGACGACGACGTTCGAGTACGCGTGCTGGCTGCCCTCGCGGATCGCGTCGAGGTGCTCGGCGCGCGTGAAGCGCCGCTCGATCTCCGCGAGCCCGCGCGAGGTCCCGAGCTTGCCCGCCTCCATCTCGATGTCCTCGCTGAAGACGCTCGCCCAGTCCGGCGGCTCGCCGCAGTCGACCTCGTAGGCGTAGCGCGCGATCAGCTCGCGGATCGCCTCCCGGTCCTCGAGCGCGCGGAGCCGTCGCTCCAGATCTTCGATGGTCGCCACTGTCCCGCCCTCCTGCCGTGCGCGGCCTCTTTGCCGGGGCATGCTTGCCCGGATCGGCCGCACGGCGCGAGCCTCGGGAGGGACGGCTGGCCGGATCGAATCGGACCGCCTTGAGACCCACGCGGGCGGTATGTAAAGGATGGCAACGCCCGGGGTCCCCTCCGTGGGCGGTCACCTGTGCGAGGGTGGCGGAATGGCAGACGCGCTAGTTTGAGGGGCTAGTGGGGTAACACCCGTGGGGGTTCAAGTCCCCCTCCTCGCACTCTTCAAGACCGCCGGCTCGACCGAGCACCCCGCATCTGGTCGGCGTCATGAGCTGCCGCGGACGCACTCGATCCACTTGACGCGACCGCCGCGCGCGCAAGCAACGTGCGCGAGGAAGTTCAGCTCGCGCTACGATATCCAGGGCGGCGGCCCGTACGGCGGCGGAGCCGACCAGTAACCACCCGGCCAATAGTAGTACCCCGGCGGCGGAGGCGGTGGGGGCGGCGGTGGCGGGCGACGGGGCCTGCGCGGCACCTCGTTGCCGCTCGCGTGCATGCACTGCGCGTACGCGATGTCGTACTGGCGCTGCACGGACCACGCGGCGGCCTGGCCCCGCGCCGCGCCGACGCTCGTGCCGCCGAGCAGGCCTGCTCCGGCGCCCGCGGCGGCGCCGATGGCGGGGTTGCCGGCCGCGGCGCCGAGCGCGGCGCCGGCTGCGCCGCCGAGGAGCGTGCCGAGCGCGGCGCCGCTCACGGTCGAATCGCTGGCCGCTCGATCGGGTGACACCCCGATGCGCGACTCGGCCCAGGAGCGGCAGCGGAGATCGTCGTCGTCGAACTCCGCGAGGCTCTTGCCGCGGCCGGGGTACACCATGACCTGCGGCGCGGCGGGGAGCGGCGTGCACCCCGCGAGCAGAGCGCTCGTCAGCAGCAGCGCACCGAGCGGCCGCAGCCACACCCGCAGCGAGCTCGGCGCGCACCACGTGCGCGCCCGTCGCGCATTCTCCGTCCACCGCGCCGACAGCGAAGCCATCGCCGCGTGCAACACCCGCCACACGCGGAGGTTGCGCCCGCCCGTCGCGACCGACGCGCGCCGCGAGCGCACCCCGGCCGCCGCCGTCCGCTAGTGACCGCCCTCGCCTTGCGGCTTCGCCTCGGGACGTGGGGCCTCTTCGGGGCGCAGCGCGTCTTCCGAACGCTGCGGCGCCGGCGACGTCAGCGCTGACGACGCTGTCGCTGCACCCGGAGCCTTCGAGGGCGCCGCCGCATCGGCAACCACCGCCGACGCGGGCGCCGCGTCACCACCCTCCTTCGCGATGTCGTCGCCCACCTTCGCGGGGTCGCCACCCTCCTGCGCGGCGCGCTGCCAGACCTCGGGCGGCTCCCAGCGCGGATTCAGAACCGGCATGCCATCCGGCCCCAGCAGGTACTTCGGCGTCCAGTACGCGCGCACCGAGGAGCCGGACGGCTCCTTGGCGAGCATTTCCTCCATCTTGCGCCGCTCCTCGCGACCGCGCTCGGTCTCGCGCGCGTTCACCTTCGCCGCGATCTCGACGGGCGCGAAGTACCAGTTGACGATGTCGCGAGCGCGGTAGCGCTCGATCGGCGCGTAGCCGCGCTCCTTGAACCAGGGGATCGAGAGCTCGCCGTCGTCCTCGATGCAGACGAGCTCCGGCTTCCAGCGCTGCACGTCGAAGCCGGCGAGAACCTTTGCTTGATGCCCCTCGACGTCGATCGACACGAAGTCGACCTTCGTCACGCCGAAGCGCTCGAGCAGGTCGTCGAGCGTGATGCTCGGTACCTCGATCTCGTCGACCAGCGGCATGGTCGCCGCGACCTCGGCCTCGGCCGTCGACAGCCCCCACACCGGCACCTTGTAGAACCGCTCCTCGGTGTCGGAGTGGTCGCTCACCAAGAAGTTGAGGAACGTGCTGTTCGGGCGCCGCCGCGCCCAGTTGTCCGCGAAGTCCGGCAAGCCGTCGATGCCGATGCCGGTCCAGCCGAGGTGCTTCTCGAGGTAGTACGTGTTGCTGTTCTTGATCGGCCAAGCGCAGCCGACGTCGACGAAGAAGCCGCCTCGCCGGTCCTGGAAGAAATCGCGGATGATCAGCTCCTCGGACCCGTACGAGTAGCGCTTGGTCTCGGTCCAGAGGATGTCGACGGTGGGCGCGTCCGCAGCGACGGGCGCATCTGCAGCGCGGACGCTCGCCGCGCTGACGAGAAGCATGGTCGCGAAGACCGTCAACCACACCGCTGGACGCACGGCGCGTGCGCTATCACGAAAGCGACGACGCCTAAAGACGTCGGAGCGAAAGTTGCCGCGGCAAGCGCGGCGAGCGCCGACCGGCGCTGCGTGCGCGCACGAGACGCGCAGCGCACCGCCGGTCGGCACCCAACGCGCCTACTTCATCGCCAGCACCCGGTCGCCCGGATGGCAGTGGTGCGGGTCGAAGTAGAAGCTGCCCGGCACGCAGCGCCACATGCTCGGGTTGGTCCAGCTCGGCGCCTGGCGTACCTCGGTCGCCTTCTCGAAGGCGTAGCCTGCGGCGAGCAGCTCGCGCTCCTCGAACGGCCCGGCGACGAAGGTCACGCCGATCGGGTTGCGGCCCTGGTTGCCGGTGCCGTAGCCCGCGGGAACGGTGAGCACCGGGTAGCCGGCGCGATCCGCGATCCCGACCAGCGCGTCACCGCTCGGCACGACGATGACGTCGACGTC
The DNA here is from genome assembly GCA_036563615.1 of Candidatus Binatia bacterium. Lineage (NCBI taxonomy): Bacteria > Candidatus Binatota > Binatia (SeqCode) > Binatia bacterium. Next base: position 486,360 of record DATCMB010000004.1, read on the forward strand.
GTCGCTCGGATCCGCCGGCGTGCCGCCGTCGAGGATCGCGTCAATCAACGCGCGGCTCGCCGCCCTGCCCGTGTCGCGGTTGGACACGTACGCGGCCGCCGTCGCCGGATCGGACAGATCGATCGCCTGCGCCGCGATCAGGTCGCGCTGCTGGTACTTGAGGCCCTCGATCGGATTGGCCTCGTTGTAGGCGATGATGTCCTGCAGCGACTTCGGCGCGCCCTTCTTGATGCGCAGCCCAAGCAGGTACTCGTCGAGATCGCGCTCGAGTTCGCTGAGCACGATGCTCGGCGGGTTCGGGCTCGGCGTGCCGATCGACGTCACCACCGTGGTCGCACCGAGCGACGCGAGCGTGCTGACCACCGACGGATACGGTCCCGACGTCGAGTCGATCACCGCGACGCGCTTGCCGGCGAGCGCGGTCGGCACGAGAGCCGACAGGTAGTCCGGCGCGAGCGGCGCTTCGGCGGTCGCCGGATCCGCCGGATCGAATCCTGCCATCACCTGCAGCGCCACCGCCGCGTCCCACACGGTGCGCGTGATCGGCCCCGGCGAGTCCTGCGAGCGCGCGACGGGCATGACGCCCTTGCGGCTCACGAGTCCGACCGTGGGCTTGAGCCCGACCACGCCGGCGACGCCCGCCGGTGCGATGATCTGCGCGGTGTCGGGCGAGGTCTCGAGTCCGACGGTGAACGCGGCGAGCCCGGCCGCGGTCGCTGCCGCCGCGCCGGCCGACGAGCCGGCCGGCGTCTTGTCGGTGTCGGACGGCAGCAGCACCTGCCCGCCGAGCGACGAGTAGCCCTCGGGCATGTTGGCATCGAAGACGCCGTTGAGCTCGGTGACGTTGGTCTTGCCGAGCACGACCGCGCCCGCCTCCTCGAGCCTCGCGACCAGCGTCGCGTCGACCTTGGCAACCGCGTCCTGCAGCGCGATCGAGCCGCCGGTGGTCGGCATGTCCTCGACGTCGATCACGTCCGAGACGAGGACGGGGATGCCGTGCAGCGGGCCGCGCACGTCGCCGCGCTTGCGCTCGTTGTCGCGCCGGCGCGCCTCGTTCAGCGCCCTTTCGGGTTGCAGGTGGCGGACCGCCTGGATGGCCGGGCCATCGGCGTTCGTCCAGCCGATGCGCGCGAGGTAGGCCTTGGTGAGGTCGTACGAGGTCAGCGTGCCGGCCTCCATCCGCGCCTGCAGGCCCTCGACCGATTCCATCTCGAGCGCAAACGGCAGCTCGGGCGCCGTGCGCACCTTGCCGGCCAGGTCGTCGAAGTCCGGGTTGCACGAGCCGCGCTGGTGGAACGGCGGCTTCGGCGCCGTCTTCGCGCAGCGGTACATGCTCGGATTGAGCTCCGAGACCGGCTGGCGCAGCTTCGTGTACTGCTCGATCACGTAGGCGACGCCGATCAGGTTGCGCTCGCTGAGCGCGTTGCCGTGGATCGACACGCCCTGCGCGCGACGCGTCGTCGGATTGTAGCCCATCGGGATCGTGATCTGTGGCGTGCCCGCGGCCGCGCCGCTCGGCACGCTGCCCAGGATCGCGATGAAGTCGTCGCTCGGGTCGTCCGGCGTCTCGTTGTTCATCATCGCGTCGATCGCGGCCCACTGCGCGGCTCGACGGATCGGCATCGCCGTCTGGTAGGCGATCTGGTTCGCGCCGCCGGGCGTGACGTCCGCCATCGACGCGTTGACGTGGCTCTGGTGGCCGAACTTCAGCGCGAAGTGTGCGTTCGCGAGGTTGTCCTCGATCTCCTCGAGGAGGCTCTTGATCGGCGCGAACGGTCCGAGGTTGCGGTAGTAGAGGTTGATCGCGTTGTGCTGCTGGTACCCGCTCGGCAGGCTCGGAATCGGGGCGACGGAGATCATCGGCCGCTCCACCATGATCGCGCCCGCCGCGACCAACGCGTCAAACGCAAGCTTCGCTGGCGAGCCCTCGGCGAACGAGCCGTTGTAGCCGATGCGCTTGCCGCGCACGAAGTTCAGGTCGAGCGCCGACATGTAGTCCGGCACCACCTCGGGCGCGCGGGTGATCGACTGCTCCCAGTTCGGACCGAAAACCTCCTCGTACGCCGCCTCGTTCTTCGGATCGCGTCCGGCCATCGACTGCAGGTTCATCGCCGCGTTGGCGACGGTGCGGTCCATCGGCCCCGCGGTGTCCTGCGAGGACGAGATCGGCCCGATGCCGTACGCCGGCACGAGCCCGACCGTCGGACGGATGCCGACCAGGCTCTGCGCGGTCGACGGGCTGATGATCGAGCCCGAGGTCTCGGTGCCGACCGTCAGCATCGACAGCGCCGCGGCGCCGGCGGTGCCGGAGCCCGACGACGAGCCGCTCGGGTTCTGGTCGGCGTCGAGTGCGTTCAGCACCTGCCCGGTCAGGTTGCCGAAGCCGGACGGCTGGCTGCCGAAGCTGTTCGCCCACTCGGTGAGCCCGACCTTGCCGAGGATCACCACGCCACTCTCGCGCAGCTTCTTGACGACGCCCGCGTCTTCCTCGGGAAACGACTCCCGGAGCGACCAGTTGCCGTTCGACGTGTACATGCCCTTCACGTCGATCAGGTCCTTGAGCAGCACGGGCAAGCCGTGTGCGGGTCCGCGAACGATGCCGCGCTTGCGCTCGCGGTCCATCTGCTCGGCCTCCGCGAGCGCGTTCGGATTGAGCTGCGTCACCGCGTTGAGCCCGGGACCTCGCTTGTTGAGCGCTTCGATGCGCTCGATGTAGGCGCGCGTCAGGCGGACGGAGGTGAGCTTGCCCTCCTCCATCATCTTGATCGCCGTCGGACCGTCGAGACGCTCGAGGTCGAGGACCTGAGCTCGTGACGCCGTCGCGCTCGAGCCCAGGATGAAGACCACCGCCGCGACGGCGACGGCAGTGGGACATCGGGGTGTGATCACGCAGACCTCCGTTGCTGCGACCTCCCTCCTGGTCGAGCCGGCGGCGCGCGTTGCAACGCAGGTGCCACGGCGACGTCCTCGTCCTTGCTGCGTGCGCGCGAACGCGGACGCACCTCGCGCTCAGCGAGTGATCAGCGGCTGTTCACGACGTCGGCAGCACGACGGCAGCGACGCACGGACGCGCGCGTCAAGTATAAGTCACGCATCGCCGCACGATGCGGCGCGCGAATGGCGCACGTTCGGCGCGGACCAGTCAGCGACGATCAGCAAGCTGCAACTCGCCGATGCAGATTTTTGCTAGACGGCTCGCGGCAGCTGCCCGGCCCCCGGCCGCGCCCGGCGTCAGCCTTCCTTGCCACGCAGCGCGAAGCGCGCCGGATCGATGCGCTCGCTGCGACAGCGCGGACAGCGGCTGGGACGCGTCGCGCGCGAGCGGCGCTCGAAGCGGAAGCCGCACTCGCGGCAGCGCGCCGGCTCGATCACCAGCGCGAGACCGCGATGCGTCAGGCTGCGCTCGAGGTGCACGAGGTGCTCGGCGACGTCGCGCTCGGAGAGCGACGTCTGCTGCGAGAGCGTGCGCAACGTGTGCTCGCCGCCCGCCTCGAGCACGCTCTGCAGGCGGCGACGCGCCGTCGCCTGCGCCGGCTGATCGCCCACGCCGCTCAAGTAGCGGCGCGCGGCGTGTGCGTCATCCTTCTCGAGATCCACAGCAGCAGCATCGCGCCGATCAGCGACGCGATGAAGCCCGCCGCCTCGTCGGGACGGTACCAGCCGGCCATCCGGCCGATGAAGCCCGCGACCAGCGCGCCACCGATCCCGAGCAGCGTGGTCAGGATGAAGCCCATCTCGTCGCGGCCGGGGTGGAGCATGCGGGCGAGCAGACCGACCACGAAGCCGATGATGATGGTCCAGACGAAGCCCATGTTCTCTCCCATCTGCGGGCGCCGCGGAACGACCGGCGACGCCGCCCGCCGGGCGTCGCTCCCATCCTGACCACGGAGCCGGTAAACGGGGAAGAGGGGTACGCGGACGACAACGCGAAGCCCGGTTCCCGGCGGCTTCACCGACTGGGCGCTGGAGCTTCGGCCCCGATCTGCCGACTCATGGATCGTCGCCGGGTCGAGCCGTCGCGCGGTGCCGCGGGCGCCGGCCGACCGGCAGAAAGGAGCGATCTCGTGAAGCGAGCCTGCCGCACCCTCGCGACCTGCCTGCCCCTCGCGCTGCTGCTCGCGGGCGTGACCGCGGCGTGCGCCGATGCGCCGTCCGAGGATCCCGCAGCCCACGGCTGGATCCTCTTCGAGCCCGACGACGTCGCGTGGCAGCCCGCACCACCCTCGCTGCTGCCGGGCGCCAAGGTCGCGGTGCTCGAGGGCGATCCCTCGAAGGAAGGCTTCTTCACCATGCGCCTCTTCCTGCCCGACGGCTACCGCGTCCTGCCGCACTGGCACACGAAGGAGGAGCGCGTCACGGTGCTGTCGGGGACGCTGCACCTCGGGCACGGCGACACCTTCGATCCGGCGCAGGCGAAGCCGCTGCCGGCCGGCTCCTACAGCTCGATGCCGCCCAACATGACGCACTTCGGCTGGGCGAGCGGCGACACCGTCCTGCAGCTCAGCACGATCGGCCCGTGGCAGATCGTGTACCTGAATCCGGAGGACGATCCGCGGCGCGCGACGAAGGCCGATTGAGCGAAGCGGCCCGCTGAGCGCCGATCAGCGCTGCGGCATGATCGCCGCGTGAACGCGTCAGCGCTGCGGCACGATCACCGCGTGCAGCGGTCGCTCCGTGCCGTGCGCCATCTCGTCGAGCAGCGCCGCCACCTCGTCCGGATCGAGCCCCGCCGTCCGCCGCGGGACGGCGCGCAGCAGGTCGTCCTCGACCAGCACGTCGAGCGCGGCCGCGTAGGCGTCGCTGGTGACGCCGCGCGCGCCGATCATCGTGATCTCCTTGATCGCGATCCAGTCGGGATTGAAGCGCTCGACGAGCGCGCTGCCGCGCATCCCGGCAATCACCACCGTGCCGCCCGTGCGGACGAGGTCGATCGCCTGCAGGAACGCCTCCGGCGCCGCTGCGGTGACGTCGACCACCACGTCGGCGCGGCCGCCGCTCTCGCGCTTGAGGACCTTCACCGGATCGTCCTGCGTGACGTCGACCGTGACGCTCGCGCCGAGGCGCTTGCCGAGCTCGAGCCGGCTCGCGTCGCGCGGACCGGCGCCCGTCAGCAGGATGAAGCCCGCGCCCGCGCGCCGCAGCGCCCGCACCGCGCACAGACCGCGTAGTCCGGGGCCGAGCACGGCGACCACCGCACCCGGACGGATGCGCGGCAACGTCGTCGCCCAGCGGATGCCCGCGCCGAGCGGGTTGAACAGCGTCGCCTCGACCGGGTCGAGCCCCGGAGGCACACGGTGCACGACCGCCGTCGGCGGCAGGAAGACGTGCGTCGCGTAGCCGCCCCACAGTCCGGGCGGCATCGTGAGCGTCGCCATGCCGTACGAGTCGCGCAGCCCGTGCGCGCGACAGAGGGGGTGCGCGCCGCTACGGCACGCCTCGCACGCGCCACAGGTGTGGAAGACCTCGACCGCGACGCGGTCGCCGGGCGCGAGCCCACGGCTGCGGCGCGCCTCGTCGCCGATCCGCTCGATCGTGCCGACGATCTCGTGGCCCGGCACGAAGGCTTCGCGGATCGGCAGCGTCCCGGTGAACTGCTCGTGGTCGGTGCCGCAGAGCCCGCACGCCTCGACGCGCAGGAGCGCGTCACCTGGACCGATCTCGGGGAGCGGCAGCGTGGTGCGCTCGAGCGTCTCGGGCGCGCGCAGCACCAGGGCTGCCGCCGTCTCGCTCGCCGTGCGCGCCTCCACGCGGCGAGCTTGCCTCGGTCGCGAGCGCTCTGACAAGGCCACGCGCCGCGATGCGACGCGCGCCCCGGCTGGAGCGTCGATGAGGGACGTCAGACCGTGGAGAGCGCCGCGAGCACCAGGATCGCCGCCGCCGCCGCGAGGCTCTGCAGCAGGAGCTCGAGATCGTTCTCGCTCGTCTTCCGCTGCTTCACGTCCACGCCTTCCTGGTTGCGTTTCGCGTCACTCGCGCGGCTATCAGCAAGCCGCGGTCCATCGGCGAGCTGCACGTATAGACGCGCGTGCCGCGAGATATTCGACGCGACATCGCTCTCGAGCTGCTTTCTCGCTCCGCGTGCTGCGTCCGAGCGGTGACAAACCGCGGCGGTGCTGTCGCCACGCGGACACACCGCGCGCCTCTGTCTCGTCGTGCGTCGCGCTGCTCTCGAGTCGCGAGAGCGACGGCTCGCGTGTCTGAAGCGAGATCGATGCGGCGAAGCGCAGCAGCGAGCGTCGAGGACGACTCGAAGACGCGGGGACGAAGCGCGATCCAGCTCGCGCTCCGTCCCCGCGAGGTCAGTTGCCGGTGCCCGAACCGGTGCCGGAGCCCGCGGCAGAGCCGCTGCCCGCGCCGGAGCCCATGCTGCCGCTCGAGCCCGACGTCGAGCCGCTGCGACCAGCAGCACCACTTCCGGCGGCGCCACTACCCGCGGCACCGCTGCCGACCGAGCCGCTGCCCATCGTGCCGCTCGTCCCGCTACGCCCGGTGCGCGGATCCTCGTCCTCCATCGCGCCCGAGCCCGTGGTGCCCGAGCCCATCGCGCCGGAGCCCGCGGCGCCCGAGCCCGTGCCCGTGCCGCCGTGCGTGCCTGCAGCCGAGCCATGCGAACCGCTGGTGCCGACGCCGGCGCTGCCAGCGGAGGCGCCGCTGCCAGTTGTACCCGACTGCGCGATCTGATCCGTGCGATCGGCCGGGCAATCGGCCTGCGTGGCGCCGGCGTTCGGCACGCCGAGCCAGGCGACGGCCGCGATCGCGGACAGCAGGACGGCCCACTTCGTCGACTTCAACATGTTCCCTCCCCGTCGAATTCGTTCGGTCGCCGTTGCCCAGCGGGCTCGGCGCCGCGCGGCCTGCGGGCCGCGTGCTTCGACGTCGTGTCCGGCCGGACGCGTGAGGCGTTGCAAGCGACGTTCCGACGAACCGACGCCGTGAACGCTCGTGAACGCTGCACGCTCGGCGCACGACCGTGGAGAGACTTGCAGCGCGATGCACAAGCTTGCAGGGAGCCGTCACCCGGACGGCTTGTGCTTTACCGTCGCGAGGAGACGCGCGTGCAGCTCGCCCGTGCAAAACGTCGCGCGACCGCGCTCGCGCGAGCGGCCGCGCGGGTTCCGAAGCAGCGCGCCGCCGCGCGGCGCGTTCAGCGCCGCGCGCTCAGCGGGTCGCGAAGCCGTGCGCCGCGCACCTCGAGCGCAGCAGCGACACGTTGTCCGTGACCGACGCGCGCTGGTTGAACACGGACGACCCCGCGACCGCGATCGTCATGCCCGCCGCGGCGAGCTCCGCGATGTTGTCCGGGCCGACACCGCCGTCGACCTCGATCTCGACGTGGTCGAGCCCACGCTCGACCAGCATCGCGCGCAGGCGCCGCACCTTGTCGACGCTCGAGGCGATGAACTTCTGACCGCCGAACCCCGGGTTCACCGACATGACGAGCGCGACGTCGATCTCGGGCAGGATCTCCTCGAGCGCGACGAGCGGCGTCGCCGGGTTGAGGCCGACGCCGGGCTGGGCGTCGAGCGCGCGGATCGCGCCTACGGTGCGGTGCAGGTGCGTGCACGCCTCGACGTGCACCGTCATCGCGGTCGCGCCGGCGCGGTGGAAGTCGGCGAGGTAGCGATCGGGCTCGACGATCATCAGGTGCACCTCGAGCACGGCGTCGAACGGCTCCGCGAGCGGTCGCAGCGCCTCGACGACCAGCGCGCCCATGCTGATGTTGGGCACGAACTGACCGTCCATGACGTCGATGTGGATGCGCCGCACGCCCGCTTGCAGCGCCTCGGTCACCTGATCGCCGAGCCGGCGAAAGTCCGCGGCGAGGATCGACGGCGCGATCGCCACCGTACGCACTGCGTTCGCGGCGCGCTCGGCGCCGCTCTCCCCTTCAGCTCCCGTCCTCGCCACTCGCGTCGTCCTCCTCGCATCCGACCTGGTAACGTCCACGACGTACCATCCGATCGGCCATCGAACATGTCGCGCGCTCGTTCGTCGCACACGACATGAGCACGATTCGCGTCGCCCGACACGCGGTGTCATGCGTAGCGACTTGGCTTCCGAGCGGGGGTGTGCTCTGTGTCGGTCAAGCGTTTGACGATCCATCCATGCGGAGGTGGCATCGATGACGACCGTGAACAGGACGGCGCTCGCCTTTGCGTTCGGTCTGGCAATCGCTCTCTCGTTTCCCGTGACGAGCGCGGCCGAGCTCAAGCCGGGCGACGTCTTGAACAAGGACACGGCCGCGCAGGCCGAGGGACTGCTGCCTCCGGAGATCCTGCAGCACTACAAGGACGGCAAGTACGAGAACAAGATCGTCGAGTGGCCCGAGGGGAAGTTCCGCTGGGAGACCGCGTTCGAGGAAGCGACGATCGACAACAAGGGCAAGTACGACGTCAACGAGCGCGGCACGATCATCGACAAGTCGACCGGTCAGCAGCCGCCGTACGTCTACGGCTTCCCCTTCCCCGACATCGATCCGAGCGACCCGAAGGCGGGCGCCAAGATCCTCTGGAACGCGTACTACGGCTACTGGTACCTCGGGAACAGCCGTAACTCCGTGCGGCTGGTCTGGGTGAACCCCGAGGGCATCGACCGCGAGGCCGGCCAGGACGTGTTCTTCATGTACTACGACGGCCAGTCGGAGAAGTACCGCGTCCCGAACCCGAAGAATCTGCTCATGCAGATGATCGCGACGACGACCTTCCCGACCGACCTGCAGGGCACGACCGCGCTCACCTGGCGCTACCGCGATCCCGATCGCCGCGATTCGAACTGGGCCTACGTGCCGACGCTGCGCCGCGTCCGCCCGGTGTCGCCGACCAACCGCTCCGACGGCTTCCTCGGCTCCGACATGAGCCAGGACGACGGTCCGTTCTTCGACGGCAAGCCCGAGGACTTCGAGTGGCGGCTGCTCGAGAGCAAGGAGCAGCTCCGCCTGGTCGATCCGAACAGCTTCGAGGCCAAGCAGAACTACCGCTGGCTGCCGCAGGGCGGCTGGCGCGTGATGTGGGACAAGGACCTGCAGACCGTCGGCTTCATGGATCCGAACTGGAAGGGCCTCGCGTGGGCGCCGATCGGGCTCGCGCTCGCCAAGCGGCCGGTGTGGATCATCGAGGCGACGCCGAAGGACAAGTACTACCTGTACGGCAAGATCCAGCTCTACGTCGACAAGGACACCTACCAGGGCGTCTTCAACCGCAAGTTCAACTGGCGCGACGAGCTCATGAACACCTACATGATCGCCGGCTTCATGAGCGAGAAGCGCGTGCGCCCCGACGGCGGCGAGGACTGGCTGTGGGGCGCGACGCAGGGCTACCAGGCGGCGGAGAACATCAAGATGAATCGCGCCACGGTGAGCGGTCTGCAGGGTCCGGGCAACGACCCGGCGAACGACCGTCGCCTGCCCTTCGATCCGGAGTTCTTCGACTTCAACACGCTGCAGCGCTTCGGAAAGTGAGCGTCGCGCAGGCGTAGCGACGCCGCTCGCCCGACCGAGGACAGGTTGCTCGTGGCGCGCGAGCGTGGAACGCTCGTGCGCCGGAATGAAGCGCGAGGCCGTCGACGCCGATCTCGCCGAGGAGCTCGCCCGGCACGGCTTGCGCGCGACGCGCCAGCGCGTCGCGCTGCTCAAGCTGCTGCGCTCGCAGCCGGGCCACTACACGGTCGCCGAGCTGCACCGCACGCTGCGCCGCTCGCAGCGTCGCCTGAGCCGCAAGACCGTGTACGAGATGCTCGGCTCGTTCGTGCAGGTCGGGCTCGCGGCGTGCGTCACCGACGGCGGTGAGCCGGTCCACTACGAGGCCTACACCGGACCGCACTACCACGCGCGCTGCCGCATCTGTCAGCGCTTGATCGACCTCCCCGCGCGCGCCGACGCGCAGGTTCGCGGCTACACCGACGTGCCGGAAGGCTTCGTCGTCGAGACGATCAACGTGACGCTGCGAGGCGTGTGCCTGCGCTGCCGCGACGAGCGCTGAGCGAGCGTCGATCCCGCGTCGCTCTCGCGGCGACATCCCTGCGCATCACGACGCGACCCACACCCGCTTGACTGCTCGATCGAATCGGGCATAACGCGAAATCGACACTGAGTGTTATCTAGCGGCGTCCAAGAAACGCCGCGCGCCGGAAAGGAGCCGGGATGAGTCGCACGACGAAGGGCCTCGCGTCGTTGTTGTCCGCCGCCGTGCTCGTCGGCCTCGCCGCCGTTGCCTCCGCGCAGCAGCAGAAGGCGAGCGCGCCCGCCGACGAGTCGAAGCCACCGCTCGGCGTCTCGGAGACCATCTGGGAGATCGCGCTTCCCGGCGGCCCGCCGAAGCCCGAGATGATCGCGCTGGGCGAGAAGCTGTTCAACGACAAGCGTCTGTCCGCGGACGACACCGTCGCCTGCGCGACGTGCCACGATCCGAAGAAGGGCTTCGTCGACCACCTGCCGACGTCCGAGGGCATCGGCAAGCAGGTCGGCAAGCGCAACGCGCCGACCATCCTCGCGGCGATGTTCAACGCCACCCAATTCTGGGATGGACGCGCGACCACCCTCGAGGACCAGGCCAAGCTGCCGATCCTGAATCCGATCGAGATGGGGATGAAGTCGCCCGACGAGGTGGTCGCGAAGATCCGCGGCATCCCCGAGTACAACGAGGAGTTCCAGAAGGTCTTCGGGCGCGAGGTCACCTACGACGACATCGCGGCGGCGATCGCGGCGTTCGAGCGCACGCTGCCGGGCGTCGAGGCGCCGTTCGACCGCTACATCCGCGGTGACTCCAACGCGATCAGCGCGTCGGCGAAGCGCGGCTGGGCGCTGTTCAACGGCAAGGGACGTTGCAACACCTGCCACGCGTTCAGCACGACGAGCCCGCTGTTCTCGGACCAGAAGTTCCACAACATCGGCATCGCGGCGCACAAGACGGACTTCGTCGAGCTCGCGCGCAACGCCTTGAAGATCGTCCGCACGGGCGACCTCGACCAGATCGATCGCCTGGCGCTCGAGACCGACATGTCGGAGCTCGGACGCTTCCTGGTCACCAAGCAGCCCGCCGACATCGGCGCCTTCAAGACGCCGACCCTGCGCAACGTCGCGGTCACCGCGCCGTACATGCACGACGGCTCGCTCGCGACGCTGTGGGACGTCATGGACCACTACAACAAGGGCGGCGTGCCGAACCCGTTCCTCGACGGCGGCATGCAGCGTCTCGGCCTCACCGAGGCCGAGATCGACGACCTGGTCGCGTTCATGGAGACGCTCACCAGCGATTCGCAGGCTGCGCTGGCCAAGCAGGAGATGGCCAAGATGCGCGCCAAGAAGAACGTTCGCCCCGAGCGCGACACCGAGGTTGCCATGGGCAAGAAGGGCAACATGGGCGATCTCGCGCCGGATCCGGATCTCAAGAACCCCGCCGAGATCGGCGTCCTGCCGCCCGTGCCGACGCTGTGAGGAGAGTACGATGCCACGCGGAGTGAAAAGCATCGAGACCAAGCACTACGAGGAGCGCGAAGCCTTCTTCGCCGGGCTGAAGCGCCTCTCGCGGCGCGGCTTCATGAAGGTCGCGACGGCGTCGGCGGCCGCGGCGATGGCGAAGGGCGTGTTCGCGCCGCACAGCTTCCAGCTCGTCGAGATCGCGCACGGCGCGGAAGGCGAGAACAAGAGCTTCACCTTCGCCTACATCTCCGACACGCACCTCTACGAGCAGAAGCTCAACGACCGCTTCGTGCGCGCCATCCTGAAGGCCGTCGACGACGTCAACGCGATGGACCCGCAGCCGGACTTCGTGCTGTTCGGCGGCGACCTCGCTCAGCTCGGCAAGCCGGAGGAGCTCGAGCTGGGGGCGCAGATCCTCAAGAGCGTCAAGGCTCCCGTCAAGATGATGGTCGGCGAGCACGACTGGTTCCTCGACATGGGCGAGAAGTGGCGCGACCTGTTCGGCCCCGAGCAGTACTCGTTCGACCACAAGGGCGTGCACTTCATCACGCTCATGAGCGTCTTCGAGAAGGACTTCTGGACCGAGCGCGGCATGACGCCCGAGGAGCGCATGCTGACGGTCGCCGGGCTCGACAACCCGATCCAGTCGCGCTTCGAGGTCGGCGAAGAGGGCCGCAAGTGGCTCGCCGAGGACCTCGCGAAGGTCGACAAGAAGACGCCGATCGTCGTCTTCTCGCACTCGCCGCTCTACAAGTACTACCGGCCCTGGAACTTCTGGACGGACGACGCCGAGGAGGTGCAGGCGCTCCTGCAGCCGTTCGAGAAGGTGACCGTCATCCACGGCCACACCCACCAGCTGCTGTCGAACCAGATCGGCAACATCTCGTTCCACGGCATGCTGTCGACGGCCTGGCCCTGGCCGTACGCGCCGGAAGGCTTGCCGAAGCTCACCGTGCAGATGAACCGCGCGGATCCGTTCTCGCAGTTCGACGGCTGCGGCGACGGCACGTTCGACGTGCTCGAGAGCGGGCTGGTCGACAAGGTCTACAACCTGTGGGACCGCAACCCGGTCACGGTGTCGGCGGCGTACCTGAGGTCGAACGGCGCGAAGGACCGGCCGTCGGCGACCAAGCTCCCATCGTACTGAGGCGCGGACGAGGAGGAGACAGCATGCGATCGCGTATCCTCATCATCGGCGGCACGCTCGTGGCGGTCGTCGCTGCGGTCGGCGTCGCGGCGCGCTCGGGCGCCGACGGACCGCGGCAAGACCTGCCGAAGCACGACGTGCCCAAGTCGAAGGACGGCAATCTGGTGGTGGCGCTCTGCGACGGCGAGACCACGGTCGAGGTCGAGGGCGTCGCCGAGGGCCAGGAGCTGACGCGCGAGCAGGCGCAGCGCGTCTCCGACCAGCTCATGGCCGAGTGGAAGAAGAAGAACCCGAACGCGCGCTGGGAGGATCGTCCGGTGCAGGTCGCGCAGGCGAGCGCGCCGTCCGGCGCCGCGGGATCACCGTCCGCGGGCGCCCAGGTCGGTAGCGCCGCGGGCGCACAGAACGGATCGACGGGCGCGCCGCCCGTCGCCGCAGGCGAGCCGCCGGGCGCGGCGGTCGGGACGCCGGGCGACGAGAAGGTCCAGACCGGCATCTACAGCGCCTTCACCGAGCGCGACGAGAAGATCTGGCAGGCCGCGACCGACCAGTTCGTCAAGGACGGCCACCGCATCTTCCACGACGCGAAGGCGTTCGGCGGCACGATCGGCGTGTCGTGCGACATGTGCCACCCCGACGCCGCGAACACGCACCCGGAGACCTATCCCAAGTTCCAGGTGCAGCTCGGCCGCGTCGCGATGCTGCGCGACATGATCAACTGGTGCATCGAGAACCCGGCGCGCGGCAAGCCGCTGCCCGACGACGACGTGCGGCTGAAGGCGATGGAGGCCTACATCCTCGCGCAGCGCAAGGGAGTGCCGCTCGACTACGGCAAGCACTGAAGCTACGACCGCGGCCGTGCCAGCGATCACGGCCCGCCGCTTCCGTCCCGAAGACCGCGCCGCCGTGCGGCGCATCTGTCACCGGGTCGGCTACATGGGCGAGCCGGCGACTTGGTACTGGCCGCACGTCGAGAGCTTCGCCGACATCTGGACCGCGTACTACACGGACCACGAGCCGCAGTCGCTCTTCGTTGCGGTGCGCGGCGACGAGGTGGTCGGCTACCTGTCGGGCTGCATCGACAGCCGGCGCGCGCCCGATCCGGCGCAGGCGCTGTCGCGCGCCGTCGTCCGCCACAAGCTCTTCCTGCGCGCGAAGATCGCGCGCTTTCTGCTGCGCGGGATCCGCGACGCGCTCCGCGAAGGCCCGGCGCCGAGCGGCACGCTCGACGATCCGCGCTGGCCGTCGCACCTGCACATCAACCTGCTGCCCGAGGCGCGCGGCGTCGGCGCCGGCGCGGCGTTGATGGAGGCGTGGCTCGCGACGCTGCGTGCGGCGGGCTCACCGGGCTGTCACTTGACGACGATGCTCGAGAACGAGCGCGCCCTCGCCTTCTTCGAGCGAATGGGCTTCAAGCGCCACGGCGCGCCGCACCTGCTGCCCGGCATGCGGACGCCGTCGGGCGGACGTCACCACATGCAGTACATGGTGCGCGACGTCTGAGGCGCGCGGGAGGGATCCCGCGGCGCGGCGGAGGTCAAGCAACCTCCGCCGCGATCGCGGTCGTGCGAATCAGTCGCGCGGCTGCGGAACGAGACGCAGGTAGGGCTTCTGCGCCTTCCAGCCGCTCGGGAACTTCTTCTTCGCTTCCTCGTCGGACAGCGAGGGCACGATGATGCAGTCCTCGCCTTCCTTCCAGTTCACCGGCGTCGCGACGCTGTGCTTCGCGGTGAGCTGCAGCGAGTCGATCGCGCGCAGGATCTCGTCGAAGTTGCGGCCGGTGCTCGCCGGGTAGGTGAGCATCAGCTTGATCTTCTTGTCCGGGCCGATGACGAACACCGAGCGCACCGTCAGCGTGTCGAGCGCGTTCGGGTGGATCATGTCGTAAAGGTTCGCGATCTTGCGGTCCGGATCGGCGATGATCGGGTAGTTCGGCGCGTAGCCCTGCGTCTCCTGGATGTCCTTCGACCACTCGCGGTGCGAGTCGACGGGGTCGACGCTGAGGCCGAGGATCTTGACGCCGCGCTTGTCGAACTCGGGCTTGATCTTGGCCATGTAGCCGAGCTCGGTCGTGCAGACGGGCGTGAAGTCCTTGGGGTGCGAGAACAGCACCGCCCAGCTTCCCTCGATGTACTCGTGGAAGCGAATCGGTCCTTCGGTGGTCTCGGCCGTGAAGTCGGGAGCCGTGTCACCGAGTCGAAGTGCCATGTTCGTCCTCCTTGCTCTTCCGTTCTATTTCGGTCGCTTAAGACAGACCCCAAGCAGGTGCAACCCGCGCTGGTCGCACCTCGACCTGCACCGTCGCCCGTGCGACCGAACCGTGCGCGCACGGGCGTGCAGCGAGCTTTGTCCAGCGCTTGCGCAGCCGCCCTGCAAGACGCACATCGACTCACCCTAAAGTCGTAGATTTCCTGCGACAAGCCCGAAAATTCACACTTTCGCGCGACTACACGCACCGTCCTGCAACGCCGATCACTCGCTCGTGCACACGAGGCAGGTGGGGTTGGTTGGCGTTCTCGTTCTGGGCCTGGTGCTCGCGTTTCCGCCCGCTCGGGCGCACGCGGGTTGCGGCTGCGACAAGCCGCCGCCGGCACCGGCCGCGATCCGGCCGGCGTTCGCGCCCGTCGGCGGAACGGTGACGCTGTTCGCAGACGATCTACGCGCGGGCGAGAGCTACGACGTCGAGTTCGGCAAGAAGGAAGTGAGCGCGCGCGCCGTCGTGCGGCGCGACCTCGCCGACGGCGTCAAGAAGCCACAGCTCGTCGTCACCGTCCCCGACGTGCCGATCGGCCCGACCAAGATCACCGTCAAGCGCAACGGCAAGAAGGTCCTGAAGATCGCCGACAAGGACTTCACCGTCCTGCAGCCGGTGCTGCGCCTCGACGAGTCGAACGCGGCCGTCCTCGTACGCTGCTACTCCGCCGCCGTGGGCAAGGACGGGACGATGTACCTGCCGCTCGACATCGGCCCGATCCGTCGTCGCATGGTGTTCAGCGGCGTCGGCGAGGAGTTCCCGCTGCTGTTCTCGGCGAAGGACGTCGCGATCTACAACGCGCAGGGCTTCGTCATGGAGCTCCTCGCCGAGCAGGCGGGGCACTACGAGATCCGCGACCCCGGCGCACCGGACAGCTTCGAGCTGATCTACGACCGCCACGAGTTCGTGACCTACGCCAAGCAGCACGTGCACGACGGCGCGCTCAAGCTCGACCCGTCGGACCCCGCCTGGCACGTGGACGGCACGCCGCACGTCGACCACGACAATCTGGTGATCGCGATCGACGGCCGGCTCGAGCGTGGCGGACGCCTCTCCGGCGGCGAGACCAGCACCTTCGACCTGAGCATCGTCACCGTGCTTCCGGAGCGGCGCGGCGAGCCGAAGCCGCGCATCGTCGAGTGGCAGCGTGGCTGCTCGTCGTCCGGGCACGGCGGGCACGGTGGCCACGGCGGCCACAAGGGACACGGATCCCGCTGAGCATCGGACTTTCCGGGACCTGCACGGCGCCGACTTCGAGCCCAGCGCACGGGGAGCCCGCGTCGGCGGGCAACGCGAGCGCCGTGGCGGGCGAGTCGGCAGAGCGCCGTGAAAGGTCTGTAACGGCCTTTTGCGGATTCTCTCAAGAAGGGCCCCGGTCGAGCCGATGATCGGAGGAGCACCCCGAGTTTCTTCGGGTGGCTCCCGCACCATGGCGCGTCGATCCTCGAGAGAACCCACGGGACACACCATCCTGGTCGTCGACGACCAGGAGGAGACCCTGATCTCGGTCGGCAGCCTGCTCCGAAAGCAGGGGCACGAAGTGCTCCTGGCGGAAAGCGGCGAGCGCGCGCTCGAGATCATCCGCGAGCGCGAGCTGCACCTCATCCTGGTCGACTACTTCATGCCGCGCATGACCGGCGAGGAGCTCGTGCGCGAGATCCGCAAGTTCGACCCGCTCGTGCAGATCATCCTGCAGACCGGGTACTCCGGGAACAAGCCGCCGCGCGAGATGCTCGCCGAGCTCGACATCCAGGGCTACCACGACAAGGCGAACGGCCCCGAGGAGCTGCTGCTCTGGGTCGACGTCGGGCTCAAGGCCTACCGGCTCATCAAGCGGCTGCGCGAGCGCGAGCGCCTGCAAGCCGAGCTCGTGGCGAACGTCTCGCACGAGTTCCGCACGCCGCTCAACGTCATCGCCGGCTACAGCGAGCTGCTGATCGACGGCCAGTTCGGCAAGCTGCCGCAGGAAGCGCTCGAGCCGCTGCGCGCGGTCGAGGAAGCGAGCCGCAACCTCGCCGAGCTGGTGTCCGACTTCCTGAGCTACGCGCGCATCGAGGCGGGCGTGCAGGCGGTCGGCGAGCAGCGGATCCGGCTCGACGAGGTGGTGGCCGAGCTGACGCGGCTCGCGCGGGTGCTGCTCGAGGAGAAGCCGGTCGAGTTCCGCGTCGAGCGCGACTACGCGCCCGACGTGCTGGTCACCGACTCCGTCAAGCTGCGCACGATCCTGCGCAACCTGATCACCAACGCCGCGAAGTTCACGCCCGAAGGCTCGATCACGCTGCGCATCGGGCGGGTCGACGACAAGCTCGCGTTCGCCGTCGAGGACACCGGCCCCGGCATCCGCCCCGAGGACCTCGAGGTCATCTTCGAGCCGTTCCGCCAGGCCGAGGAGGTCGCGGAGCGCGCGCAGGGTGGGATCGGTCTTGGCTTGACGCTGGCGCGTCGCCTCGCCTGGCTGCTCGGTGGCGACCTCGGCGCGACGAGCGAGATCGGACGCGGCTCGACCTTCACCTTGTTGTTGCCCGAGCGCGTCGCGGCAAACCGCGAGGCGATCGGCGCCGCGGCCGGCGGCGGCCCCCGCTCCGTCGACCCGACGGGCCTCGCCTGAGACGCGGGGGACGCGCGGGACGAGCGCCGTGCCCGGGCTGAGCACGCGGCCCGCATCGCCGAGCGTCGGAGCCTCGATCGCCGTCAGCGCACCCAGCGCGGCGCGCCTGCTCGTCGCGGCGAGCCCGGTCGTCGCGGCGGTGCTCTACACGCTCGCGATGCCGCCGTTCACGCTCGCGGCGCTCGCCTGGCTCGCCCCGGGAGCGCTGCTCGTCGGCGCCGAGCGCACGACGCCGCCGCGCGCGCTACTGCTCGGCGCCGCGTTCGGCCTGCTGATCTCGATCGGCGTCACGTCGTGGGCGCCGGGCGCGGCCGCCGCGTACTTCGGCGGCAGCCGGACGACGGCGCTCGCGTTCGCGCTCGCGGTGTGGCTGGTCTACGCCGCCCTACCCTACGCGCTCCTGACCTTCGCGCACCGCCTGGTCGCGCCGCGCGTGCCGTCGTGGGCCGTGCCGGCGTGCGGCGCGTGGCTCTGGGTCGCGTGCGAGTGGCTGCGCACCGTGTTCTTGACGGGGCTGCCCTGGGGCTTCCTCGCGCACGCGCAGTGGCGTGCGACCGCGCTCGTGCAGATCGCCGACCTCGGCGGGATGTACGCGGTGTCGTTCGTCGTCGCGTGGACGAGCGTCGCGCTCGTGCGCGGCGCGCTCGCGCTCGCCGCCGCCGAGCGTCCGGGGCGCGTCGTGCTGCAGACGCTCCTGCCCGCCGCGGCGCTGCTCTCGCTCACGCTGCTCTACGGCGAGGCGCGGCTCGGCGCGCTGGCGTCGAACGCGCAGACGAGCGCCGCCGCACGCGAGATCGCGCTCGTGCAGGCCGACGTCCCGGCGCGTCTGCACTGGAGCCGCGCCGCCGCCGCGCGCACCGTCGCCGCGTACGCCGCCGAGACGCGAAGCGCGGGAGGCGCTGCGCTCGTCGTCTGGCCGGAGAGCGCGGTCGCGTTCTACCCGGACGAGGATGCCCTGCTGCGCGCGCAGCTCGCGCAGGTCGCGCGCGCGAGCAACGCGCTGCTGCTCTTCGGCGGCTCGCGGCGCGCCGCGGACGGCAGCCCGCGCAACGCGGTCTTCCTGCTCGATGGTGAAGGAACGATCCGCGGCTCGTACGACAAGCAGCGTCTCGTGCCGTTCGCCGAGTACGACCCGTTCGACGCGAGCGCGGCCGCGAGCGGTCTCGCCTACGCGCCAGGCCGTGCGGCGGCGCTGCTCGAAGCGAGCGACCTCCGGCTCGGCGCGCTGATCTGCTACGAGGCGCTCTTCCCGGCGCTGGCGCGCGCTCGCGTCCGGGACGGCGCCGACGTGCTGGTCAACCTCTCGAACGACGCCTGGCTCGACTCGGGCGACGGGGCCGCGCGCGCGCAGCACTTCGCGATGAGCGTCTTCCGCGCGGTCGAGACGCGCCGTCCGCTCGTGCGCGCGTCGGTCGGCGGCATCTCGGGCTTCGTCACGGCAACCGGCGAGGTGCAGGACGCGCTGCCGCCGGGACGCGGCGTGCTGCGCGCCGCCGTCGTGCCGGGCACGACGACGACGCCGTACGTCCGCTGGGGCGACGCGTGGATCGCGCTCGGCGGCGTCGCGCTCGGCGTGGGGCTGCTCGTCGGCCGGAGGCGCTCGTGCTGAACGCGCGCGCGCGGCGGCTGCGCCGCATCACGATCGCGACGGTCTCGCTCTTCGTGGTGCTGTTCGCGGTGATCTCCGTCACCTCGCTCGGCTGGATCGGCTCGACCTTCCCCGGCTTCTTCGTGATGGCGAACCGGGTCGTGCCGTCGATCGCGCTACCCGAGTGGCCGAGCCGTCCGGGGAATCTCTTCCAGCACCAGGTGCTCGCGGTCGACGGCGAGCCCGTCGCGACCGCGGCCGAGGTGTACGAGCGCGTCGCCGAGCGTCCCGCGGGGACGCCGATCGACTACCGCCTGCGCAGTCCGGGCGGATCCGTGATCGACGCCACCGTCGCCTCGCAGATCTTCTCGCGCACCGACTTCGTGCTGCTGTTCGGCGCCTACCTGGTGAACGGCGTCGCCTTCCTCGCGATCGGGCTGCTCGTCTTCCTGCTCAAGCCGGACGACCGCGCGAGCCGCGCGCTGTTCGCGGCCACCACGACGACGAGCGTCTTCATCGTCACGGCGGTCGACCTCTACGGTCCGCACTGGTTCTTCCGCCTGCACGTGCTCGCCGAGTCGCTGCTCGCGGCGGCGTTCCTGCACCTCGCGCTGGTGTTCCCGACCGACCGCCTGCGCGGGCGCGGTCGGTACGCGCTGTTCGCGGTGTACGCGCCATTCGTGCTGCTCGCCGTGTGGTACGAGGCGGTGCTCGACTCGCCGTCGGCGTACACCGCGGCGCACCTCGTCGCCTCGGCGGCGCACGGGCTCGCCGGGATGACGCTCATCGCGGTGATCGTCTACGACTTCCTGTCGAGCCCGTCGGCGCTCGTGCGAAGGCGCATCGGCGTCGTTGCGGTGGGCGCGTTCGCGGGCCTCGTCGTCCCGGTCGGCTTGATGGCGGTCTCCGCGATCGCCGGCGGGGGCATCGCGCTCAACGCCGGCGCGATCACCGCCTTCCTGTTCCCGCTCAGCATCGCCTACGCCATCGTCAAGCGCGACCTCTTCGAGATCGACGTCGTGCTGCGCCGCGCGCTGACCTACGCGATCGTCGTCGCGGCGAGCGTCGTCATCTACTTGACGCTGTTCGCGGCGTTCGGCGCGCTCGTTCCGACGTGGAGCTCGTGGTCGCTCTCGTCGTTCGCGTGGGCCGGCGTCAACCTGGCGCTGGTCTACCTTCTCACCTGGCTACGCAACCGCGTGCAGGACGCCGTCGATCGCGTCTTCTTCCGCAAGGCGTACGATCCGGAGACCGTGCTCGCCGAGCTGAGCCACGAGCTCGCTTCGGCGCGCTCGACCGAGCAGGTCGCGACGCACACGGCGAGCGTCCTCGGACGGACGCTCTGGCCGCGCAGCATCGCGCTGCTCGTGCGCGGCGAGGACGGACTGCTGCACGACGCCGACGCGAGCTCGGAACGCCCGCCGATCGCGTTGCAGGGTCCGCTCCGCGAGCGTCTCGCAGCCGGCGAGATCCTCGCCCGCTACGAGTGGGAGGACGTCGCCGACCACGCGCTGCCCGCCGTTTGGCGAGCGCTCGACGCCGACGTCCTGGTGCCGATCCGTCAGGGCGACGGCGGGCTCGACGTGCTCGCGCTCGGCACGAAGAGCTCGGGGCGGCCCTACAACGTGCTCGACGTCTCGCTGCTGCGCACGGCCGCGAACCAGATCGCGCTCGCGCTCGGCACGGCGACGGCGTTCGCGCAGCTCGCGGCGTTGAACTCGCGACTCGAAGAGGAAGTACGCGAGCGCACGCGCGAGCTCGGCGAGACCAACCTCGAGCTCGCCGAGTCGCTCGCGAAGCTCCGCACGGCATACGAGAAGCTCGAGGCGAGCCAGCAGAGCCTGACGCGCGCCGACCGGCTGGCGACGCTCGGACGCCTCACCGCCGGCATCGCGCACGAGCTCAACACGCCGCTCGGCGGCGTGATGAACGCCCTCAAGATCCTCACCGACCTCGGCCACGAGTACGCCGACGCGACCGACGACCCGAATGTCACCAAGGACGACCACCGCGCGATCGCGAACGAGATCGTCGAGACCGCGGAGACCGCCGCCGGCTGGGCGCGCAAGGCCGCGGCGTTCGTCAGCAAGGTGAAGGTGCACGGCCGCGACCCCGGCGACGGCGCGCCCGTGCCGTTCTCGATCGGCGCCGTGGTCGACGAGATCCGCGGCCTGTTCGCGCACCGGCTGCGCACGTCGGGCTGCCACATCGAGTACACGGAGCACCCGCGCGGGCTGCAGGTGATGGGCTCGCAAGCGCGTCTCGCGCAGGTGCTGACCAACCTGATCGGCAACGCGCTCGACGCCTACGAGGACCGCGGCGTGACGGCCGATGCGGTCGAGGTCGAGGCGCGGCGCGACGGCGACCGCGTGCTGGTGACGGTCGGCGACCGCGCCGGCGGCATTCCGGAAGACATCCTGCCGCGCGTCTTCGACGAGCTCTTCACCACCAAGGAGCGCGGGCGCGGCACCGGGCTCGGGCTGTGGATCGCGCGCAATCTCGTCGAGCAGCAGTTCGGCGGCACGCTGACCGTCGAGACCACACCCGGCGTCGGCAGCCGCTTCACGATCGTCCTGCCCGACCAGCCGGACGACGCGGCGGCGACGAGCGATCCGCGCAAGACGGCGAACGGCGCCGCCAAGCCGCCGCTCGCGCGCTACCTCGCGTCGGCGTCCGAGCGCGGCACGTCGCGGCCGTAGAACGCGAGCGCCGCGGCCCAGCGGTTTCGCACCTCGAGCTTGCCGAAGATGTTGGTCAGGTGCGTCTTGACCGTCTGCTCGCTGAGACAGAGCTTCTCGGCGATGGCGCGGTTGCTGATGCCGAGCGCGACGTAGCCCAGCACTTGACGCTCGCGACGCGTCAGCGTGGCGAGCGCGCTCGGCTTGCCGCTCGGCTCACGCGCGCGCTGGAAGGTCTCGAAGACGCGCCGTGGAAGGCTCGGGTCGATCCACGTTCCGCCGGCTGCGACGGTGCGGATCGCGTCGAGGATCGCCGCGAGACGCGTCGACTTGAGCACGTAGCCGCTCGCGCCGCCGTCGGCGGCCTTCTGCGCGATCTCCTGGGTCGCGAAGCCCGACAGCACGATGACGCGGGTCGCCGGGCTCAACCGACGCAGCTCGCGCACCAGTGCCGCGAAGTCCTTGACGCGCGGCATCCGGTAGTCGAGCAGCACGATGTCCGGCCGCAGGCGCTCCACCGCCGCGCACACCTCCTGCCCGTCCGCCGCCTCGCCGACCACCTGAAGCTGGCCCTCGCGCGGGATCGCGATCTTCATCATGTCGCGAAACATGGTGTGATCGTCGGCGACGAGGACGCGGATCATGGCAGGCGCCGGCGAGCAAGTCTCGTTCCCCGGCTCGGCTCACGTCGGACGGGCATTCACCGCCCGAGCGAGAGTCAAACCAATGACGCTAGCGCTCAGAATGCGTCGCCCTTGCGCATCCGCCGTGTCGTCCGAGCAGCGCGCGCGCTCGCGTCAAGCAGGCTTCGCGCGACCCCAGTAGTTGAAGGTGAAGAGGCGCGGCCCGGGCAGGTACATCGTCTCGACCTCGATCGCGAAGCCTGCGTCGCGCAGCAGCGAGTCGATCGCACGATTCAGGTTGCAGCCGCCCGCGATCGCGCTCCACATGCCGTTCAGACGGTTCTGCCAGCGCACGACGCCCGGATCCGGCGCGCGACCGTGCTCGGAGAACAGCAGCACGCCGCCCGGCGCGAGCACACGACGCATCTCGCGCAGCGCCCGCGCGACGTCCGGGATGGTGCACAGCGTGTAGGTCGTGAGCACGGTGTCGACCGAGCCGTCCGCGAGCGGGATGTGCTCGCCCGGCAGGTCGAGGAACTCGACGTCGATCCCGAGCTCGCGGGCGCGCGCGGCCGCGAGCTTGCGCATCTCCGGCGACGGCTCGAGGCCCCAGAGGTGCTCGACGCGCGAGCGGTCGTAGAACTCGAGGTTGCGCCCGGAGCCGATGCCGATCTCGAGGACGCGTCCGTACGCGAGCGGCACCACCTTGCGACGCTGCCGCATGATCGGCTTCTGCCGCATCGCGAGGTCGATCAGCTTCGGGAGGAAGTAGCGCTCGTAGAGGCCCATCGACGCCTCGTACTCCGAGCGGCGTCACACTTCCAACGCCGGGCGCGGTGCGCGAGCATGCGCGCGATGAGCACGCGGAGGATGCACGCGGCAGACGCCGCCGTCGGGACGCCGTCGATCGCGGAGCGCGTGCGCCGGCTCGACTGGCCCGCGCTCGGCGCGACGCTGACCGAGCGCGGCTGGGCGAAGACGCCCGCGATCCTGACGGCCGACGAGTGCCGCGAGCTCGTCGAGCTCGACGCCGACGAGCGCCGCTTCCGCTCGCGCATCGACATGGCGCGCTACCGCTTCGGCGAGGGCCGCTACGAATACTTCGCCTACCCGCTGCCGCGGCTCGTCGCCGCGCTGCGGCGCGCGCTCTACCGCGAGCTCGCGCCGATCGCGAACCGCTGGATGGAGCTGCTGCGCATCGACGCGCGCTATCCCGAGCGTCTCGAGGACTTCCTCGCGCACTGCGCCGCGCACGGGCAGCGCCGGCCGACCCCGCTCCTGCTGTGCTACGAGGCCGGCGGCTACAACTGCCTGCACCAGGACCTCTACGGGGAGATCGCCTTCCCGCTGCAGGCGACGTGCTTTCTCAGCGTGCCCGGCGTCGACTACGGCGGCGGCGAGTTCCTGCTCGTCGAGCAGCGACCGCGCGGCAGTCGCGCGGCGAGGCGATCGCCGCCGCACGGGGCGAGATCTTGATCTTCGCCAACGCCGTGCGGCCGCTCGCGACCCGCCGCGGCCACGTCCGGGCGGTGCTGCGCCACGGGGTCAGCACCGTCACCTGGGGTCGGCGCTGGGCCCTCGGCGTCATCTTCCACGACGCGCGCTGAGCGTGCCCTGCGCCGAGCTGCGCGCCGCGTGCGCGCGCGGCACGGCGCTCCGTGCTCGGCGCGCACCCGGGCAATCGCTCTTCAAGGCGGCGCAATTGCGCCGTAACCGTCCTGCAACATCGAGACGGTAGTGCTGCCTGCGACGATCGCGAGGGCCGCGCGGCTCGCGCCGTGACGGCCCCCCAGCAAGACCCCGGAGGGGAGATGCGATTTCGCAGAAAGAACCTCGTGCTCGCCACCCTCGTGCTGCTCGCGGCGGACGTGGCGACGACGCGCGCGGCCGGCGCCGGCGACGCACAGCAAGCAGCCATGCAGGAGATCCTCGACGTCCTGCGCCAGAACCGACAGATCTCGGACGAGCAGCACCGCACGCTGAGCCGCAAAGTCCGCGAGGCGGGCGAAGCCGACCGGGCAACGGCCCGCGCGAACGCCGCCACGGTCGAGAAGGTCGAGCGCACGGAAGTGGTCGAGGTGGTCGAGGAGAAGAAGCCCTCGCCCGACACGTTGTACGCCCGCTGGAAGGACGGTCCGCGCCTCGAGACCGCGGACAAGCAGTTCCGCTTCGCCCTGATCGGCCGGCTGCAGAACGACTGGGCAATCGTCGACTCGAGCCGCGCGCTCAGCGACGAGCTCGGCATCGACGAGTTCCAGAGCGGCACCGAGTTCCGGCGCGCCCGGATCGGCTTCGAGGCCGAGCTCTACCGGGACTTCGGCTTCAAGTTCGAGGTCGACGTCGCGAGCGGCGACGTCGCGTTCAAGGACGTCTACTTCGCCGTCCGCAACGTGCCGCTCGTCCAGAACCTCCGCATCGGCCACTTCAAGGAGCCGTTCTCGCTCGAGCAGCTCACGAGCAGCGTGAACATCACGTTCATGGAGCGAAGCCTCGCCGACGTCTTCGCGCCGGAGCGCAACACCGGCATCGGGATCCACCCGACCTACTTCGACGAGCGCCTCACCTGGGCGGTCGGCGCGTTCCGCGAGACCGACGACACCGGCTTCGGCTTCGGTGACGAGCAAAACTACGACATCGCGACGCGCATCACCGGCCTACCCTGGTACGCCGACGACGGCGCGCAGCTCGTCCACCTCGGCTTCTCCTACGCGCACTCGTTCCGCAACGACGCCGAGCTCAGGTTCCGCCAGCGTCCCGAGTCGCACCTCGCGGCGCGCTTCGTCGACACGGGCGACTTCCTCGCGAACGACCTCGACCGCATCAATCCCGAGCTCGCGATCGTGCTCGGACCGGCGTCGCTGCAGGCCGAGTACATGCGCGTCTTCGTCGACGCGCCGGCGTCCGGCGATCCCGCGTTCGACGGCTGGTACGCCTACGTCAGCTACTTCCTGACCGGCGAGCGCCGCGCGTACAAGAAGTCCTCCGGCGCGTTCGATCGCGTGCGGCCCAAGCGCAACTTCGGCTTCGGACCCGACGCCGGCTGGGGCGCGTTCGAGGTGGGCGCGCGCTACTCGAAGATCGAGCTCGACTCGGGCGACGTCCGCGGCGGCAACCTGGGCGACACGACGGTCGGGCTCAACTGGTACCTGAACCCGAACATGCGGGTGATGGCGAACTACGTCTACTCCGCGCGCACCGACGGCGCCGGCAGCGCCAACATCTACCAAGCGAGGTTCCAGGTCGCCTGGTGAGCCATGCGACGATCGAATCTCGACAGGAGACCATCCGTGAAGATCACCACGCTTCTGACCGCGAGCGCCCTCGCGCTCGCCCTTGCGACGTCGAGCTTCGCCTCCACCATCTCGGGCGCCGGCGCGACGTTCCCCTACCCGATCTACGCCAAGTGGGCCGACGCCTACGCCAAGGAGACGGGCGTCAAGCTCAACTACCAGTCGATCGGCTCGGGCGGCGGCATCAAGCAGATCAAGGCGCGCACCGTGACCTTCGGCGCGTCCGACATGCCACTCTCGGCGGACGAGCTGCAGAAGGACGGGCTCGTGCAGTTCCCGACCGTGCTCGGCGGCGTCGTGCCGGTGGTGAACCTCGAGGGCATCGCGCCGGGCGGTCTGACGCTCGACGGCCCCGCCCTCGCGCGGATCTTCCTCGGCGAGGTGAAGAGCTGGGACGATCCCGCGATCGCCAAGCTGAATCCGGGCGTCACGCTGCCGAAGCAGGCGATCGCGGTCGTGCACCGCTCGGACGGCTCGGGCACGACGTTCATCTTCACCGACTACCTCGCGAAGACGAGCCCCGAGTGGAAGAGCAAGGTCGGCACGAGCACCGCGGTGCAGTGGCCGACGGGGATCGGCGCCAAGGGCAACGAGGGCGTCGCGAACAACGTCGCGCAGACGCGCGGCGCGATCGGCTACGTCGAGTATGCCTACGCGAAGCAGAACAAGCTGACCTTCACGAAGCTCGTGAACGCGTCCGGCAACGCGGTCGCGCCGACCGCCGAGGCGTTCGCCGCGGCCGCCGCGAACGCGGACTGGGCGAGCGTCCCGGGCTTCGCAATCGTCCTCACCGACGCGCCCGGTGCCGAGTCCTGGCCGATCGCCGGCGCGACGTTCATCCTGATGCACGAGAAGCCGAGAGATCCCGCCGCGGCGAAGGCGGCCCTCGAGTTCTTCGCCTGGGCGTACGCGAAGGGCGACGCGATGGCGGCCGAGCTCGACTACGTTCCGATGCCGGACGAGGTCGTGCGCGCGATCGAGCAGTCGTGGACGCGCATCACCGACGAGGGCGGCAAGCCGATCTACACCGCACGCTGAACGACTGACGATGGAGCTCTCCAGGCGCAGCTCTCCGGCCGACGCGACGCTCGCGTCGGCCGCGACGCTCGACGGACGGCTCGCCGCGCGCGAGCGCGTGCTCGCCCGCCTGCGCCTCACCGACGCGCTCTTCTACAACCTGACGCGCGCCGCGGCGCTGTCGGTCCTCGCGATCCTCGGCGGCGTCATGGTGGCGCTCTTCGTCGGCGCGCTGCCCGCGCTGCGCGCGTTCGGCCCGAGCTTCGTCGTCAGCGAGCAGTGGAACCCCGTCACCGAGCAGTTCGGCGCGCTCGCGCCGGCCTACGGCACGATCGTCACCTCGCTGATCGCGATGGCGATCGCCGTGCCGGTCGGGATCCTGATTGCGGTCTTCCTCACGCAACTCTGCCCGCCGTGGCTCCGGCGTCCGATCGGCATCGCGATCGAGCTGCTCGCCGGCATTCCGAGCATCATCTACGGGATCTGGGGCCTGTTCGTGTTCGCGCCCTTCCTGCAGCAGACGCTGCAGCCGTTCCTGATCGACACCTTCGCCGACGTGCCGGTGCTGTCGGCGCTGTTCGCCGGGCCGCCCTACGGCATCGGCCTTCTCACCGCGGGGCTGATCCTCGCGATCATGGTGCTGCCGTTCATCACCGCGGTGTCGCGCGACGTGTTCGAGTCCGTGCCGCGCGTCTTCATCGAGGCGGCCTACGGGCTCGGCTGCACGACGTGGGAGGTGGTGCGCTCGGTCGTGCTGCCGTACGCGCGCATCGGCGTCGTCGGCGGCGCGATGCTTGCGCTCGGTCGCGCGCTCGGCGAAACGATGGCCGTGACGTTCGTGATCGGCAACGCGCACCGGATCTCGTCGTCGATCCTGGCGCCCGGCACGACCATCTCGGCGACCATCGCGAACGAGTTCACGGAGGCGGTCGGCGAGCTCTACACCTCGTCGCTGATCGCGCTCGGCTTCCTGCTCTTTCTCATCACTTTCACCGTGCTCGCGGCCGCACGCTGGATGCTGTTCCGGCTCGAGCGCCGCGTGGGGGCATGAGCATGAACGCGCCCGCGCGAAGCTCGCTCTACGCCGCGCGCCGACGTCGCAACGCGGTCGCCGTGACGCTGTCGCTGCTCGCGACGCTGTTCGGCCTCGGCTGGCTCGTGCTGATCCTCGCGGTGCTCGTGTGGAAGGGAGCGGGCGGCCTCGCGCTCGACGTCTTCACGCAGACCACGCCGCCGCCCGGCTCCGACGGAGGACTGCTGAACGCGATCGTCGGCAGCTTCGTCTTGACGAGCCTCGCGGTGCTGATCGGCACGCCGATCGGCATCCTCGCCGGCACGTACATGGCGGAGTACGGAAGGCGCGATCGGCTCACCGTGGTGGTGCGCTTCATCAACGACATCCTGCTCAGCGCGCCGTCGATCGTCGTCGGGCTCTTCGTGTACGAGGTGATGGTGGTGCCGCTGGGCCACTTCTCGGCGCTCTCGGGGACGGTCGCGCTCGCGATCCTGGTCGTGCCGGTCGTGCTGCGCACGACGGAGGACATGCTGCTGCTCGTGCCGGTGTCGCTGCGCGAAGCGGCCGCGGCGCTCGGCATGCCGAAGTACGTCGTCATCACGCGGATTGCGTACCGCGCCGCCGGCGCCGGCATGGTGACGGGCATCCTGCTCGCGATCGCGCGCGTCAGCGGCGAGACCGCCCCGCTGCTCTTCACCGCGCTCAACAACCAGTTCTGGAGCTTGGATCTGAACGCGCCGATGGCGAGCCTTCCGGTGGTGATCTTTCAGTTCGCGCTGAGCCCCTACGAGGACTGGCAGCAGCTCGCCTGGACCGGGGCGCTGCTCATCACCTTCAGCGTGCTCGCGCTCAGCATCGTCGCGCGCGCGCTGATCGCACGGAGCCGGGCGGCGGCATGAGCTACGCTCGATCCAGCGCCATGACGCATCACGCGTCCATCGACCCCGCCACGCTCACCGAGAAGATCTCGATCCGCGAGCTCAGCTTCTACTACGGCAAGACGCGCGCGCTGAACCGCATCTCGCTGCCGCTCTACGAGAACCAGATCACGGCGTTCATCGGTCCGTCGGGCTGCGGCAAGTCGACGCTGCTGCGCGTGCTCAACCGGATGTACGACCTCTACCCCGACCAGCGCGCCGAGGGCGAGGTGCTGCTCGACGGCGAGAACATCCTGTCGCGCCGCCAGGACGTCAATCTGCTGCGCGCGCGCATCGGCATGGTGTTCCAGAAGCCGACGCCGTTCCCGATGTCGATCTACGACAACATCGCCTTCGGCATCCAGCTCTACGAGAAGCTGCCGAAGTCCGAGCTCGACGATCGCGTCGAGAGCGCGCTGCGGCGCGCCGCGCTGTGGGACGAGGTCAAGGACAAGCTGTCGACCAACGGGCTCGCGCTGTCGGGCGGACAGCAGCAGCGCCTCTGCATCGCGCGCACCATCGCGGTGCAGCCCGAGGTCGTGCTGTTCGACGAGCCCTGCTCCGCGCTCGACCCGATCTCGACCGCGAAGATCGAGGCCCTGATGGGCGAGCTCAAGAACGACTACACGCTCGTCATCGTGACGCACAACATGCAGCAGGCGGCGCGCGTCTCGGACTTCACCGCCTTCATGTACCTCGGCGAGCTCGTCGAGTTCGACGTCACCAGCAAGATGTTCACGATGCCGAGCGAGCAGCGGACGGAGGACTACATCACCGGCCGCTTCGGCTGATGGACGACGCGCCGGCGCCGCCGACGCGCGTCAAGCATGCGCCGGCGAGCGTCGCGTCTCCTCAGCGCTGACGCCGCAGCAGCACGTAGAGCGCCCCGTCCCCCCCGTGCTGCGGGTGCGCCGGCGCGATGCCGATGATGTGCGGCGCGTACGCGCCCTCGGTGAGCCAGCGCGGCACGGCCGAGCGCAGCACGCCGCCGCCGTCGCGCGCGGTGCCCTTGCCCGTGATCAGCAGAACGCAGCGTCGGTTCTGCTGCAGCGACTCGTAGAGAAAGGTCTGGATCGCGAGGAACGCCTCGTCCTGCGTCAGGTTGTGCAGGTCGAGCTGCGCTTCGATGTCGATCTGGCCGCGCCGCAGGCGCTCGGCGGTACGGCGGTCGAGGGCGGGCAAGGAGCCGTCGGACTCGCTCGACACCGGCTCGCGCCGCGAGCGCAGGCGCTCCGCGAGGCCACCCAGCGGCGAGGGCTGCTCTTCTTCCACCTCGACGTCACGATCCTTCAGCGGCACGACGTCCTGCGTCGCGAGCAGCCACTCCTGCTCTTCGGCGCTGAGCTCGGTGTTGGTCTCTTCCTGATCGCTGGGGCCCTTGCGGCCTTGGTGCGATTCCATCGTGTATCGTTCTCTCCTACGCTGCATCGCCGCGCACGCCGGCGATCGCTTCCAGACGTGCGCGCACGGACGACGGGATCTCGCGAGGACGACCCGTCGCGCGATCGATCAGCACCTCCGTGCTGTCCCCCTCGGCGACGGTGCGCTCCGCGGTGCAGACCCGGTACGCGAAGTCGATGCTCGTTCGGCCGACGCGCGCGACGCGCACGCCGACGCGAAACTTCTCCCAGGGCAGCAGCGGGCTCAGGTAGCGGCACCGAACCTCGGCGACGACCGACGGCAGGAGCCCCGCCTCGAACCCACCGAGGCTGCGCATGTAGCGAGCCCGCGCTTCGGACAGGTACGCGACGTAGACGTGGTTCGCTACGTGCCCCTGGGGGTCCAGGTCGCGCACCAGGACGTCGAAGTCATGGTACTCGAAGTCCGCGGTCACGCGCGGTTCTTGTAGGCGTTGAAGGTCGCGTCGCTCTCGAAGTAGAGCACCTTGCCGTCCGGCGTCGCGCCGATCACGGCGGTCGCCTTGTCGACCGGCTTGCCGGAGATGGGGTCGGTCGCGACGCGCGCCGAGGCGTCCGCCGCGAGGCGCCCCTTGCACATTTCGCAGCAGCCGAAATAGGTCTTGCCGTCCACTTGGACCGGGATCTGGTCCTTCGGGAAGACCGAGTCGTTGACCATGCACACGCGCTTGGCCTCGACGCGCTCGATCGGCTCGGCCGAGGCGACGCCGACGCAAAGCAGGATCGCCAGGCCGAGAAGGCTTGGCACGAGCCAGCGCATGCTGCGGACGCTTTTCATCGAGAACCCCCCGCCGAAGCCGCCGACTCGCGTCGAAAGCCTCGGCTGAGCCATCGGCCGGGCGCCAAGCCCGGCCCTCCGATCATCGCCTTCCGTTCCCCTGCGAGCAAGTCGGCCGCTGGCGGGGTCAGGCGTCGAAATGGACGAACAGGTCCTTCGGCGAGCGGAAGGCGAGCCCGACGATCGTGGAGGGACGCTCGGGGTCGAGCCGCAGGTTGCGCAGCCGGTCGAGGACCGCCTCGAGGGCGATCCGCGCCTCGATCCGGGCGAGGTGGTAGCCGAGGCAGAAGTGCCGGCCGCCGCCGAACGACAGATGGTCGTCGGCGCCGCGGTGCAGGTCCCAGCGATCGGGCTCCGGGTAGTGGCTCTCGTCGCGGTTCGCCGAGCCGATCACCGGCGTGACCAGGCTTCCGGCGGGGATCGCGACGCCCGCGATCTCGACGTCGCGCGTCGCCTGGCGGCCGACGAACAGCACCGGCGTCTCCCAGCGCAGCGTCTCCTCGAGCGCCGCGCCGACCAGCGAGCGGTCGGCGAGCACCTCGTCGAGCGCGCCGGGATGGTGCAGCAGCGCATGCAGCGTGCTGCCGATCCAGCGGAAGGTGGTCTCCGCGCCCGCCGGCAGCAGGAGCCGCATGAAGCTGATGATCTCCTCGTCGCTCAGGCGCTGGCCGTCGACCTCGCCGGTCACGAGCCGCGAGAGCACGTCGTCGGTCGGCTCGCGCCGGCGCTCGGCGATGATCGGCAGCAGGAACTCCGCGATCGCACGCGACGCGGCGAGCCCCTTCGCACGGTCCTTGGCGAAGCCGATGATGTCGAGCGCGTACTGCTTGAACTGGTCGAAGTCCCGGATCGGCACGCCGGCGAGCTTGGCGATGACGCGGATCGGGAACGGCTCCGCGAGCTGCTCGACCAGGTTCGCCCGACCGTCGCGCGCGAAGCGGTCGATGAGCTGGTGCACCGTGTCGCGCATGAAGTCCTCGAGCACGGCGATCGACTTGAAGTGGAACGCGTACTGGACGATCTGGCGGTGCTTCTGGTGCTCCTTGCCGTCCATCTGGATGATGTTGCGGCCCATCACCTCGGACAGCTGCGCGTTGGCGCGCGACGAGAAGGTGTCGTTGTCGCGCAGGATGCGCGCGACGTCGTCGTAGCGCGTCACCAGGTGGGTCTGGCGCCCGAACTGCGCGATGCGCAGCACCGGGCTCGACTGCCGCAGCGACGCGAACAGCGGGTACGGGTCGGGGAAGTCGAACAGATCCTGCGGCGAGAAGGCGACCGCGGCTGGCTCGGACATCGTCTTCCCCTTTCTCGCCGCCTGCGGCGGCGCGCTCCTGCTACTTCCGCGGCGGGTTGTAGAGCACGACCATCTGGTAGAGCAGCGCCGGCGTCTCCTGACCCTCGATCCCGACCTGGATGTCCTGCGTGACCAGCGTCCCCTTCGGCCGCTGCTCGACGGAGACCAGGCGCGAGCGCGCGCGCAGCGTGGCGCCGGCCGGCACGGGTGCCAGGAAGCGCAGCTTGTTCGCTCCGTAATTGACGGCGTTGCCGTGCCCGACGATCGTGAAGTCCGAGCGGGCGCGCAGCCTCGGCAGCAGGCTCAGCGTCAAGAACCCGTGCGCGATCGGGCCGCCGAACGGGCTCTCGCGCTTGCAGCGCTCGACGTCGACGTGGATCCACTGGTGATCCCCGGTCAGGTCGGCGAACGCGTTGATCATCTCCTGCGTCACCTGCACCGCCGGCCCCCAGGGGCTGAACTCTTCCTTGATCTGCGCCTTCAGGCCCTCGATGTCGTCGAAGCGGATCTCCAGCATGCGACTCTCCTCCGGACGGTCGCTCGCGCCGCGCACCGGCGAGCTCCGGCAGGCATAGCGCGCGTCGGGGGCGAGGCAAAGCACATCGCGGCGCGCGTCGACGCCTCGTCACGGCGCTGCGCGTCGAAACGCTTTGCGTGGCTCTTCACCGAGGGATAGCGTTTCAGGTTCGATGTCGTGCGCGGTGACCATGTCCGATCTGGCGCCGCTCCAGGACTGGCTGCCGGACCTGGACGCGGACCGGGTCGAGCGCATGCTCGGTGTCCATCGTGCGCCGAGCATCGGACGCCGCACCACCGCGCACCTGGTCGGCGACCCGGTCGCGCTGCGCAACCAGCTCGTGCTGGGAAAAATTCGCACGAACGGGTCGGTCGAGAGCGTCAGCGTCGGCGTCGCGCACAACGGCGAGCTCGCGGCGCTCTGTAGCTGTCAGGGCCTCGGCCAGGAGCCGCCGTGCGAGCACGTCGCAGGGCTGCTCGACGAGATGGCGGCGTCGCCGGCGCTGCGCGAGCGCTTGCTGCGCGAGAGCAGCGCCGAGGAGACGCAGGCCGCCGCGCCCGCCGCGCCCGATCTGCCCCGCGCGCTCTCGATCGCGCGTCGCCACGGGATCGACCTCGAAGCCGCCCGCGCCGCCGTGCCGCGTCGCACGAGCCTCCTCGACACGACGTTCGCCGCCTGGCGTCGACGCGGCGCCCTGCGCCCGCTCGGCGCGGCGTCCTTCCTGATCGCCGTCGAGCGCGGCGACGAGGACCTCGAGGCGCCGGCGCGACTGCGCGTGCGCGTCCAGCCGCAGGGCGAGCGCCAGCCGTTCGGCCCCGACGACCTCGAAGGACGCCGGCTGCCGGCGCACGAGTGGCGTCTCTTCGAGCCGCTGCGGCGCGCGCCCGAGGGCGGCCGCGACTTCGTCGCCGAGGGCGAGGACGCGGCGCTGTTCCTCGACCGCATCGCCGAGGCCGGCTTGACGCTGCACGACTTCGACGGAAACGAGACGCTGACCCTGCTCGCGCAGCCCGTGCGCCCTGCCCTGCGGCTGCGCCCGGCGACCGACGAGGACGTGCGCGCGAACGAGCTTTTGCAGATGCGCGCCGACGAGGTCGCCGAGGAGCAGCTCAAGGTCCGCCGCGCCTGGCTCGAGTACAACACCGGCGGTCGCCCGATCGACGAGCCGGCGTTCCGCGCGCTGCTCGGCCTGCCGTCGGCCGAGGCTGCGGCGTCCCGCTTCGAGCGCGGCTTCGTGCTCGAGGCGGTCTGGCGGCCGACGCGTCCGGGCGGCGCGATCGCCGACGAGGGCGCGCCGGTGCCGTTCACCGAGACCGTCCTGCTGCGCGGCGCGACCGGCTGGGTGTTCTTCCCGGAAGCGCGCTGCTTCGCGCGCGTCGCGCACGACGTCGGTCCGATCGCGCTCGCGCGCCTCGCCGCGCACCCGCAGGTGCTGGTCGAGCCGGCCGACGTGGCGCGCGTGCCGGCGCTGCTGCACGAGCACTTCCAGAGCGAGGGCGTCGCGCTGCCGTCGCGCGACGAGCTCGGGCTGCCGCCGCTGCCGGTGCCGAGGATCGTGCTGCGCGTCACCGGCGCGGTGTTCGCGGTCGAGGCGACGCTCGAGGCGCACTACGGCGAGCGCGTGATCGTGCTGACGCCGGCGAGCTGCGCGACCATCGAGGATCCCGAGCGCAACGCCGAGCTCGAGCGCGCCGCGGTCGACGTGGTGAGCGCGACCGTGCTCGAGCTCGCGCGCCGTCCGCGACGGCGCCGCGCGAGCGTCACGCCGCCCGACACCGAGACCTGGCGCGCGCAGGGCGACGAGGCGGTGTTCTTCTGGACGCACGACCTGCCGCGTCTCGTCGCCGAGACGTCGGCCGGCGGACCGCTCACCGAGGTCGTGGTGCCGCCGGCGCTGCGCAACGTCACCGCGCGCCCGCCGCTGCAGGCGACGCTCACCGCCGACGCCGCGCGTCCCGGATCGATCGTCGTCGCGCTGCGCTACGCCGCGGACGGCATCCCGGCCGACGTCGAGGAGATCCGTCAAGCACTGGCGGCGAAGCGCCGCTGGGTGCGCCTCACCGACGGCAGCGTCGCCGAGCTGTCGCAGAAGGTCGCGGCGCTGGTCGCGGCGACGCAGGACACGCTCGGCAACTCGCTCAGCGCGGAGGTGCCGCGTCACCTGCTCGGCGAGGTCGCGGCGTGGAGCGAGCTCGCGGAGAACGTCGAGCTCGACGAGCTCTTGTCGAGCTGGACGCGACGCCTGCGCGAGCTCGCGTCGTCGCCGACCGCCGAGCCGATCCCCGGTCTGCAGGGCGACCTGCGCAGCTACCAGAAGGTCGGCGTCGCCTGGCTGCAGCTCCTCTCGGAGCTCGGCACCGGCGGCATCCTCGCCGACGACATGGGTCTCGGGAAGACGATCCAGACGCTCGCGCTGCTCGCCTGGCGACGCGCGCGCGACGGCAGCATGCCGAGCCTGGTGGTCGCGCCGACCTCGGTCGCACCGAACTGGATCCGCGAGGCGGAGCGCTTCGTGCCCGGGCTGCGCACGGTGCTGCTGCACGGGCTCGGTCGCCACGCGCGCTACGAGGACGTGCCCAACGTCGACCTCGTCGTGACGACGTACGCGCTCCTGCGCCGCGACGTCGAGCGCCTGCGCGACATCCGCTTCCGCTACGTGATCCTCGACGAGGCGCAGCAGATCAAGAACCACGCCGCCGCGACGACCGCGGCGGCGAAGTCGCTCGCGGCAGAGGCGCGCCTCGCGCTCACCGGCACGCCGATCGAGAACCGTCTGCTCGAGCTGTGGTCGATCCTCGACTTCGTGAACCCGGGCATGCTCGGGAGCTGGCGGAGCTTCTCGCGGCGCTACGAGCGTCCGGTGATGGCGAGCCTCGGCGAGCTCGCGGGGCCGGCGGGCGACGAGGACGAGGACGCGGAGGCGGTCGCGGCGCAGATCGCGCTCGAGCAGGAGGCCGCTGCCGCCGAGGCGGCGGCGCTGCGCGCGCGCATCCGACCGTTCGTGCTGCGGCGCACGAAGGCCGACGTCGAGAGCGATCTGCCGCCGAAGATCGAGACCGACGTCGTGGTCGAGATGACGCCGGCGCAGCATCGCGCCTACGCGGCGCTCGTCACCGCGACGCGCGAGGACCTCTCACGCCGCATCGCGCGCGACGGCTTCGAGAAGAGTCGGATGGTGGTGCTGACGGCGCTGCTGCGCCTGCGCCAGATGGCGTGCGACCCGCGGCTCGTCGACCCGCGCTACCGCCCGCAGGACTCGGCGAAGCTCGAAGCGTTCCGCGAGCTCACGTCCGAGGTGATCGCGAGCGGCAGACGCGCGCTGGTCTTCAGCCAGTTCGTCGAGCTGCTCACCCTGCTGCGCCAGGATCTGAACGAGCGCGGCATCGAGTACGCCTACCTCGACGGCCGCACGCGCGACCGCGCCGCCGTGCTGAACAGCTTCACCGAGGGCACGATGCCGCTCTTCCTGCTGAGCCTGCGCGCGGGCGGCACCGGCATCAACCTCACCGCGGCCGACGTCGTCATCCACCTCGACCCGTGGTGGAACCCCGCGGTCGAGGAGCAGGCGACCGATCGCGCGCACCGCATCGGGCAGCGCAAGACGGTGTCGGTCTACCGCATCATCGCGGCGGGGACGATCGAGGAAGCGATCCTGCGCCTCAAGCGGCAGAAGCGCGCGCTCGCGAGCAGCGTGATCGACGACGACCGCGGCTGGATCGAGCAGCTCGGCGAGAGCGAGGTCGCGGAGCTGCTCGGGCTCAGCTGAAGCTGCTTCGGCCGAGCTGGCGCCGCTCCGACTCGAGCGAAGCCGCGCGAGCCGCCGACGGACGTCGAGAGTCGGCGCGCACACGCAGCTCGCCGAGGGACGCCACGCGTACGCAGCTTGCCCTGCGAGCTGCCGCCGCCCGGCGACCGCAACCTCGTCGCTCGCGAACGAACACGGGGACGATGCACGGGCAGCGCGCGGCCGCTCTTCGCAGCCGCGCGCCGCCCACACCGTCATTCGCTCGCGGCGTCGGACGCCGTGTCCTTGCTCTTGCGACGGCTCGACGACGTCGAGCGCGACTTCGTCGTGCGCGGCGTGGTCTTCGCCCGCGTCGTGCGCGAGGTGCGCGTGCCGCTCGTCGACGACGAGGTGCGGCGCCGGCTCCGCGTCGCGGGCTTCGCCGCCGCGGCCTCCGCCTCGGCGTCGTCGGCCTGCGAAGCTTCCGCCGCAGCGCTGCCCTCCGCCTCGGCCGCTGCGCTCTCGGTCACGGCGTCCTCGGCGGCGGACTCGTCGTCGCCGGCGTCCTGCGCTTCCGCACGCTCGGCTGCGTCGCGCTCGTCGGCGGTCTCGTCCGCCGCGTCGGCGAGCGGGTCGCCGTGCGGTGCGGTGTGCGAGACCGCCTCGTCCTGCGCGTCGGCCGCGTCGGGATCGACCACCGGCTCGAGCGCCGGCGTCGTCTCGGCGCCGGACTCGGCAGCCTCGGCGCGCGCAGCCGCGCTGGCCTCGGCGTCCGCGCCCTCACCGCCGTCCGCCGACGTCGCGGTCACGGGCGTGATCCGCCAGGCGCCCTGCCGGTCGCGCTGCATGCGCAGCAGACCCTCGCGCTGGCCGACGTGCATGAGCTCGGTCAGCGTGCGGAAGCCGAACATCTGCTCGTCGAACTCGGGATCGACGGCGCGCAGACCCTGCGCCAGGTGACGCACGTACATCGGCTTGCCGGCGCGCGACTCGTTGAGCTTCTCGAGCGCGGTGCGCAGCAGGACGAGCGCCTCCTCCTGCGGACGCGTCGCGACGGTCGGCGGAGCGCTCGCGCCGTCGCCCTCGGCGCCGCTGGCCTCCGGCTCGGCGGCGACCGGCGCCTCGACGCCTTCCTCCGCGTCGCCCTTGCGGGGCTTCTGCGTACCGCCCTCGCCGTTGAGCTCGACGACGTAGCCGTGGTCGATGCGCTTCAGGTTGAGGTGGTGCTTGTCCGCGAGACGCTGGATGAACTCACGGAACGACGAGGCTCCGTAGTCGCGTTCGCTGAAGGTCGAGTCCAGCTGAAGCAGCGTGCTCTTGAGCGGCCCGAGCTGCGGCTCGACGCCACGGTCGGCGAGGATCTTCAGCGCGCGCTGCACCTGAGCGAACCCATGCTCGAGCGAGAGCCTGCCACCGGCCGCGCTCCTCTGCGGCTTGTCGCCGCGCGAGCGCGCGCCGAGCAGGTTCTCGTAAGCGATGAACTCGTGGCAGTTGCGCTGCAGGATCCCGCTCGTGAACGAGCGCCCACCGACGACGAATACGCGCTTGCCGAACTGCTTCAGCTTCTCGACCAGCGCGATGAAGTCCGAATCGCCGCCGACGATGGCGAAGCCGTTGATGTGCGGCCGCGTGAAGGCCATCTCGAGGGCATCGACGACCAGGTTGATGTCGGCGCCGTTCTTGTCGCCGCGCGGCGTCACGTTGCGCTGCACCATGTGCACCGCATGCTCGGTCATCGTCCGGCTCTGCATGCCGGCGCGTGCCCAGTCGCCGTACGCGCTCTTCGACACGACCTCGCCGCGCTCCTTCAGGGCGTCGAGCACCAGGGCGATGTCGAGCTCGCTGTTCAGCGTGGTCTTGACCCCGATCTCGATGTTGTCGAAGTCGATGAAGACCGCGAGCTGCAATCTTTCTTCCAAAGGCTCTCCCTGCCCCGCGTCGTGGTTTGGTCCATTCGGATCGGAGGACGCAGGGCGTTTGCTGGCGCTCTAGCAAGCCGCAGGGAGCGCGGCTAATCGACGGCTCAGTCGCCCAGGAGCGCGAGCAGGCTGCGTCCGGCGACGGCGCGGCGCCAGGCGGCGTGGATCTCGGCGTCCTCGAGGGTGGCGATGATGCGCTGTGCCTCCTCGAGCGACGGGAAGCCGGAGGCTGCGCAATCGGCGCGCGCGAGCGCCCGGTCGAGCCGGCGCTCGGCGAGGACGGCGTAGCCGTAGCGCCGCTTCTTGCGCGCCCGGGCGAGGTCGCTGGGCGCGAAGCCCTCCTCCGCCGAGCGCTCGAGGACGTCGTCCATGATCCGCGCCAGGCGGTCGGCGCGTCCCGGACCGGCACTCGCCGACAGCACCGCCGCGCCCCAGCCGTCGCCCCACTCGAGCTCGGCCGACACCTCGTAGCCGAGCCCGTGGCGCTCGCGGACCGCCTGAAAAAGGGTGCTGTCGGGGTCCGCGCCGACCAGGTCGAGCGCGATGCCGAGCGCCAGCAGGTTGCGCGGCGCGGGGTCGACCTCGAGGAAGCGCACGACGAACGACTGCCCGCGCTCGCTTCCCGGAAGCCGCAGAACTCCGCCGCGGCCGCGGCGCACGGCCGCGCTACGCGCCGGCCGGCCGACCCGATCCGCCGCCACGTGACGCGCGAGCGCCCGGCGCACGACCTCCTCCGACACGCCGCCCACGACCGCCAGGACGGCGTTCGCGTTCACGAACCGCCTGCGCAGGAAGCGCGTCACGTCGCTCGGCTGCATGGCGCGCACCGAGCCCACCGTGCCGCAGATCGGGTGGCCGATCGGCGGTCCGAAGAAGGTGCACCAGCCGCGCTCGTGCAGGTGGTCGAGCGGGTCGTCGCGAAAGCCGCGGATCTCGTCGAGCACGACGCGGCACTCCTTGCGGAAGCGCTGCGGGTCGACGCGGCTGCGGTAGAACTGATCGGCCAGCAGCTCGATCGCGGCCTCGAAGTCCTCGTTGAACACCTCGATGGTGAGCGCGATCGACTCGTAGCCCGTGGTCGCGTTGTGGTTGCCGCCGATCTCGGCCGCGCGCCGGTTGAGGGCGAGCTGGTCGAGGGCGTCGGTGCCCTGGAAGAGCATGTGCTCCGCCATGTGCGCGAGCCCGGGGATCGCGCCGTCGTAGCGCGCGCCGGCGCGGACGTTGATCGCGATCGCCGTGATGGGTCCGGGAAGGGGCTCGTAGACGACGGTGAGACCTCGGAAGCGGAACGTGCGGACCTTGGCGCGCTGCGGCATGAGCCTCCTCAGCAACGGAATTTCCCTCTCGAAGCAAGTGCGAAACCTGCTACCATCCGGCGCTTTCGCACGACATGCAGCGCGACGACACGATCACGAACGAAGCGAGTCGCACGGCCTTGTCCGCGCGACGAAGCCCATCGGAGAAGCGCAGGCGGAAGCGCGCGGCGCTTCCACCGAGATGCCGCACGGGGGCGAGACATGATTGAAGAGGAGCTGTCCAAGCAATTTCTTCGGGTCACCGAGCTAGCCGCCATCGAGTCCGCGCGGACCATGG
The DNA here is from genome assembly GCA_036563615.1 of Candidatus Binatia bacterium. Lineage (NCBI taxonomy): Bacteria > Candidatus Binatota > Binatia (SeqCode) > Binatia bacterium. The sequence continues at coordinate 526,156 of DATCMB010000004.1, forward strand.
GCCAAGGCGACCGACGCCACTCGGACCACGTCGCCGTCGAGGCCATGCGCAAGGCGATGGACACCTTGCCGATGCGCGGCGAGGTGGTCATCGGCGAGGGCGAGCGCGACGAGGCGCCGATGCTGTACATCGGCGAGCACGTCGGGCGCGGCTGGAGCGAGGATCCCGAGGTCGACATCGCGGTCGACCCGCTCGAGGGCACGAATCTGTGCGCGACGGGCGCGCCGGGCGCGATCTCGGTGATCGCCGCGTCGACGCGCGGCGGGCTGCTGCGCGCGCCCGACTGCTACATGGAGAAGATCATCGTCGGCCCGGCGGCGAAGGGCGCGATCCACCTCGACGCGCCGGTCGCCGAGAACCTTGCCGCGATCGCGAACCGCCTGAACCGCTCCGTCAAGGACCTGGTGGTCATCGTGCTGGACCGTCCGCGGCACGAGCAGCTGATCGAGGACATCCGGCGCGCGGGCGCGCGCATCCGCTTGATCAGCGACGGTGACCTGTCGGCCGGCATCTCGGTCGCGGTGCGCGGCACCAACGTGCACGCGGTGATGGGCATCGGCGGCGCGCCCGAGGGCGTGCTGACCGCCGCCGCGCTGCGCTGTCTGAACGGCGCCATGCAGGCGCGTCTCGTGCCGACGAAGGAAGGTCAAGAAGAGCGCATGCGCGCGATGGGCATCACCGACCCGAAGCGCATCTACACCGAGCGCGACCTCGCCCCCGGCCACGAGATCCTGTTCGCCGCGTCGGGCGTCACCGACGGCACGCTGCTCAAGGGCGTGCGCTTCTTCGGCCACGGCGTGCGCGTCAGCTCGGTGATCATGTCGCGCCGTCAGCGCCGCATCCGCTTCATCGACACGGTTCAGGTCGACGACGATCCGGATGTCGTGATCGAGTTCTGAGGCTTCTCGTCGAGCGCCGCGAGCGCGGCGGCCGTCGCGGGCAGCGCGGCCGCCGCCTCCGGCATCGCGAGGAGCGCGCGCAGCCGCTCGAGGTCGGCCTCGACGTCGACGTCGAAGCCCGGCTCGAGAAGTGACGTCGCGAGGTTGCGCGCACGTGCGCGCTCGAGCGTGCTCGCGAGCACCGAGTCCGTGCCCCACGCGATGCCGTCGAAGACCTCCGGCACCGCGCGCGCCGCGATCAGGTAGTAGCCACCGTCCTGCGCCGGGCCGAGGACGAGGTCCGCGCTCCCAAGGCGCGCGAGGGCGTCCTCCACGACCCGCGGCGCGAGCTGCGGCATGTCCGAGCCGATGATCGCGCAGCGCGCGAAGCCGGCAGCGAGCATGCGCGCGAACGCGTCGCGCATGCGCGCGCCGAGATCCTCGCCGCTCTGCAGGAAGACGTGGCTCGGATCGACGGCGAAGCGCGCGGCGAAGCCGTCGTCCGGTGGCGCGAGCGCCCAGCGCACCGCGAACGGCGCGTGCGCGAAGCGGTCGCGCAGGTCGGCGACGAACGCCGCGTAGAGCGACGCCGCTGCGGCGTCGCCGATCGCGCGCGCGAGCCGGGTCTTGACCCGCCCCGCCGCGGGGCAGCGCGCGAACACCACGAGCACGTCGCGGGCGGCGTCCGTCATGGCACCCGAGCCTACATCAAGTACGCACGCGCTGCTTTGCGGCCCGGGGCAATGTTGCTACTACGACCGCAGCCCGCCGCGCGTCTCGCGGGCGCATGCTCGTCCGCCACGCCGTCCCGTTCTTCGTCGAGGAGCCCAGCCGATGGATCTCAGCTTCAGCGCCGAGTACGAGAAGTTCCGCGACGAGGTGAGAGCGTTCCTCGCCGCCAACTGGAGCAAGGAGGACGCCGCCGCGGCTCCTCCGGCCGACGATCGCGCGCTCCTCGGCGGCGGCGTGCGCACCGACCCGCGCGCGACCGAGTTCCGCAAGAAGGCGATCGAGCGCGGCTACCTCTACCGTCACGTGCCGAAGCGCTACGGCGGCGCGGAGCGTCCACCCGATCCGCTCGCGCAGACGATCATCGCGGAGGAGTTCCGCAAGGCCAACGCGCCGCACGAGGTGATCGGCCAGGGTCCGAGCATGCTCGTGCCGACGCTGCTCGAGCACGGCACCGAGGAGCAGAAGCAGAAGTTCATCCTGCCGACGATCCTCGGCGAGATCCGCTGGTGTCAGGGCTACTCCGAGCCCGGCGCCGGCTCCGACCTCGCGTCGCTGCGCACGCGCGGCGAGCGCGACGGCGACTTCTGGGTGATCAACGGCCACAAGATCTGGACCTCGGACGCGCAGCACGCGGATTGGATGTTCTGCCTCGTGCGCACCGAGCCCGACGCGCCCAAGCACGAGGGCATCAGCTACATCCTGATCGACATGAAGACGCCGGGCATCGAGGTGCGCCCGCTGCGTCAGATGACCGGCACCGCGGACTTCAACGAGGTCTTCCTCGAGAACGTCCGCGTGCCGTACACGAACTTGGTCGGGCAGCGCGGTCAGGGCTGGATCGTGTCGCGCTCGACGCTCAAGCACGAGCGCGCGCTGATCGGCAGCGCGAGCATGACGCGACGGGTGTTCGACGGCGTGCTGATGCTCGCGCAGTCCACCAAGCTGCGCGGCCGTCCGGCGATCCAGGACCCGATCATCCGCAACCGCCTGGTCGAGCTCGAAGCGAAGCTCCGCGCCTCGGAGTACCACGGCTACCGGCAGCTGACGATGAGCGCGCGCGGCGAGGAGCCCGGCATGGCGGGGCTGGTCAACAAGCTCTACTCGACGCAGCTCAACTACGACATCGCGAAGCTCGCGATGGACATCATGGGCGACCGCGGCGCGCTCGCGCCGGGCGAGGCCGAGGCGCCGTTCGGCGGCATGCTGGTCACGGCTTACCTGTGGTCGCTCGGCATCCTGATCGCGGGCGGCACCGCGAACATCCAGCGCAACATCATCGCCGAGCGCGGGCTCGGCCTGCCCCGCGATCCGGCCGCGTCGCGCCGCTGACCTCGAGGACTCGAGCATGGATTTCGGACTCTCCCAGGACCAGGTCCTGCTGAAGGACACCATCCGCCGCTTCCTCGACGAGCAGTGCCCGACGACGCGCGTGCGCCAGGTCATGGAAGGCCCGACCGGGCACGATCCGGAGCTGTGGAGCGGGCTCGTCGGCCTCGGCGTGACGGGGCTCTACGTCGATGCAAAATACGGCGGCGCGGGTCTCGAGCTGCTCGACTTGGCACTCGCGGCGGAGGAGCTCGGCTACAACGCGACGCCGGGACCGTTTCTCGGCAACGCGCTGGCGCAGATCGCGCTCGCGGAAGGCGGCGACGACGAGCAGCGCCAGCGCTGGCTGCCGCAGCTCGTCGACGGCAGCCGCATCGGCACCTTCGCGCTCGGCGAGCCCGACGGCGAGTGGTCTCCGGAGAAGCTCGCGACGCGCGCGGAGGGCGGCCGCCTGACCGGCACCAAGGTGCTCGTGCCGTACGGCTCGCTCGCCGACGTGCTGATCGTCGCGGCGCGCGACGACGGCGGTCCGGGTCTGTGGCTCGTCGAGCGCGGCGCGGCGGGCATCAAGACGACGGACTACCTGTGCAACGACCTCACGCGTCGCCTCTCCCAGGTGACGCTCGACGGCACGCCCGGCGTCAAGCTGCCGAACGGCGCGCGCGCCCTCGAGCGCACGCGCGACGCGGGCTGCGTCCTGATCGCGGCCGACGCCTACGGCGGCTGCCGGCGCATGCTCGACATGGCCGTCACGTACGCCAAGCAGCGCGAGCAGTTCGGGCGGATCATCGGCGCCTTCCAGGCCGTCAAGCATCAGCTCGCGAACCTCGCGTGCGAGCTCGAGCCGACGCTCTCGCTGTGGTGGTACGCGGCGCACGCCTTCGACCGCATCCAGGACGAGTCGGCGCACCGCGCCGCGCTCGCCAAGTCGCTGCTGACCGACACCTTCGACCGCGTCGCGCGCGACACGACCGAGCTGCACGGCGGCATCGGCTTCACCTGGGAGTACGACCTGCACCTGTGGTTCCGCCGTGCGATCTTCGACCGCAGCTTCCTCGGCGACGCCAACGAGCACCGCGCACGCGCCGCCGATCTGGCGGGATGGTGATCTCATGCTGCAAACGGGAGACTTCAAGAAGGGCGTGCGGATCCTCGTCGACGGCGAGCCGTTCGTGATCGAGGACGTGCACGTGCAGACGCCGTCGGCGCGCGGCGCCTCGTCGCTGACCAAGGTGCGGCTGCGCAACATGCGCACCGGGCAGATCCTCGACAAGACGTTCCGCGGCGGCGACCGCGTCGAGGAGCCCAACGTCGAGCTGCGCTCGGTGCAGTTCCTCTACCGCGACGGCAACGACTTCCACTTCATGGACGCGCAGAGCTACGACCAGTTCTCGCTCAGCGCGGAGGAGCTGGGCGACGCCGTCGGCTACCTGAAGGACGGCATGGAGGGGCTGCGCTCGGTGGTGTTCAACGACCGCGTGATCTCGGTCGACCTGCCGACCACGGTCGTCCTGCAGGTCGTCGACACCACGCCGGCCATCAAGGGCGCGACCGCGCAGGCGCAGACCAAGGCCGCGACCCTCGAGACCGGGCTCGTCATCCAGGTGCCGTCCTACCTCGAGAGCGGCGAGTACGTGCAGGTCGACACGCGCGAGGCGCGCTTCGTCGCGCGCGCAAAATCGTGATCTGACGCGTTTCGCCGCAAACTCGCTCGCTGCTAGGCTCGCGTCATGATCCTCACGCATGACGCGATCCTCGCCGAGATCGAGCGCGGCCGCGTCGTCATCGAGCCGTTCGACCCGGAGCAGGTCGGGCCCGCGTCCATCGACCTCCACCTCGGCGACGAGATCCGCGTCCTCGCCGGCGGGCCGCACGTGATCGACGTCAACGACCAGGCCGACTACCGCACCGTCACCGAGGTGCGGCCGCTGCGCGAACCCTACGTGCTGTCGCCGGGCGAGACCATCCACGGCATCACGCGCGAGCGCATCACCCTGCCGGGCGACATCGCAGGCTGGCTGGAAGGACGCTCGCGCTTCGCACGCCTCGGGCTGATGATCCACGTCACCGCGGGCTTCGTCAGCCCGGGCGTGTCGAACCGTCAGGTGCTCGAGATCAGCAACGTCGCGACGCGGCCGCTCGCGATCCACGCCGGCACCCGGATCTGCCAGATCGTGCTGCAGCGCTGCGAGGGCAACGCGATCTACGCCGGACGCTTCGCGACGCAGGAGAGGCTGTAGCCGCCGTGCGGACGCGCTCGCGCGCCCGACGCTGGCCCCGCGTCGTGCTCGCGATCGTCGGCGTGGCGGCGCTCGGCTACGTCGGCTTGCGGCTCGCGGCGCGCGCGTCGGGCGGTCCGCTCGGCCCGATCCCCGGCGGTCGCCTCGCGGGACCGCTCGCCGCGAACCAGAACCCCGACTGGGGCTTCACCGACGCGATCGAGACCATCGAGGTCGAGGTGTCGCCCGACGATCCGCTGTCGGTGACGACCTGGGTGATCGCGCACCACGGCCAGCTCTACGTCACCGCCGACTTCTTCAACCCCTGGAAGCGCTGGCCGCACCTCGCGCTGGCCGACCCGCGCGTGCGGCTGCGGATCGGCGGCGAGATCTACGAGCGCAGCGCCGTGCGCGTCACCGACCCGCGCGAGATCGAGGCGCTGCGGCGCGCGGTCGCCGAGAAGTACGACGTCTCGCCGGACGGGCTCGCCGCCAAGGTCGAGGTGTGGTTCTTCCGCATGGAGCCGCGCCGCTGACGCTCGCGCCGCGACGTACGCGTCACGCGCGCGGCTGCTGCTGCGTCAAGCAGTGGAAGGCGCCGAGCCCCCACACGAGATCGTTGGCGCGGATCCCGACCACCCGGCGCCCCGGAAAGAGCCGCTCGAGCGTCGCCAGCGCGCGCTCGTCGTTCGGACAGCCGAAGGTCGGCACCAGCACCGCGGCGTTGCCGATGTAGAAGTTCGCGTAGCTCGCGGGCAGGCGGTGTCCCTCGTACTCGACGGGGTCGGGCATCGGCAGCGTGACGACGTCGAGCGCGCGCCCGCGGGCGTCGCGCATCGTGCGCAGGCGCGCGAGGTTGTCCTGCAGCGCGCGGTAGTTCTCGTCGCGCGGGTCTTCCTCGACCACCGTGACCACGACGCCCGGCGCGACGAAGCGCGTGAGATCGTCGACGTGGCCGTCGGTGTCGTCGCCGACGATGCCGTCGCCGAGCCAGAGCACGCGCTCGACGCCGAGGTAGTCCTTCAGCCGCGCCTCGATCTGCTCGCGCGACAGCTGCGGGTTGCGGTTCGGGTTGAGCAAGCACGCCTCGGTCGTGAGCAGCGTGCCCTCCCCGTCGCCGTCGATCGAGCCGCCCTCGAGGATCATGCCCGGCGAGAAGCACGGGACGCCGAGCTGACGCGCGACGTGCTGCGGCACCTGGTCGTCGAGATCCCACGGCGGGTACTTGCCGCCCCACGCGTTGTAGCCCCAGTCGAGCGCCGCGAGATCGCCCGGACGCTTGCCGACGACGAAGATCGGGCCGTGGTCGCGGATCCACGCGTCGTCGGTCGGGATGCGGTGGAAGCCGACGCGCTCGAGCGACACGCCCTTGTCGATCAGCAGCGCGCGCACCTCGTCCTCGCGCACGGCGTCGTTGACCAGGATCTCGACGCGCTCGCCGGGCACGAGCGCGCGCACCATCTCGACGAACACCAGCGGCACCAGCTCGAACTTGCCGGGCCACGAGGCTTCCTTGTGGGGCCACGCGAGCCACGTCGCATCGTGCGGCTCCCACTCGGCGGGCCAGCGGTAGCCGAGCTCGCGCGGGGTGCTAGCGGGCGTCGTCAAGGAGCTGTCGGGTGAGTCCGGAGTAGAAGTCGACACGGCGGTCACGCAGGAATGGCCAGTGCTGGCGGGTCTCCTCGATGCGCTCGAGGTCACAATCGACGAGCAGCAGCTCTTCGCGATCGTGGCTCGCGCGCGCAAGGAGCGGTCCGAACGGCGCGGCGACGAACGACGCGCCCCAGAACTCGACCGTGCCCTCGATACCGACGCGGTTCGGCACGGCGACGAAGACGCCGTTCGCGACCGCGTGCGAGCGCTGCACGAGCTCCCACGCTTCGTGCTGCTGCTTGCCGTACTCGGCCTTCTCCGACTGATGCCAGCCGATCGCGGTCGGGTAGAAGAGGATCTCCGCGCCGGTCAGCGCCGTGAGCCGCGCGGCCTCGGGGAACCACTGGTCCCAGCAGACCAGCACCCCGATGCGCGCAAACCGCGTCTGGAAGCTGCGGAAGCCGAGATCGCCCGGGGTGAAGTAGAACTTCTCGTAGTAGAGCGGGTCGTCGGGGATGTGCATCTTGCGGTAGACGCCGAGCAGGCTGCCGTCGGCGTCGAGCACGACCGCGGTGTTGTGGTAGACGCCCGCCGCCCGGCGCTCGAAGAGCGAGCCGACGACCACGACGCCGTTCTTCTTCGCCGCCTGCGACAGCGCCTCCGTGCTCGGACCCGGGATGGGCTCGGCGAGCGCGAAGTTGGCGTGGTCCTCGGCCTGGCAGAAGTAGCGCGAGCGGAAGAGCTCCGGCAGGCAGACGATCTGCGCGCCGCCGGCCGCGGCCTCGTCGATCCGCGCGAGCGCGCGCGCGAGGTTGTCGCGCACGTCCTCCGAGCAGCGCATCTGCACGAGGCCGACCTTCACCGACCGTCCGCTCTTCGTGGTCATGATCTTCGACCATAGCCGCGGTCCGGCGGGGGTGCCACCGTGGCCCTTTCCTCGTCGTCGGGCAGCGGCGGACGCACGGTGTGGTCGACGGGACGCGCGCCGTGACCGACCGCCGGCGCGCGCGCGATCGCCTCGTGCAGCCACGCCTTGGCCGTGCGCACGGCGTCAAGCAACGACGCCCCGCGCGCGAGCAGCGCGGCGATCGCCGCCGACAGCGTGCAGCCGGTGCCGTGCAGCCGCGGCACGTCGACGCGCGGCGCCGTGAGCTCGTGCAGCGCGTCGCCGTCGAGCAGGACGTCGCAGGCGACGTCCGTGAGGTGGCCGCCCTTGACCAGCACGGCGCGCGGACCGAGCGCCTGGATCGCGCGCGCGGCGTCGCGCATCGCAGCGACGTCGTGCACCGGACGTCCGACGAGCGCCGCCGCCTCGTCGAGGTTCGGCGTGACGAGCCGCGCGAGCGGCAGCAGACGCTCGCGCAGCGCCGTTGCTCCGGCCGCGTCGAGCAGAGCGTCGCCGCTCGTCGCCACCATCACCGGATCGACCACCAGCGGCGCGCGCAGGCGCGCGAGCCGCTCGGCGACGACCTCGACGATCTCCGCGCGGCCGAGCATGCCGGTCTTCACCGCGCCGACGTCGAGGTCCTCGAGCACGGCGTCGAGCTGCGCCGCGACGAGGTCCGCCGGCAGCTCGCCGGTGGCGCGCACGCCGAGCGTGTTCTGCGCGGTGACGCAGGTCAGCACCGCGGCGCCGTAGACGCGGAAGGCGGCGAAGGTCTTGAGGTCCGCCTGGATGCCGGCGCCGCCGCTCGGGTCGGAGCCGGCGACGGTGAGCGCGACCTTGGTGCTCATCGCGCGCCGCCCTGCCCGCTCGCGGCGGATGCGCCGGCGCCGGACGCCCTCGCGCCGGAAGCACGCCCGCCCGACGCATTCGCGCTCGATGCGCCCACGCCGGACGCCGGCGCCACGCCCGGCACGGGCGGCGTCAGATCCTCCTGCACGCGCACCAGCCGCCAACGTGGCCCTCCCCGCCCCGAGCCGTCGCGGACGTCGGGCGCGAGCGCGAGCCACAGCTCGGGCCGCGCCCACAGCACGCCGCCGAGCGACGGCCAGATCGGCGGCTCGGGGAACGGCGGTGCGTCGGCCTCGGTGCAGCGCGCGGCGAGCTCGCGCCAGCGGCGCGTCGGCCAGGCGACGCCGCCGAACACGAGGCCGTGCGGCGTCGGCGCGCCGAGAACGAGCGCGCCCGTCGCCGTGACGCCGCAGAGCAGCATCTCGGCGAGCTCGCGCGTGCCGAACACGAGCCAGTCGCGCGAGCGTCGCCCCGGGCGGTAGCGCGACTCTGCACGACGCGCGAGCAGCGCCGCGTGCCCCGCGGCGCCCGCGCGCGCGAGCTGCGCGAACGCGGCGCGCGCGTCGCCGCGCCACGGCGCGTGCCAGCGAACGAGCGCATCGTCGCCCGAGCCCGTCCCACCGACGAGCCGACGGAGCAGCGCCTGGCGCTCGCGCAGCGGCTGTCCGGTGACGTCGCGACCGTCGCAGCACAGCACGTCGAGCAGCTCGAGCGCGACGACGTCGCCGAGCCCGGGCGCGTCGTTCTCGGCGGCCGGTGGCAAGACCAAATTTCCGTCGAGGATGGTCGCGCCCGCGCGCGCGCGCCCGCAGCGCCGGGCGAGCTCGGCGACGATCGACGGCAGCCGCGCGGAGAGGTCGGCGCCGCCGCGCCCGCGGACGCGCACGCGGTCGTCGATCGTCACCAGGCAGCGCCAGCCGTCGGCGAGCGGCGACAGCAGGAAGTCGTCGCCGACCTGGGCGAGCTCCGCCTCGTCGGCGACCACCGGCAGCATCGGCGCGAGCGCGACGCGCGGTCGCGCCGCGCGTCGCACCGGGCGCCGGGTGTCTGCCGAGCGCCGCTTCACCGCGCGCGCGCCTTTGCGCTCACTGGAAGAACGTTCCCGCGCGCAGGGTCTGGCCGGCGCCGAACGGCCCGACGGCCTGGCCGTAGTAGCCGATGATGCCGACGCCGTCGTCGTCGTCGGGATCGAAGCCGCCGTTGCGCAGCCCCGGTCCCTCGGTCGCGCTCACCCAGATCGACATCGAGCTGTTCAGCGTCACGCCGGGGAAGAGCGCCTGCCAGGTCGTGAACAGCGCGCTGCCGGTCACGCCCACCGTGGTCTCGGCGATGATCGAGTTGTTCGGATCGTTGCCCGTGAGCACGATGTTGACGTTGAACAGCGGCTCGACCGGCGGCGCGTTGCCGTTGGTCAGCGAGGTGACGATCGTCGCGTCGTTGTTCTGGAACACGTCGAGCGCGAGGATGACGAGCAGGTCGTCCTGCAGCGTCGCGGGATTGAAGCTCGTGCCGAGGATGATGCCGCCCTGGCGCACCGTGCCGAGCACGCCGAAGCCGGTCGCGTTGACGCCGAACGCCGAGTTGGTCGACAGGTTCGCCATCGTGAAGTTGCCGATCAGCCGCGGCTCGTTGTTGCCGATCACGACGACGAAGCCTTCGAACCCGGCGAGGCTCCGCGCCGGGCCCTCGACGAAGCGTCCCTCGCCGTCGATCGACCGATCCCGGATGCTGGTCACGTCGACGACGTCCGTGCCGCCCTCGCCCCAGATGAAGCGCACCACCTCGTCGATGCGCTGCCCCGACTTGTCGTAGAAGACCCAGCGCGCGTCGATCGCCCCCTCACCGACGTTGCTGATCGAGAAGAACGTCGTGCGGCCGATCGCCGAGAACGGCATCACCAGGGTCTCGTCGGGGAAGTCCGTGTTGCCGCCCTCGATCGTCACGTCCTGCGCCGGAGCGACCGCCGGCAGCGCGAAGAGCGCGCCGAGCACAATCACCGTATTGACCAGCTTCGTGCGTGTGTTCATTTCCTCTCCTTAGGTGAGAGCGGCCCGGTAGCCGAGCCGTCTGCCGACCCGCAAGCCGTAACCCGAAGAACAGACGGGCGGGCGGCAGGTTGCCCAACGGCTTTCGGGTCGATCGCCCTGGCAAATGCGTCGTCTCGTCGCACATGCGCCCGATCATGCGAAACTGCACGAGATTGAACGAGAAAAGTGACGAACGCAGGCGGCGGGCGTGGCCTTGCGGTTGCTCTTGCGGTCGGTCGGGATGAGTCGCTCGTTCGTCAGGGCCTGGGCCACGGTCGCCACGCTGATGGCGCTCGTGTGCTTTGCGTTCATCCAGCCCATGCCCGAGCATACCGCGACGCCGAAGGTGCACCAGCAGACCTCGGGCACCAAGGCGGTCGCCAAGGCGCCGAGCGCCCTCCTGATGGTGTCGCCCCCGCTGGTCGACACCGTCATGACGGGAAAGACGTTCTCTCCCTATCTGGTCGTCTCCGGACCACCGCTCGTCGTCGGAGCAGACGGTCGACGCGTGATCGCGGCCGTCGAGCTCGCCGACGTCAGTCCCCCTCCCATCGAGCCCCCGATTCGCCCCGGCTAGACGCTCACGTACACGTGAGCGCTCCGGGCTCGGGGTGCCATCCTTTCCCGCTCGAGAGCCGCGGGGCTTTCGCGGGCGCGCTGTCCGGTAGCAGCGTAGGGATGTGAGCGCGGAGTGGCTCGAAGGCCAGGTAGGGCAGCGACGCGGTGCGGTTTCAGGGTACGTCGCGCCAGCGCCGTGTGGCCCGGTCGAACGTGGGCGGACGACCGGGTGCCCTCAGGTCAAGATTCTCAAGACAAACGTCGCCGGCTGCGGGCGACAAAGGTGGTTCCTTGGTCGTCCGCAGCCGGCTACGGTCCAGCTCCCGAGAGCCAGTCACACTCGGAGAGCGTCACCGACTCCAGAACTGCTCGGCCCGACTCGGCCGTGGCTTCATCGTGAGATCCGAAACCCGAACGTCACGCACCTGCGGATACGCCTCCGTCCTCGTCCTCCTTGTCCTCCTCCTCGCGCCGGCGTCCGCTCTAGCGCTCGATTTCTACGTCAACGCCGCGACCGGTGACGACACGCGCTCGCTCGTGCAGGCGCAGTCGCCGGCGACGCCGTGGAAGACCATCTCGCGCGCGCTGCAGCTCGTGCAGTCGGGCAACACAATCCACGTCGCGCCCGGCCTCTACGTCGAGTCCGCGGAGACGCGCTTCCCGGGCGTGACGCTGCGGGCGATGGGCGGCGGCGACGTCGTCGTCACGCCGCCGGGCAATCCGCCGACGGGTGTGGGCCTGGTGGTCGCGCACCACGACATCACGGTGGACGGCATCACGTTCCGCGGCGGCGTGCACGGCATCCGCGCGGACGGCGCGGACGGGCTCGACATCCGCAACTGCACCGCGATCGGTCAGAGCGCGAACGGCTTCACGGTCGTCAACACGACCGGCGCCATCGTGCAGAACTCGGTCGCCGCCTCGGCGGGCAGCCGCGGCATCTTCATCGACCACTCGAGCGAGGCCTACGTCCGCAACAACCTGGTGTACGGCAACGGCGAGTGGGGCATCGACCTCGAGAACACGAACGCGAGCGAGCCGCAGCCGCCGCTGTCGACCGGCAACGTGGTCGCGTTCAACACGGTCGCCTTCAACGGCGACGTCGCGGGTGAGGGAGGGCTGCGGCTCAGGAACGCGATCGGCCAGGTGCGCGACAACATCGTCGTCGGCAACGTGGCGGTCGGCATCCGGCTCGAAGCGCCCGGCAGCGCCGTCTTCCGCAACCTGCTGTTCGACAACCCGACGCCGATCAATCCGTCGACCTACCCGCTCGGCGAGGGCATGCTCGCGGTCGACCCGCAGCTCGTCGATCCCGACGGTCCGGACAACGTGCTCGGCGGCGACGGCTACGCCGACGACGACTTCTCGCTCGCGCCGACGAGCCCGGCGATCGACGCCGGCTCGGGACCGACCGACGAGGTCGACATCGGCGGCTCGACGACCGGCGGCCCCGCGGACACCGGCGTCGCCGACCTGGGCTACCACACGGGCGCCCCGACCTCGTCCGGCGCGCCGCCGATGACGAGTGGACCTGCGACCTACTACGTCGACGCCGTGCTCGGCGACGACACGCGCACGAAGTCCGAGGCGCAGTCGCCCGCGACGCCGTGGAAGAGCATCAACCGCGCGCTCGCGAACGGCAACGGCGCCACGACGGGCGACACCGTGCTGGTCGCGCCCGGCACCTACGTCGAGGCGGTCTCGACCGCAGTCGGCGGCATCACGCTGCGCGCGACCGGCGAGGCGATCGTGCAGCCGCCGAGCGGCAGCGCGTTCGACATCGACGTTCCGGACTTTCTGCTCGACGGCTTCACCATCCAGGGCGGCGTGCACGGCGTGCGCGCGACCGGCGCGGACGGATTGACGGTCCGCCGCTGCACGATCACCGGACAGAACGCGAACGGCGTGGTGGTGCTCGACACGACCGGCGCGACGATCGAGCTGAACGTCATCGAGGGCGTCGGGCAGCGCGGCGTCCTCGCGCAGAGATCGTCCGAGCTCTACATCCGCAACAACGAGATCAGCAGCAGCGGCGAGTGGGGCATCCAGATCGACGCCTCGGGGCTCGGCACGACCTCGACCGGCAACGTCGTGGAGCTCAACACGCTGAGCGGCAACGGCGCCACGACCACGACGGGCGGCATCCAGCTCGTCAACGCGACAGGCGAGCTGCGCGACAACACGTTCGAGGGTGGCTACCGCGCGGTGTACGCCCTGCAGGCGCCGGGGATCGTCATCCGCCGCTCGCAGATGACGGGTCAAGCACAGAACGCGATCTCGCTCGTCGAGGCGAGCGACGCGCTGATCGACAGCAACGTCATCCTGAACGCGGGCGGGCGCGGCATCCACCTGCGCGCGGGCAGCGGTTACGTGCGCAACAACCTCGTCGTCGACAGCGGCGAGGAAGGCATCCACCTCGACAGCAGCGGCAAGGACGCGAACGAGCAGCCGTACCCGATCTCGACCGGCAACGTCGTGGCGTTCAACACGGTGGTCGGCAGCGGCGCGCCCGGGCTCGCCTCCGGCATCCGCCTGCAGAAGGCGGTCGGCGAGATTCGCGACAACGTCGTCGCCAACAACCCGGAGCGCGGCATCAAGGTCGACACCGCGCCGACCTTCATCCACCACAACCTCGTCTTCGGCAGCCTGAAGCCGTTCGAGATCGACAACGACCAGCCGCCGGTGCTGTGGGCGAACTTGGCGGCCGACCCGGCATTCGCCGACGCCGCGAACGGCGACTACCGCCTGCTCGCGAGCAGCCCGGCGATCGACGCGGGCTCGGGCCCGGTCGCGAGCGTGGACATCTCGGGCTCGGCGCGTGCCGACGGCGAGCCCGACGCGGGCACCGCCGACCTCGGCCACCACGTGGATGCGGAGCCGTCGACCGGCACGCCTCCCCCGCCCGCTCCGACGCCCACGCCGCCGGTTCCGACGCCGACGCCGCCGCCCGGCGGTGGGACGACCTACCACGTCGACTGCGCGCTCGGCAGCGACTCGAACAGCAACGCAGCCGCGCAGAATCCGGCGACGCCGTGGAAGACGCTGCAGAACGCGGTGAACCGCGTCTCCTTCGGCGACGTCATCGTGGTCGCGAACGGCACCTGCGAGATCACGAACGAGGTCGACGTCGACCGCAGCGGCATCGTGCTCCGCGCCGCCGAGCCCTTCGGCACGCTGGTGCGGCGCCACGGCAACGGCAACGCCTTCAACATCGCGGGCGACTCGGTGACGCTCGAGGGCTTCGTCATCGAGTCCGCTCAGCGCGGCGTGCTGGTCGCGAACTCGGAGAGCAGCAAGCAGATCCGCGACGTGGTGCTGCGCGGCCTGCACGTCCGCCCGCTCGACACCGAGCTCGCGGGCAACGGCATCACCGTTCGCGACGCCGAGAACATCACGATCGAGGACAGCATCGTCCACGGCGCGCTCGCCGCGGGCGTGCTGCTCAAGCGCGTGGTGAACGCCTACGTGCGCAACAACCTGGTCTACGGCAACGGCTTCAAGCCGGGCTCGCCGGACTGGGGCATCAGCTTCGACAACACCGCCGACGACGGCGGACATCCGCCCGTGTCGACCGGCAACATCGCCGCGTTCAACACGGTGTACAACAACCGGCACGGCCTGCGCTTCGTGAACACCGCCGGCGAGATCCGCGACAACATCGCGGCGATGAACACGGGCTCCGGCATCAAGTTCGATCAGGGCGGGCTCGCGACGCTGGTTCACCACAACGACTCGTTCGGCAACGCGATCAACTACGAGACGCCGAGCCCGTTCCAGCTGTGGGCGTCGAACCTGAGCGTCGACCCGCTGTTCGTCGACCCGGACAACGACGACTTCCGCCTGCAGCAGACCGCCGCCGGCGATCCGCAGCAGAGCCCGCTCGTCGACGAGGGCAGCGGTCCGGTGTCGGAGCTCGACGTCACGGGCAGCACGCGGTCCGACGGCGTCGCCGACGAAGGCATCGCCGACATGGGCTTCCACTACGGCGCGATGAGCGCCGGCGATCCCGGTGGCCCGACTCCGCCTCCGCTCGGGAGCACGTTCTACGTCGACTGCACGCTCGGCGACGACAACCACAGCAAGTGGGAAGCGCAGTTCCCGTGGAACGCGTGGCGCACGATCGCGTTCGCGATGTCGCAGATCGAGAGCGGCGAGACGGTCATCGTGCGCCCCGGCGTGTGCGAGGAGATCGTCACCATCGGCCGGCCGAACGTCACGCTGCGCGCCGAGGAGCGCGGCGCGACGATCATCGCCGCGCCGCAGGACGCGGTGGGCGTGCGCGTGCGGCGCGATGGCGTCGTCCTCGACGGCTTCGTCGTGCGCTCGAACAAGGAAGGCGTCATCGTCGCGAAGGCGAACTCGAGCGAGGCGATCGCGAACGTCCGGGTGCGCAACCTGCGCGTCGGGCCGCGCACCGCGCCGGCGATCGCGCAGAACGGCATCCGCGTGGTCGCCGGCATCGCGGTCATCGTCGAGAACAGCATCGTCGAGGACGTCGCGCAGAAGGGCATCGTCTTCAAGGGCGGCTTCGCCAACTACGCGCGCAACAACGTCGTCGTCGGCAGCGGCGAGTGGGGCATCGACTTCGACAGCGGTGACGTCGGCGACGGCTTCGTCTCGCCGGTCAACGTCGCCGCGTTCAACACGCTGTACGCGAACGGCGCGACGGGTGCGCACGGCGGCATCCGCTTCCACCGCGCGAGCGGCGAGATCCGCGACAACCTGGTGGTCGCGAGCTCGGGCATCGGCATCAAGACCGACTCGCAGCCGACCTACGTGCACCACAACGGGCTGTTCGCCAACCCGCGGCAGATCGATTTCGAGGGCGCCTCGCCGCCCGAGATCTGGTCGAACGTCGAGCAGGATCCGCTGCTCGTCGATCCGAACAACGGCGACTTCCGCCTGCAGCACACGGCGACCGGCCACGCCGCCGACAGCCCGATGAAGGACGCCGGCTCGGGTCCGCCCGCCGCGCGCGACATCTCCGGCTCGACGCGCACCGACGGCATGCCGGACGACGGCATCGCCGACATCGGCTACCACGAGGGCGCCGCGTCCACGACCGGCCTGCCCCCGATCCTGACGCCGCCGAGCGGCACGACGTACTACGTCGACGCGCAGATCGGCAGCGACACCCGGGCCGCGACCGACGCGCTGAGCCCGGCGACGCCGTGGAAGACGATCACGCGCGCGCTCGCGGCCAACGGCGCGCCGAGCGGCAGCACCGTGCTGGTGCAGACCGGCACCTACGTCGAGGCGCCGAAGAGCAGCAAGGGCGACATCGAGCTGCGCGCGGTCGGCACGGTGATCGTGCAGCCGCCGGCCGGGCAGATCGGCATCACGATCGACCACCCGGGCTTCGTCGTCGAAGGCTTCACCGTGCAGGGTGGCCAGCACGGCATCCGCGCCGCGACCGCCGACGGCGTCGTCATCCGCGACTGCACGACGCAGGGCCAGACCTTCAACGGCATCTACGTCACGGACACGAACGGCGCCGTCATCGACAGCAACGTCGTGCGCGACGCGACCCAGCGCGGCATCCTGATCGAGAAGTCGACCGGCGCCTACGTGCGCAACAACCTCGTCCGCGACAGCGGCGAGTGGGGCATCGAGTTCAAGAACGGCCCGCTGCCCGCGCCGTCGGCGAACAACGTCGTCGCCTTCAACACCGTCGTCGGCAGCGGTCGGCTGCTGGCGGCGGGCGGCATCCGCTTCGACCACACGACCGGCGAGATCCGCGACAACATCCTCGCGAGCAACTCGACCATCGGCATCGAGACCGATACCGCGCCGACGCTCGTCCACCACAACCTGATCTGGGACAGCGCGGTCGAGCTCGAGATCGAGAGCGCGCAGCCGCCGACGCTGTGGGCGAACCTCCTCGCGACCCCGCCCGGCTTCGTCGACGCCGAGGCCGGCAACTTCCGCCTGCAGCACGCGGCTGCGGGACAGCCGTCGACGAGCGCCGCGGTGAACGCGGGCTCCGGCAACGTCGGCACGCGCGACATCTCCGGCACGACGCGCTCGGACGGCGTCGCCGACGACGGCGTCGCGGACCTCGGCTACCACGCGCAGGCGCAGCCGACCGACGGCACGCCGCCGCCGTTCGCGACGCCGCCGGACGAGGTGCCGCAGCCGGGCACCGGCCCGACCTACTACGTCAACCCGACGACCGGCTCGAACGCGCGCTCGCTCGTCGAGGCGCGCTCGCCGGAGACCCCGTGGCAGACCATCGGCCACGCGATGAGCCGCGTCTCGCCGGGCGACGTGATCGTGCTGCAGCCGGGCACGTACTTCGAGCAGGCGGACTTCGCGCAGCACGCGGTCACGCTGCGTGGCGAGGGCGCGCTCGGCGACGTCGTGATCGTGCCGCCGGACGGCACGTCCGGGATCAACGTCGACACCCTGCAGAACGTCCGCATCGCGAACCTCGTCGTCCAGGGCGGCGCGCAGGGCATCACCGCGATCCGCGCCAACGGCATCCGCATCACCGGCGTCGCGGTGGTCAGCCCGTCCGCGGTCGGCATCCGGATCCGGCAGACCAACGGCGCCTGGATCGACGGCTCGATCGTCACCGGCGCGGGCACCTACGGCATCCTCCTGCCGCGCACGCGCAACGCATACGTGCACAACAACCTGATCTACGCGAACGCCGAGTGGGCCGTGTCGATCGACTCCGACGGCTTCGCGACGCAGCCCGGCAACATCGTCGCGTTCAACACCATCCACCAGAACGGCAACGGCGTCCGGCTGCTGAACGCGAGCGGCGAGATCCGCGACAACAACTTCACCGAGACCGTCGACCTCGCGCTCTACCTCGCGGGGCCGAACATCTCCGTGCACCACAACAACTTCTCGGCGAACGGTCGCGACCGCGACAAGAAGTCGGAGTACTCCGACACGATCGTGGTCTGGAACAACATCGGGAAGAACCCGCGCTACGAGAAGCCGGCGGGTGCGGACGGCATCCTCGGTGGCCTCGGCTGGGCGGACGACGACTTCCGCCTCGAGCAGCTCGACGCGGGCGGCGAGTTCGCGAGCCCGGTGGTCGACGCCGGCTCGGGCCCGGTCACGGCGCTCGACATCGGCGGCACGACGCGCGTCGACGGCGTCCCGGACACCGGCGTCGCCGACATCGGCTTCCACTACGACGCGCCGCCCGCGGTGGCGCCGCCGACGCCGGTCACGCCGCCGGCGGTGATCACCCACACCTACTACGTCGGGCCGAACGGCAACGACGCGAACAGCACCGTCACCGCGCGCAACCCGGCGACGCCGTGGAAGACGATCGCCTGGGCGCTGTCGCGCGTCGCCCCCGGCGACACGATCGTCGTGCTGCCGGGCATCTACCCCGAGATCGGCGATCTGCAGATCGTCGACGCGGGCGTGACGGTGATGGCGCAGGTGCCGGGTCAGGCGGCGATCGTGCTGCCACCCGGGCGCACGGGCTTCGTGGTCGAGCCGGGCGTCACCGACGTCACGATCGACGGCTTCCAGATCCGCAACGCGTCCAACTCCGGCATCTCGGGCAAGGAAGGCGCGAACAACCTCACGATCCGCAACTGCGCGGTGATCGGCTCGGCGAACGACGGCATCCGCGTGATCAACGTGAGCGGCGTCACGATCATGGACTCGGTCGTGGCGAGCTCGGGCGAGTCCGGGATCGCGCTGATCAACACGAGCGACGCGCTCGTGCGCAACAACCTGCTCTACGACAACGGCGAGTGGGGCCTGCACATCGACAGCACCAATGCGGCGCTCTCGACCGGCAACCTGGTCGCCGAGAACACCGCCGCCTTCAACGTGAACGGCGGCATCCGCCTCGCGAACGCGAACGGCGAGGTGCGCGACAACATCGCGGCGTACGGCAACATCGGCATCTCGATCCAGCATCCCGCGAACGCCGCGCAGGCGCTGCTGCTGCACAACGGCTTCTTCGCGGTCAACAAGCACCTCGATCCGCCGGAGTACGTGTTCTGCGGCGGCTGCGTGCAGAACCTCGAGATCGACCCGCGCTTCGTGAATCCGGCGGGCAACGACGGCGTCCGCGGCGGCAACGGCTGGGCGGACGACGACTTCCGCCTCTCGCAGATCGCGGCCGGGCAGAGCTCGCAGAGCGACGCCGTCGACTTCGGCTCGGCGAACGCGAGCGCGCTCGGGGCGACGGGCACCACCGCGACCAGCGGCGCGCCCGACGTCGGCGTGGCCGACATCGGCTTCCACTACGCGTCCTCGAGCCGCGCGCTGCCGGTGCCGCCGCCGCCCGGTGCGCCGACGCCGACCCCGAGCGCGACGCCGACCCCGACGCCCACGCCTACCCCGACGGTGACGGTCACCCCGACGCCGACCCCGACACCGACGGTCACGCCGACGCCGACTCCGACCGTGACCCCGACGCCGACGGTGACGCCGACGCCCACCGCGACGCCGACGCCGACCGCGACGCCGACGCCCACGCCGACGGCCACACCGCCGGGGATCGTGCTCTACGTGAATCCGACGCTCGGCAGCGACGCGCACACGCGCGCGCAGGCGATGTCGCCGCAGACGCCGTGGAAGACGCTACGCCACGCGGTGAACCAGGCGGTCGCGGGCGACGTGCTGATGCTCGCGCCGGGCGACTACGTCGAGAGCAACTTCGTGCAGACCCGGGCGCCGATGGTGCGGATCCGCGGCACGGGCGCCGATCGCTCGGCGACGCGCATCACCGTGTCGAACGGCAGCGACGTCTTCCGCATCCGTCATCCGGACGTGGTGATCGAGAACCTGTGGGTCGACGGCGGCCAGAACGGCATCCGGGCGTACAAGAACGCGACCAATCTGCGCCTCGACGGGCTCGCCGTCACGAACTCGGCCGTTGACGGCATCGTGGTGGAGCACGCAAGAGGCGTCGAGATCCTGCGCACGATCGTCACGGGCGCGAGCAACCACGGCATCCGCACGACCAAGGCGAGGCTCCTGCTGCTCCGCGACCTCGACGTCTACGCGAACGGCCGCAACGGCCTCGAGCTCTTCGGGGGCAACGCCGAGGCGGCCTTCCTGACCGTCCACGCGAACGGCTTCCGCGGGATCCGGGCGACCAAGATCTATCTCCACCTGCACCACAGCCTGCTCACCGACCAGGCCGTCGGCGCCGGGCTGTTCATCGGCAAGGGCAAGAAGGCGGTCACGGTCGACCACGTCCTGTTCGCCGGCAATCGCCGCGACATCAACGACACCAACCCGCCGGTCATCGTCCAGCCCCTGCCCGGCACGGTGCTGACCGGCCAGGATCCGCTCTACGTCGACCCGGACGGCGACGACGGTCAGCTCGGCGGCGCGCACTGGGCCGACGACGACCTGAGCCTCAGGCAGCCACCCGCATACGCGGAGACCAGCCCGGCGGTCGACGCCAGCACCTACCTCGCCGCCGACCTCGGGGTCACCGGATCGACGAAATCGTGGGGTGGACCTCCGGATGTCGGGCTGGCAGACTTCGGAGCACACCGATGAGGTTCGCCAAGCACTCCTTGCTCGCGCTCGCGGCGCTGCTCGCGGCCGCCGTCGCGGTGCCGCCGAACGACGCGGAAGCAGGCAAGTACGGCGAGGGCGGACGCATCTACAAGCCGTCGCGTCTGCGCACGCCGCGCGAGCCTCGTCCGCCGGGACGCCGCCTGCAGCGTCCGCAGATCCCCGAGCCGGAGCAGCGCATCCCGCTGCGCTCGTCGGCGATCATCCCGAACCCCGAGCCGAACAAGCGCGGCGGCAGCGGCTACGTGCGCAAGGGCAAGTACTTCTACGAGACGCCGAAGGACATCGAGCTCAAGCGGCTGAAGGGCCGGAGCGGCTACAAGCCGACGGTGCCCCGTCCCGAGGTGCTCGGCACCGAGCGTCGCGCGAAGGACGGTCGGCGACGCTGACCATCGTCTCGCCCGCTCGAGCTCGAGCTTGGTCGATTCACACGCCGCCCCTTGCAACGCGGCTTCGCCCTGGCGATAAGCCCGCATGCCTTTGCTCGAGGGAGCACGCGCACTCGTCATCGGCGTCGCGAACGAGCGCAGCATCGCCTGGGGCATCGCGCAGGCGCTCGCGCGCGAGGGCGCACGCCTCGGCTTCACGTACCTCGGTGAGACGCTCGAGCGTCGGGTGCGTCCGCTCGCGGAGAGCCTCTCCGCCGACCTGATCGCGCCGTGCGACGTCCAGGACGACGCGCAGATCGACGCGCTGTTCGCCGAGGTGGACCGCGTGTGGGGCGGGCTCGACGTGCTGATCCACGCGGTCGCGTTCGCGAACCGCGAGGACCTCTCGGGACGCTTCCTCGACACCAGCCGGCAGGGCTTTCACCTCGCGCTCGACGTCAGCGCCTACTCGCTGGTCGCGCTCGCGCGCGCGTCGGCGCCGCGCATGAAGAACGGCGGCAGCATCCTGACGCTGAGCTTCGCCGGCAGCCAGCGCGTGTTCCCGAACTACAACGTCATGGGCGTCGCCAAGGCCGCGCTCGAGGCGGAGGTGCGCTACCTCGCCGCGGAGCTCGGCGAGTCCGGGATCCGCGTCAACGCGATCAGCGCCGGGCCGATCAAGACGCTGTCGGCGGCCGGCATCAAGGGCTTCCGCGACATGCTGCACTACGCCGGCGAGCGCTCGCCGCTGAAGCGCAACGTCTCGCTGGAGGACGTCGCGGGGATGGCGCTCGCGCTCGTCGGACCGGGCGGCGCCGGCGTCACGGGCCAGGTGATCTACGTCGACGCCGGGCTCAGCATCCTCGGCGTGTGAGCAGGTTCTCGCGGCGCCCGCGCGACGAGCAAGGAAGGCCCGCTTGAGCGTCACCGCCTGGGTGGTCCTGATCCTCGCCGCCGTCGCCGGCGCGGCGCTGATCTACAAGCTCAGCGCCTGAGCCGCGCCGTCGCTCAGCGCTTCTCTTTCTTGACCGAGATCTCGACGCCGCTCACGCGCTCGAACTCGGCGACCGCGATGTTGTAGTCGCGCAGCTGCTCGTAGTAGTGGCCCGAGACCTGCGCGTAGTTCGAGAGGCCCTGCAGGATCTCCGACGCGTCGCCGATGCCGATGTCGAAGTTGGTCACGGAGAGCGTCAGGATCGCGCGCCCTGCGCTGCGTCCGTCCTCGAGCTTGTCGAGCGCCTCCTTGGTCTCGATCACCTTCCGGTAGGCGGTCTCGAGCTCGAGCGCGAGGCCGTCCTGCGCCATGCGCCGCTGCGCCTCGAGCTTGCCGAGCTCGGCGCGCGTCGCCTCGACCTTCGCCGCCGTGATGTGGAAGTTCAGCGGCCAGCGGATGCCGAACACGCCGCCGGGGCCGCGCTGGTAGTTGAACTGGTCCCAGGCGAACGGGTTGAGCTGACGGTCGTTGCGCGGCGCGTAGCTGTAGCTGAACGAGCCCGTCAAGAAGAACATCGGATAGTAGTCCGCCTCGATCGTCTTGACTTCCTCGGCCTTGGCGGCGATCCCGGCCTCGAGCTGCTTCCAGGCGGGGTTCTTGTCGTAGAGCTGGCCGAGGTAGTGCTCGAGCGGCTCGAGCCGGATCTCGACGGGCTCGAGGAAGCGCTCGGCGACGTCGAGCGGCGCCTTGCGGTCCTCGCCGATCAGCATGCGCAGCGCTTCGAGCGCGGACTGCGCGCCGGTCTCGATCCTCGGGACCTCCTTGGCGATCTCGGCGAGCGCGACGCGCAGGTAGAGGATGTCGAGCTCGGTGATGTCCGGGTCGCCGCTCTCGCGGCGCTCGTTCGCGGTCTCGAGCGCGTCCTCGAAGGAGTCGCGCGCCTCGACCAGGATGCCCTGCACCGAGCGCGACAGGAGGACGTTGTAGTACAGGGTCTTCACCTGCAGGACGACGTCCGCCGCCTTGCCCTCGCTCGCGGCGATCTCCTGCTCGACGGCGTGCGTCGCCGCCGCGATCCCCGAGGTGAGCTTCCCCCAGGTGAACAGCGGCTGGACGAGGGTGACGTCGACGCTGGTGAACGGTCCGTAGCGGCTCGTGTCGACGGTGTCGCGCGGCTCGAGCACCGTACCGCGGTAGGCCGGCGCGACGCCGAGCAGGTTCAGCGCCTCGAACTGGGGCACGAAGCGCGACGCCTTGGCCTCGCGTAGCTTCGCCTGGCGGGCCGCGACGTCCCAGCGCGCGACCGCGAGCTCGGGCGCCGCCTCGAGCGCGCGGCGCACGAACTCGTCGAGCGTGAGCTTGTCAACCTTCGGCGCGGCCTGCGCGGCACCGGCGCCGTTCTCGCCGGACGGCGCGATCTCGAGTCGAGCGGCGGAGGCGTCGGCGGACGCGCCGACGTCCGCAGACGCGCCGGTCTCTGCCCTACCCGACGCCGCGGCCGCGAGCACGAGCACGCAGGCGACCGCGAGGGCGCGAGCCGCGCTCTTCTCTCCCCCTTCGGATCTCCCCCGCCTCGCTCTCACCGCGCGCTGTGTCTGGTGCGGAACAACCACAGCCCGATCGCCAACGTCACGAGCCCGTAGAGCAGCAGCACCGACACCGGCTCGACGATCGCCGCCAGGCCACGGCCGCGTAGCACCAGGTCGTTCATGCCACGCATCGCCCACGTGGTGAAGACGATTGGCGAGATCTCGCGCATCCACTCCGGCGTGATGGACTGCGGCCACCAGAGGCCGCCGAGCGCCGAGAAGGCCATCACCACCGCGAGGCTCATCGGCTGGGTCTGCTCGCGGGTGCGCGCGATGCCGGCGATCACGAGCCCGAGCGAAACGCAGACGAACACCACCGCGCAGGTCAGCAGGAAGAACGCCAGCACCGACGAGCCGAGCGAGACGTTGAACACGAAGTGGCCCCAGATGAACAGGACCAGCATCTGCACGACGCCCATCACGAAGCGGGCGCCGAGCTTGCCGATCAGCATCCAGGTGAAGCCCGCGGGGGCGACCAGCAGCCGTGGGAGAGTTCCCCAGTCGCGCTCGTCGTGCAGCCCCATCGCGGTCGAGAAGATGACCGCGAGCAGCACGAACATGATCGAGAAGCCGGGGACGTTCTGCTCGAAGGACGTGACGGAGATGCGGTTCCCCGTCAGGTTCTGCTCCTTCATCACGATGCGGTCTTCGGCCAGCGGGTCGGCGAGCGCTGCCGCGTCCTTGTCCATCAGCAGCAACAGCACCTTGACCTGGTTCAGGTCGACGGCCTGCGCCGGGTCGGTGAGCAGCGTGATCTCGCTCGGCCGGCCCTGCAGGTAGGCCTTGCTCATGCCCTCCGGGAAGACGATCGCCGCCGGCGCCCGGTTCTGGTCGCGGACCATGCGGATCGCCGCCTCGCGCGGCATCTCCACCGGGTCGGCGTGCTTCGACAGCAGCTTGATGAACGAGCTCGCGACCGGCCCCTGGTCGTCGTTGACGATCGGGATGGTGAGCTTCTGCCCCTCGTCGCTGTCGAACAGCGCGCTCGCGATGATCGAGATGACGACGATCGGGACGAGAATGAAGAACAGCAGCGCCCAGCGGTCGCGGAAGATCAGCCGCAGGTCCTTGAGGAAGACCGCAACCATGCGCCGTCAGTCGGTCCCGCCGCTCGAATCGCCGCTCTTCAACTTGTTGCGCAGCTGCGTCAGCAGCTCGTCGAACGACCGCTTGGCGAGCGCCCGATCGAACTGCGACTTGAAGTTCTCCGCCAGGCTGACGCCCTCGATCCGGATGTCGGTGGCGATCCAGCCCTTGGACTTGCGCTCGAGGTCGTAGTCGACGGCGAACTTGTCGCGCGGCGTGACGATGAAGGTGTTCACCGTCGCCTTATCGCCGCTCACCTTCTCGGCCCCGTACTCGAAGTCGGGCGCCTCGAAGAGCAGCAGCCGCTGCACGTAGGTGCGGATGAAGAGCTCGCGGAACAGGTCGAGGAACTCGCGCTTCTGCGCCTCGGTCTTGCCGTCGATGTGCTTGCCGATCGACTTGTAGCCGAGGGCGTCGGTGTCGAGGAAGCCGCGCAGCAGCTCCTTGAGCTTCGCGAGCTTGGTGTTGTGGTCGCCGGTGCCCGTGACGATCTTGTTCGACGCGCTCAGCGTCTTGCGCACGGTCTCCATCGGCGAGTCGCCCTGCGCGACGACGTACGCGGGGGCGAGCGCCACGACGGCGGCCGCAGCGAGCGCGAGCACGAAGCCCCTCGCGCGGCGGTGGTTCACCAGCTGGTTCACTAGTCCCTCAGATCCTTCCCGGTCAGCTCGATGAACACCGTGTCGAGCGAGACCGGCGCGACGCGGACCTGCACGATCAACCCCTGCAGGTCCGGACGGTTGCACATCAAGCGGGGCAGGACCTCCTCGGCGCGCGAGGTGTAGACGCGCAGCAGCGGACCGCTCTGCTCGCAGCGCTGCACGCCCTCGACCGAGGAGACGTCGACGCGCGGCGCCGGCTGCCGCAAGCGCAGCTCGATCACCTCGCTGGTCTTCGACAGGCCGAGCAGCTCCGGGACGGTGCCGAGCGCGACCACGTTGCCCTCGTCCATGATCGCGATGCGGTCGCACAGGTCCTCGGCCTCGGCAAGGTAGTGCGTCGTGTAAAGAATCGTGACCCCCTGCGCGCGCAGCCGCCGGACGGCTTCGAAGATGTGCACGCGCGACTGCGGGTCGACGCCGACGGTCGGCTCGTCGAGCAGCACGAGGCGCGGCCCGCTGACCAGCGCGCAGCCGAGGTTCAGTCGCCGACGCATGCCGCCCGAGTAGGTCGCGACGCGATCGTCCTTGCGGCTCGTGAGCTCGACGGCGTCGAGCGCTTCGGCGATGCGCTTCGGACGCTCGGCCGCCGGCACGCCGTAGAGGCGCGCGAAGAACTCGAGGTTCTCGGCGGCGGTGAGCGACGGGTAGAGCGCTTCCTCCTGCGGCGCGACGTTCAGCAAGCGGCGCGCGGCGTGCACCTCGCGCACGACGTGCTTGCCGAACACCCACGCGTCGCCGTCGGTCGGACGGATGCGCGTCGAGATCATCGACAGCGTCGTCGTCTTGCCCGCACCATTCGGTCCGAGCAGGCCGAAGATCTCCCCCTCGTTGACCTCCAGCGACACCCCCCGAACCGCCTCGCGGCCGTCGTAGGAGCGGCGAAGGTTCTTCGTCACCACGGCCGCGGCCATCCCCTTCGAGCCGTATCCGTCCCCTGGGATGGGGTCAATTGGTGGTCAGTTCTTCGCGCAAGATAGCGTCGCGCTCACAGCAGGAACGGGTCGCGCAGAAGGATGGTCTCTTCGCGCTCCGCGCCGACCGAGATCAGGGTCACCGGCGTCGCGGTGAGCTCCTCGATGCGTGCGATGTAGCGCCGCGCCGCCGGCGGCAGATCCTCGAAGCGGCGCACCTGGCCGAGCCCCTCGGCCCAGCCGTCGAGCTCCTCGTAGATCGGGCGGGCCGCCGCGAACGCGCGCGCCCCCGCCGGCACGGTCTCCGTGCGGACGCCCTCGCAGTCGTACGCGACCGCGATCTTGAGCTTCGGCAGCCCGGAGAGCACGTCGAGCTTGGTGATCGCGAGCCCCGACATCCCCGACAGACGCGCCGCCTGCCGCACGACCACCGCGTCGAACCAGCCGCAGCGCCGCGGACGCCCCGTGGTCGCGCCGAACTCGTCGCCGACCTCGCGCAGCTTCTGCCCGACCTCGTCGTCGAGCTCGGTCGGGAACGGACCGCCGCCGACGCGGGTCGTGTACGCCTTCGAGATGCCGAGCACGCGGCTCACCGCGCGCGGCGGGATGCCCGCGCCCGTGCCGACCGCGCCGGAGACGATGTTCGACGAGGTCACGAACGGGTACGTGCCGTGGTCGATGTCGAGCATCGAGCCGTGCGCGCCCTCGAACAGCACGCGTCGGCCCGCCGCGACCTGCTCCGAGAGGTAGAGCGCGGTGTCCGTGACGTGCGGACGCAGGCGCTCCGCGTAGCCGAGGTACTCGCGGCACATCTCGTCGAGGTCGATCGGCGGCCAGCCGTAGAGCTTCGACAGCTCGAAGTTGCGCTCGGCGAGCAGCCGCTCCGCGCGCTCTCGGAAGTACTCCGGGTCGAAGAGGTCGACGACGCGCAGCCCGCGGCGCGCCATCTTGTCCTCGTAGCAGGGACCGATGCCGCGCCCGGTGGTGCCGATCTTGTTCGCGCCGAGGCGCTCCTCGCGCGCGAGGTCGAGCTGGCGGTGCACCGGCAGGATGAGGTGCGCGCGCTCGTCGATCTTGAGCTGCGCGGGATCGGACAGGTAGCCGCGCTTCTGCAGCTCGTCGATCTCACCGCACAGCACCGCGGGATCGATCACCACGCCGTTGCCGATCACGCAGGTCGTCTGGTGGTGCAGCACGCCGGCGGGGATCAGGTGGACGACGGTGCGCTCGCGCTCGTTGCCGACGACCAGCGTGTGGCCGGCGTTGTTCCCGCCCTGGAAGCGGGCGACGACGTCCGCGTGCGCCGCGAACAAGTCGACGACCTTGCCCTTCCCTTCGTCGCCCCACTGCGCGCCGACGATGACGAGTGCTGACACCGCGTACCTCCGCCCTCGCCTACTCGAGGTGGATCAGCGCCGCGGAGATGATCTCCGGCACCTTCCGCAGCTCCTCGAGGACCGGCTCCGGCACCGGGTCGTCGACGTGGAACAGCGACACGGCCCGACCGCCGATCTTCTCGCGGCCCAGCTCGAGACCGGCGATGTTGACCTTGTGCTGACCGAGCAGCGTCCCAACGCGTCCGACGACGCCCGGGACGTCGTGGTTGTGCAGCATCAGGATGTAGCCCTCGGGCACCGCCTCGAGGAAGAAATCGTTGAGCTTGACGAGACGGATCGTGCTGTGTCCGAACACCGCACCGGCGACCTCGTGCGTCGCGCCCGACGCGAAGCGCACCTTGACGGCGACGCGGTTGCGGAAGTCGCTCGGCTGCGTCGACACCGTCTCGCGCACGTCGATGCCGCGCTCGCGCGCGATCACCGGCGCGCTCACGTAGTTCAGGTCGGAGCCCAGGATCGGCACCAGGAGGCCGCGCAGGATGGCGGCGGTGACCGTCTTGGTGCCGAGCTCCGCGACGTCGCCGCGGTACTCGATCGCGACCTCGACCGGCGCGCCGCTCCCTCCACGCGCACCGCGCCCGTCGAGCCCGCCGAGCTGCGCGGTGAGCGAGCCGAGCTTCTCGCCCAGCCGCAGGAACGGCATCAGCAGCTCGCGCTGCTCCGGCGTGATCGCCGGCATGTTGACCGCCGCGGAGATCGCGCCGCGCAGGAGGAACGCGGTCACCTGCTCCGCGATGGCGATCGCGACGTTGGTCTGCGCCTCGCCGGTCGACGCGCCGAGGTGCGGCGTCGCGACCACCTGCGGGAGCGAGATCAGGGGATGATCGGCGGGCGGCGGCTCCTCGGCGAAGACGTCGAAGGCAGCGCCCGCGACCTTGCCCTCGCGGATCGCATCCGCGACCGCCTGCTCGTCGACGATGCCGCCGCGCGCGCAGTTGATGATCCGCACGCCGGGCTTCATGCGCGCGATCGCGGCGGCGTCGATCAGGCCGCGGGTCTCGTTCGTCAGCGGCACGTGCACCGTGACGAAGTCCGAGCGCTCGTAGAGCTCCTCGAGCGACACCAGGTCGACGCCGAGCGGCTTGGTCTCGGCGGTGACGAACGGGTCGTACGCGATCACCTTCATCGAGAGCCCGCAGGCGCGGTCGGCGACGATGCGGCCGATGTTGCCGAGGCCGATCACGCCGAGCGTCTTGCCGGTGATCTCGATGCCGGTGAACTTCGAGCGCTCCCACTTGCCCTCGCGCAGCGAGGCGTTCGCCTGCGGGATGTGGCGCGCGGACGCGAGCAGCAGCGCGATCGCGTGCTCGGCGGTGGTGACGTTGTTGCCGCCGGGCGTGTTCATCACCACGATGCCGCGGCGGGTCGCCGCCGGGACGTCGATGTTGTCGACGCCGATGCCGGCGCGGCCGATCACCTTGAGGCGCTTCGCGGCGGCGATCGCCTCGGCGGTCACCTTGGCGCCGCTGCGGACGATCAGCGCGTCGAAGTCGCCGATCTCCGCCGCGAGCTCCGGGCCCTTGAGCGGCGGACGCTCGACGACCTCGATCTCCGGCTCGCGGCGGAGGATCTCGAGACCCTCCGGGGCGAGCTTCTCCGAAACCAGAACGCGGTACTTCGCTGCCATCGCCGCGCTCAGGACTTGGCGCCCGCGGCCGGCAGACCGGTCGCGAGCACCGCTTGCGCCGCACCGACGCCGCGTCCGTACTCGACCGGGTGGCCGAAGCGCGCGAGCGCGAACTCGAGGGCCGCGATGCAGGTGACGATGTCGAAGTTGTCGATGAAGCCCAGGTGCGCGAGCCGCAGGATCTTGCCCTTGAACTGATCCTGCCCGCCCGCGACCTCGACGCCGAGCGAGTAGCGCATGTACTTCTGCACCTCGCCGCTGTTCATCCCCTCCGGCGTGTAGATGCCGGTCACGGCGGGGCTCGGCGACTCGGGCGCGACGAGCTTCAGACCGAGCGCCTTCACGCCGGCGCGCGTCGCCTCGCCGAGACGCGCGAAGCGCGCGAACAGATTCTGCAGGCCCTCGCCGAGGATCATGTCGAGCGCCTGGCTGAGGCCGTACATCAGGTTGATCGCCGGCGTGTACGCGGTCGTGTTCTTGTGCAGGTTGTCGCGCTCGCGGCGGAGGTCGAAGTAGAAGCGCGGCAGCTTCGCGGTCTCGGTCACCTTCCAGGCGCGCTCGGAGAGCGCGATGAAGGCGAGACCCGGCGGCAGCATGAACGCCTTCTGCGAGCCGGACACGAGCACGTCGATGCCCCAGCGGTCCATCGGGATGTCGGTGACGCCGACCGCGGTGATGCCGTCGACCATCAGCAGCGTGTCGCGCTCGCGCGTGATGCGCGCGATGGCCTCGATCGGGTGCAGCACCGTGGTCGAGGTCTCGCTCGCCTGGACGAGCACGGCGCGGATCTCGGGACGGCGGTTCAGCGCGGCCTCGATCTGCGCCGGGTCGACGGGACGTCCCCACTCGACCTTCAGCTCCTCGGCGTCGAGCCCGTAGGTCTTGCAGATCTTCAACCAGCGCTCGCCGAACTTGCCGCCGTTCACGCACAGCACGGCGTCGCCGGGCGACAGCGTGTTGACGACGCCCGCCTCCATCGCGCCGGTGCCCGACGCGGCGAGGGTGATGACGTCCTGCGAGGTCTGGAAGACCTGCTTCAGCTGCTCGCGGACCGAAGCGACGACGGCCTCGAACTCCGGCGTGCGGTGATGGATCGTCGGCGACGCCATCCGCAGCAGAACCTCTGCCGGTACGGGCGTCGGACCAGGGGCGAGAAGGTACTTCTTGTGTGGGACGGAGCTCATCGGCGTCAACCTACCACTGCGCGCGTCGCGAGCAATTCGCGCTTCGCGAAGGCGTCGCTGCGGCCGTGGCTGGCTAGCGAAGGTCGGCCGGGCGCGTCAAGACGGCTCCACGCGCGACGAAATCGTCGCACGCGCACGCGCGACGCATGCGACTTCGCGCCATCCGTCGGTTGACATCATGGGCATGCGCCGATACGCGGGGGAATCGTGCGCGAATCGTTGAGGCGTGCGGGGGCAGCACTTCACCGTGGCGCCGTCGCAGCGATCGCGTTGGTGGCGACGGCTGCGCTGCTGTACGGCGAAGCGCTCGCGCAGGGGGGCGCGGCAGGAGCGGCAGGCGGGGCGGAGAGCGCGGCCGGAACGGAGACCGCCGCGAGCGGAACCGCCGACGCGAACGAAGGCGCTTCCGACGCGAGCGACGGCACCATCGACGCCGGACCCACCGCGGAGCTGCGCGAAGAAGACGAGCGCATCCCGTCGATCTGGGAGACGCTGCGCGCGCAGTTCACGCCGCCGCTCGGGCCGCTGCCGGGAACGCCCGACGTCGGCTCGGTGTTCGCGTCGGCGCCGGCTCGGCTCACGCTGCGCGAGGCGGTGCTCGCCGCGATCCAGAACAACCCGGGGCTGATCAGCCAGTCGCTCACGCCGAGCGTCGAGAACGCGGGCATCCTCGCGGCGCAGGCCCAGTTCGATCCGATCATCGGCGCCGACCTGAACCTCGATCGTCTGAAGGTTCCCGCGGGCTCGGTGCTGCAGGGCGCGACGCTGCTCGCGACGACCAACCGCAACTGGAACTTCTTCGCGCAGAAGCAGCTGCTCTCGGGCGGCCTCCTGCGCCTCGAGTGGAACAACAACCGCCTGGTCACCGACTCGCGCTTCCAGGGGCTCGTGCCGCAGTACGCGCCCGAAGCGCTGCTCAGCCTGAACCAGCCGCTGCTGCGCGGCTTCGGCCTCTATTTCTCGCGGCTCAACATCCGCATCGCGGAGACCGCGACCGACGCCGCGATCGCGCAGTATCGCGCGAACGTCGCGAACTTCATCACCCAGGTGATCCAGGCGTACTGGGACGTCGTGCGCCTCACCGAGCAGCTCGCGGTGCTGCAGGCCTCGCTCGAGCTCGCCCGCCAGACGGTGCGCGACAACCAGATCCGCGTCGACGTCGGCGTGCTGCCGCCGGTCGCGATCAAGGAGAGCGAGGCCGAGGCGGCGCGGCGCGAGGAAGAGGTGATCGTCGCGACCAACGCGCTCGGCCAGGCGCGTCGGCGGCTGCGCCAGCTCGTGTACATGCCGACCGGCGATCCGAACGGCTTCCCGCGTCCGGTCGAGCCCATCGATCAGCCGGTCGTCGATCGCGTCGCCGCCGACTTCGACCAGTCGCTCGCGATCGCGCTCGAGAAGCGCCCGGAGATCATCGCCGCGCGCCTCGCGCTGCAGACCAACGAGCTCAACGTCGCGCTGAACAAGAACCAGCTGCTGCCGCGGCTCGACCTCTACGGCGTCTACGGCATCAACTCGCTGAGCGGCAACGCCGTCCCGGTGCAGAACCCCGACAACCCCGGCGTGATCATCTTCAGCCCGTTCGGCGGCACCTACGGCGACGCGCTCGGCCGGATGTTCGAGGGCGATACCTATTACTACCAGGGCGGCGTGCGCATCGAGGTCCCGATCGGCAACGCTGCGGCGAAGGCGGCCTACACGCAGAGCAAGATCCAGGAGACGCAGGCGCTGTTCAGCTACCGGCAGACGGTGTCGGACGTCGCGCTCGAGGTCGGGCAGACCGTCGGCGACGTGATCTCCAACCTGCAGCGCATCGCGCAGACCCGCGTCGCGCGCGAGCTCAGCGAGGAGAACCTGCGCAACCAGACCAAGCGCTACGACGTCGGCATGGTGACCACCACCGACCTGCTGATCTTCCAGGATCAGGTCGCACGCGCGCGCCTCGCCGAGATCCAGGCGGTGATCGACTACAACAACTCGCTCGCGGCGCTCGAGCGTGCGCAGGGGACGCTGCTCGAGCGGTTCAACGTCACGGTCGCGGACCGCGGCGACACGATCACGCCCTGGTGGGCGAAGTTCTGAGCGCGGCGCGCGGGTCGCGACACGTCGCCCGACACGACGGCGTGCGCAGCGAAGCGGCGTAGCGAGGAACGAGCCGGCGCGCGTCAGCCGCGGCGGTGCCCGATCAGCGTCATGAACTCGTCGCGCGTTTCTTGACGCTCGCGGAACACGCCGAACATCGCGCTCGTCACGACGTACGAGTTCTGCTTCTCGACGCCGCGCATGCGCATGCACAGGTGCTCCGCCTCGACCACGACCGCGACGCCCTCGGGCTTCAGCTTCTCCATGAGCAGCGACGCGATCTGCGTCGTCATGCGCTCCTGGACCTGCAGGCGACGGGCGTAGACGTCGACCAGGCGCGCGAGCTTCGAGATCCCGACGATCTTGCCCTTCGGCAGGTAGGCGATGTGCGCCTTGCCGAAGAACGGCAGGATGTGGTGCTCGCACAGCGAGAAGAAGTCCACATCCTTCATGATGATCATCTCGGAGTAGTCCTCGGTGAAGAGGGCTCCGTTGATGATCTTCTCGGGATCCTCGTGGTACCCGCGGGTGAGCTCGCGCAGAGCGCGCGCGACGCGCGCGGGGGTCTTCTGGAGACCCTCGCGCTCGGGATCCTCACCGAGCTGCTTCAGGATCTCCCGCAGGAAGGGCTCCACGCCCTACTTGCTACCTTTCTTCTCGACCGCTTTCACCTTCTGGTACTTGCGGTAATCGTACCCGGTCGCCATCGCGAGCAGCATCGGCTCCATGCCGCCCTCGCGCTCGCGACGCAGGATCGACAAGCGGTCGAAGAAATCCTGGAAGCCGCGCGCGACGCGGATGCGCAGCTCGGCGCCCGGCGAGCTGCGGTCCTCGGCGCGGGTCGCGGAGCCGCGCTCCTGGGTGATCGCCGCGAGCCCGAGCTCGGCGTCGGGCAGCGCCAGCACCTCGCGCAGCCGCGTCACGGTGAAGCGCAGCGCCGAGAAGCGCAGCTCGTTCGGGAACGCGTCCCACTCGGCGAGCGACAGCGTGCGCACCGACTCGTAGCCGGCGATCAGCGACTCGAAGCGCTTGAGGTCGTACTTGCCGTCGGTGAAGCAGACCGCGTTCACCGCGGTCGCGAGGTCGAAGATGAACTTGCCGCGGCACGCCGCCTCGAAGTCGAGCATGCCGACGAGCTTGTCGCCCTTGACCAGCAGGTTCTCTTCGAAGAGGTCGCCGTTGATCACGCCCTTGGGCAGCTTCCCCTCGAGGTAGCTGCCGAGGTACTCGACCTCCTCGTCGAGCGTGCGGGTGATCTTCTTGAAGTACGGCGGCAGCTGGCCGCGCACCTCGTGGTAGAGGTCGGCGACGCGCTCGAAGCTGAAGCGGTTGTCGATCCCCTTCTTGTAACCCTTACCGACGACGTGCAGATCTGCGAGGGCGCGGCCGATGTTCTCGATCTGCGCCGGCGTCAGCGCGTCGACCGTCGGACGGCGTCCGTCGATGTGCTTGTAGACGATCAGGCACGCGCCGTGCGCGTCGCGGTAGTAGCGTCCCTTGCGATCGGGGAGCGGCTGCGGGCACGGGAAGCCGTGCTTGCGCAGGTAGAGCAGCAGGTCGACCTCGCGCTTGACCTCGAGCTCGCCCTTCACCTCGTCGAAGCGGACGATCACCTTGCCGCGCGCCGTGTCGAGCAGCAGGTTCGTCTGGTGGTTGCCGCGCCGCGTCCACCCTTCGGGCGCCGGCGTCACCGACACGACGCGTCCGAGCCCGTAATCCTCCGCGATCTCGGCGAGCTCGCTGTTGTCCAGAAGATCCATCCGTTCCTGTCGATCCTGTCGATCTTGCCGCAAATCGGGCCGCGGAAGCGGCTCGCGGGACTGACCAATCACCGGGGTGGATTCGGATGGCAGGCGCTGTGGCGAGAGCGACGGTTTCATCGCGCACCACCGAACGGCGGGGCGACAATCGGGGCCGCGGTCACCTCCGCGACGAGGTCTCGCGTCGGTGACATGCTGTTTGTCCGGACCAAGTCGCGAGGACTCTAGTAGAATCAAAAAAAACTGTCAATAGAGGAATCGCTATCTAACGCGCCGCATCGGAAGTATAACGACGTCTCTCGAATGCGCGCTCCGTCGTGGGCATTCACGATCAACGACGCAGCGCGATGACGACGTCCATGGCGTTGGTGCCGGTCGCTCCCGGACGAAACAGATCTCCGATGCGGGCAAAGAAAGGATACGTGTCGTGCTCGCGCAGCGCCCGCTCGGCCGCGCGCCGCCCGCCGCGCCGCAGCGTGGTGCCGTCGCAGAACGCGCCCGCCGCGTCGGTGCGTCCGTCGATGCCGTCGGTGCCCGCCGCGAGGAGCGTCCAGTCGCGACCCGCGAGCCTTTCCGCCGCGGCCAGCGCCAGCTCCTGCGAGCGACCACCGAGGCCGCGCGCGTCACCGACGGTGACGTGCGTCTCGCCGCCGGCGAGCAAGCAGACCGGTCCGGGAGCATCCGGCAGCTCCTCGACCAGACGTCGTGCGACCTCCGCGGCCTCGCCGCGCAGCGTCGCACGCCGGCGCACGACGCGGTAGCCCAGCCGGCGGGCGGCGCGCGCCGCCGCGGTCAGCGCCGTGCGGTTCGAGCCGATCACCACCGCGAGCGCACGGCGCGCCGCCGGATCGCGCGGTTTGAGCGTCTCCTCGGGGCCGCGACCCGCCGCACCGTCGACGAGGCGCTGCCAGACGCGCCGCGGCACGCCCCTTCCCATCGGTGCGACGGCGCGCAGCCGCTCGATCGCATCGGCGAAAGTGGTCGGGTCGGGGACGCCGGGCCCCGACCCGATGACCGAGAGGTCGTCACCGGGGACGTCCGAGAGCGCCAGCGTCACCACCGTGCGCGGCGCAGCGAGACGCACGAGCCCCCCGCCCTTCACCGCCGAGACGTGCTTGCGCACCGCGTTCATCGTCGCGATGTCCGCGCCGCAGCGAAGAAGCCAACGGTTCAGCGCGCTCTTGTCGGCGGTCGTCACACCGGGCGCCGGAGCCGCGAGCAGCGCCGAGGCGCCGCCGCTCAGCAGAAAGAGCACGGTCGCATCGCGCGGCGCGCGCGACAGCGCCACGAGCAGGCGTCGCGTCGACGCGTAGCTCCGCCGCCCCGGCACCGGGTGGTCCCCCGGCAAGACGTGGATCCGCCCGAGGCGCGTGCCGCGCGGACCGACGACGGCCGCGGGCGCGATCACGACGCCGCTCACCTCGGGGGCGATCGTCGCGACGGCGCGCGCCATCGCGAGCGCGGCCTTGCCGGCGCCGGCGACCCAGACGCGATCGAGACGCGGCGTGAGAACCCGTTCCCGGCCGAGCGCGATCGCGAGCCGCGCACCGCGACGCTCGAGTCGACCGCGGACCAGCCGCTCCGGGTCGACGGCGTCGATCGCGGCGCGGTAGATCGCGATCAGGTCGTCGCGCGCCGAACGCACACGGGGCGTCTCGGATTTCTCCGAGACGCCCCGCTGCGCAGCCGAATCAGCCGAGCTCCTCGTCCGTCTCGCCGACCGCGAAGCGACGGTAGCCTCGATCGTCGTCGAGGCGCCGCTGCTGCTTCGCCTCGCGCTCCTGCTCGGCCTGGCAGGTCACGCACGTACGGGTGAACGGCAGCGCCTTCAGGCGCTCTTCTGCGATGTCGAGCTCGCAGATCTCGCAGATGCCGTAGGTGCCCGAGTTGATGCGCTCGAGCGCCTCGTCGATGCTCTGCAACTTCGCGCGGTCGCGGTCCGACAGGATCATGCTGATGTCGCGATCCCGCTCCTCGCTCGCGAGGTCGTAGGCATCCATGCCCTCGTCCTTCTGGCCCTCGCGGCTCGACTTGGTCTCGTTCTCGATGTCCTCGAGAACCTGGCGCCGCATGGCCAGCAGGGACTCACGGGCACTCTTCAGGAAAGCCTTTCTCATTTTTTCGGTGTCCAGTCGGCAGCGCGGCCGGCGCCGCCGGAGCGGCGGAGGTTAAGGATCCTTCCAGGCAGTGTCAACATGGTGCCGAGCGCCACACGGCGGGCCCCCTGCGGGCCCGCAGCAGCGATCGGCCGGTTCGGTGCACGCTTCGTGCCACGCCGCACCGGTGATCGATTCGGACGCCCGGCAGGCCGAACGGCCGGTGCGGGCGCGTGCGCAGCCTGCGTCAAGCGACGCTGGCCGCGCTCTCGGCCGGGCGCTCGCAGACCGCGCCCTCGAGGTCGTACGTGCTCGCGCGTGTGATTTGTACCGGCACGATCGTCCCGGCTTCCAGCGCCTGGCCGCGTAGCAGGACGACGCCGTCGATGTCGGCCGCCTGCGTCTGCGTGCGGCCGAACCAGCGGCCGTTGTCGAGCTGACCGCAGACCAGCACCGGGAGCGTCGTCCCGACCAGCGACGCGTTCGTCTCGCGCGCAATGCGCGCCGCGAGCCGCATCGCGCGCCGCCGGCGCGTCTCCTTCACGCGCTCGGAGATCTGATCGCCGAGCTCGTACGCCGCCGTACCCTCCTCGTGCGAGTAGCGGAACACCCCAACGCGCTCGAAACGACACTCCTCGATGAACGCGAGCAGCTCCGCGAAGTCATCCTCGGTCTCGCCCGGGAAGCCGACGATGAACGACGAGCGCAGAACGACGCCGGGCACGCGGTCGCGGATGCGCGCGACGAGCTCGCGCAGCCGCCGCGACGTGCCCGCGGTGCCGCGCCGCATCGCGCGCAGGATGCGGTCGCTGCCGTGCTGCAGCGGCATGTCGAGGTAGGAGCAGATGCGCTCCTCGCGCGCGACGAGCCGCAGCAGCTCGTCGGTGACGTGCTGCGGGTACATGTAAAGGAGGCGGAACCAGTCGATGCCGTCCACCTCGAGCAGTGCCTCGAGAAGACGCGTCAGGTTCGCGCCGTCGTCGCGGTCGGTGCCGTAGCTGGTGAGATCCTGCGCGATCAGGCTGAGCTCGCGGACGCCGGCGTCCGCGAGACGCCGCGCCTCCTCGACCAGCGACGCGATGCTGCGGCTCTCCTGCCGTCCGCGGATCTTCGGGATGATGCAGAACGAGCAGGTGCGGTTGCACCCCTCGGCGATCTTGAGAAACGAGGTGTAGAACGGCGTCGCCTGGATGCGCGGGGCGTCCGCCTCGTGCAGCACGTGCTGGGCGCCGACGTAGGTCGGCTTCGGGGCGTCGGCGACGAGCAGCTTCGGCAGCTCGAGGAAGTTGCCGGTGCCGACGAAGACGTCGACCTCGGGCATGCTCTGGCGCAGCACGGTGCCGTAGCGCTCGGCGAGGCAGCCGGTGACGATCAGCCGGCTCGCGCGCCCTTCTTCCTTGTAGCGCGCGAGCTCGAGGATCGTGTCGATCGACTCCTCCTTCGCCTCGTCGATGAAGCTGCAGGTGTTGACCACCAGCACGTCGGCCTGCGCGGGGTCGAGGACGAGCTCGTGCCCCTCGCGCACCAGCATGCCCTGCATGACCTCGCCGTCGACGAGGTTCTTCGGGCAGCCGAGCGAGACGAAGTGGACCTTGCGCGGCGTCGGCGTCACGTCCCCTCAGTCGCGCATGTTGACGAACTGCAGCGGCCGGCGGAAATCCGCCGCGCGCAGCGCCTGGATGACCTTCTGCAGGTCGTCACGCTGCTTGCCGGTGACGCGGACCTGATCGTCCTGCACCTGCGCCTGGACCTTCAGCTTGGTCTCCTTGATGAGCTTGACGACCTCGCGCGCGGCGTCGGTGTCGAGACCCTGGTGGATGGTGATCGACTGGCGCGCGAGACCACCCGCGGCGGGCTCGACCTTGCCGTACTCGAGCGACTTGAGATTGACGCCGCGCTTGACGAGCTTCGATTGCAGAACGTCGACCACCGCCTTCACCTTGAAGTCGTTGTCGGAGGTGATCTTGATGACGTTCTTCTCCTGCTCGATCGTGGTCTTCGAGCCCTTGAAGTCGTAGCGCTGCTCGACCTCCTTGCGGGTCTGCTGCAGCGCGTTCGCGACTTCCTGCATGTCGACCTTCGACACCACGTCGAACGATGGCACCGACCTACTCCTCCGTTCAGCGCGTTGGGGCTTCGATCACGTCGACGCCGGGGCGCCGCTCGTAGACGAACAGCGAGTCGTCGACCGTTCCGTTCCGCTTCATGCCGGCGAGCGCGACGCGCGTCGTGTTGCCGAGCGGGTCGCGGATCACCGCCGCTCGCACGTCGTAGGTCTGCGGATCGACCTCGAGCGTCAGCGAGCCGAGCGAGCCGTCCTCCGAGTCGTTCGACTCGAGCTGCAGACGCAGCGAGCCGTCCTCGGCCGGCGACAGCAGCGTCGCCTGGAAGTCACGCTCGATGCGCGCGACGCCGAGCAGGAACGACACCGGCGTGCGCGACTCGAAGGCCTGGCGCAGCGGCGCCTTCAGCACCTGGTTGTCGGCCGGCTGATCGATCCACAGCGTCTCGCCGTCGGCGACGATCGTCTGCTTCTCGGGGCTCGTGTACTCCCAGCGCATGCGGCCGGGCTTGCGGAACCACATGGTCCCCGTCGACCGGATCACCTGGCCGCCCGCCTCGATCCGCATCTCCTGCGTGAAGTCGGCGGTGAAGTTCTGCGTCTCGTCGTACCGCTCCTGGACGTGACGCACGACCTCCTGCGCGGTCAGCGCGGCACGCGCCGGCTCGGCGGCGGCGGCCGCCGACGACACGACGGCGACGGCCAACGCTGCGCGGAGCGCGAGCGATGCGATGATGGACACGAGAGCTTTTATCCCTGTTTCGGGGCGAGAACTTCGCGAACCCCGCGGTGATCCGCGGGACTTACCACACCCTCGCGCTCCATGCACTCGATCATCCGGGCGGCGCGGTTGTAGCCCACCTGCAGCCGCCGCTGGACGTACGAGATCGACGCCTTGCCGCTCTCCGTGACGATGCGCACGGCCTCGTCGTACATCGAATCGTACGGCTCGTCGGCGCTGTCGCGCTCGGAGCCTTCGGACGCCTCCTCCTCGTCCTGCAGCAGGTCCATCTGGTAGCGCTGCGGCTCCTGGCCGCGGACGAAGTCGGTGATGCGCTTGATCTCGGCGTCCGAGACGTACGCGCCGTGCAGACGCTGCAGCTTCGAGTTGTCGGGCGGCAGGAACAGCATGTCGCCGTCGCCGAGCAAGCGCTCCGCCCCAATGCTGTCGAGGATCGTGCGCGAGTTGACCGCGCCCGCGACCTTGAACGAGATGCGCGCCGGAAAATTTGCCTTGATGAGACCGGTGATGACGTCCACCGACGGGCGCTGAGTCGCGACCACGAGGTGGATGCCCGCCGCGCGCGCCTTCTGCGCGAGCATGGTGATCGGCACCTCGCAGTCGCGCCGGGTCATGATGAGGTCGGCGAGCTCGTCGATGATCACGACGATGCGCGGCAGGTGCTGGTGGACCAGGCGCTCCTGCTGCTCCTCGCCCGACTCCTCCTGCTCCTCGCCCTCTTCCGACTCCTCGTCCGCGAGCTCGATCACCTCGGGCCGCCCCGCCTCCTCGGCGATCAGGCGGTTGTAGCTCTCGAGGTTGCGCACCCCCTTGTCCTTCAGCAGGCGGTAGCGCTCGTTCATCTCCTTGACGAGGTTGTTCAGCACCGTCACCGCGGCGCGCGCCTCGGTGATCACCGGCACGAGCAGGTGCGGGATGTGCTCGTAGGTGCTGAGCTCGAGCATCTTCGGGTCGATCAGCACGAGACGCACGTCGCGCGGCGTCGCGCGCATCAGGATGCTCGTCAGCAAGCTGTTCAGGAACACCGACTTGCCGGTGCCGGTCGCGCCCGCGACCAGGAGGTGCGGCATGCGCGCGAGGTCGCCCACCACCGGGTTGCCCTTGGTGTCCTTGCCGAGCGCGAGCGTCAGCACCGACGGCGACTCGCGGAAGACGTCGGAGTCGACGATCTCGCGCAGCAGCACGCGCTCGCGCTGCTTGTTCGACACCTCGATGCCGACCACCGACTTGCCCGGGATCGGCGCGATGATGCGCACCGAGAGCGCGCTCATCGCCATCGCGAGGTCGTCGGCGAGCGCCGCGATGCGGTTCACCTTGATGCTCGGCCCGGGCTCGAACTCGTAGGTCGTGATCACCGGCCCGGGGTGGATCTCGCGCACCTTGCCGTCGACGCCGAAGGTCGCGAGCTTGGTCTCGAGGACGCGCGAGCTCGCGATCAGCGCCTCGTGATCGACGACCAGGGGCTTGGCGGGCGGCTCGTCGAAGATCGTGAGGTCGGGCAAGCAGTACGAGCGGTCGCTGGTGAACGGCAATTCTACTTGACGGCGCCGACCGCGCGCGGCGGGCTGCGTGGGCCGCGCCTGCACGACGACCTGCGGCCGCGACTCGCTCTCCCGTCGGGTCGGCAGGGGCGTCACGCGGCCGCCGCCGCCGACGACGTGCGCCGGACCGAGCAGGATCACGTTGCCCGCGTGCTCCTCCGCCTCGCGCTGGCGGGTGAGCCGCTCGCCGACCCAGCTCGCGCCGCGGCGCGCGAGCGTCACCGTCCCGAGCGCGCTCGTCCGACCGAGGTCGCGCAGCGACTGCCCGGTCGCGATCGCGAGCAGCACGACGAAGATCGCGAGCGCGATCACCCAGGCGCCGGCGTCGCCGAAGCCCTCGCGCAGCACCGCCGAGAGAAAGCCGCCGACGATGCCGCCGGCCTCCATCTCGCGCCAGCGGCCGATCGCGAGCTGGCAGAGGGTCGCGCTCGCGAGCAGCGCGCCGAAGCCCGCCGCGAGGCGCACCGCCGAGACGCGCGGCAGCCGTCCGAGAAAGACCAGCACGCCCCAGGCGAGGAGCCCGATCGGGATCGCCCACGAGGCGACGCCGAGCGACTGCGCCAGCACGTCGGCCATCGCGGCGCCGAGCGGGCCGACCAGGCTCGCGCGCGCGTCGGGCTGGTAGGTGACGATGGCGAGCGCGACGATCACCCCGCCGACCGCGAGCCCGACCGCGCCGGCCTCGCGGCGCAGCGTGTGCAGGGCCTCGCCTCCCGGCGCGGCGGACCGCCGCATCTCCTCGTCACCGCGGTCCCGGGTCCGCTTGGCCCCGAGCCGCCCTCCGCGTGCCGCCGCCGCGCGGTGGCCCATCCCCTCCTACCTGCCCATCTGCCCCGCGACCGGGGCTCTACATCTCGAAGATGTGCGGCACGATCAGCGGCCTGCGGCCGCGGGTGCGCGAGAAGTAGCGCTTCAGCACCCGTCGCACCTCTTCCTCCACCTCGACCAGATCCGCCCGCGATTCGGGCGTGATTTCGCGCAGCTTCTCTAGCACCGCGCTCTTGGCGTCGTCGAGCACCTCGGGGCTCTCGCCCTCGCCGAGCACGCCGCGGGTGATGAGCTCCGGACCCGAGGTCACCTCGCCCGTCTGCTGGTGGATCGCGATCACCGCGACCACGAAGCCGTCCTCGGAGAGGTGGCGCCGGTCGCGCAGGACCTCGGGGCCGACCTCGCCCTCGCCCGTACCGTCGACCAGCACCCGGCCGGCGACCACGCGCTCGCCCCGGCGGGCGCCGTGCTCGTCGAGCTCGAGGACGTCGCCGTCCTCGAGCAGGTGGCAGCGGTCGAGCGGGATGCCCATCTCGGCGGCGAGCCGGCGGTGCTCGTCGAGCTGGCGGTACTCGCCGTGCACGGGGATGAAGTGCTGCGGGCGCACGAGCTGGATCATCGTGCGCAGCTCCTCCCGGTAGGCGTGGCCCGAGACGTGGACGTGCGCGCGCTCGCCGGTGTGGATGATCGCGCCGCGCTTTGCGAGCCGGTTGAGCAGCGCGTGCACCGAGCGCTCGTTGCCCGGGATGATGCGCGACGACAGGATCACCGCGTCACCCGGCGTGATGGTGAGCTGCTTGTACTGCCCGTCCGAGAGCCGCGACAGCGCCGAGGTCGGCTCGCCCTGCGAGCCCGAGATCAGCACGGTCACGTCGCGCGGCGGCAGGCGCAGCGCGTCCTCGAGCGAGATCAGCCCGCCCCTGGGCAGCTTCAGGTAGCCGAGCTCGCTCGCGAGACGCGTCGAGTCCTCGAAGCCGCGGCCGGCGATGGTCACGCGACGGCCGCACGCCTCGCTCGCGTCGAGCACCTGCTGGATGCGGTGCACGTGCGAGGCGAAGGTCGTCACCAGCACGCGCC
Organism: Candidatus Binatia bacterium; assembly: GCA_036563615.1. Taxonomy (NCBI): domain Bacteria; phylum Candidatus Binatota; class Binatia (SeqCode); species Binatia bacterium. The sequence goes on from DATCMB010000004.1 coordinate 568,617, forward strand.
CCTCGGTGGTGCGCACGAGCTCGGTCAGGTGCGGGCCGACGTCGCTCTCCGAGCCGCAGACGCCCTCGTGCTCGACGTTGGTCGAGTCCGACATCAGCGCCAGCACGCCGCGCCGTCCCCACTCGGCGAGACGCTCGACGTCGGCCGCGCGGCCGTCGAGCGGACGCGGGTCGAGCTTGAAGTCGCCGGTGTGGATGATCGTCCCCTGCGGCGTGCCGATCGCGAGCGCGCAGGAGTCGACGATCGAGTGCGTCATGTGGATCGGCTCGATGGTGAACGGGCCGAGCGCGAAGTGCGTGCCCGGCGTGACCGTCTCGAGCGGGGCGTCGATCTTGTTGCGCCGCAGCTTCTCGTTGACCAGCGCGGTCGCGAGGCGCGGTCCGAACACCGGCACCGGCATCTCGCCGAGCAGCCGCGGCAGCGCGCCGATGTGGTCCTCGTGGCCGTGCGTCAGCACGACGCCGCGCAAGAGCCCGGGACGCTCGCGCAGGTAGGTCACGTCGGGCAGCAGCAGATCGATGCCCAGGCCGGGGCGCTCGGGAAACAGCACGCCGCAGTCGATCGCGAGCGCCGCCCCCTCGCACTCGATCAGCATCATGTTGAGGCCGATCTCGCCGAGGCCGCCGAGCGGAATGATGCGCACCGGAGCCGCCATCTCAACGACCTCCTCGTGCCGCAGGGGCGTCCGCCCCACCACCCGACCGTTCCACCAGGTATTCGAGGCTATGGACGGACCTTCGGGAAGTCAACGCGACGTCTCACGTTGGGCTCGTCGCGTGGTACAGAAGTTGGTTGACGTTGCTCGCGACGCCCGCCCGGTGTAACGCGACGGCACGGGACGGCGCGCGTCGCGCGTACCGATCAGGAGGACCCCGCGATGTCTGTGAACAAGGCGATCATCGTCGGCCGGCTTGGCAGCGATCCAGAGCTGCGCTTCGTTCCGAGCGGACGCGCCGTGGCGAACTTCAACGTCGCCACCGACACCGTCTGGAAGGACCGCGATGGCAACCGCCAGAAGCAGACCGAGTGGCATCGCATCGTGGTGTGGGGACCGCAGGCCGAGACCTGCTCGAAGTACCTTTCCAAGGGGCGCGAGGTGTACGTCGAGGGCGAGATCCGCACGCGCTCCTACGACGACAAGGACGGCAACAAGCGCTACGTCACCGAGATCATCGCGCGCGACGTGCGCTTCCTGGGCGGTGGCGCCGGCCGCCGCGACGACATCCCCGACATGGAGCCGCCGGGCGGCTTCGGCGGCCCGGACCCGGGCGAGGACGACGTTCCGTTCTGAGGTGGGTCGGTAGCGCCGCCGCGGGACGCGTGCGTCACGGCGGCGTGACGCGGGCGTCACCTCGAGCCTACCGTTGCAGCGCGGCGCGCAGCGCTCGAACGCCTGCGCCGCGCGACGGCGTAACGCCGTCGCTCAACGCGGCCGCCTGGCGCAACCGCGCGCTGCACCGCGACGTTGCGGGCCTGAAACGTTCTGCAACGCGACGTCACACACGTCGCCTCACAACCGCCCGCTGTCGACGAAGCTCGTGTAGCGTCCGTTGCCGACGATGACGTGGTCGAGCACCTTGACGCCGACCAGGTCGCCGGCGGCGACGAGCCGCGAGGTCAGCGCCACGTCCTCCGGCGACGGCGTCGGGTCGCCGCTCGGGTGGTTGTGCACGAGGATCACCGCGGCCGCCGCCTCGCGGATCGCGGCGCGAAAGACCTCGCGCGGGTGGACGAGGCTCGCCGTGAGCGTGCCCTCCGAGACACGCAGCTCGCGCCGCAGGCGTCCCTTGCCGTCGAGCATGAGAACGTAGAAGCGCTCCTGGGCGAGCCCGCACAGCCGCCCGCGGAAGTGGCGGAAGACGTCCTCGCTGCCGCCGATCTTGTCGCCGCGTCCGAGCTCGGGATGGTCGGCGCGGCGCCCGAGCGCGATCGCCGCGCAGATCGACGCCGCGCGCGCCGCGCCGATGCCGTCGATCGCGGCGAGCTCGTGCACGCTCGCCGCCGCCAGATCGGCGAGCCGCGGGTAGCGGGCGCGCAGCCGCTGCGCGAGGACGAGCGCGCTCGCGCCGCGGTTGCCGGTGCGCAGCAGCAGCGCGAGCAGCTCGAGGTCGGACAGCGCCTCGATCCCCACACGCTCGAGCCGCTCGCGCGGCCGATCGTCGGACGTCATGTCGTGCAGCATCGTGTCGGCACGGGAGCGAACGCCGTGCCACGCTCCCCACGCGCCTCACACCCGCAACTCGAGCGACGCTCGCCCACCACCTCCGCGACGTCGCCAGGCACGACGCAACGCCCACCGTTGTGGTCGCGCGCCAGCTCGCGTAGGCGTCTCGCATGACGGCGCATGCAGGACGTCTCGCGACCGAGCGTCTCGACGTCCTCGCGATCGCGCCGCTGCCGTTCACCTCGGACGGCGTCACGACGTTTCAGTTCGGCGCCTCGACGTTTCACGCGGCGCTGCTGCCGGCGCTCGCGCGACGCGGCCACCGCGTGCGCGTCCTCGCCGAGGCTCCGCCCGCCGAGCCGACGAGCGAAGCGAACCGCCACGACCTCGTCTGGGACGTCCCGAACCTCGTCGTGCACGGCTTCGCCGCCGAGTACCGCTCCGCCGCCACACCGCCGCCGCGCGACTGGCGCGAGCGCGCGCGCCGCACGCTCGCGCCACGATTCGCCGCCGCAATCGCGGAGCGCCGTCCCGACGTCGTGCTGCTCGGGCGCGAGCAACTCGCCTGGTACGTGCCCGAGCTCTGTCGCGCGGGGGGCGTGCCGTGCGTCCTCGGCCTGCACGGCCAGCCGACGCACGGCTTCGCCGATGGCGGCTACCCGGAAGACGCGCGCAGCGAGCTCCTCGCGCACATGGCCTCCGCCGACGCGCGGGTCGCGGTCGCGCACCACCTGCGCGCGACGCTCGCCCGCTTCGGCCTCGACTGCGCGGTCGTGCCGAACGCGGTCGACGAGGAGCGCTTCCGCCCTCGTCCGAAGCCGGAGCCGCTGCTCGCGAAGCTGCGCATTCCCTCCGACGCGCCGGTGGTCGGGCACGTCTCGAGCCTCAAGCCCGGCAAGCGTCCGGGTGATCTGATCGCATCGGCGGCGCGCGTCGTGCGCCACGTGCCCGACGCGATCTTCCTGATCGTCGGCGACGGTCCGCACCGCGCGGCGCTCGAGGACGACGTCCGCGCGCGCGGCCTCGAGCGCGCCTTCCGCTTCGCGGGCGCGGTCGACTTCCGCGCCATGCCGGACGTGCTCGCGCTGTGCGACGTCGTCGTCATGCCGTCCGAGCGCGAGGGAGCGTCGCTGGTCTACCTCGAAGCGCACGCCGCGGAACGCGCTCTCGTCGCGAGCGACATTCCGGCCGCGCGCGAGGTCGTGCGCGACGGCGAGACCGGGCTGCTGTTCCCGACGGGCGACGTCGACGCGCTCGCCGAGCGAACGCTCGCCCTGCTGCGCGATCCCGACCTGCGACGACGCATCGCGGCCGCGGGACGCAAGGCCGCCGAGGCGCGTCCGTTCGCGAACATGGTCGACGGCTGGGAGTCCGCGCTCGCGACCACCGCCGCGCGAGCGCGCGGTGCTTGATCGCTTGCGGACGGCTTGTTTCGCCGAGCGGACGACGATAGACCGCCAAACCGATTCATGACGCAGCACCGCATCTCCGTCGGCCCCGCCGACGTCGCCCGTATCCGTGAGGCGCTCGGCCCGACGTTGCGCGTCGCGTACGAGGCGGTGCACGTCTACCCGCTGTCGGCGCCGGCGTTCCGACCGGCAGCCGGCGCCGAGCGCACGCGTCCCGACGCGCCGTCGCTGCGACTCTACGTCCATGTGCCGTTCTGCAACTACGGCTGCTCCTTCTGCTTCTACGCGAAGAAGATCGGGGCGAGCCGCGCGCAGATGGAGCGCTACGTCCGCGCGCTGGTGCGCGAGCTCGAGTGGATCACGCCGGGCGCGTACTTGACGCAGCTCTACGTCGGCGGCGGCACGCCGACCGCCTTGCCGCCCGACCTGCTCGACGAGGTGCTCGCCGCGCTGTTCGCGCGCACGCGACGCGAGGGCGCCGAGGCGCACACGGTCGAGTCGTCGCCCGAGTCGGTCCTGCCGCAGCACCTCGACGTGCTGCGCCGTCACGGCATCGACCGCATCAGCCTCGGCATCCAGAGCATGGACCCGCTCGTGCTCGACGCGATCCACCGCCGCCACTCGCGCGAGCAAGCGCTCGACGCCGTCGACATGCTGGTCGCGAGCGGGCTGATCACCGGCGCCGACTTCATCTACGGGCTGCCGGCGCAGACCGAAGCGAGCTTCCGTCGCGACCTCGAGGACGTCGCGGCGCGCGGCGTCGACGCGCTGACCCTCTACAACCTGCGCCTCAACGAGATGACGCCGCTCGCGGCGACGATGGGCGAGCTCGAGCGCCTCGACCTCGAGCGCCTCGTGCGCTGGCGCGCGTTCGTGCACGAGGTGACCTCCGAGCTCGGCTTCGTGCAGACGCGCTGGCACACGTTCAATCGCGAGACGAGCGAGCGCGCCAGGCGCTACGACCGCGCGCCGTGCGTCGACGGCTTCGGCGCGGGGCACCAGCTCGGCGTCGGCGTCAGCGCCGTGTCGCACCTCGGCGACACCGTGTACCGCAACGAGGAGACGCTCGGCGCGTACGTCGAGCGCATGGAGAGCGGCGCGAGCCCGGTGTCGGGCGTGTTCCCGCTCGACGTCGAGGACCGCAAGACGCTCTTCATCGTGCGCTCGCTCGGCGACGGACGCCCGCTCGACCGCGCGCGCTACGCAGACCTGTTCGGCGTCGCGTTCGACGACGAGTACGGCGAGGTCCTCGCCCGCCTGCGCAACGCGGGCCTGCTCGACGAGAGCGGCGACCTGCTCGCGCTGAGCGACCTCGGCAAGCTCGTCTACGACCTCGTGACGCTCGCCTTCTACCCGCGCTCGGCGCGCGCGTGGCTCCTCGAGCGGCAGTCGCGCGACCGCGCGCGCACGGTCGCCGCGAGCGCCTGAGCGCGGCTCGAGATCGCGAGCGCCTCAAGCCGCCAGCCGCACCAGCAGGCCGTTCAGGTACTCGCCCTCCGGGTGCGCCGCCAGCACCGGATGGTCGGGCGCCGCGCCGAGCTGGGCGAGAACCTGCAGCCGCATGTGCGGCTGCGCCGCGGTCGCGACCGCGTGCGCGAAGAGCTCGCGTCCGACGTGCGCCGAGCACGAGCACGTGACCAGCAGACCGCCCGGCCGCAGCGCGCGTAGCGCGCGTCGGTTGAGATCGCGGTACGCGCGTACCGCCTTCTCGCGGTCGGCGCGATGGCGCGCGAACGGCGGCGGGTCCAGGACGACCAAGTCGAAGCGCTTCTCCTTGGGCGCGTCGGCGAGCGAGGTGAGGACGTCGAAGACGTCCTTCGAGACCCACTCGGCGCGCTCTTCCTCGAGGCCGTTCAGCGCCCAGTTGTCGCGCGCGAGCGCGAGCGCGGGTCCCGAGGTCTCGACCGAGACCACGCGCTTGGCGCCGCCGCGCGCCGCGGCGACCGCGAACGCGCCCGTGTAGGCGAAGCAGTTCAGCACGTCGAGCCCGTCGGCGAGCCGTGCGACGAGCGCGCGATTGACGCGCTGGTCGAGGTAGAAGCCCGTCTTCTGTCCGCCGCGCACGTCGACCAGGTAGCGCGCCCCACCCTCGCGGATCTCGATGCGCTCGGGCGGCGGCTCGCCGGACGCGACCTCGACGCGGTCCGAGAGCCCTTCCTCGCGCCGCGCGCCGCCGGAGCTGCGCTCGAAGATCCCGTCGGGCTCGAGCAGCTCGTTGATCGCCGCCAGCACCGCAGGACGCAGACGCTCGGCGCCGGCGTTCAGGATCTGCACGACGACCCACTTGCCGTAGACGTCGGCGACCACGCCGGGCAGCCAGTCGCCCTCGCCGTGCACCAGGCGGTACGCGGTGTCGTGCTCCGCGCCGACCGCGCGGCGCAGCGCGTAGGCGTCGCGGATGCGGCGCTGGACGAGCGCGGGATCGATCTCGACGTCGTCGCGCGCGAGCAGCCGCACGGCGATCGAGCCGCGCGGGTTGTACGTGCCGACGCCGAGCACCTGTCCCGACGACGCGAGCACGCGGACGAACGATCCGGCGCGCGCCTCGCCGCTCACGTCGGCGATCGCCCCGGAGAAGATCCACGGGTGGCCGGCGCGGGCCGGGCCTTCCTTGCCGGGCTTGAGCTTGACGACGCCGTCCATGCTCAGTCCTGACGCACCCAGTCGCCGCTACGGCCGCCGCTCTTTCGCACCAGACACACGTCCTCGATCACCATGGCACGATCGATCGCCTTGCACATGTCGTAGATCGTCAGCGCGGCGACGCTCACCGCGGTGAGCGCCTCCATCTCGACGCCGGTGCGCGCGCGGATGCGCGCCTCGCCCTCGATCCGCACGACGCCCGCCGCGGGATCGACGTCGAGGCGGACGTCGGCCCAGTCGAGCGGCAGCGGATGGCAGAGCGGGATCAGCTCGCCGGTGCGCTTCGCCGCCATGACGCCCGCGAGGCGCGCGGTCGCGAGCACGTCGCCCTTCTCGATGGTGTTCGCCGCGATGCGCGCCGCGGTGTCGGGGCGCATGCGGACCGCGCCGCGCGCGACCGCGACGCGCAGCGTGACCTCCTTGTCGCCGACGTCGACCATGCGCGCGCGGCCGCTCTCGTCGACGTGCGTCAACCTCGTGCTCTCGCGCTCGCGGTCGGAGTCGGACATGAGCGCTCCCGTACCGAAGCGTCACGGTACCGGCAAAGCGCGTCGGAAAATGGTAGGAGGCGCGCCATGCGCAAACGCTTCCGGGTCACCGTGCGAGCCGTCGACGAGAGCGGCGTCGAGACCGAGGTCGGCAAGCTCATCGTCGACGCGAAGGACCGCAACGAGGCCTCGCAGAAGGTCCTCGCGGAGCTCTGGACGCCGGAGCTCGAGGCGTCGGGCAAGAAGCCCGTGACGCACGCCGAGCGCGTCACCGGCGAAGGCGGCTGAGCAGCACGCTCGATTGACGATGCGTGCCCCGGCCCCTACGTTGCCCGCATGCCGGCGTCACGAACCGATTACTACGCGGTCGAGGATCTCCTCACCCCCGAAGAGCGCGCCGTCCGCGACACCGTGCGGCGCTTCGTCGACGAGGAGTACCTGCCGCTCGCGCGCAAGCACTTCGCCGAAGCGACCTTCCCGACCGAGCTGACCCCGCGCCTCGCGGAGCTCGGCTGCTTCGGGCCGACCGTCCCGACCGAGTACGGCGGCGCCGGTCTCGGCAGCGTCGCGTACGGGATCATGGCGCAGGAGCTCGAGCGCGGCGACTCCGGCCTGCGCTCGTTCGCGAGCGTGCAGTCCTCGCTCGTGATGTACCCGATCCTGACCTTCGGCTCCGAGGAGCAGAAGCGTCACTGGCTGCCGCGCATGGCGCGCGGCGAGGCGATCGGCTGCTTCGGCCTCACCGAGCCCGACTACGGCTCGAACCCCGGCGGCATGATCACCCGCGCGAGCCGTCGCGACGGCGGCTTCGTGCTCAACGGCACCAAGCGCTGGATCACCAACGGCAGCATCGCCGACGTCGCGGTGGTGTGGGCGAAGCTGCGCGAGGACGAGGCGGATCCGCGCACCGAGGTGATCCGCGGCTTCCTCGTCGAGAAGGAGCGCCCAGGCTTCTCGCGACCGCTGATGCACGGCAAGTGGAGCCTGCGCGCGTCGATCACCTCCGAGCTGATCCTCGAGGACTGCTGGATTCCGGAGGAGAACCTGCTGCCCGAGTCGCGCGGCCTGAAGTCGCCGCTCATGTGCTTGACGCAGGCGCGCTACGGCATCGCCTGGGGCGCGGTCGGCGCCGCGATCGCCTGCTACGAGTGCGCGCTCGACTACGCGAAGTCGCGCGTCGTGTTCTCGCGCCCGATCGGCGGCTACCAGCTCGTGCAGGCGAAGCTGGTCGACATGCTGACGGAGATCACCAAGGCGCAGCTCCTGTGCTGGCGGCTCGGACGCCTCAAGGAGGCCGGCGAGATGCGGCACGAGCAGGTGTCGCTCGCGAAGATGAACAACGTCTCGCAGGCGCTGCGCATCGCGCGCCTCGCCCGCGACATCCTCGGCGCGAACGGCATCACCGACGACTACCCGGTGATCCGCCACATGCTGAACCTCGAGACCGTCAACACCTACGAGGGCACCGAGGACGTCCACCGGCTGACGCTCGGGCGCGACATCACGGGGCTGTCCGCGTTCGACTGAGCGTGCGCACGACGTCGCGCCGGCGAGCGGACGTTTCGTGGCGCGGCCGGCGCGTAGCGCGGCCGCCGCAGCGCCCGCGCTACCGGCCGTAGCCTCCGCCCCGGCAGCGCGGCGTCAAGCAACTCGCGCGTCTCGCGTTCCAAACCGACGCCAGCGCGATCCTTGCGCGACAAGGGTTTGCTCGCACCGCACGAGGGGTGTAGCGTGCCCGTCGATCGTGGCCCCGATCGACGGATCGCGCGTGCGTCCCGCAGGGCCGGCGAGCCCGCACCGCACGCGCGCCCGGTGGAGGTGGAAGGAGCTGGTGGTGCTGGACGAGCTGGGTGGAGGTAGTCGTGCTCGTCGTGCGCTCGGCGCGATCGGGTGGTTGCTCCTGGCGACGCTCGGCGGGTCGTGCGTCTCGGCGGTCAAGGAGTCGAACGCCGCGCCGCCGGAGCGTCGAGCGGCGTCGGCGTCCTACGACCATCGCGGCTGGGGCTATCTGATCGAGAAGCTGGTCGCGGACGGCGTCGACCGCAGACGGGTCGAGCGCACGTTCGCCGATCCGCGCATCGAGCCGTTCACCGGCCTCGACTTCGGTCTGCGCCCGCGCGAGCCGAAGTCGCTCTACAGCGGCTTCGCCAAGCCCTCGAGCGTCGCGCTGGCGCGACGCTGCCACGCGGAGCACGCCGCGACGCTGGCCGAGGCCGAGCGCATCTACGGCGTGCCTGCGAGCGTGATCGCCGCGATCATCCACATCGAGTCGGGCTGTGGGCGCAACACGGGCTCGGAGGTCGTGCTCTACCGCCTCGCGCGGCTCGCGATGGCGAACGAGCCCGCGAACCTGCAGCGCAACATCGAGCGCCACGCGTTCATCGGCGGCTCGTTCGATCCGGAGATCGCGCAGCTCACGCGCGAGCGGGCGCAGTACCTCGAGGACACCTTCTACCCCGAGGTGCTCGCGACCTTTCAGCTCGCCGACCGGCTCGACATCGACCCGCTCGGCATCCGCGGCTCGGGCTCGGGCGCCTTCGGCATGCCGCAGTTCCTGCCGCGCAGCTACCTGAGCTACGGCGTCGACGGCAACGGCGACGGCCGCATCAGCCTCTACGACCCCGACGACGCGATCCACTCGTGCGCCAACTACCTGGCCTCGCACGGCTGGCGTCCGGGGCTGAGCCGCGCCGAGCGCCGCCAGGTCATCTGGCACTACAACCGCTCCGACGCCTACATCGACGCGGTGCTCCAGCTCTCCGCCCACCTCGACGGCGCGCCCGTCGTGCAGACCGCCGCCCGGAAGAGCCCGCCCAAGAAGCCGACGAAGACGGCCGTCGCGCGCAAGCCCGCGAGCAAGCCGACCGCGAAGACCAAGACGGCAGCGAAGGGCAAGGCGCCGGTCAAGAAGGCCTCCCCCAAGCAGCCGAGCAAGGCCAAGACCCGCACCGCGCAAGCCGCAAATTGACAGCCTCCGGGGGGACGACTATCGCACTTCGGATCCCCGCCGCGGCCCCGCGGTCCGGCCAACGACACGCAACCCAGAGGACAGAGGCACCATGACCGAGCGCAAGGCCACCAACATCGTCTGGCATGCGGGCAACGTGAACCGCGCAGACCGTGAGAAGATCAACGGCCACAAGGGCTGCACGGTGTGGTTCACCGGGCTCTCGGGCTCGGGGAAGTCGACGATCGCGGTGGCCGTGGAGAAGGCGCTCTGGGACCGCGGCGTGCGCGCCTACATCCTCGACGGCGACAACATCCGCCACGGCCTCAACAGCAACCTCGGCTTCTCGCCGGAGGACCGCACCGAGAACATCCGCCGCATCGGCGAGGTCGCGAAGCTGTTCACCGACGCCGGCATCGTGACGCTGACGGCGTTCATCTCGCCCTACCGCGCCGACCGCGACAAGGTGCGCAACATCATGGGCCCGGGCGACTTCATCGAGGTCTACGTCGACTGCCCGCTCGAGGAGTGCGAGAAGCGCGACGTCAAGGGGCTCTACGCCAAGGCGCGCGCCGGGCAGATCAAGGAGTTCACCGGCATCTCGGCGCCGTACGAGGCGCCGGAGAATCCGGAGCTCGTGCTGCGCACCGCCGAGATGACCGAGCAGCAGAGCTGCGACACCGTCATGCGCTACCTCGAGGAGAAGGGGTACATCCCGCGCGCGTGACCTGCCGCCGGACGCCGACGCCCGCGGTTGCGGTGAGCGCGGCTCACCCCGGGCGCGGCAGCGGCGCGACGCGGCGACGCACGGGCCGGACAGCGTGATCGACATCGACCGCATCGGCGAGGACGTCCCGCTTCTCGAAGGCATCCGCACCGCGTGCGCGATCCGGCGCCTGAAGCCGGATCCCGTGCCGCCGGAGCTGATCCGCAAGGTGTGCGAGGCCGGGACCTTCGCGCCGAGCGGCGGCAACCGCCAGCCGTGGTGCTTCATCGCGGTCACCGACCCCGAGCGTCGCGCCTGGTTCGCCGAGCGCTACCGGGCCGTCTTCATGCCGTACATCCAGCCGGCGGTGGAGGCGTCGAAGAAGCCGGACTACTCGCCCGAGCGGCGCAAGGTGCTCATGGGCGCCATCCACCTCGCGAAGCACCTGCACGAGGCGCCGGTGCACCTCTTCGTCGCCGGCTGGACGCGGCGCGGGCAGCCGCAGCCGCAGGCGCTGTTTCCCGCAATCCAGAACATCCTGCTCGCCTGCCGCGCGGTCGGGCTCGGCGCGTCGCTGACCAACATCCACCTCACCTTCCGCGAGGAGGTCGACCGCTGGCTCGGGCTGCCGGAGAACCGCCCGAGCATCGCGATGCTGCCGATCGGCTGGCCGCGCGTCCCCTACCGCCGCCCGGTGCGCCGCAGCGTCGACGAGTGCCTCTACTTCGAGCGCTACGACGACACGCCGAGCACTGGCGCCCTTGACGGGAATGCTTAGCTAACGAGGACGAGACGAAAGGAAGAATCGAGCGCATGTCCGAACGCCACAAGGTCGTCATCCTCGGCTCCGGGCCCGCGGGGCTCACCGCCGCGCTGTACGCGGCCCGCGCCAACCTCGCTCCCGTCGTGATCGACGGCGGTCAGCCGGGCGGTCAGCTGACCATCACCACCGAGGTCGAGAACTTCCCGGGCTTCCCCGACGGGATCATGGGCCCCGAGATCGTCGAGCTGTTCCGCAAGCAGGCGGCACGCTTCGGCACCCGCTACGTCACCGCCGAGGTCACCGACGTCGACCTCTCGAAGCGTCCGTTCACGCTCACCATGAGCAACGGCGACACGATGCAGGCCGACACGCTGATCATCGCGACCGGCGCCTCGGCGAAGCTGCTCGGTCTGCCGTCGGAGTCGCGCCTCATGGGCTACGGCGTCTCGGCGTGCGCGACCTGCGACGGCTTCTTCTTCCGCGACAAGGACGTGATCGTCGTCGGCGGCGGCGACACCGCGATGGAGGAGGCGAACTTCCTCACCCGCTACGCGAAGAGCGTGACGGTGGTGCACCGTCGCGACACGCTGCGCGCGTCGAAGATCATGCAGGACCGCGCGTTCAAGAACCCGAAGATCCGCTTCGTCTGGGACAGCGTGATCGACGAGATCCACGGCGAGCGCGAGACCGGCGTCGAGGCGGTCACGCTGCGCAACGTCAAGACCGGCGCGCTCGAGCGCGTCAAGACCGACGGCGTCTTCATGGCGATCGGTCACGAGCCGAACACCAAGCTGTTTCGCGGCAAGCTCGACATGGACGAGCGCGGCTACATCCTGACCAAGCCGCGCTCGACCGCGACCAACGTCGAGGGCGTGTTCGCCGCGGGCGACGTGCAGGATCCGATCTATCGCCAGGCCATCACCGCGGCCGGCACCGGCTGCATGGCGGCGATGGACGCGGAGCGCTTCCTCGAGGCGCAGGGCGAGTAGCGCGTCCGCCTGATCCGCTCCCCGAGGGACGGCTCGGGGAGCAGCACCCGTCCGCGCCCGGACGTTCGCGCAGCCTCGCCGGAATTCGCTCGTCATGGCGCCGCCGGCGAGACTATTTTTTCTTGTCGCGGCGTCAGGCGCATGAGAGCCGTCCCCCTCATCCGTGCCGCGGGCGTCCTTCCCTTCGCCCGCTTTCTCGACGCCGCGGGTGCGGGCGTCGAAACGCACTGGCATCGCGCCGGTCTGTCGCCTCTTGCGCTCGTCGAGCCGGAGCGCCTCCTGCCGTGGAATCTGGCGATCCGCTTCGTCGAGGAAGCCGCGGGCACAGGGGATCGACGACCTCGAGCTTCGCGTCGGCGAGCGCTCGAGCGTGCGCGGGCTCGGGATGTTCGGCGCCGCGATCGCGGCGGCGCGCCCCCTCGGGCACGCGCCTTCGGCGTGATGCGCGACCGGGTCGGCTCGCACGACTCGGCAGCGAGCTACTGGGTCTCCTAAAGTACGCGCCCGCGACCGCGAAGGCACCACCCGCTGACGACCGAGTCGGAGAGCACGCGCTCCGCGGGCTCGACGACGTCGCGCACACCGCTCGGGAGCTCGAGCGCGAGCGGCAGCCGCATGCCGGAGAGGAGCGGCGTCCGCCACAGGACGGCGTAGAGGCCGGGCGCGACCTCGCGGATCTCGAGGCATGCGGGACGCGCCTCGTGCGCGTGCGCCTGCGGTACGCATCGCACGAGCGAGGAAAGGATCGACGGCGCCAGCAGCACGAGCACGCACGCGACACGCGCTGCGACGGCGCACCGGGGCAGAAGACGCCGGCCCATGCGGCGGCCGTAGCACGGGCCGCTGCCGACGCTCTTGCCCGCGCGCGCCACGCGCTTCCCGGCTTACATCGTGTAGCCGAAGCCGACGCCGAGCGCGCCCGCGGACTCGTCGAAGTCGTACGCGCCCGCGATGTCGAAGCTGAAGCCCATGAAGCTCACGCCGAAGCCGATCGTCGGCACCGGATCGGAGCCGGGCAGCAGGAAGTCGTAGTAGACGCCGAGACGTCCGGCGAGCATGTCGTCGAGGAAGAGCTGCTCGCCGCCGACGCTCATGATCTGGCTGTCGGCGCCGCGGACGAAGGTCGGGTTCGGCGTGACGTCGACGTCGGCGGTGAGCGTCATGCCCTCGATCGGGTACGCCGCGACGCTCGCGCGTCCCTGCGGCGCGAGCTGGAAGCGGCCTTGCGACTCCGCGAGCCGCGTGCGGATGCGCTCGAGGAACTCCGGCGGCAAGCCCGGCGGCGTGCCGTCGATCTTGACGTCCGAGAGGTCGAAGATGTCGAACGTCGGCCGGTTCAGGTACTTGCCGACGATCGCGAAACGCAGCCACGGCGTCGGCAGCCAGGTGCCGCCGACGTCGACGCTCGCGTCCCAGTCGTCGCGACTGTCGCTGAAGTGCTTCGCGAACTCGAGCCCTGCGCGTCCTTCCTGGATGAACGAGCGGTCGAGGTAGACGACGCCCTGCAGCGCGCTCGCGGTCACGCCGAGCGACAGCGTGTCGTCGAACAGCGAGCGCGCGTACGAGAGCGCGATCTGACGTCCCTCGAGGCCGTCGAGCGCGACCACCGAGCCGTTGAACAGCCGTCCGCCGACGAAGAACGTGTTGCGATCGATCAGCGGCAGCGACGCCGTGCCGTTGAAGACGTCGAGGAACGCGAAGCCGATCGCGTTGTCGTCCCACGCATACTTGACGAAGAGGCCGCCGCCGCCGTTCGTGCCGCCGCTCGAGCCGGAGCTCACACCGGAGAGGATCTCGTCGACGCGGTCGATGATCTCCTGCGGCGTGTCGCCGCTGTTGATCGCGTTCTTCACGTCGCGGATCGCGTCGTCCAGGTTGTCGTTGACGGCCGCGCGGACCGTGCCGGAGAGGCGGATGTCGAGCCCGTCGCGCAGCGCGAGCCCGGCCGGGTTCCAGTAGATCGCGTGCGCGTCCTCGGTCGCGGCCACGCCGGCGCCGCCCATGCCGAGCTGGCGCGGTCCGACGAAGCCGAACGGTGCGGCGCTCGCGCTCGAGACCCACACCGCCGACGCCACCACGGCGACCGCGAGAGCGACGCCCCTCGATTCCCGCATGCTCATTCCACCCCTCACCGCGGTCTTCCCGATCGGACCGCATCCACGGGCGCCTTCATCGCGCCGGCTTGCCTTCCATAGGCTCATCGGCGGCGGCGAGCAATGCGTGAGCGTCCGTGCGCGGCAGTGGTCCTCGACGGGCTCGGGCGGCGCTCAGGACCGCGCGTCGGCGGGGGACGGCGCCGCCGTGCCGGTAGGGCCGGGGGACGTCGCCTCGGCGAGAGTGAGCGGCGTGCGTCCGGCGAACGGCTCCTCGCGCACCGGGCAGTCCGGCACGTCGCAGACCGCGCAGAAGGCGCGCAGGCACGGGTCGACGTGGAAGATGATCTCGCCGTCGATCGTCGGGATCGCGAGCACCCGACGCTCGAGCTCGTTCACCTGATCGTGCGCCTGCTCGACGCTCCAGTACTCGGGCACGATGACGTGCGCGTCGGCGTAGGTCTCGCGCCCCGAGCGGATCGCGCGCAGCCGGTGGATGCGGATCATGCCGGGGAAGCGCGCCTGTTCGAAGGCCTCGACGAGCGCGGCGAGCAGACGCGGGTCCTCCTCGTCGAGCAGCCCGCCCGCCGCCTCGCGGACCAGCCGGTAGCCGGTGACGCAGAGGTTCGTGCCGACGAGCAGCGCCGCGAGCGGGTCGAACCACGCCTTGCCGGTGAGCGCAACCAGACCGAGGCCGACGACCACGCCGACGCTCGTCTGGAAGTCCGAGAGCACGTGCTTGCCGTCCGCGACCAGCGCGATCGAGCGCTCGCGGCGCCCGGTGCGCACGAGGTACCAGCCGAGCGCCGCGTTGATCGCGCCGGCCGCCACGGTCAGCGCGAGGCCGTACTCGAGGTCGTGCACGTCCGGACCGCGCACCAGGTCGCGGATCGCGTAGGCGATCACCGCCAGCGCGGCGAACGCGATCAGCCCGCCCTCGAAGACGGCGCTGAAGTACTCCATCTTGCCGTGGCCGTAGGGGTGGTTGCGGTCCGCGGGACGGCTCGCGAAGCGCAGCACGGCGACCGCGAACACGGCCGCCACCACGTTGATGATCGACTCGAGCGCGTCCGACAGGATCGCCACCGAGCCGGTCGCGAGGTAGGCGAAATACTTGACGGCGAGCAGCGCGGCGCTGACGAGCAGCGAGAGCAACGCCGCGCGCAGCCGGACGTTGACCTCGCCTCCGCCCCGCTCCTCCCCCGCCGCCGCGCGCGCGGGCGCGCCGGGCGCGATCCCCGACGGATCGCGCTCAGAGGCGGACGGGGACGCCGCGGCCACGCAGGTACTCCTTGCAGTGCCGGATCGAGTGCTCCTCGTAGTGGAAGATCGACGCCGCGAGGACCGCGCTCGCCCGCCCCTCGGTGAGCGCGTCGTAGAGGTGCTCGAGCGCCCCCGCGCCGCCCGAGGCGATCACCGGCACGTCGACGGCGTCGGCGACCGCGCGCGTCAAGCCAAGATCGTAGCCGTCGCGCGTGCCGTCGCGGTCCATGCTGGTGAGGAGGATCTCGCCGGCGCCGTAGTCGTTCATCCGGCGCGCCCACTCGACCGCGTCGAGGCCGGTCGGACGCCGCCCGCCGTGGGTGAACACCTCCCAGCGTCCGGGCGCGACCTGCTTCGCGTCGATCGCGACCACGATGCACTGCGCGCCGAAGCGCTCCGCCGCGCGCGCGACGAACTCCGGCTCCGCGACCGCCGCGGTGTTGATCGACACCTTGTCCGCCCCGGCGCGCAGCAGGTTGCGGATGTCGTCGATCGTCCGCACGCCGCCGCCGACCGTGAGCGGCATGAAGCAGCGCTCGGCGGTCGCGCGCACGACGTCGAGGATGATGCCGCGCTCCTCGTGCGACGCCGTGATGTCGAGGAAGCAGAGCTCGTCGGCGCCCTCGGCGTCGTAGCGCGTCGCGGCCTCGACCGGATCGCCGGCGTCGCGCAGGTCGACGAAGCTCACGCCCTTGACGACGCGTCCGCCCTTGACGTCGAGGCACGGGATGATCCGCCGCGCCAGCATCGCGCTACGCCCCTTCTCCGCGCGCCGCGGCGAGCGCGTCCGCGAGCTTGACGTGGCCCTCGTAGAGCGCGCGTCCGACGATCACGCCGCGCAGGTTCGCGCCGGCGTCGAACGCCGCGCGCGCCGCGCGCACGTCCTCGACGCGCGCCACCCCTCCGGACACGATCACCGGCACGCTGGTCGCGCGCGCGAGCTCGAGCGTCGCATCGAGGTTGGCGCCGTGCCCGGTGCCGTCGCGCCGGATGTCGGTGAAGACGATCGCCGCAGCGCCGGCGCGCTCCGCGCGGCGCGCGATCTCGAAGGCGTCGACCTCGCTGTGCGCGAGCCAGCCGTCGACCGCGACCTTGCCGTCGCGCTGGTCGATGCCGACCGCGATGCGACCCGGGAAGCGCGCGCACGCGGCGTCGAGCACCTCCGGGTTCGCCGCCGCCGCCGTGCCGAGGATCGCCCACTCGGCGCCCGCGTCGAGCACGCTCGCGATCGCGTCGAGGTCGCGCAGCCCGCCGCCGACCTGCACCGGGATGTCGAGCGCCGCGCAGATCGCCGCGATCACCGAGCCGTGCGCGCGCGCGCCGCGCGCCGCACCGTCGAGGTCGACGACGTGCAGCCGCTCCGCGCCCTCGCCGCGCCAGCGGCGCGCCATCGCGACCGGGTCGTCGCCGTACTGCGTCTCGGCGGCGAAGTCGCCCTGCAGCAAGCGCACGCAGCGACCGCCGCGCAGGTCGATCGCCGGGATGACGTCGAAGCGTCTCACGCCGGAAGGGTGCGCGCGACCGCGCCGGGTCGTTGGTCTTGCGGCCCGCCGGCGCCGGCCACGGTGACGCTCACCGGACGCGTCGCCGCGCGGACGAAGTTGCCGAGCAGCTTGAGCCCCGCGTGCTGGCTCTTCTCGGGGTGGAACTGCGTCGCGATGAGAGCGTCGCGCGCGACCACGGCGGTGAACTCCTCGTCGCCGTAGGTCGCGGTCGCGGCGATCACCGACGGGTCGGCGGGCTCCGCGTAGTACGAGTGCACGAAGTAGAAGTACGTTCCGTCCGCGATCCCCGCGAGCCCCGGCACGTCCTTCTTCACGCGCAGCGCGTTCCAGCCCATGTGCGGGATCTTCACGCCGGACGAGCGAAAGCGCACGACCTTGCCGGGCAGCACGCCGAGCCCGCGCACCGGACCGAACTCCTCGCTTTCCTCGAACAGGATCTGCATGCCGACGCAGATGCCGAGAAACGGCCTCCCCGAGGTGGCGGCGCGCACCACGACGTCGGTGAGCCCGGACTCGGCGAGGCTCGTCATGCACGCGCCGAACGCGCCGACGCCGGGCAGCACGACCCCGTCCGCGCGCTCGATCTCCGCCTCGCTCGCGGTGACGCGCACGTCGACCTGCAGACCGGCGTCTGCGGCCGCGCGCTCGAGGCCCTTCGCCGCGCTGCGCAGGTTGCCGACGCCGTAGTCGACGATCGCGATCACAGCACTCCCTTGGTCGACAGCACGCCCGTGATCCGCGGGTCGATCGACGTCGCGGCGTCCATCGCGCGCGCGAACGCCTTGAACGCCGCCTCGATCTTGTGGTGCGCGTTGCGGCCGCGGATGCAGTCGACGTGGACGTTGAGCTTGAGCTCGTTGACGAACGCGAGCAGGAAGTCGTGCACGAGGCTCGTGTCGAAGTCGCCGACGCGCTCGCGACCGGGGTCGAGCTCGTAGACCAGGTACGGACGTCCGCTCAGGTCGACGACGACGGACACCAGCGACTCGTCGAGCGGCACCGTCGCCTGCCCGAAGCGGCGGATTCCGTGCTTGTCGCCGAGCGCCTGGCGGAACGCCTGCCCGAGCGTCAGGCCGACGTCCTCGACCGTGTGGTGCTGGTCGATCTCGAGGTCACCGGTCGCCTGCACCACGAGATCGAAGGAGCCGTGGCGCGCGAACAGGTCGAGCATGTGATCGAGGAACGGCACCCCGGTCGCGATCTCGCCGCGCCCCGTGCCGTCGACGTCGAGCACGACGCGGACGCTGGTCTCCTTGGTGGTGCGCTCCACCTCGGCACGCCGCGGCTGCCCGTCCCCGACCCGCCGCGCGGCGACCTTGCCGGCGACCTTCCCCGTGATCTTCCCCGCCACCTTGGGCGTCCCCTGCCCGGCCCGCCGCAGTGTCGTTCTGGCCATGAGCCCTATTGGCATACCACCCCCGCCGGCGCGAGACGCGGGCGGGGCCGCCGATTCCACGACGGCGGGCTTACGGGCGTCCGTCGCGCGCCGAGCCCGCGCTCTCAGCGCTCGCGCAGCCGCCGCGCGACCGCCGCGCCGTGCGCGGTCAGACCCTCCATCTCGGCGAGCCGCAGCACCGGGGCGCCGAGCTTGCGCAGCGCCCCGATCGGGGCGTGGATCACGCTCGTGCGCTTCAGGAAGTCGTAGACCCCGAGCGGCGACGAGAAGCGCGCCGTGCCTCCGGTCGGCAGGACGTGGTTCGGGCCCGCGAGGTAGTCGCCGAAGGCCTCGGGCGTGGTCTCGCCGACGAAGATCGCGCCGGCGTGGTCGATGCGCGAGATCCAGCGCTCGGCGTCCTCGAGCGCGAGCTCGAGGTGCTCGGGCGCGATCTCGTTCGCGAGCTCGATCGCCTCGTCCAGGTTGCGCGTCACGATGATCGCGCCGTTCGCGCGCAGCGAGCGCGCAGCGACCGTCGCGCGCGGCAGCTCCGCGAGCTGCTCGTCGAGCGCGCGCTCGATCCGCGCGGCGAGCCGCGCGCTCGGCGTGACGACGAGCGCCGTCGCGTCGGCGTCGTGCTCCGCCTGCGCGAGCATGTCGGCCGCGACCAGCGTGGCGTCGGCGCGCGCGTCGGCGACGATCAGCACCTCGCTCGGCCCCGCGATCATGTCGATCGCGACGGTGCCGGCGACGAGACGCTTCGCGGTCGCGACGTAGACGTTCCCCGGTCCGACGATCTTGTCGACCGGCGCGATCGTCTCGGTGCCGTAGGCGAGCGCGGCGATCGCCTGCGCACCGCCGACCCGGTGGATGCGGTCGACGCCCGCGATGAACGCCGCCGCGAGCAGCGCCGGCGGCTCGCCCTCGCGGTGCGGCGGCGACACGGCGACGATCTCCTTGACCCCCGCGACGCGCGCCGGGATCGCGTTCATCAGCACCGACGACGGGTAGAACGCCTGCCCCCCCGGCACGTACAGCCCGACGCGCGCGAGCGGCCGGATCTCCTGCCCGAGCATGACGCCGAGCGGGTCGCGGTAGCGGAACGAGCGCTCCTTCTGGTGCGCGTGGAAGTCGCGGATGCGGCGCGCGGCGACGCGCAGCGCGTGACGGTCGGCGCGCGGCAGCTTGTCGACGGCGGCGCGCATCTCGGCGCGCTCGATCGTGCGCTCGCTCGGCTTGAGCTTGACGCCGTCGAAGCGCAGCGTCGCGGCCGCGACCGCACGGTCGCCACGCCGGCGCACGTCGTCGAGGATCGCGCGGACGGCCGGCTCGACGCTCGCGTCCTGGGTCGCGCCGCGCAGACGAAGCTTGCGGCGCAGACGCGCGAACGCGGGGTCGGTCGTCCGGACGGTGAGCTTCACTCGACGACGCGCAGGACGCGGGCCTTGCGTCGCTGCGGCTTGCTGGCGCTCGCGGGGGCGCTCTCGGGCTGCGGCTCGCGCACCGGACGCGTCGCCATGCCGCGCCGCCCGGTGGGAGCGGTGGTGGTCGCCGCGACCGACGGCTGGCGGCCGCCGGGCACGCGCTCGATGTCGGCGCCGATGCCGGCGAGCTTCGCCTCGAGCCGCTCGTAGCCGCGGTCGAGGTGGTAGACGCGCTGCAGGCGCGTCGTGTTCTGCGCGCCGAGCGCCGCGACCACGAGGCACACGCTCGCGCGCAGGTCGGTCGCCATCACGGGCGCGCCCTCGAGCTTCGCGGGACCGGTGACGAGCGCCTTCGGACCGTCGAGGCGGATGTCGGCGCCCATGCGCACGAGCTCCTGCACGTGCATGAAGCGGTTCTCGAACACGGTCTCGGTGATCTCGCTGACCCCGTCCGCGAAGCACATCAGCGCCATGAACTGCGCCTGCAGGTCGGTCGGGAAGCCGGGGTACGGCGCGGTGCGGATGTCGACCGCGCGCAGCGGCTTCTCGCGCCGCACGCGGACGCCGCCCTCGACCGGCGTCACCTCGACGCCCGCCGCGGCGAGCTTCTCGATCACCAGCGTGAGGTGGTCGGCGCGCGCGTTGCGCACGAGGACGTCGCCGCCCGCGGCGGCGACCGCCATCAGCAGCGTGCCCGCCTCGATGCGGTCCGGGATCACGCTGTGCTCGAAGCCGCCGAGGCTCTCGCGGCCCTCGATCTCGATCGTGGCGCTGCCGGCGCCGCGGATCACGGCGCCCATCTTGGTCAGGACCGCGGCGAGGTCGACGATCTCCGGCTCGCGCGCGGCGTTGTCGAGCACCGTCGTGCCGTCGGCGAGCGTCGCCGCGAGCATCAGGTTCTCGGTCGCGCCGACCGACGGCATCTCGAGCACGATGTGCGCGGCGCGCAGCCGCGGGCGGCCGCTCGCGTCGCGCGGCGCGCGCGCCTCGACGTAGCCGTGCGACTGCGTGATCGTCGCGCCCATGCGCTCGAAGCCGCGCAGGTGCAGGTTGACCGGCCGGCTGCCGATCGCGCAGCCGCCCGGGGTCGCGACCCGCGCCTCGCCGAAGCGGGCGAGCAGCGGTCCGAGCGCGAGGAACGAGGCGCGCATCGTCTTGACCAGGTCGTAGGGCGCCTCGAAGGCGGTCACGTCGCGCGCGGTGAGCGTCACGACGTCGTCCTCGCAGGACGCGGTCACGCCCATCTGCGCGAGGAGACGCTGGGTCGTGCGACAGTCGACGACCTGCGGGACGTTCTCGATCCGGCACGTCTCGGGGGTGAGCAGCGAGGCGAACAAGATCGGCAGCGCTGCGTTCTTCGCGCCGCTGACCGGCACTTCGCCCTCGAGCCGCCGGCCGCCGCGTATCCAGATCTCGTCCATCCGTCCTCCCCTCCGGCCCGCTTCGCTCTATCGCGTCGCCACCATCGCGGGCCGCCACCGCGCACGGACGACTCGATCCCGTCCGGCGAGGTCGCGTCGCACCTCGATGCCCTCGAACCCGAGGTCACGTGCGAGCGCCCTCGCCGTGTCGCCCTGCTTGAATCCGATCTCGCTCACCACGAAGCCGCCCGGACGCAACACTCGAGCCGCATCGGCCAGCAGCGCACGCAACGTCCCAGCACCATCCATATCACCGCCGAGCAGCGCGGCAACGGGTTCGGCGCGCACTTCGGGAGGAGAAGCGTCGATTTCGTCCTGCGAAAGATACGGCGGGTTGGAGACGACGAGGTCGAGGCTCGCCGCGGCGAAGCTCGAGGTCAGGTCGCCGCACACGAGCGCCACCCCGCCCGGCGCGTGGCGCGCGGCGTTGCCGCGGGCGACCGCGAGGCAGGCGCGCGAGCGGTCGAGCGCGACGATCAGCGGTCGGGCGTCCGGAGGGGTGCGGGCGAGCTCGTGCGCGAGCGTCACCGCGATCGCGCCGCTGCCGGTGCCGACGTCGACGACCCGCAGCCGCCCGCGACCGCCCTCGTCGCGCAGGACGCGCAGCGCCTCGAGCGCCGTTTCGACCACGAGCTCCGTCTCCGGGCGTGGAATCAGCACGCGCGGATCGACGGCGAAGCTCAGCGAGTAGAACTCGCGCTCGCCGGTGAGGTACGCGACCGGCTCGCCCGCCGCGCGCCGCGCGACCAGCTCCAAGAAGCGCGCGACCTGCGCCGCCGCGAGCGCCTCGTCACGCCGGACGAAGAGCGTCGTCCGCGTGCCGCCCAGCACGTGCGCGAGCAGCACCTCGGCGTCGAGGCGGGCGCCGTCGACGCCGGAGACCTCCAGGCGGGCCGTCGCGTCGGCGAGCGCCGCGCCGATCGTGCCCGCCTTGGCCGTCAAGCCGACTGGGCCTTCAGCGCCTCGGTCTGATGCCACGTCACCAGCGGCTCGATGATGAGCTCGAGCTCGCCCTCGAGCACGCGGTCGAGCGCGTGCGTCGTCAGGTTGATGCGGTGATCGGTGACGCGGTTCTGCGGGAAGTTGTACGTCCGGATGCGCTCCGAGCGGTCGCCCGAGCCGACCATCGACTTGCGGTTCGCCGCGACCGCGGCGCGCTGCTCCTCCTCGGCGCGCTCGAGGAGCCGCGCGCGCAGGATCTTGAGCGCCTTCGCCTTGTTCTTGTGCTGCGACTTCTCGTCCTGGCAGCTCACCACGATGCCGGTCGGCAGGTGCGTGACGCGCACCGCGGAGTCGGTGGTGTTGACGCTCTGGCCGCCGGGTCCCGACGAGCGGAAGACGTCGATGCGCAGATCCTTCTCGTCGATCTCGACGTCGACCTCGTCGGCCTCGGGCAGCACCGCGACGGTGACGGCGGAGGTGTGGATGCGTCCCGACGCTTCGGTCGCCGGCACGCGCTGCACGCGGTGCACGCCGCCCTCGTACTTCAAGCGGCTGTAGGCGCCGGCGCCCTCGATCGACGCGATGATCTCCTTGAAGCCGCCGAGCCCGGTCGCGTTCGAGCTCAGCACCTCGACCCGCCAGCCGCGCGACTCGGCGTAGCGCGCGTACATCCGGAACAGGTCGGCGGCGAACAGGCAGGCTTCCTCGCCGCCCGTTCCGGCGCGGATCTCGAGGATGACGTTCTTGTCGTCGTTCGGATCGCGCGGGACGAGCAGCAGGCGCAAGGTCGCCTCGAGCTCCTCCTTGCGCGCGCGGATGCCGGGCAGCTCGCTGCTCGCCATCTCGCGCATCTCGGGGTCGGCGTCGTCGAGCAGCGCCACGAGCTCGCGCTCTTCCGCGACCACCTTCTTCCAGTCGCGGTAGCGGGCGATGAGCTCCTCCATCGCCGAGCGCTCGCGGCTGACGCGCACGAACTCCTTGCGATTGGCGATGATGGCCGGGTCGACCAGCATCGCCTCGAGGTCGTGGTAGCGCTTCTCGACGTCCTCGAGCTTTTCAAGCATCGGCGCGCCCCGGTCGCGGCTCCTCCGGTCCCGAGGTCACGGGCCGTGGCCGGGCCACGGCCGGATCAGGAGCTGGCCTGCTCGGCAGGCGGCGTCGCGGCTGCGGCGCCACCCTTCTTGTAGCGACGGTTGAAGCGCTCCACGCGTCCCGCGACGTCCATGATCTTCTGCTTGCCGGTGTAGAACGGATGGCAGTTCGAGCAGACCTCGACGTGGATCTCCTTGCGGGTCGAGCGCGTCTCGATCACGGTGCCGCAGCTGCAGATGATCCGGCTGACGTCGTAGTTCGGGTGGATGCCCTCTTTCATGATCCGTTCGGGGTAGCACCGGCTCCGCGAGGGGGCAAACCAGCCCCGCAGACGGACGCGAGGCCGCACGTCGGAACGGCGCCCGCCCCGCGCTCGAGCGCCGCGTCCGCGCATTGACTTCGAGGCGAGCGCGCGTTTTATCCCGCGCGATGCCCACCTCGGAACATCGACGCCGGCGTCGCGTGGTGACCAACCCGAGCCGCACCTGGCATCCGGGCTGGCTGCGCTCACTGCCGCCCGAGATGAGCGAGTGGCTCGCGTTCGCCGTCCTGCGCGACCCGACCGCCGAGACCCCGCTGCGCACGCTGCTCGAGAGCTACGAGCTGTTCGCCGCGTCCGAGGGGCTGCCGGCGATTCCGGACATCACCTTCGTGCGCCACCTCGAGGCGCTCGGCATCGAGCGCCGCGGCGCGACCTTCGTCGGGCTGCGGGTGCACGCCTCGATCCCGCCGATCCGCCTGCTGACCAAGCTCGAGATCTACGGCTTCCGCTTCGCGACCCGCGACGGCGAGCTCGCGTGGCGCGAGCCGGCGGCCGTCGCCGACCTCGAGCGGCGCGTCGTCAAGCGTCACCGCCGCGAGCTCGCCGCGGCGCTCGCGCAGATCGAGGAGACGCGCGCGATGCTGCGCGGCGCGAGCCCCCTGCCCTCGCCGCTGCCGCTGCGCGTCTCGCGCTGCGCGGCGTGACGCCGGGCGACGCGGCGTCCGCCGCCGATGCCTAGCGTCCGCGAGCAGCACGCGGACTGAGCTCCACGCGTACCGCGCCTCACGCGCCGAGCGCGCGTGCGAGCGCGACCAGCGCCGCGGCGAGCAGCAGCACGACGGCCTCGCACAGCTCGCCGCCCGCGCGCACGGTCGTCGCCGTGACGCCGCCGAACGCGCGGTGCACGACGATGCGAAGCCCGACCGCGACGCTGCCCGAGCCGATCAGCAGCACGACGCCCATCGCGTTGCTGAGCGCGAGCGTCGCCGCCATCGCGCTCACGCTCGCGACGCCGAACTCGCGGAACTTCATCTCGCGCACGAGCGTCGCCTCGAAGTCCTGCTCGCGAGCCGGCAGCGAGCCGTAGGCCTGCACGACGAGCGCCCAGCGCCCGAGCGTCGCGGCGAGCACGACGGCGAGCGCCAGCGTGCCGCGGTCGAGCGCGCCGCCGTCGAGGAGCGCGAGCGCGCCCGCCTTGGCGACCAGGACCAGCGCGCAGACGATCGCGCCGGCGGCACCGAGTCCGCCGTCCTCGAGGCGCGCCAGCGCCGCGTCGCGACCTCCGCGCTTCGCCGACCCGAGCGCACCCACGAGCCGCGCGAGCCCCGCGAGCAGCGTGCCGCGGCTCGCGAGCCAGAGCAGCGCGACGCCGAGCAGCGCGAGCGCGACCCGCGGCAGATCGAGCCGCGCCGCGCCGAGCAGCAGCGCCGCGACGAGCACGCCCTGCACGAAGCCGATCGCCGGAAAGAGCATGCTGCCGCGCGCGACGTCGCGCGGCACGCGCGTCGCGCGCGAGCCGACGAGGAACAGCACGGCCGCGCGCGCCTCGGCGAAGAACGCGCGCACGGCGCGCGCGAGCCCCGTGCTTTCTCCGTCGGCGGCCGATCTGGTAGGGCTGGAGGACATTCGGGCGAACGAGCCTCGTCTCGCAATGGACCGCGGACGCGGAGCTTTCGCCGAGGAGCGCGAGGATGTCCAGCCAGGCGGCCGACGGCGCACACGCGGCGAGGCTCGCGAACGTCGACCCGAACGACCCGTGGCGCGGCGTCGATCCGATGGATCCCGCGGTCCGCGAGAACCCACACCCCTATCTCGCGCACCTGCGCGAGGTCGACCCGGTCAATCTCACGCCGCTCGGCTTCTGGCGGCTCACCCGCTACGCGGACGTCGAGCGCCTGCTGAAGGACGTGCCGGTCGGCGTGCGCAGGAGCGACGGCACGCGCATCGGCGAGGCGCGACTGCCCGGCGGGCCGAGCGAGTTCATGCTGCAGCAGGACCCGCCCGACCACACGCGGCTGCGCCGCCTGGTGAGCAAGGCCTTCACGCCGAACGCCGTCACGCGTCTGCGCGCGCACGTGCGCGAGATCGTCACGCGCCAGCTCGACCGCGTCGCCGCCGACGGCCGCATGGACGTCATCGCCGACCTCGCGCTGCCGGTGCCGGCCACCGTGATCTGCGAGATGATGGGCGTGCCGCTCTCCGACCGCGACCGCTTCACCGAGTGGACGGCCGACGCGACCCACCTGCTGGCCGCGCTGTTCGCGCCGCCCGAGGTGCTCGAGCGCGGCGCGGCCGCGGCAGCGGCGCTGCGCGACTACTTCGAGGCGCTGATCGAGGAGCGTCGCAAGCGTCTCGGCGACGACCTGCTGAGCGACCTGATCCGCGCCGAGGAGGAAGGCGATCGCCTGAGCCCGACCGAGCTCATCTCGCAGTCGATCGGGCTGCTGATCGCGGGCTTCGAGACGACGATCGGCTTGATCGGCAACGGCGTGCTCGCGCTGATCCGCCACCCCGATCAGCTCGCGCTGCTGCGCTCGGATCCGTCGCTCGTGCCGAACGCGGTCGAGGAGTGCCTGCGCTACGACGGACCGATCCTGCTCACCGTGCGCTACCTGCGCGAGGACACGCGGTTCGGCGACAAGCGGATCCCGAAGGACGCGATGGTGATGGCCTTCCTCGCGGCCGCCCACCGCGACCCCGCGGTGTTCCCCGATCCCGACCGCTTCGACGTCACGCGCCAGGGGGCGCCGAACCTCGCCTTCGGCGGCGGCGTGCACTACTGCCTCGGCGCGCACTTGGCGCGCATGGAGGCGCAGGAGGCGATCGGCGGCCTGGTGACGCGCTTTCGCGACCTCGAGCTCGAGAGCGAGCGCCTCGAGTGGGGACGATCGCTGTTCCGCGTGCTCGGCTCGCTGCCGATCCGCTTCGCGGCTTGATTCCTCCGCCCTGCAGCCTATCTCTCTGAGCCGTGAAGCCCGCCGCCGAGACTGCCCGCCGCATCGAACAGGCGGCGGCGGCGCTGGCGCAGGCGCTCGGCGAGCGCGTCGTCTCGATCGCGGTGTACGGCAGCGCCGCCGGCGAGGAGTTCTCGCCAGCGCACTCCGACGTCAATCTCTTGCTGGTCCTCCGCGAGGTGGAGTTCGCCGACCTGCGCCTGATCGGCACGATCCTCGCGCGCGAGGCGCGCGAGGACCTGCGCTTCGCGACACCGCTCGTCGTCACGCCGGCGTTCCTGCGCGACGCGGCCGACGCGTTCCCGATCGAGCTCGACGACATGCGCGAGCGGCACCGCGTGCTGCACGGCGAGGATCTGCTGGCGGGCGTCCGCGTGCTGCCGGCGCGTCTGCGCGAGCAGGCGGAGCGCGAGTCGCGCAGCATGCTGCTGCGTCTGCGCGCGCTCGCGGTGCACCGTCCGCCCGACGCCGAGCTGCAGCACGCGCTCGCTGCGCTCGAGTCGGCGCTGGTGGTGGTCGAGCGCGCGCTGCTGCGCTCGTCGTCCGGCGAGCGTCCCGGACGCGGCACGGCGCTGTTCGAGGCGATCGAGCGGCATTCGGGAGTTCGGCTGCGCGCGCTGCCGCGGCTCGACGCGCTCCGCGAGGGACGCGAGGCGTGGCCGACGGGCGCCGACCTCGACGACCTGCTCGCGGTCGTGCTGCGCGAGGTCGAGGCGCTGGTGCGGCTGGTCGACGGGCACGGGGGCTGAGCGCGTGACGGCTCTGCGTCTTCGGAGCGCGCCCGGCGCGCGCTCGCGCGTGCTCGCCTGCCGCGTCGCACCCGTCCTCGCGTGCGCGCTCGTGCTGCTTGCGGCGGTATCCGCGCACGCGCAGCAGATCGCGGTCCCCAAGCCGCAGGGCTTCGTCAACGACTTCGCGAACGTCATCGACGTGCCGACCAAGCGTCGGCTCGAAGCGCTGATCCGCGAGCTGCAGCAGAAGACCGGCGCCGAGATCGCGATCGTCACCGTGCGCTCGACCGAGCCCGAGACCGCCTTCGACTACGCGATGGCGATCGCCGAGCAGTGGAAGCCCGGCGCCAAGGACAAGGACAACGGCGTCGTCTTCCTGGTCGCGGTCGACGACCGCGAGCTGCAGATCCTGACCGGCTACGGCGTCGAGGGCGCGCTGCCCGACGGCAGGGTCGGCGAGATCCGCGACACGCTCATCGTGCCGGCGTTCCGCGCCGGCGACTACTCGCGCGGCATCCTCGAGGCGACGCAGACGATGGCCGCGCTGATCGCGGCCGAGTACGGCGTGAAGCTCACCGGCGCGCCCGAGCCCGTGCGCCGACGCCCGCGCAGCGGCGGAAGCGGCGCCCTCGGGCTCCTCGGCTTCATCCTGCTCTTCCTGCTGGTGTCGGCGCTGATCAATGCGGTCGGCGGCGGCGGGCGACACTACCGACGTGGTCGGCGAGGCGGTTTCGGCGCGCCGATCATCTTCCCAGGTGGTATGGGGGGACGCGGCGGCTTCGGCGGCCTCGGTGGCGGGTTCGGCGGCGGTGGCGGCTTTGGTGGCTTCGGCGGCGGCGGCTTCGGCGGCGGCGGAGCCGGAGGGAGATGGTGATGACGAGACGGCTCTTGGTTGGGCTTCCGGTGCTCGTTCTCCTCGCGAGCGGTTGCGGCTCGTACAACACGCTCGTGCAGCAGCGCGAGGCGATCGACGCGCAGTGGTCGCAGGTCGAGAACCAGCTGCAGCGGCGCAACGACCTGATCCCGAACCTGGTCGAGGTGACCAAGGGCTACGCGAAGCACGAGCAGGAGATCTTCACCGCGGTCGCGAACGCGCGCTCGCGGCTGCTCGCCGCCGGCACGCGCGAGGAGCAGATCGAGGCGTCGAACCAGCTCTCGGGCGCGCTCGGACGCCTGCTGGCGCTCGCCGAGGCCTATCCCGACCTGAAGGCCAATGCGCAGTTCGCGCGTCTCTCCGACGAGCTCGCCGGAACGGAGAACCGCATCGCGACCGAGCGGCGGCGCTACAACGAGGCGGTGCGCGCGTACAACACGTCGATCAAGCAGATCCCGACGGCGCTGTTCGCGGGCTGCCTGGGCTTCAAGCCGGCCGAGTACTTCGAGGCGCCGGAGTCCGCGCAGCAGGTGCCGCGCGTCCAGTTCTGATCACGCGAGGTTCGTTCTTGATCGCTGGGGGACCGTCGTGCGCGCGCTGGTGATCGGTGCAGGCGGCGTCGGCGGCTACTACGCGGGCGCGCTCGCGCAGGGCGGACACGACGTCGCGGTGGTGGCGCGCGGCGCGCACGCGGACGCGATCCGCACGCACGGCCTGCGCGTGCGCTACCCGGACGGCAGCGAGCGCACCTCGCGCGTCGAGGTGTACGAGGATCCGCGCACGTACGGCGTCGCCGACCTCGTTCTGGTCACCGTCAAGTCGTACGACACCGAGACCGCGGCGCGTCTGCTCGCGCCGTGCGCGGGTCCCGACACGATCGTCCTCTCGCTGCAGAACGGCCCCGAGAACGAGGACGTGATCGCGCGCGTCGCGGGGCTCGCGCCGCTGATGCAGACCGTCACCTACATCGGCTCCGAGATCGAGTCGCCGGGCGTCATCAAGTACTCGGGCGCGGCCCAGCTCGTGTACGGCGAGGTCGACGGCACGCGCTCGGCGCGCGCCGAGCGCCTCTCAGGCTGGCTCACGCAGGCCGGGATCGAGCACCGCGTGTCGTCGAGCATCCTGCGCGTCGTGTGGGACAAGCTCGCGTGGAACGCGGCGTTCAATCCGGTGACCGCGCTCACGCGCCGCACGGTGAGCGCGGCGCTCGACGGCGGACCGGGCGAGGCGCTGATCCGCGACCTGATGCAGGAGACCTTCGCCGTCGCGCGCGGGCTCGGCATCGACGTACCGGTGCGCATCGACGCGACGCTCGAGCACAGCCGACGCGTGCTGCCCGACTTCCGCACCTCGATGCTGCAGGACCTCGAGCGCGGCAAGCGGCTCGAGTGGGACGCGCTGAACGGCGCGGTGGTGCGCGCCGGCGAGCGCGCGGGCGTGCCGACGCCGCTCAACCGCACGCTCGCGCGGCTGCTGGCGATGGTCGATCCCGGCGCTGCGGCGCGCTCGCGACCTTCTTAGCTCGGCGTCAAGATCGGGCGCGCGCGCTGCGAGGCGACCGCGCACGAAGCCGTGGTGGACGCAAGCGACGATCTGGACCCTGATCTTGCCCCTGGCGCTGGCGAGCGCGGCCGAGGCAGCGCCGACGCCAGAGCAGAAGTGTCAGGCGGCCAAGCTGAACGCCCTCCGTACACGCAAGGCGTGCATCCTGGGCGAGCGACGCAAGGAGTGCTCGGCAAGACGCCAAACGTCGCGAAGTGCGAGGCCAGCTCCGCCAAGGCCATCGCGGCGGCGGACAAGGCTGCCGCGAGGAAAAACACCTCGTGCCGGTGGCTCGACAACGGCGACGGCACGGCGGTCGATCTGAACACCGGGCTTCAGTGGGAGATCAAGACCGAGGACGGGAGCGTGCACGACTGGGGGAACCAGTACACGTGGAGCACGACGTCCGGGGAGACGGAGCCGAACGGCACGCTGTTCACGGAATTCCTCGCCACGTTGAACGGCGGCGTGTCGAACGACGGCAGCACGACGACGGGCTGCTTCGCCGATCACTGTGACTGGCGGATTCCAACGATCGGCGAGCTACGCTCGATGCTCGACGCGCAATACCCGAACTGTACCCACATCCCCTGCGTGTCGATCCCGGGGCACACCTTCCCGAGCCACTACTGGTCGTCCTCCACGGTCGCCGACGCGCCCCGGTACGCCTACTACGTGTACGTGTCGCCGGGCTTCGTTGGCGCCGCCAACAAGGATCTCGCGAGCTTCCCGCGAGCCGTACGCGACTACTAGCGAGCGCTCGCGCTTCTGAAGCGGGGCGGGCGGCGGTGAGGACCGCCGCCCGCCGAGGTCTCGTCCGAGGACGACGTCAAGAACATCTTCGCGGCTGCCGCAGGCGGCTGGGGCGCTGGCGCGCGGGTCCGGGGCGAGGCGCAGGGCGCCCCGCGGCCATGCTGGGCGCCCGCGCCGTGCCGTCAGGGCATCGCCGCCGCGGGAACCGGCTGCGCGCGCGACGTGTCGGCGTAGTGGAAGCCGAGGTCGATCGCGTCCTCGTCGGGCAAGCCGCTGGTCGACGTCGTGCCGCCGATCTCCGCCGACGCCGCGGGCGTCGAGCCCGCGTCGATCGCCTCGCTCGGCGTGCCGCCGTCCGCGGCGCTGCGCAGGCGGAAGTCGTCGTCGCGCCAGCCGACGCCGCCGAGCACGCCGTCCGCGCCCGCGGGATCGACGAAGCCCGGCTCGAGCGGACGGTTCTCGGCGCAGCCGTCGCACGAGAACAGGTACGTCGACGGGTGGATCGCCGTGCCGTTGCCGGCAAACCCGTTGTGCAGCAGCAGCACTCCCGGCAGGTCGAGCCGCAGGCCGCGTCCGGGCGAGCCGACGATCAGGTTGTCGCGCACCTCGCCGAGCGCGTTCAGCATCGCGACGTTACCCGAGGCGTTCGCGTACACCGTGTTGTGGGCGATCACGTTGCCGGTCGACACCGAAGGCGCACCGGACGCGTCGAGGCTGATCCCCCACTCGCCGTTCGCGTAGATCAGGTTGTTGCGCACGAGCGCGCCGCCGACGCGCTTCAGCCGCACGCCGGAGCCGCCCGCGCTCGCGACGATCGAGCTCTCGATCGCGACCTCCTCGAGGTCGACCGCACGGATGCCGTCGGTCGAGGCGCCGATCACCGCGCAGTTGCGGATGCGCGCGCGCGGCGCGGTCGCCAGCACCGAGATGCCGGTCGCGCCGCCCTCGACGACGAAGCCGTCGACGATCACGTCCGGCGCCTGCAGGGTGACGCCGTTGCCGCTGCTCGGCGCGATCACCACGTCGCCAGGCACGTCGGCGAGCACGGTCACGCCCGCGACCTTGACCTGCACGGTCTCGTCGTACGTGCCCGGCAGGACGACGATGGTGTCGCCGGGCACGGCGCTGCGCAGCGCGCGCGCGATCGTCCGCCAGGGCGTCTCGCGGTGGCGGGCCGTGCCGACGCTGCGCGAGTCGTCACCGAGCGTCGCGCTGACGTGGAACGTACGCTGCAGGTTGTCGCCGATCGGCATCGCCGGCGGCGGCTCGACGCCCGCAGGCGCGTCGTAGTGGAAGCCGATGTCCGCGATGCCCGTGTCCGGCGCGCCGTCGCGCGCGGTCGAGCCGCCGATGTCGAGCGCGTCGACCTCGCCCGAGCCAGCGTCGACCAGCGGGCTCTGCTGCGCGTCGCCCGCCGCGAGCTGCTGCAGGCGGAAGTCGTCGTCGCGCCAGCCGTCGCCGCCGAGCAGGCCGTCCGCACCGGACGGACGCACGTAGCGCGGATTGACGCTCAGGTTCTGCCAGAACGCGAGTGACGGCAGGTAGTCGTTCTTCTGGTCGCGGTCGCGGCCGTTGGCCGAGAGGTTGTTGTGGTGCACGGTCACGTCCGGCGCCGCGAGGTAGAGGCCGACGTCACGCTGCGACGTGATCGAGTTGTCGCGCACCTCGCCGCTCGCGTTCAGCAGACGCACGCCCGAGCGGTTCGCGTGCACGGTGTTGAACGCGACCACGTTGCCGGTCGACGGCGGCTGCGCATCCCCGGCCGTGTCGTCGAGCGAGATGCCCCAGTCGGCATTGGCGTACACCAGGTTGTTGCGCACGTAGACCGGCGCCGACTGCCTGAGCTTGATGCCCATCGCGCCCGAGCCGGTGACGATCGAGTTCTCGATCCACGCGTTCGGGCTGTCCTCGACGACGATGCCGTTCGAGGCGCTCGACACCACCGCGACCCCGCTCACGACGAGATCGGGCGCCGAGCGCGCGACGATGCCCTGCGCCGCGCCCTGGACGACCAGGTTGCGCACCCGGACGTTCGCGTAGCCGTTGATGTACACGCCCGCCTTGCCCGGCGGCGGCGCGATGACGACGTCGCCGAGCGCGCCCTCGCCCTCGAGGGTCAGGGAGTCTTGCTTGACGTCGGCCTGCACCTCGTAGAGGCCGGCGCGCAGCACGATCGTGTCGCCGGGCGCGGCGGCGTTGATCGCGCGCGTGAGGCTCTGCCAGGCGGTGTCGGGCGAGCGCGCCTCGCTCGGGTCACGGCCGTCGTCGCCGTCGACCGGGTCGACCCAGTAGGTCTCGCCGCTGCCCGGCAGCGGGGGATGGTACGGCGTCGGCGACGGCACGGGCGTCGGACCCGGCGGCAGCGACGGTCCCGGTCCGCCCGGCGCGCTCGCCGACGCGCTCGCCCCCGCGTGGAAGCCCAGGTCGGCGATGCCCGTGTCCGGCGCGCCGTCGCTCGCCGTCGAGCCGTCGATGTCCACCTCGTCGACCGCCCCGCTCCCTGCATTCACGAGCGGGCTCGCTGGCTCCTCGCCGGCCGCTTGTCGCAGCTCGAAGCGCCCCTCCTCCGGCGCAACGAAGCCTGGATCGACGCTGAGGTTGCTCGCGTGCGGCTTGACG